>UQLH01000016.1:0-51681 GCA_900541805.1 uncultured Collinsella sp.
CTTGCGTTTGGCGGTCAGCCGTCGGCGCGCTTACACCAACATTTCCGACGCGATCGCCCTCACCTGGAGTATCCCCAAAACGATCTATCCTGTCCCCCACCTGGCGTGGCTGGGATTTCCGAGCCCTGGGTTTGTCTCAGGTGATTACTACCCCATCATCCCGTTTTTCTTTATGTATCTTGCAGGATACTTCGCCGCACACATAGCGCAGGGAATCGATAAGACCGTCCCAAGCTGGGCCTACGCCAATCCCATCCCGGCGCTCGCCAGCCTTGGACGTCACGCACTCCCCTTTTATCTACTGCATCAGCCCATTATTCTGGGCTTTTTGGAGCTCGTCTACTCGGTGCGATAACGCTTGAGCCGCGGCGCGATACGAGCCGGCAGCTTCGCAACAATACGAACGCCGCCCTCAAGATATTCCTCGTGCAAAAGGGTTCCCTGTTCATGCACCAGCGTGATGAGGGCGCCCTCGCGATACGGGATATCAGCGGAGAGCAACACATCGGTGGCAGCCGCCTCACGAGCAATACGGTCGACGAGATCGTCAAGTCCCTCGCCCGTCTGGGCCGAGAACAGCACGGCCTCGGGATAGCGACGACGGAAACTCAATCGATCAACGCTATCGAGAAGATCGATTTTATTGAACACCGTAAGCGTCAAACGCTCGCCGGCACCGATCTCGTCAAGAACGCGATCGACTGCCTCGAGCTGGCGCTCGTAGTCCTCGTCAGAGGCATCCACAACTTTAAGGATCAGATCGGCACCAAGAACCTCAGACAGCGTGGACTTAAAGGCATCAACGAGACCATGCGGTAGCTTTTGAATAAAGCCAACGGTATCGGTAATCGTCATGCCGCGACCGCCGGGCAGGCGATACGAACGCGTCGTCGGGTCGAGCGTAGCAAACAGCTTGTCCTGCGAAAGTACCGTAGAGCCGGTCAGGCGATTGAGCAACGTCGATTTACCGGCATTGGTATAACCGGCTAACGCGACGCGAAACGCCGGTGACTCAATGCGGCTCTTGGACTGGACATCGCGACGCTGTTCAACCTGCTTGAGCTCACGACGAAGCGCGGCAATCTTATTGCGAATGAGGCGACGGTCGACCTCGAGCTGACTTTCGCCCTGACCAAAGCGTGAGCCGATGCCGCCGCGCGTCTGTTCCTTGGCGAGATGACTCCACATGCCACGCAGACGGGGCAACAGATATTGAAGCTGTGCCAGCTGTACCTGTAGGCGCCCCTCACGCGTCTGAGCATGAAGGCCAAAGATATCCAAGATCAGTGCCGTACGATCGATAATCTTTACCGGCTCGCCCACGGCTTTCTCCAAATAGGATTGCTGCGAGGGCGTCAGGTCGTCGTCAAAAATAACGACATCGGCATCCATACGATGTACCAGGCCGCACAGCTCTTCAACCTTACCGGAACCGATAAACGATTTTGGATACGGCTTAACCAGACGCTGTGACAAACGCGCCACACACTGGGCGCCAGCCGTATGGGCCAGGCGCTCAAGCTCGTCAAGCGAACGATCGAGCGGCCACGCATTGTCGCGCCACTCAACACCAACTAATATGGCACGCTCGGGCTCGGGTGCTGTGGGAACAAGGGGGAAACGGGCCATTAGGCAGCCTCAATACGATGCAGGATGTCCTCAACGACCTCATCGATCGTAAACTCGTCCATATCAAACCACACGATACGGTCATCGCGCTTAAACCACGAAAGCTGACGTTTGGCATAGCGACGCGAACGCATCTTGATGAGTTCGCGAGCCTCATCCATAGAAATCACGCCATTGAAAGCATCAATGATCTCTTTATAGCCAATTGCCTGCATCGAAGTCAGGGCATCTCCCAGCCCCTGGTCCATAAGACCGCGAACCTCATCAACAAGACCCTGTTCAAACATCAGATCGACACGCAGGTTAATGCGCTCGTAGAGCACCTCACGATTACGCGTCAGACCAAACCATAGAGCATGATAATGCTCGCGCGGAACACTAAACTGACTTTTTTGCTGTGCATAGGAGATACCATCATCATGCATCTCGAGCGCACGAATCACACGGCGCACGTTATGGGGATGAATAACAGCAGCCGATTCTGGGTCGCGCTCGGCAAGCAGGGCATGCAGTTCTTCCTCGCCAATACGCTCGGCAAGCTCCTGATAGCCCACACGGCGATCGTCCTCAAGTTCACCCGAGGGAAAGTCCATCTCATCGAGGGCGGCCTTGAGATACAGCCCCGTACCTCCGCAAAAAACCGGCAGACAACGCGAACCAAGGAGACGTTCAACATGCGCGCGAGCGTCAGCCTGATAAAGCGCAGCGGAATATGCCACACCCGGCTCTACAATGTCGACGAGACGCAGCGGCGCCGTACACTCATCGGGCGCCATCTTTGCGGTACCGATGTCCATGCCGCGATAGATTTGCATCGCATCGCACGACAGCACTTCGGACGAAAGACGAGCGGCCAAACGGTCGGCAACATCACTCTTACCAACCGCCGTCGGACCGACGATCGCAACGGCGGAAAGACCTGCCCCGGGAGAAACCATTAGCGCGGCTCGCCCACAACGGAGCCGGACAAATACCAGGTCTTGGCAACGTCAACGTCAACATCAACGATCTTGCCAACAAGCTGATCGATGCTGTAACCCTCGGGGATAGGAGCATGCACGGTCTGATTCTTGGGACTCTTGCCCAGCAGGACCGCGTCGTTCTTTTTACTCGTTCCCTCAATGAGCGCCGGCACCACAGTATGAAGCTCGCCCTGGTTATACTCGTGTGCTGTGGTCTCGATAACCTTAACCAGGCGGTTGAAACGCTCGAGAATAACCTCATGCGGCGTAGGATCGTCAATCTCGGCGGCCGGGGTACCGGCGCGCTTGGAATAGATGAAGGTATAGGCCTGAGCATAGCGGACCGTCTCGGCAAGTGAGAGCGTCTGCTCAAAGTCTTCTTCAGTCTCGCCCGGGAAGCCAACGATAATGTCGGTCGAGAGCGCGATATCGGGCATACGGTTGCGAATGCGATCGACCAGGCCCAAATAGTCCTCGCGTGTATAACGGCGATTCATCTCTTTGAGGATCCGCGTCGAACCTGACTGGACGGCCAAGTGCAGCTGCGGCATAACGGCAGGCGTCTCGGCCATGGCGTCGATGGTCTCGGGCAACAGATCCTTGGGATGCGAAGACGTAAAGAAGATGCGCTCCACACCCGTATCGCCCACGGCACGCAGCAGATCGGCAAAACGCGGCTTACCAAACAGATCGCGACCATATGAATTAACGTTTTGGCCTAGCAGCGTAATCTCACGCACGCCCTGGCGCACCAAACCGGTCACCTCGTCGACAATCTCCTCGAAGGGGCGACTCTTTTCGCGACCGCGCACGTACGGCACGATGCAATAGGTGCAGAAATTATTGCAGCCCGTCATGATGGGCACCCAGGCGTGATACTGCGTCTCACGGTGCCACGGCATACTCAAGGCATCCGTATCCTCATGCTCATTGGTGCGGATATGACGCTTGCCGTCCAGGAACGCCTCGGCAATGAGCTCGGCCACATGCGCGATGGAATGCGTGCCAAAGATGACATTGACGTTATCGACGTTGGTGAGCAGACCCTCGCCATCGCGCTGCGCGATGCAACCACCAACGGCAACCACGCGCTTGCCCGAAGGCGAAGGCGGCAGGCTTTTGCAGGAATTGCACTGACCGTACAGGCGCGTATCGGCAGCCTCGCGCACACAGCACGTCATGAACACAACGATATCGGCATGCTCGGGATCGAGCGCCATGAGGCAGCCATACGAATCAAGCAGGCCACTCACACGCTCGGAGTCGTGCTGATTCATCTGGCAGCCAAATGTGCGGATAAAGTAGGTTTTACCGGCAAGAATATCGCGTACGGAACGCTGGTCCATGTGCATAAGTCCTAACGATGGGGAGCGAAACGAGGCAAGCAGAAGCTATGCCACAGGCTTAACGTCATCCATGACGACGTTATCCATAGCAGATCGATTGATCTGGTGAACGTAGATAGAAAGGCGGATGGCCGTGCGCGACTCCCCGTTAATGAGGATGTCGGAGAACACGGGCGCGCAGGAAATATCAAAACCAGTTGGAATCAAAAAACCGCGCGCGATAGCCACGGCCTTAATGGCCTGGTTGACGGCACCGGCGCCGACACACTGGATGTTGACGGGTACACCATCCTTGACCATGCCGGCGATGGCGCCGGCAACGGACGCGGGCGATGATTTGCTTGATACCTTCAGGCAATCCATGAAGAAACTCCTGCGTTTAAAAGTACGTTTTAACTGCAATAACTGTATCGTACCGAGTGGACTCGGTAAAGGCACTATTCCTCTTTGGCAAGATCGAAAGTCACAGTGATTCGATCACGCGAAACACGAATCTTTGGGTCGCCGCAAAGGTTGAGATAGTACCGGGCGGCAAGGTCATTAAAGTCGCGCTCCACAGCACGCGAAAACTGTGCCATGTCATCCTTGGCAATACGTAGCCCGCGACGATCCTTCGCGAGATCGACAGGAGCCGGCGCATGCGAGGACGAATCACGCTCGCGCAGCAGACGCGCGGTCACACCGCGAACGGGCTTAATCTGCCCTGCCAAAATACGATGGGCCGTACGCTCGGACATCTCAAGACCCAAGCCCGAACAGATACGGATAAAGTCCTCGGCATCAGAGGCAAGTCCTAAACGGTCGACAACCGGAAGCTCGCTCTCATCATCAATGAACAGGAGACGCGACGTATCGAGCCGACTGGACGCCTGAGCATAAAGGGTCGCGGCAATCTCAGACGGAGAACCAAGATAGACATCGCAACCACGCAACTCCTCGAGCGCAAACTCACAAGCAGCCCGAATAATATTATGCGGGCCGCGAGCACAGACATAACGTCCGTCCTCTTCCTTGACGGCCTGGGGCCAGCTGGACTGATCGGCACGCTCACTGAGGCGGTCGGCCGCAACGCTCACCTTAAAGGCCGAGCCAAGGTCGACACCAGACGTGACCACACGGGCCTCGTCGGTGTTCTGCTTGATCGAAAACAATGCCATGCCACGACCGTGAACGCCCCAACGGTCCATCTTCATGCTCTCGAGCTTGGAGGTAACGCGGGCATCGAAGATTCGCTCTTGCATATCCTGCGGAACGCCCGAACCGTTATCCAGAAAGACAAGCGTGCGGACGCCATCTTCCTTGGTCGTAGCGAGATAGACTTTGTCGGCGCCGGCATCGCGAGCATTACGGAGCATTTCGATGACGATATCCTCGACATGCTGAATGTCGTGCTTTGCCTGGCGCCGCTCGGCCTCCGAAACGCGGAGGCGGACATACCCCTCGCCAAGGTTCTCCTCGACGCGAAGGTTGCCCTCCCCCGACATCGACGCGATAAATGAGATGAGCTCGTTCGCGTCGCTCATGTTATTTAGCGATATCGACAGCGCGGCTCTCGCGAATCACGACGACGCGCACCTGACCGGGATACTCCATCTCTTCCTCGATCTGATGGGCGATATCGTGAGCCAGGACCGTGGACTGGGCATCGGAGATCTTGTCCGGCTGAACCATGACGTGGACCTCGCGACCAGCCTGCATGGCATAGGTACGCTCGACGCCATCATGGGAGTTGGCGATCTCCTCGAGCTTCTCAAGACGCTTGATGTAGTTCTCGGCAGACTCGCGACGGGCACCGGGGCGAGAGGCAGAGACAGCATCGGCGGCCTGTACCAGGACATCGAGCACCGTGTTGGGGTCGACATCGGCATGGTGAGCCTCAATAGCGTGGACGATAACGGGCTTCTCGCCGTAACGGCGGGCAAGCTCGGCGCCGATGACGGCATGCGGGCCCTCGACGTCGTGGTCGATTGCCTTGCCCAGGTCGTGCAGCAGGCCGGCGCGCTTGGCAGTCACAACATCCAGGCCAAGCTCGGAAGCCATCACGCCGCACAGATCGGAGACCTCGAGGGAGTGCTGAAGCACATTCTGACCAAACGAGGTGCGATAGCGCAGGGCACCAAGGGTCTTGACGATCTCGGGGTGCAGGTCATGGATGCCGGTATCGAAGGCAGCCTGCTCGCCAGCCTCGCGCACGCGCTGCTGAACCAGGTCGGCAGCCTTGTGATACATCTCCTCGATGCGGGCGGGGTGAATGCGGCCGTCGGCGATGAGGTTCTCGAGGGCAACACGGGCGGTCTCACGACGGACCGGGTCGAAGCTCGAAAGAACGACGGTCTCAGGCGTGTCGTCGATCACGAGGTTGACGCCGGAAACCTGCTCGAAGGTCCGGATGTTGCGACCCTCGCGACCGATGATACGGCCCTTGAGGTCATCAGAGGGAATATGCACGGAGGTAACGGTGACCTCGGCAGTGTGGTCGGCAGCGCAGCGCTGAATCGCCAGGGACAGAATCTCCTGGGCGGTCTTGTGGCACTCGGCGCGAACCTGCTGCTCGGACTCGCGAATGATCGTGGCAGCCTCGTGGGTGACCTCACCGCGAACCTTATCGAGGAGCTCCTTGTGGGCGTCCTCGCGGGTCAGGTCGGCGATACGCTCGAGTTCGGAGGTCTGCTTTGCGCAGAGCTCCTCGAGCTCACGGGAGCGCTTCTCGACCTGACCGGCCTGGCTGGACAGCTGGTGCTCGCGCTTGTCGAGAGCGTCGTTGCGGCGATCGAGGGATTCCTCGCGCTGCATCACGCGGTTCTCGAGCGTACGAATCTCGTTCTTACGCTGCTTGTCCTCGGCCTCGGCGGCCTGCTTGTTCTTGATGATCTCCTCTTTAGCCTCGAGCAGAGCCTCTTTTTTGAGGGTCTCGGCCTGACGCTTAGCATCACCGATCAGGGACTCAGCCTGTGCGTGTGCCGACTGGATCTTTTCGTCGGCCTCGTGAAGACTACCCTGCTTGGCGGTGCGCATGTAGGCAATGGCGGCGATGGCACCCAAAACGATGCCAACGAGCGCTGCGATGATAGGCATGCTCACTCCTTTTTATGGATTCGTTACACAACAAAGCGAACCGTCCTTACGAACGGCTCGCGACATTTGAGTAATATGGGCGCAGCTTATGCGGGTCGGATACAGATAAACATATAAACAAACTCATCACAGATGAGCACATATCACAAAACAAATGACAGTGTTTATCGTACGTTGAACCACAACAACTGTCAAATAAATGGCCCCGGCACGGCGGCTAAAACGCGGTGAACGGCAGGGTCACAAAACGCATACGCCTAAACCGCACATTCCTCGCGTTCGGCATCGAGACGTGCCTTAACGGCATCGGCGGCGATGTGATACGAGAAGCCCTTGCCCATCAAAAACCGAACCAGTTTTTCGAATCCGCGCGTCTCTGGAACACGCCGCTTGGCGAGCAGGGCTGACGCACGCGCCAAATCGTCTTCGACGACAAAATAATCCTCGGGATAACCGGGAATGTCATCGAGCACGACATGACGGCGCTTGAGCTCGGTCTCGATTTTGCGCTGTCCCCAACCGCGCCGCTTGCGCTCCTCGATAAAGTACGAGCAAAAGCGGTTCTCGTCTAAAAAGTGATACTCGGTGGCGCGCTCGACGGCGAAATCGATCGCGGGCTGGTGAAAGCCGTAGCGAGCCAGCTTGTCACGGACCTCACCCGTCGCATGGTCGCGGCGCGATAACATCTCGGTCACCATGGTAAGCGCACATTTACGCTCGATGAGCTGCACCGCCTCACGAAAGTTATCCCAATCGCAGGGCAGATCGGGGCGATTTTTGACATACAAGCGCGCGACCCGCACGGGAATCCAAATGGACCGCTCAAAACCGCCCTCAAGCTCACAATCGATATGTGCGCAAGGCTTTTTGGACGCATACCCGCTCGAGAACGAGGAGGCCGCCTTCTTATCGGGAAAGACGACCGTGGCCTCGGTCACCGTATACGACATGAGCGTAACCGCTACTCGTCGTCATCATCGAGCATGGCGGAACCATCGATGGCGTAAAGCTCGTCAAACTCCTCAGGCGCAGGCTGATCGGTCAGCTCGACCTCGGACGGAGCATCGTCATCAAACTCAAGTCCACAGGCAAGGCGGACCTTATGCTCAATCTCGTCAGCGCAATCGGGGTGTTCGCGCAGGAACGCCTTGGCGGCCTCGCGACCGTTGCCGAGCTTGTCCTCGCCATAGGCAAACCAGGAGCCCATCTTCTTGCAGATGCCGCACTCGACAGCCATGTCCAGAATCGAGCCCTCCTTAGAGATGCCCGTACCGTACATGATGTCGAACTCAGCAGAACGGAACGGAGCTGCCACCTTGTTCTTAACGACCTTGGCGCGCACGCGGTTACCGATAACCTCGTCCTTAAGCTTAATGCTGTCGATACGGCGAATGTCGATACGCACCGAAGAGAAGAACTTAAGGGCGCGGCCGCCCGTCGTAGTCTCGGGGTTGCCGAACATGACGCCGATCTTCTCACGCAGCTGGTTAATGAAGATGCACGTCGTATTGGACTTGGACAGCGAGCCGGCGAGCTTGCGGAGCGCCTGGCTCATCAGGCGAGCCTGAAGACCGACCGTAGTGTCGCCGATTTCTCCCTCGATCTCGGCACGCGGGGTCAGCGCGGCGACGGAGTCGACGACGATGGCATCGATGGCGCCGGAACGCACGAGCATGTCAACGATCTCGAGCGCCTGCTCGCCCGTATCGGGCTGGGAAATGAGCACCTCGTCGATATCCACGCCGATGCGCGCGGCATACGTGGGATCGAGCGCGTGCTCGGCATCGATAAATGCCACAACGCCGCCCATAGCCTGGGCCTCGGCCAAGATCTCGAGCGAAAGCGTCGTCTTACCGGAGGACTCAGGACCGTAAATCTCGACGATACGGCCGCGCGGCACACCGCCGATACCCAGAGCGGCATCGAGGGCCAGGGCGCCCGTGGGAATGGCCTCGACCTCGAGCTCGGGACCACCGTCGCCGTACCTCATGATGGAACCCTGGCCGAATTTCTTCTCGATCTCGGCCTTGGTGGTGGCGATCATCTCATCGCGCTCTTTACCCGTCGTGCGAGCATGAACGGTACGTACGGGACCTGAATTCTTGGCCATGAATAGCCCTCCTCTTAACAACCTGCATCGATAATAAACGAACGGCTGTTCGTGGTCAACCGTTCAGGCCAATCATATGCAGGCGGTCTTTCCAAAACCCAACCAAACGCCGACCAAACACTGACCAAATGCTTGACCACAAAGGACCAAATATGAACAAGGCAGGCAAAAATACATCTACAACCAGCACAAACGCCAAATGAGCCTAAGGTCCCTATCTCCACAATTAAGGGGCTCGGAGGCCCCTTAAAACACGTCTATTCCATAGAGTTGAGCACAAGGGCAATGCGACCCAATGCCTCCGTGACCGCATGCGCACGAACACACGAACGGTCGCCCTCATGGTGGCAGCGCACAGAGTCCACGACCGGCACGCCCCCATCGGCGGAACGATGCGCCCAGCCAATATAGAAAGTGCCCGCCGGATCGTCCTCAGTGCCACCGCCGGGGCCGGCATAACCCGTTGCGCTCACTGCAATATCGCTCTGGTACAGCTCCAGCGAACCCACCGCCATCTCGCGCGCGGTCTGATGCGACACCGCGGTATAGCGGTCGAGCGTCTCCTGCTCAACACCAAGAACGCGATGCTTAATCTCATCGCAATAGGTCACCGCACCGCCACGCAGCACCGCCGAGGCGCCCGGGATATCGGCAATCGTCGATGCGATCATACCCGCCGTCAGCGACTCAGCCGTCGAAACCGTCACGCCCCGAGCGCTCGCGCGCTCGACAATATCGCGCGCCAGCTCCTCATTGTGTGCGGAAATCTGCTCAAAAGATTCCGTCATACCCACCAGGACCTAGACCGAAAAGACGATCTTGCGGCAGTTCCAGAAGTACTGGGCGCCCGAGATAACGGTCAGGACAACGGCAACGGCGTACAGGAAGCGCGACACCGAGTAGATGCCGAGCGTCAGCGCCACCGGGCCAAGGTGCAAGCCGGCCATCGCAAAAACGCACAGGTAACCGCAGATGGAGACCATCGTGGTTGCCGTCTTGTACTTGCCGAGCTTATCGGCCGCAACGACCACGCCGGCCGCACTCGCAACCATGCGTAGGGCGCTCACCAGAAGCTCGCGGAACAGGATAATGAACACGGACCACACGGTCACCGCGTCAAAATCCAAGAACAGCAGCAGGGCCGAGAACACCAGCAGCTTATCGGCGATAGGATCCAAGAACTTACCGAAGTCGGTGATCTCGTTGCGCGAGCGTGCCAGATAACCGTCGACCTTATCGGTGCACGACAGGATCACATACAGAATGAAGGCAGCGGCGGCGAGCGGGCCGTCAAAGGTGCTCCAATCCGTACCGGCAACACTCGTGTGAGAAAGCGCCGAGACGATCATGAACACTGGGATAAAGAGGATGCGAACGCACGTCACGATGTTGGCGGGCGTCCAGACACTCGTCAGTTCCTTATTGCTCTCGTTTGCCACGACGCTCTCCTACTCCACAACACGACCGATAAGCTCATAGCAGAAGCTATCGGTAAACTCGACGGTCAGAATATCGCCCACGGACGCCTCGCTGGCGTCCAGATGCACCGCTCCATCGGAATCGGGCGCCTGGAACCAGGCATGGCCGATCAGCTCGGCGCCGTCCTCGGTCTCTTCGATACCGTCGACGATCACCTGGGCGCGCTCGCCCACATGGGCGGCGGTGGCGGCAAAGCCGAGCGACTCGGCCAGGTCCATGGCCTCCTGGGCGCGCTCGAGCTTGACCTCTTCGTCGACCTGTCCGTCCATCTTGGCGGCCAGGCTGCCCTCCTCCTGCGAGTATGCAAAGACGCTCGTGTAGTCAAAGCCGACGGTGTCCATAAAGTCGATAAGGTCGCGGAACTCGTCGTCGGTCTCGGTCGGGAAGCCAACCATGGCCGTGGAACGGATCACGATGCCGGGGATGCGCTCGCGAAGGTCGCGGAACAGATCCTCGAGCTCCTGGCGCGAACCGGAGCGACGCATGGCCTTGAGAATGCGCGCGTCGCAGTGCTGCACGGGGATATCGATATAGGGCAGCACCTCGGGCGTATCGCGAATCGTCTCGATGAGTTCGTCAGTCATGCCCTCGGGCTGCAGATAGAGCACGCGGACCCAGACGTTGTGCGGGCGCACGGCCTCGGCGACGGCACGCAGCAGCTGCGCCAGATTGCGCGGCAAGCCCTCGGCGACGTCCTCGTCAGCAAAGTCGGTGCCCCAAATACCCGTGTCCTGGCCGATCAGCACGATCTCACGCACACCGCCGGCAACCAGGTCGCGCACCTCGGAGATGATGCTCTCGGCATTGCGCGAATGATAGCGGCCGCGGATGTAGGGAATCATGCAGAAGCTACAGAAGCGGTTGCAGCCATCGGAAATCTTGACGTAGGCGACAGCACCCTCGACGGTACGTTTGACCTGCGGGATATAGGCTGCAATCTCACGCTCGACACCCAGCACGCCATCAATGACCGCCACGATGCCGTCTTCCTCGTCGGCCTTCACAAAGGCAGCGACCTCGGGCAGCTCTTCAGGCAGGTCATCGCCATAGCGCGACGGCACGCAGCCGCACATGACGATGGGGCAAGAACGAACGCCGTCCTGAACCTCGTTGGCGAGCTCGAGCGTGGTCTCGATGCTCTCGGACGTTGCGGAGGCGAGGAACGAACATGTATTGACGATGGCGATATCGGCATCCTGCGGGTCGAATGCCTCCTCGTAGCCCGCGGCGGTCAAAAGAGAACGCATGCGGTCGGTGTCAACCTCGTTCTTAGCGCACCCGAGGGTGATGTAGAGCACGGAGCCCAACGGTGTATCCATGTTGGAGAGCGGTCCTTTCGATTGATATTAGCGGTAGTTGGTGAACTGCAGCGGCTGGCCGTAGTCCTGGTCGCGCAGGAACTGGATCACGGTCTGCAACGCGTCCTTCGAAGCAGAGGAAACACGCAGTTTGTCGGCCTCGATGGTCACCTTGACCTTGAGCTTTTGGTCCTTGATGTCCTTGTTGATCTTCTTGGCGGTCGCCTGGTCGATACCCTCGACGATATGGCCGAGCACGCGCACGGTGCCGCCCGACGCCGCCTGCGGAGCATCCCACGAGACAGCCTTGAGGTCGATGCCACGCTTGATGAGCTTGGAGCTCAACACGTCGATAATCTGTTTGGAGACAAAGTCGGCCGGGGCGTTGATCGTAAAGAGCTTGTCGCCCTTCGAAAGCTCGATCGTGGCGCCAGAATCCTTAAGGTCATAGCGCTGGGAAATCTCGCGCGTGGTCTGCTGGAAGGCGTTGTCGACCTCTTGCATGTTGACCTCGGACACGACGTCGAAGCTGGAATCTTTAGCCATGATGTTTCCTTTCGCGTACGAGCGGCTTAGTAGCTATCGTACGAATAGTCGGTAGAATCGGTGGGCGTCTGACCGTCAGTTGCGGTATCGGCGCCATCCGTGGACTGGGCATCGGTACCGTCGGTGGTATCGGTACCATCGGTGGTGTCGGTACCATCAGAACTTTCACCATTCTCGGAATCAGTCGTCTCCTTCTTGGGAACGGTGATCGTCACACGCGCCACGCCCGAGGTCTTGGTATCGTAACGAACCTTTTCACCGTTCTTGGTAACGGTGACATCGGAAGGCTTGGACGTGGTGATCTCGATCGAGGACTCGGGCGTGTACTCCTGCTCAAAGGGGCCAGTCGCCTGGGCGCCATAGACCGACTTGCCGTCGACCTTGACCTCAATCCACGCGGTCTTTCCCTTGGCAACGGAGACCTTGACCTTCGTTACCTCGTTCTCTTCCTTTTTAGCCGTCGTCTTGGTGGCGTCCGAATCGGTCGACTCATCCGTCGCCTCATCGGTGTCTTCGTCCTCGTCAACCGTTTCGGTCTTCTTAGAAGACTTCTTGGTCGTCGTCTTGGTAGCAGCGGGCGTCTCGGGCGTGGTCTCGGGCGTCGAAGATGCGCAGCCACGCAGAAGCACCACGATGAGCACAATCAACAGCAGCGCAACGGCACCGATGCCGGCGTAGATGATACGCGGATCGAGCCCGTTGTTTTGAGGAGTACGTGACCCGCCGCGTCCACGACCGGAACTGCTGCGGCCGCCTCCCTGAGGCATACGACCGCGATTGCTATCGGGACGGCCGCGATAGCCGCCCTGGCCCTGAAGGCTGCGTTGACCCGAGCGGGGCGCAAGCTCACCGCGGCATTGATAGCCACGCTGGCCCGAACGCGGAGCCGAAGAGCGCTGGCCATACGGCTGTGATTGAGAGCGAAGACGCGGCGTCACCTGCGTGGTATCGGCATCCGCATAGCCACCGCGAGAGCGTCCGGCGGAGGCACCACGGTAACCGCGATCGGAATAGCCGCCGTCGCCGTAGCCGGCACGAGGGTCACGCGCTACACCGCGGGCAGCGGGAAGTGCACGGTCCTCGGGCATCGGCGTACTGCGGAACCGGTCACGCTGTGAGCGAATCTCCTCGCCCGAACCCGTCTCGGTAATATAACCGGCCTGCTGAGGACGCTGTCCATAGCGGGTCGAACGACCGCCCTGAACCATCAGGAAGCGCCCGTTGTCGACCGAGGAACGCGAATTGACGTAGCCGGCGGCGTCCTGAAAACGACCGCCCTGCTGCGACGTCTCGCGTTCGTATGCCATCAGGTCGTCAAAGTAGGCATTGACGACCTCGCGCGGATTGAGGCCCAAAAAGCGAGCATAGCTCGAAATCATGCCCTGCGCATAGCCGCGCGGCGGCATCGACGCAAAGTTACCGGTCTCGAAAAACTCGATGATCTGCGGTCTGATTTTGATGGTGTTGGCGACCTGCTGAATGGAAAGGCCCATTCGGCGACGCTGCTCGAGCAGCATGTCACCAAAGCGTGCAGCCATCAGAATCCTCCAAACTCACGATCTTCACGTGCCATCTCGGCGTCGACGGATTCAAGCGCAGCAAGCCCCTCCTCGTCCAGAAGGACCTCGCGCGGCTTGGAACCGTCGGGCGGTCCGACGACACCCTTTTCTTCCAGCATGTCCATAATACGCCCGGCACGCGCATAGCCAACCTTCAGACGACGTTGCAGGCCAGATGTGGAGCCAAGCTGCGATTCCACCACAATATGGGCAGCTTCCCAAATAAGCGGATCATCATCCTGCGGCTCGGCAACACCGGTCCGGACAATACCGCCACCGCCCGCCATAGACATCGAGGCGGGAGCCACGGCAGAAAGGATCTCCTCGTGGTAGTCCGGCTCACTCTGAGATTTGACGAACTCGACGATCTCATTAATCTCGTCATCCGAAACAAAGCAGCCCTGAATACGGCGAGGCTTGCCCCAATCAACCTTCGAAAACAGCATATCGCCCAGACCGGTGAGCTTTTCGGCGCCCATCTGGTCAATGATTACGCGAGAATCGATGCCCGTAGCGACGTTAAAGGCAATACGGTTGGTGATATTGGCCTTGATGAGACCCGTCACCACGTTGGAACTGGGCCGCTGCGTGGCCACGATAAGGTGGATACCGGCGGCACGGCCCAGCTGGGCGATACGCACGATCGACGCCTCGACATCCTTGCCGGCGACCATCATCAGGTCCGAAAGCTCGTCGATGATGATGACCAGGTAGGGCATCTTTTGCGGCGGGTTGTCGTAATGCTCAAACTCACCAGCGGCCTGCTTTTCGTTATAGGTCGAAATCTTACGGACGTTGAGACGTTCGAAGACCTTCAGGCGACGCTCCATCTCGGAAACGGCCCACTGCAGGGCGCTTGCGGCCTGCTTGGGCTCGGTCACGACGGGCACATAGAGATGCGGCAGACCGTTGTAGCCCGCGAGCTCGACGCGCTTGGGGTCGACCATGATCAGGCGAACGTCCTCGGGAAGCGCGCGCATGAGCAGGGTCGTGATGATGGAGTTGATCATGACTGACTTACCGGAACCGGTGGTACCGGCAATCAGCAGGTGGGGCATCTTGGCGAGGTCGGCAACGACCGGTGTACCCTCGGCATCGCGACCGATGGCCAGCTCGAGCGGGCCACCCTTCACATAGGGCAGCACGTCGCCCAGATTGACGTTTTGACGTTTGCGGTTAGGGATCTCAATACCCACAAGCGAAGTACCGGGAATCGGAGCAAAGATACGCACCGACTGGGCAGCAAGCGAAAGCGCGATATCGTCCTCGAGGCTCGAGATCTTGCTCACGCGCTCGCCTTCGCCGGGCTGCAACTTAAAGGTCGTCACCGTGGGGCCGGCAATCCAGCCAACCACGCGGGCGCTTCGGCCAAACTCAAGCAAGGTCGACTGCAGCGACTCGGCGGTCTGCTCCAACTCCTTGTCCGAAGACGCCGAAGACGCCGACTGCGGGTTGGCATGCAGAATCTCGAGCGGAGGAAGCTTGAGGCCGTCCTCTTCGTCGCTCTCGGCATCCGCGGAAGCGCGGTCCGCTCCCCCATCGCTGGCTGCCGGTGCTTCGGCAGCGCTCGCAACAGAAGCGTCGGCCACCTTGGGATGCTTGAGGAAATCGGGGATCTGCGGAGCCGCAGAAACCGGATTCACGGCAAACGGCGGCTCGGACTCATCGATCTCGGCGGAATCGTCTTCCATCGAAAGCTGGCCGGTCACCTGCCCGCGCGTGCCTGGGCGACGCGGCAGCAAGATTGTCTTGACGGACTCGAGCGGAGCCTCATCGTCCTCGTCATCGCCCTCGGTGAGTTCGATTTCGCTATCGGACCAAGACGGATCCGGCTCGCTTGTATTGAGTTTAGGCGCGGCCTTGCCCTTCTTGGCGTGACGGCGCGGCAGCAGCGTCGTCTTGGCGTGCTCAGCCTCAACGGCCTCGGACACATCGACAAACGGATCCTCGTCCTCGTCTTCTTCGTCAAGAATCGGATCGACGTCATTGCCCATAACCGTGGTCACGGCAGCATCGGAGCCCTTTTGGCGCAGAATACTCAGGTGCGGGCGAGCGACACCGGGAACCGATAGGGCCTCGTCGTCACCCCACGGGCTGGCGTTGACATCGGCGCGACGGCGCTCGGCAAAATCGGCCGCACGGTCACGGGCGGAACGCAAAACGCCGCCCACCGAAAAGCCGATGATAACCAAACCCACGACGACAAGGCCCAGCAGGACCACCATCGCAATGGGTTTACCCAGGGCATTTTGCAGCGTGCTGGCGATAAAGGCACCAATGTAGCCACCCGAGGCAGAAAGGTTTTGCGGCGTGAACATAAGGGCGCTCGAATCACTCGTGCCCGGTACCATCAAAGACAGGATGGAAACCACGGCCACAAAGACCACGGCACCGCCGGCAACCGAACGCACGTTGAGCGGAGAATCCTCACCCAAAAAAAGCGTGGCGGCAAACAGCAGGATGACGATCGGCAGCACATAGGCACCCAGGCCAAAGCCAAGGTGATAGAAACCGGCGACCGCAGCTGTCACGGGCGCGGAAGCCGGCGAAATTACGGCAATAAAAGACGCAATGGCCAAGACGGCGATAACGACGCCCGCGATATCACGGTTGGCCGAGGGCTCGACCAAGGGTTCGAAATCGTCGAACTCGTCCTCGTGACCCTTATTGGCACGCAGATGGGAACCGGCACCCTTAGCAGATGCCGGTTGGTTGTTGGCTTTATTGCCTTTGGCGTTTTGTGCAGATCCGCGCGCCAAACTAAACCTCCATGACGACCGGGATAATCATCGGACGAGTGCGCGTACGGCTCCAGATAAAGTTAGAGAGCGAGTCGCGCACGGCCTTGCGAATGGCGTCGGAACCGCTGCTGGTGAAGCTGAACTTGCCCTTCTCGATCGTCTTCATGATGGACGCGGAGGCATCCTCGGAGAACTGGTCGTCGATGGCAAACGAAACACCACGGCCCGAGAACTCGATGGCCTCGATCTTCTTGTGCTTAAGCGAGACGATGGCGACGGCCGTGACCATACCGTCGTTGGCGAGCTTCTGACGATCGCGCAGGACGATGGGGTCGGTATCGCCGATACGCAGACCGTCGACGTAGACGACACCGGACTCGACGGGCGTGCCGCGCTTGACGATGCCGCCACGCATCTCGAGCGTGTCGCCGTTATCGAGGATAAAGATGTGATCATCCTTAATACCCATCTTACGGGCAAGCTGGGCATGAGCGCGCAGGTGCACGGCCTCGCCGTGAACCGGCATAAAGTAGGTGGGTTTGGCCATGGCCATCAGAAGCTTGAGCTCCTCCTGGCTGCCGTGGCCCGAGACATGGACGAGGGCGCGATTCTTATCCCACACGTCGCAGCCAAGCTTGGCCAGGCTGTTGACGACCTGCTGCACGGCCTTCTCGTTGCCGGGAACGGGCGTAGCGGACAGGATGACGGTATCGCCCTCGTGGATGGAGAGCGTCTTGTGCTCGCCGTTGGCCATGCGGGACAGGGCCGACAGCGGCTCGCCCTGAGAGCCAGTGCACATGACGACAATCTTGTCGTCGGGAAGGTTATCGATATCGAAGGCATCGATGATATCGGAATCGTCGATGTTGAGGTAACCCAGCTCGCGCGCCACGCGGGTGTTGGTGAGCATCGAGCGGCCGGTCACGACGACCTTACGACCGCACTTGCGTGCGGCGTCGCAGATCTGCTGCAGACGATGGATATGACTCGAGAACGACGCGACGAACACGCGACCTGGGGCGTTCTTGATGGCATGCAGCAGGTTGGGACCAACCTCGGCCTCAGACTTGGTAAAGCCGGGAACCGTGGCGTTGGTGGAGTCGGACAGCAGCAGGTCGATGCCCTGCTTGGCAAAGCGGCTGATAGCGGCATAGTCGGGCGTGACGCCGTCGATGGGCGTCTGGTCGAGCTTAAAGTCGCCGGTGTGCATAACGGTGCCCTGATTGGTGCGGATGAACACGCCCAGAGCGCCGGGGATGGAGTGCGTCATCGAGAAGAAGTCGAGCGAGATGCCACCCAGGTTGACGTGGCTGCCGCCCTTGACCTCACGGAACTTGGGCGCGCGGATGCGGAACTCGGAGAGCTTGCCCTCGATAAAGCCAAGCGTGAGCTTGCTCGAGAAGATGGGCACCTTATTGTTGAGGTCCTGCAGCAGGTACGGAAGCGAGCCGGTGTGATCCTCGTGGCCGTGGGTGACGATGATGCCGCGAAGCTTCTCCTCGTTCTCCAAAACATACGTGTAGTCGGGAAGCACCAGGTCGATACCGGGCTGAGAATCGTCGGGGAACATGAGACCAGCGTCGACGAGCACCATGTCGTCGCCGCACTCGAAGACCGTCATGTTCTTGCCGATGCCGTCAAGGCCGCCGAGCGGAATGATCTTCAAGGGAGATGATTTTTTAGCTGCCATAGGTGAGTGTGGTTTCCTTTCTTCGAAACGGGTCTGAAACAACCGGCGGGGCGCTTCTGGCAAACCGACCGTCGGGCACATACAACAAAGCATCGCAGAGTCGATGCAGTAACCACAGTATGATACCCATTTGCACAACAACAGACCACCCATGCATCAAAGCCCCATCTGAACCGGTCTATCCCGCCGGTTTCCCGTGGGGCGGGCACTGATGAAGTTTCCTGCTCTACAGTCCTGCTCACGACGGAGGCCACATTAAGTGGCCTCCTGTTCGTGCGGAACTCGCGATAAACTTCATCAGTGCCCGCCCCACGGGAAACCTGCCAATAAAGGACAGGTTTATTTTGGTCGGTTTTATCTGGGGAAATACTGCTGTGTCTATCTACTGATCTGAAATCTAACTACTGAATAGACTGTCTAACTCAATGGCGAGCGGAACTAACCAGCCCTTTTGCTTGCGCCCGGGAGGGGCGCATATGAAGTTTATCGCGAGTTCCGCACGCAAAGGAAAGCACTTAATGTGCTTACCGTCTTGCGCAGGACTGTAGAGCAGGAAACTTTGCCCGCGGCACCCGCCGGGAATAGCAAAAGGGCGACCCCTGTCCGGAGTCGCCCTTGTTGAGCTGCTTATGTGTAGCATTTACTCGGCGTCGTGGTGGCGGCGGGGCTTGCGGCCTCCGTTGTCGCCGGGACGGCGCGGACGGTCGCTGCGCTCGGAGCGCTCGCGACGCGGACGCTCACGGCGCTGGAAGTGCTCGCCGTCGCTCTCGGAGGCACCCTCGGCGCGAGCCGGGGCCTCGGGCTTGTCCAGACGGTCGAGCGAGATCTTACCGCGATCGTCAACCTCGATGACGACGACCTTGACCTCGTCGCCCACGTTGAGGACATCCTCGACCTTCTCCACGCGGCCCTTGGCGACGCGGGAGATGTGCAGCAGGCCGTCCTTACCGGGCAGCAGGTTGACGAAGGCACCGAAAGGCTGGATGGAGACCACGCGACCGGTGTACTCCTCGCCCGGCTCGGGAACCTTGATGATGAGCTTGATGCGCTCGACAGCCTGGTCGACGGACTCGCCGGTGCCGCCGACAAAGACGGTGCCGTCCTCCTGGATGTCGACCGAAGCGCCGGTCTCGTCCTGAATGCCGCGAATGACCTTGCCGCCGGAGCCGATGACGTCGCGAATCTTATCGGTCGGAACCTGGATGGAGACGATGCGCGGAGCGGTGCTGCGCGTGGTGTGGCGCGGCTCGGGGATCACATCGAGCATCTTCTGCAGGATAAAGGCGCGACCCTCCTTGGCCTGCTGCAGGGCGCGGGCCAGGATGTCGAAGGTAAGACCGGTGGCCTTGTTGTCCATCTGCAGGGCGGTGATGCCCTCGGTGGTACCGGTGACCTTAAAGTCCATGTCGCCCAGGAAGTCCTCGAGACCCTGGATATCGGACAGGACCACGGTCTTGCCCTCCTCCTGGATCAGACCCATGGCGATACCGGAGACCGGGCGCTTAATGGGCACGCCGCCGTCCATAAGGGCGAGCGTGGAACCGCAGGTCGAAGCCATCGAAGAGGAGCCATTGGACTCCATGACCTCGGAGACGACGCGGATGGCGTAGGGGAACTCGTTCTCGTCGGGGAGCACCGGAAGCAGAGCGCGCTCGGCCAGGTTGCCATGGCCGATCTCGCGGCGCTTGGGGCTGCCCATGCGGCCGGTCTCGCCGGTGCAGAACGGCGGGAAGTTGTAGTGGTGCATGTAGCGCTTGCCCTCGGTGGGCTCGATGGTATCCAGACGCTGGCCCTCGTTGAGCATGCCGAGCGACAGGACAGAAAGCACCTGGGTCTGGCCGCGCTGGAACAGGCCGGAGCCATGAACGAGCGGCAGGTAGTTGTCCTTCACCATGATGGGACGGATCTCGTCGGCAGCACGGCCGTCGACGCGCTCGCCGGTCTCGACGACCATGGTGCGCATGGCCTTCTTCTCGAGCTTCTTGAGCGCCACGGGGATCTCGCGCTCCCAAGCGGCCTGCTCCTCCTCGGTGAACTCGGCACGGATGGACTCCTTCAGAGCCTCGACCTTGCCGATACGGGAGAGCTTGTCGGCGTCGCGCAGGGCAGCAGCCATCTCGTCGTAGTGGGCGAAGATGCGCTCCTGGACCTCCTCGACGGGCTGGTCGAGCGGGTACTCCTTCTTGACGATGGCGCCGTTGACCTGCTCCCACTCGGCGACGAACTCGTCCTGGGCCTGGCAGAAGGCAGCGAGAGCCTCCTGGCCAAACTTCATGGCGGCGAGCATGTCGTCCTCGGAGATCTCCTCGGCACCGGCCTCGACCATCGAGATGAAGTCGGCAGAGCCACCCAGCTCCAGGTCCAGATCGGAGTTCTCGCGCTCCTCATAGGTGGGGTTGACGATAAACTCGCCGGTCTCCACGTTGCGACCGATGCGCACGCAGGCAAGCGGACCCTCGAAGGGCACGCCGCCGAGCGTCATGGCCAGAGAAGCACCCATGACGTTGATGACGTCGAAGGGGTTGACCTGGTCAGCGACGAGCGAGGTGGCGACGATATGCACCTCGTTGCGGAAGCCGTCCGGGAAGCTCGGGCGAATCGGACGGTCAATCATACGGGCCGTGAGCGTGGCCTTCTCGCTGGGACGGCCCTCACGCTTGAGGTAGCCACCCGGGATGCGGCCGGCGGCGTACATCTTCTCGTTGAAGTCGACGGTCAGCGGGAAGAAGTCGTAGTTCTTGCGCTCCTTGGAGACGACCACGGTGTCGAGCATCGTGGTGTCGCCCTGCTTGACCAGACAAGCGCCGGTGGCCTGCTTGGCAAGCTCGCCGGACTCAAAGGTGTAGGTCTTGCCGTACAGCTCAAAGGTCTTGGATACGAGTGTCATTGTTCTCCTTTACCCCACAGGCCCCTTGCCTGCGGGCTTCTCATGTGACGCGGGCCCCCTGCCCCCGCCACGCTTCAGAGCGTGATTGTTCACGCCCTTACACAAAAAGAGCGCCCCGCTGCGCAGGACGCTCTTAGCATGTACAAATCCTTACTGGATGTTGTCGCGGATGCCCAGAGCCTTGATGAGCTCACGGTACTCGACGATGTCGTTCTTCTTGATATAGGAGAGAAGACGACGACGGCGGCCGACGAGCATGAGCAGGCCACGACGGGTGTGGAAGTCCTTCTGGTGGGACTTCATGTGCTCGGTCAGCTCCTTGATGCGCTCGGACAGGATGGCAACCTGAACCTTGGGGTTACCGGTATCGACCGGAGTGTTACCGAACTGGGCAGTCAGCTCCGCCTTGCGCTCTTTGGAAACAGTCATTGTTTCACCTTTCGTTTTACGTCGCCCGCGGGCGACTCGATTCGCCTCGGACTGGGAAGCCGCCGGTGGAGCGAACAACCAAGGTCGAGGTACCAACAGGTCGGTATGTTACCACAAGCAGCCTGTGCCTGCGCATCATCACCGACCCAACATGAATTCCATCGCACGGAGCCGCTGATCGGTATGTGTTGCCGCCCAGATATGCGAAAGCCCGAGCAAAAACGCCGCAGTATGCGGGTCGATCTTTTGAACCATAAGCTCGTCGAAGGTCATGCCCATAAGGGCGCGCAGCCATGCGACCTCACCGGTCGACACGAGCTCGGCACCGGGAACGCTCGACGCGCACGACCCGCACATGAGCCCGCCGGCTTGGGGCGAAAAAAACGACAGCATAGGGTCGCCGCACGACACACAGGCAGAAAAATCGGGACGATACCCGATATGCGACAGCAGCTTGAAGACAAAGGCGGCTACCAGGAGGTCCATGTGCGCCGTATCGAGGCCGCCGCCCACAAGTTCCAAGGCGCGTGAGGAAATGGCAAAGGTAAACGGATCCTCCGCATCCTCAAACGAACATACACGCGCGACCTCGGCAATCGCACTCGCCGCACAGGTCACCTCATAATCGGGGGCGGCACCAAGGGGAGCCTCCAACAACTCGGCCTGCGACACAATGTCGAGCGAGCGTCCGTGCGCGAGCAGCATATCCACCGTGCAGAACAACTCGCAGCGCGCCGCCAAGCGACCGCCAGGCTTGCGCGCGCCCTTTGCCACGGCACGCACCTGGCGGCCTCGCTCGTCAAGCATCGTCAAAATCAGATCGGTTTCCTTGAGCTTGGTCTTGTCGAGGACGAGCACCTTCGTGCGATATGTCCGGGAGCCTGCCATGCGCGCCGCGCGCCCTTAGTCCTCGGCGTTGTAGCCAAAACGGCGAATCTGGGCCTCATCGTCGCGCCAGCCGGCCTTGACCTTCACGTCCAGTTCCAAAAAAACCTGCGTGCCAAAGATGCGCTCAAGATCGCGACGGGCGTCGATACCGATATGCTTGATCATCTCGCCGCCCTTGCCGATGATGATGCCCTTTTGACCCTCACGCTCGACGTAAATGGTGGCGTGCACGCGCAGCACCTTCTTGGTCTGCTCGAGCGCATCGCAAATCACACCCACGGAGTGCGGGATCTCGTCGCGGGTGCGGCGCAAGACCTTCTCGCGCACAAACTCGGCAACAAGCGTCTCGTCGGAAGCATCGGTACCCATATCTTCGGGGAACCAACGCGGGCCCTCGGGCAAAAAGTGCGCAACGGTCTCAATGAAGGCGTCGACGTTGAAGTTCTTGACCGACGAAGTCACGATCTCATCATCGTATTCCATAAGCTCATGCGCTGCCTTGAGCTGCTCCATAACCTGCGCGGGGTCGGCCTCGTCGGCTTTGGTGAGCACCAAAACCTTCTTGCAGCGAGCGCATCTGACGCGCTCGGCAACCCAGGCGTCTCCCCTGCCGATGGGCTTGGTGGCATCAATCAAAAACGCGACGACGTCAACGTCGTTGAGCTCGAACAGGGCACTTTTGTTGAGCTCGGAACCCAGACCGTCCTTGGGCTTATGGATACCCGGGGTATCGACAAAGACCAGCTGGTAGCCGGGGCGGTTAACCACGGCGCGCATGCGACGGCGAGTCGTCTGGGCCACCGGCGAGGTAATGGCGACCTTTTTGCCATAGCAGGCGTTGAGCAGCGTGGACTTACCGGCGTTGGGACGACCGACCAGGGCCACAAAGCCGCTGCGGAAACCGGGCTCCACATCGCCAAAGCCCAGAGACATCTCGTCCTCGTCACAGAGGGCATCGAGCTCCTCGTCGCTCATACCCTCAAACGGGTCGAATTCCTCGACCTCGTCAAGCGAATCGGTATCCTCGACCTCATCCAGAACCTCGTCGTCCAGAACCTCATCGGTAGGCTGCATATTGTCGGACATGGGAATCCCTTTCTAAATAAAGCCAAGTGCGTGGGCAAAGACCAGCAGGCCCACGATTGCGGCGGTGATGGAAAGAACGTACACGGAAGCGGCGGCGATATCCTTGGCGCGCTTCGCCAGCGGATGAAGTTCCTGGGTCGCCAGGTCGACGATCGCCTCCATAGCGGTATTGCACAGCTCGCCGTGAATCACCAGGCCACAGCAGATGATAACCGTGGCCCACTCGGCAATGTCGAGGCCGACAATGCAGCCGGCAATGACGGTACACACGCCCGCCACGAGCATGACCTTAATGTTACGCTCGGTTTTAACGGCGGTGACAAAGCCCTCCATGGCGTAGGAGAACGACTTTAAAAAGGATGGATGGTCCTTGTTCGATCCGGGAATCATAGACGGCTCCTAGTCGTGGGCATGGTTGGTGATGGGACCGACGTGGACCAACTTGGGGTCCTCCCCGCGCTCGAGCGCCAGATCGCGCAGGATGGCATCCTCACGGGCCTCCATGACCTCGGCCTCGTCATCCTCGATGTGGTCATAGCCCAGCAGGTGCAGCATACCGTGCACAAGCATCAGCCGGCACTCGTCGGCGGGACTGTTACCAAAACCGGGAGCCTGGCGAGCGATAACCTGCGGCGCCAAGATAATATCGCCGAGCTCGATCGTCTCGTCGGCGGGAATGTCCTCGTCAAAGGCAGAGTCGCACTCAAACGAGAGCACATCGGTGGTACGGTCGATACCGCGCCACTCGTGGTTGAGCTCGTGCATCTCGTCCTCGTCGACATACGAAAGGGAAATCTCGACTTCACGCTCAACGTCCTCGGCGGCAAGCACGAACTGGCAGATGTGCTCCACCTCCTGCGCGTCGAGCAGCGTATCGAGCTCGGCATCGTTGCTGATCAATACACTCAACGGGACTCCTTTCGGTCGCGCGAGCGCTGCTCACGCACGTCATCATACGCATCATAGGCCTCGACGATCCTGCCCACCAGGGCATGGCGCACCACATCAGCGCGCTCCAGATGAGAAAATGCCACATCGTCGACACGGCCCAAAATCTTCTCGACATCGGCCAGGCCGCCGCGACGACCCACCAGATCGCGCTGGCTCAGATCACCGGTAATCACAAACTTGGAATTAAAGCCGAGGCGCGTCAGGAACATCTTCATCTGCTCAGGCGTCGTGTTTTGCGCCTCGTCGAGTACCACGAAAGCGTCGCTCAGAGTTCGGCCGCGCATGTAGGCGAGCGGGGCAATCTCGATCACGCCACGCTCCATGAGCTCGTCGGTACGCTCACGATCCATCATGTCAAACAGGGCATCGTAGAGCGGACGCATGTAAGGGTCGATCTTTTCCTCGAGGGTGCCGGGCAAAAAGCCCAAATTCTCCCCTGCCTCGACAACGGGCCGCGTAAGGACCAGGCGACCCACCTCGTGGCGCTTGAGCGCGGCGACGGCGAGCGCCATGGCTAGATAGGTCTTACCGGTACCGGCGGGGCCCAGGCCAAACGTGATGGTATGCGAGCGGATGGCGTCAACATAGCGCTTTTGGCCGAGCGTCTTGGGACGAATGACACGGCCGCGATACGAAAGCAGCACGTCATCGCGCAGCGACGAGGCGTCGTGCTCGCCATCGCGCAGGACAGCCAGGCAACGCGAGACGTCGTCGGCAGACAGCGTGCGACCGGCAGCCGCCTCACGAAAGGCGTGTTCGAAAAAACGCGCCACGAGTTCGACCTCGTCCGGGTCGCCGCTCACGGCAATCTGGTCACCGCGCGCAACCACATGGGCGCGAACCAAGTCTTCGACCGCGCGAAGGACAGCGTCGCCGGCGCCCAAGACGCGCGAGGGGTCAATCCCCTCGGGAACGGTAAGTCTAATCTTCGAGGCTTCCATGGACCTCCCTGTGAGCATGGACTAAGCCGGAATCATCGACTCCGATGATAGCAACATCGAGCAGGCACGGGGCCTTGAGCCCGCAGACATCGTCAAGACGGGCATGATGGAACGAGCCGAGCGTCAGGTTGTCGCCGTACTCGAGCACCGCACGCTCGACCGTGCCCACGCGGCGGCGGGCATCGGCGATCGCAAGCTCCTGTGCGGCGGCACGCATGCGGCGGCTGCGTTCGGCCATAATCTCGGGCGGTACCTGATCGGGCATATCGGCCGCAAGCGTGCCGGGACGCTTGCTATAGCGGAAGACATGCATGCGCGAAAAGCCCACGCGACGGCACAACGCCAGTGACTCCTCGAACTCCTCGTCCGTCTCGCCGGGGAAGCCGACGATGACGTCGCAAGAAAGTGACGCCTGGGGCAGATTGGTACGAATCATGCGCACCGTGTCCTCAAAGGCCTCCGCACTATAGGGACGACCCATGCGATGCAGGGTCGCAGTGCAGCCGGACTGCACGGGAAGATGCAAGAACGGCGCGATACGCTGAGGATAGCGCGCCATCACCTTGAGCAGGCGCTCGGAGATGTCCATGGGCTCGACTGAGGAAATGCGCACGTGGGCAATCGTGGTGCGCTCCATAATGGCCTCGAGCAGCTCATCGATCTCCACGTGTTCGTCAGTCGCGCTCTTGCCGTCATAGGCGCCCAGGTTCACGCCAGTCAGCACCACCTCGGGCACACCGGCCTCCTGGGCCTCGCGCACCTGCTCGAGCACGGACTCGACGGGCACGGAGCGCTCGGGGCCGCGTGCCTTCCACACGATGCAATACGTGCAGCGGTGATTACAGCCGTCTTGGATCTTCACGCCCAGACGCGAGCGCCCCAGGGCATCGACCACATCGCTGTCGCTGCAGGCGGCCACACTATCGGATTCGACACCCAGCACCTCGCAGACACGCTCGGCGACGTCGATTTTCGACGGCTCGGCAATCACGCGGTCCGAAAGCTCCAGTAGCTCCTCGGGATGCAAGTTGACGACGCAGCCGGTCACGACCACGTAGGGCTCGCCTGGATATGACAGCGCATGGCGGACAGCCTTGCGGGTCTTGGCCTCGGCCTCGCCCGTCACGGCGCAGGTATTGATTACGATCAGGTCGGCATCCTGGGGCTCCACCATCGCAAAGCCCAGGCGCATAAGGTCGGCAGTGATACGGTCAGACTCAACCCGGTTGACACGGCAGCCGAGGTTGACGACGGAAATATGGGGTGCGAGCACGCGGGCTCCTTAATCGAGGATATCGTCGAGGGCACTCTTGATACGGTCGGTCACCGACTTCTTACCAGAAGCGACGTCATCGCCCATCTCATCGGCAAAAGCACGGAGCAGCTCGCGCTGCTTATTGGAGAGATTGATGGGAACAACCACGCGCAGTTGCACGATCAGGCGGCCACGCGAACCGCCACCGCCAATGCGCGGCATTCCGTAATTATTGACGCTCACGGTGTCGCCGTACTGGGCGCCGGCGGGAACCGTCACCTTAACGACCTCGTCGGGCATAATGCCCTCGACCTCGATCTCGCAGCCGAGCGCAGCCTGCGCAATCGAGATATCGCTCACCAGGTACAGGTCGTCACCGTTGCGCTTAAAGCGCTCATGGTCGGCAACGCGCACGTTGACAATCAGGTCGCCCGAGGGCTCGCCGCGAAGGCCGGCCTCGCCAAAGCCGCTCACGCGCAGCTGGCGACCGGTCGAAACGCCGGCGGGGATATCGATGTCGATCTTTTCGTGCGAAGGTGTTCGGCCCTGACCGTCGCAGGTCTCGCAGGGATGGTCGATAACCGTGCCCTCACCGTGGCAGTCGGGGCAAGGCGAAGAGGACTGAACCTGGCCCAGGAACGAGCGCTGGACCGTCGTGACATAGCCTGTGCCGTGGCAGCGGCTGCACTGCTTTTCCTGTGCGCCCTCGGCCCTACCAGTGCCGTTACAATCCTCGCAGGGGGCAAGGCGGTCATAGCTGATCGTCTTTTTGCAACCAAGCGCCGCCTCCTCAAGGGTCACCGAAAGGGAGATCGCCATATCGCGGCCGCGACGACGCTCACGGCGATTTCGGGCGCCACCGCCGGCACCGCCGCCAAAGAACGACGAGAAGAGGTCGTCCATGCCCATGCCGCCAAAGATATCGTTGATATCGACGTAGCCCGAACCACCAGGGCCGTCCGCGGTGCCGTAACGGTCGTAGTTAGCACGCTTCTGCTCGTCGGAAAGAACGGAATAAGCCTCGTTGAGCTCTTTGAACTTGGCCTCGGCCTCGGGGTCGTCCGAAACGTCCGGGTGTACGGTACGGGCCTTCTTTAGAAACGCGCGCTTAATCGTCCGCGCATCGGCATCCTTGTCGACGCCAAGTACCTCGTAGTAATCCCTATTTTCCGACACAACCGTATCCTTCCGACTTTCATTATTGTCACAGTGCGTCCTATACCCAAGCTGGGCCGGCCGCAAACAGAGGGCTAGATGTTATTGCATTGCGTAGGGCGAAAGCATGGCACGTTGCGAGCAGCTCGCAAACCAAACCGACACGAGCGCGAACATAAATCCGTTGGCAAAACCGTTGGCAAACTGCATCGCGCCGCGCTTCCACCACAGCAGGCTGCGGTGCAGCACGCCGTCCGAGACCACCATGAAAAGGCCCATGGCAAACGGAATAAAGCACATCACGGCAAAGGCCGAGAACACGCCCGATATGGCCGACAGCACCAAAAACGGCGCCACGATGCCCATCAGGTAAAAACCGGTACGGGCCTTGCCTTCCAGACGCTCGGCCTCAACATGGGCACGGCCGACAAGATCGCCGCCCGCGGCACCGTTGGTGCCGGCGTGACCCATGCCGCCAATGCGGACCTCGTCGCCATCGTGCGTGCCGGCAGGAAACTCAATTGTCTGCTCAGAGGTCACACGGGTTCGACCGCTGCCGCCGCAATCAGGGCAGGGGTCGGCCACGACCTTACCGGAACCGCCGCACTCGGGGCAGACCGACTGGAACGTACCCGCACCAAACAGGAAGGACAGGTCGACGTCGATGTGGCCGCGACCGCCGCAGCTCGGACAGGTATGTGCATGCTCGGACGAAACAGAACCCGAGCCTCCGCAGTGACCACAGGTATCGAAGCGCGTATAGCGAACGGTCTTGCGGGCACCGCCCTTGGCCTCCTTGGCGTCGAGCTTAATATCGACGACCACGTTGGCGCCGTTCTCGGGATTATAGGCAGCCTGCCCGCGACGCGGCTGGCCCCAGGCGCCCCCGAAGGGGAAACCGCCGTCAAAGGGATTGCCGTAACCGGCGCTGCCGGCATAGCCACCGCCATAGGGCGAAGCCGTCGGTGCACCGGCAAAGGGATTGCCCGAGCGCATGGCGTCGTAGCGCGCACGCTTCTGCTCGTCCGAAAGCACGGCGTAGGCCTCGGAAACCTCTTTAAACTTTTCCTCGGCATCAGGTTCTTTGTTGACGTCCGGATGGAGCTTGCGGGCCTTTTGCTGGAAGGCCTTCTGAATATCACGCGAGGTGGCGTCCTTGGAGACACCCAAAATCTCGTAGTAATCTTTTTCGTTCATCGTCGCCATGCGCGGCAACCTCCTGCTCACAGCAGCGTATATATTGCGGTAATTCTACCCGAGCGGCCTAGGCTAGACCCCAAAACAGCTCGAACAGCACATTTCCATCGAGCCAGCCCAAGTGGGTGGGCGCTAAACGAGCACGGACATGGCCCGCGAGGACGTCTGCCGAAGTGAAGGGTCCCTCATGGACTCCGAGCGTCTCGGGCACCCAAGTGGCAAGACCCAATTCGAGCGCGCGATCGCAGGCAGCTGCCAGCTCACCCGTTGGGATGACGCAAGCTGCACGAACCAACAGATCGGACGCAATACCGCGCGTCATGCGACAAGCGAGCATCAGGTCTTCAGCCGCAGCCTCACGCTGCGACAGATATTCAGTCTCGAACGCCGTCGCGTCATCGTCACGTTGCACCAGGCGCACGCGATACGCATCGCCGCGAGCAGGCACGTCGGAAAACAGTCCGGCCAAGCGATCGAAATCCTCGGCGTCGAGCATGCCCGCGGCAGAACGACCCAGGCCCAGGTAGCCCCGTCCGGTCCAGTAGGCAATGTTATGGGCGCACTCATGCCCGTCGAGCGCATAGCTTGCCACCTCATAGGGGTGATAACCGGCCGCACCCAGACGCTCACGCGCCACATCCATGCAGGCGGCCTGAAAATCCTCATCAGGCTCGAGCGACTCGTCGCGGCACGCCATGCGATAAAGGGGCGTCCCCTCCTCGAGCGTAAGCGGGTAGACCGACACATGATGTGGAGCCGCCGCGAGCACGCCATCGAGCGTGCGCTTCCAACTCGATGCGGTTTGCCCGGGAAGTCCGCACATAAGGTCGCACGACACGTCAAGCCCAGCGTTCTTGACCGTCGCGATGGCAGCGAGCGCCCGATCGGCATCGTGAATACGGCCGATGGCAGTAAGTTCGGTGTTATCGAGCGTTTGCACGCCCAGAGAGACGCGTGTGACACCAACCTTGGCAAGCGCAGTGGCAAGCTCGGCGGTCAGCGACTCGGGATTGGCCTCGCAGGTAAGCTCAACGGGGGCGCACCACGCAGAGATACGCCGGGCGAGTTCTACCAGGCGCTCCCCCGCCAGCGACGGCGTACCGCCGCCAACATAGACGGTGCGGATCTGGTCAAGGGCACCAGCCTTGCCAAAAGCATCGAGGCGCGCGAACAACTGCTCAAAATAGGCATCGAGCGCTGCACCCAGCTCGCACGAAGCGAAACTGCGCGAGTCAAAGTCGCAGTACCGGCACTTTTGAGCGCAAAACGGCACGTGCACGTACAGCGCGGTAACGGCCACCCTTAAGCCTCCAGCGGATGAGGGGGCACCGATTCGCCGGCGGCAAGGGCAGCCTCGCAGGCCACCACATCATGCTCGATCTCATCGACCAGCGCCATAAACTCCTCATACGTGGAGCAGCGCACCACATGGGCACGCCAGGCGGCGGCATGGGGCATGCCTTTTAAGTACCAGCTTGCGTACGTACGGGCACGCGACATGAGCGGCAGGAGCTCATGTGTCAGCGTTAGGTGCTCACGCAGGGCGTCCAGGCGCTCGACGGAGCTGCGAGCCGGCACCGGTATGCCATCGAGCGCAAGGGCGCGAGCATCACCGAACACCCACGGATTGCCGTAGATGCCGCGCGCGATAAACACCGCGCTGGCACGCGAGTTGCGCAGATGCTCCGCGGCGTCCTCGGCGCAGAACACGTCGCCCGAACCGATTACGGGAATCTCGACGGCATCTGCGACCTCATCGACGACCGACCAATCGGCCTGGCCCGTGTAGAGCTGCGTGGCGCAACGACCATGCACGGCGACTGCGGCAGCCCCTGCACCCTCAAGCATCTGGGCAAACGTCGCGGCATTACGGTCCTCGGCATAAAAGCCCTTGCGGATCTTTACGGTCACGGGCACATGCGCCGCGCCCACCGCCGCCTCGACGATCTTCTCGGCCAAATCGGGCGTGCGCATAAGGGCAGAGCCCTCGCCCTTGGTGACAACCTTTCGGGCAGGACAGGCCATGTTGATATCGATGAGCGACAGGCGATCGCCCACACGCTCCTCGACGGCGGCGACGGCACTCGCAAACTGATCGGGCTTGGAGCCAAAGAGCTGCACGCAAATCTGCTGCTCCTCGTCGGCCGGCAGCACCAGGCGCCACGTTTTGTTGCTGGCATAGGCAAGACCCGCCACGCTCACCATCTCGCTGTAGGCAAGGTTGGCACCGCGGCGGCGACACATGATGCGGTAGGCGGGGTCAGTCACGCCCGCCATGGGAGCCATAAGGAACGGCTGCTCGGCATAGGCGCCCAGCAGCCGCTTGCTGTATTCGGAAAGCGCCATAGACCTACTCGTCCACCTTGAGGATCGCCATAAAGGCCTCCTGCGGGACCTCGACCGATCCGATGGCCTTCATGCGCTTCTTGCCCTCTTTCTGCTTCTCGAGCAGCTTGCGCTTACGCGAGATATCGCCGCCGTAGCACTTGGCAAGAACGTCCTTGCGACGCGCTTTGACGGTGGAACGGGCGATGATCTTGTTACCGATAGCACCCTGGATGGGCACCTCGAACAGCTGACGCGGAATAATCTCCTTGAGCTTGTCGCATAGGCCGCGGGCAAGACCGTAGGCCTTGTCCTTGTGGACGATAAAAGACAGCGCGTCCACCTCGTCGCCCGAAAGCAAGATATCGAGCTTGACGAGCTCGGAGGGACGATACTCGTTGAACTCGTAGTCGAGCGAGGCATAGCCCTTGGTACGGCTCTTGAGCTGGTCAAAGAAGTCCAAAATGAGCTCGGCAAGCGGCATATCGAAGCGCATCTCGACCGATTTGCTCGTGAGATGGATCATGTCGGTCGTCACGCCGCGGTGCTCGATGGCGAGCTGCATGACGGCACCCGTATACTCGGGCGGACAGATGATCTTGGCCTTGAGGTAGGGTTCCTCGATACGCTCGATACGTGTGGCCTTGGGCAGGTCCTGCGGGCTGCGGACATCGATCATCTCGCCATCGGTCTTGTACACGTGATAGTCGACCGAAGGACTCGTGGCAATGAGGTCCAGATTGAACTCGCGCTCCAGGCGTTCCTTAACGACCTCCATATGCAGCAGGCCCAGGAAGCCCACGCGGAAGCCAAAGCCGAGCGCCACCGAGGTCTCGGGCTCCCACACCAACGACGGGTCGTTGACGTGTAGCTTATCGAGCGCGTCACGCAGGTTCTCGTAGTCCTTGTTATCGATCGGGAACAGGCCCGTATAAACCATGGGCTTGGCCTCGCGGTAGCCGGGAAGCGGCTCGGGGCAGGGATTCGACGCCCACGTGAGGGTATCGCCCACGCGAACGGCCTCGGGGTCCTTCAGGCCCGTGACCACGTATCCGACCTCGCCGACCGTGAGCGCGTCGACCGGGGTCTCGGCGGGACGCTTGACGCCCACGCCATCGACCAAAAAGTCGCCCTTTGCCTGCATCATGCGCAAGGTATCGCCCTTTTTGATGGAGCCGTCAAAGATGCGGACCGTGGCGACGACGCCACGATACTCGTCGAAGTATGAATCCAGAATGAGTGCCTTGAGCGGCGCGTTCGCATCGCCCTTGGGCGGAGAGATCAAAAAGACAATGGACTCCAGCAGATCGTGGATGCCCTCGCCGGTCTTGCCCGAGACACACACGGCATCATCGGCAGGGATCGCCAGGTCATCCTCGATCTCGGTCTTAACCTCGTCGGGATGAGCCGAGGGCAGGTCGATCTTGTTGATGGCCGGCACAATGTCCAGATTGGCGTTCATGGCGAGCGTCGCGTTGGAGACGGTCTGTGCCTCGACACCCTGTGTGGCGTCGACAACGAGCACCGCGCCCTCACAGGCTGCCAGCGAGCGCGAAACCTCATAGGTAAAGTCCACGTGGCCCGGCGTATCGATCAGATTGAACTGATACGTCTCGCCATCGTCGGCGTCATAGGACACGCGAACGGCATTGGACTTGATCGTGATGCCGCGCTCGCGCTCGATATCCATGGTGTCGAGCAGCTGCGACTCCATGTCGCGCTCGTCGACGGTATGGGTGAGCTCGAGAATGCGGTCACTGATCGTGGACTTGCCATGGTCGATGTGCGCAACAATCGAGAAGTTGCGGATGTGGGAAATGTCAATTGAAGTATTCATGCGGACTATCTTACCCGAGCGGTACAAAAAATGGAGCCTGTTCCATAAAACAGGCTCCATTTATGCGCGTAATCTGTGTGGTGTGAAATTTACAACTTAGGCGTTGATGCTGTTCACGAGCTTAGCAAGACCGGACTTGCGGTTGGAAGCCTGGTTCTTGTGGATAACATGCTTGGCGGCAGCCATGTCGAGACGCTTGGTGACGGTCTTGAGGGCAGCCTGAGCCTTCTCGGCGTCGCCCTCGGCGACGGCGGACTGGACGTGCTTCGTCAGCGTCTTGAGCTCGGACTTGACAGCCTTGTTACGCATGCGAGCTGCCTCATTGGTGCGGATACGCTTCTTCTGAGACTTGATGTTTGCCACTTCTGGAGTTCCTTTCGAGTTCCTTGCAAAAAATGTATGACACCTCTGAGACACGGTGAGGTCATGCAAGCGCCTACTATAGCACGCTCTATCTCAAAGGGATAGAACGAATTTGGCAAAAAGGCAGGTATCATCACGATTTTCTCAAGATGTTCGTAATCCAAAGCAAAAATGCGGTCTGGGAATCGGCCGAACCCTTGAGTGCGAGCTCCACATCGACCGCGCCCTCGAGCGCAGCGACAAGCTCCGCCATAGAAAAGCGGCGCGCCCAGGTCAGATGATTCTTGACCTGCCAGGACTGGAGCTTGAGCGTTGCGGCAAGCTCGCGACCTTGCCCGCGCGCATCGAGGGCCTTGGCAACGATAAGCTCACGGATGCGTCCGCACAGCAAGGTGTAGGTCCACACATAGCTCTTGACGGGCAGCAGATTAAAGAGCTCGAGCGATCGCCGCATATCGCGGGCCGAGACCGCATTGAGAAAGTCCCAAGGTTGGACCTCAGCCGTGCGCACGATCCAGCGTTCCACATCGGCAAGCTCAATCTGAGGCGCCTCGACCATCTGGGCAAGCTTTGCCAAGTCGTTGTCGAGCATACGGGTGTTTTCACCCGAGCGTGAGACGAGCTCCTCAGCGGCTGCCGTGGAGATGGACTTACCGTGTTGCGTCGCCATCTGCTGCACGCGACGCGGCAGCTCCCAGCGTTTGGTGCTCGAACAGTCGATCACTGCCTTCTTATCAATCTTGGCGATTGCCTTATACAAGCGCGTATTCTTAGCAAGCGAGTCGGCAATGAACAGGCAGACAGTCGTGGGGCTGGGGCTCGCCAGATATTCGACGAGCGGCTCAGAGACCGCCTTGGCGAGCTTTGAGCAGCCGTCGAGAATTACAAGGCGAAACTCGCTGCCCATGGGAAAGGTGTTGAGCGAGCCGATAATCGATTCGATATCGGGGTCTTTGGTCATGTCGCGCTCGTCGAGGTTGAACTCGACCATGCCCGACTTTTCCAGACGTGCCTTCATGCGCGAGACAGCGTGGTCACGTTTGACTCCGTCGGTACCGACGATCAGATATGCCGGCAACAGCCCGGTTTCGGACATCGCGCTCCCCTCTCGCAAGCTCCTAAATTCGTACCGTGTCATTTTAGCCCAGGGCCCCACCGCGCGCCAACGATGCCATCACGACCGCTGGCATCGCATCGTAAAGCCCTTCGCGGTCGGCGTGATGGTGATATCCCCTTGTTCGATGGTGCACGCAAAGCCCCCACCGGCCGCTCGAACCGCATCCACGCACTCGTCGCTGGGATGACCGTATCGATTCCCCTCGCCGGCGCTTGCAATGGAAAGCTCGGGTCTCAAGACGCCCAGCAACTCACCGTCGACCGAGACCTTCGAGCCGTGATGTCCCAACTTAAGCACATCGATATCCCCCACCTCCTGCACAAACTCACGTTCCTGGTCAAGCTCGGCATCGCCGGTCAGCAGCATGCGCAAGCGCTTTCCTTCTTGCGCAAAGGTGAGTAGCAAGACAAGCGAGTCTTCGTTCCCTTCTCCATCCACAGAATCGAACGGCCACATCACTTGGGCGCGAAACGCACCGATGTCGACGGTATCTCCCCGCCTCACCTGGCGATACGAAACGCCGAGATGGTTTAGAACCTGCGCGGGCGCATCATCGAGTGCGTCGGCCGCTACGGCGATGGTCCCAACCGAAAACTGTTCCAGCACTGCAGGCAGACCGCCCCAGTGGTCCTCGTCCCAATGCGTTACAAAGACGGCATCGATATGATGCACATTGTTTCGAACGAGCGCGGTGACCACCCGTTCGTCGAGCCCGCTATCCACGAGCACCACCGTCGAGCCCTGCCGAATCAAGATCGCATCGGCCTGCCCCACGTCCAGGACCGTCACGGAAGACGGGGCGAATCGATCCCAATAGACATACGGGAGCGCCGCCAGAAAGACCAAACACGTGACCCCCGCCGCCATGGGGCGAGCACGGGGACGAGGCCACCAAACCAGCAAGATCGCGAGGGCCATCGGAACAAGGAAAACCCCTATCGAGTCGGGTGGCACGCTCACCGATGCGCCCGGTATCGCAGCAAGGAGCTGCTCAAAGAACAGTACACAGCGGGCGGCGATCATGGGCACCAAGAGCGCCCAAGGCCGCAACAAAGGCACGAGCGATACGGGCGCCAGCACGACCGAGACGGCAAGCAGTACGCTCACCACGGGGCCGATGAGCGCATTCGCGAGCGGTGCGATCAGCGAAAACGTCCCAAAGGCCGGAATCGTGATGGGCAACGTCGCCAACTGCGAGCATAACGTGACGGAGAGCATGCCGGCCACACCCGACGGCACACCGAGCTCCCCCAGGGCGAAGGTGGCATAGGGGCAAAAGCACAGGATAGCGAAGACACTCACGCAGGACAACTGAAAGCCCATCTCGAACAGCACCGTCGGACGCAGCAGCACAAAGATCGACATGGTCATGAAAAGCGCGGAGAGGCCATGGCGGCGACGTCCGGCACCGTTGACGACAAGCGTTGCAAACACCATGCAGCATGCACGCACGGCCGATGGCGACGCACCGGTAAAGGCAGTGTAGGACACAAGCGCTGCCGCAAGCATCGCACGCTGGAGCCCACGCGGACAACGCGTCTTTTGCAACGCGGTCTCGAGCACAAAGCCCACAATCGCCAGATGGCTGCCCGAGACGGCGATGAGATGTGCGGTGCCCGTTACCGAAAACCAATCACCCGCCGGCTGCGCGCGTAGCTCGGACGAACGGCCACAGACGACACCGGCTATGAGTGCACGGGCGGGATCGGCAACGGGATCAACGGCGACGAGGAGCGCGCTACGAAATCGAAGCAACAAGCTCGGTGAGCCTTCTTGAATCGATACGAACCGAACGGCCTTGACCTTTCTCACCTCGCCGCGCAAAACGCGCGAACGCCCATAGGAATCATTCGAAAAGGGCAAGATACGCCCGATAACCCGAACGCGACAGCCGACATCGAGGCTTCGGTCACACGAAAGACGAACTGCCCCCAATCGCTCCCCTTTTGCATAGGCATCGCAGGTATAGGAATAGGTCTCCTCGTTAATGGATGGGTCACCCTGCACCACAAATTCAAGGGAACTTGCCGCCCGTCCGTCAAGAGCGCGCGAAGCGTGCAGCGCACCCGCAGACCACAAAGCAGAAACAAGTGCGCCCGCAACGACACCGAACGACGCGGCATAGAGTCCTCGTTTCCATCGCGCTGCCCAGGGGCAAGCTTTACCGAATGCAGTGGGCGTCACGGCAAATACCGATATGAACCAAAATGTCCCTATGTCCCACGAGCCTTCGCCGAGCAGGACATCGGCAGCCGCATTAAGAACCAACGCGCTCGCCCCGGCAAGACCTGCAAAGAGCGCCGCCAGCCATGGAATCAAAGGACGAGGCGGCATTTCGCGCTGGCGCTCGCGCGCATTCATACGCAAATGCAATCTTTGATTTTGGCAAGCTTCTTCTCGCCGATTCCCGACACACGCATCAGGTCGTCAACCGAGGCAAAAGCACCGTTCTTTGTCCGCTCATCGATAATTGACTGTGCCATGGAGGGACCGATGCCCGAGAGTGTCTGCAGCTCTGCCGCGCTTGCCGTATTGATGTTTACCAGGCCTGTTGCGCCGCTCACGCCCGATGATGCGGAAGCCCCACCATCAACACCGGCTTCCGCAATGGACGCCTGCTGCTCCCCTACCGTTGGAACGTGGATTTTTTGTCCATCAGTGACCTTGGATGCCCGATTAAGCCCCGTAACGTCTGCCTCGGGCGTAAGCCCGCCGGCAGCATCAATCGCCTGAGCCACGCGCGCGCCCTCCCGCAGGCGATAGACACCCGGCGTGACCACGGCCCCGTCAACATCGACATAGACCTCACTGGCCGCACTTACCTTTTTCGAATCACTCGAAGGATCGCCATCATCAGAAGCGTCCGCAGAACCAGTATCCGCCCGCTCAACCGACGTGGCATCACGATCAAACGTCACCCCATCGGATTCGCCGCCCAACGTTGCCATCGCCAACCCACTCGCCATCGCAATAACGACGAGCATCGCCACGACCACCGCCTTGTGCTCGAGCAGCTTTCCCGCCCAGCGATCCATTCGTTTGACCCGTTCGTGTTGTTCGCGCTGTGCCATAGCAAACACCTCCCAACACTATCGTGTCAGGCGAAAGAGGTCGCGGCGTCCGGATTCGCACATCGTCGCACACGGTCAAACCAATACCTGGCCAAAACCTTGCGGAAAAGTGTCCATTTATTCAGGCACGCGTCGTCAAATGAGCAACTTGGAAGCAAACGCCCAGATAGCAAAAGACCGACGATGCAAATACATCGCCGGCCTATGCAAGCAATTACTCGTGATCTTGGTATATCTCACGCGGAGCGAGCTCCGAATGTTTGCGTTTTAAGGTCTTGGGGGCCTTATACGTGTTGCTGCCAAAATCGATATACTCGGTCTGCTTGAGCAGGCGCTCGATCATCTCCTCGTGATCGAACAGCTCCCAGGCCTCATGTACGGCATCGAGCTTGGCATGCGTCTCGGGACGACGCGGCATAAAGAGCGTGCAGCAATCGGGCGCCGCCTCGGTCGAGATATCAAACGTTCCAATCTCCTGGGCACGCGCGATGATCTCCTGCTTATCAGAGCCAATGAGCGGACGGAACACGGGAATCTTCACGGCCTCGTTGACGGCCATAATGTTCTCGAGCGTCTGAGAGGCAACCTGGCCAAGCGACTCGCCCGTCACGATGGCCTTGGCGCCCTCGATATGAGCGATGCGCTCAGCAACCGAATACATAATGCGGCGATACATGATGACACGCAGGTTGCTGGGACAGGTCACCGAAATCTCGCGCTGGCAGTCGCCAAACGGAACGACATACAGACGGCCGATCTGGACACCCGGCTCAAGGGCGCGAATGATATCCTGCACCAAATACTCGCTGGTATCTGGCGTCTGCGGACGACCGGAAAAATGCACCGGCACGCACACGGCACCGCGACGCGCGAGCATCCAGGTCGCCACCGGCGAATCGATACCCGACGACAACAGGGTCACGACCTTGCCAGCAGAGCCCACCGGCAGACCACCCACGCCGCGCTCAGAGCGCGCATACACGTAGACGCTACCCTGGACCACCAGTACGTGCACCATCGCGTCGGGGTCGTGCATTTGAACCTTTTTATCGGGGAAGGCCTCACACAGCACCTCGCCCACCTGACGATTGATATCAATCGAAGTGAGCTCATAGTCAGTATTGGAGCGCTTGGCGTGCACCTTAAATGAATCGAAGGGGCCAAACTCGCGCAGCGCCTTGACGGCAGCGGCGCAGTACTCCTGCGGGTCGCGGTTGGTGTGGTACGCCAGGGACACACGAGCAACACCGGGGACGGTGCGGATAACGCGCGCCGCATCGTCGGCCTGATGTTCGTTAAAGGTCACGAGGATATAACCGGAAATTCGAGACACAGCGTTCACGGAAAAGGCGGCCAAAGCCGCCTTAATGTTATCCATGAGGATATGCTCAAAATGTGCGCGGTTCTTGCCCTTCAGTCCAACCTCGTGATAGTGGACCAGGCAGACGCGAGCTGCCATTTAGGCTTCAGCAACCTTGTGGCCGAGCGCCTTCTCGTAACGGGCCTCATCGTAGGAGATATCGCCGTCGACGATCTCGTCCATAGCCATCGAAATGGTATCGGCACCAGAGAGCGCGATGGTGATGTCATCGACATCCTGGACGGCAAGCACGCGGTTGTGCTGGCCACGCAGCATGCTATTGATATCGCAGGCGCGCTTGGAGGCAAGCGAAGCGAGCAGGAAACGGTTATGATCGGTCTTCTCCAGAAGATCGTCAATGCAAGGCTTTACAACGGACACGGACTTCAGATCCTTTCATGCATATCGAGAACGCGAACGAGTTCATCAGTCGCGCGGTCGAGATCATCATTCACCACGACGTCGTCGTAGCGGTCGGCAAGGGCAAGCTCATGGGCGGCGTTTGCCATGCGCAGCTCAATCGTCTCGGGCGACTCGGTACCGCGACCGACAAGACGCTCGCGAAGCACCTCAAGCGAGGGTGGCTTGATAAAGATCAGCACAGCCTCGGGGAAGCGCTCCTTGACTTGCAGGGCACCCTGGACATCAATCTCCAAAATCAGAGAAGCGCCAGACGCGAGCTTAGACTGGACCTCGCTCACCAGCGTGCCATAGCAGTTGCCGTGAACCTCGGCCCACTCGACAAACTCACCATTTGCCACGCGGCGGTCGAACTCCTCGCGCGTCAGAAAAAAGTAGTTGACGCCGTCGACCTCGCCCTTACGTGGTGCTCGCGTGGTAGCCGAAACCGTCAGGCCCAAGTTTGAGCGACGCTCGCGCACACGAGTGACGAGCGTGCCCTTGCCTGCGCCTGACGGTCCAGAAATCACAAAGAGCTTGGAATCCTGAGCGCTCACTTATTTGGTCAGCTGCTCGAGGAGCTGCTCGCGCTGACGGACGCCAAGGCCCTGGACGCGACGGGTAGCGGAGATACCGAGCTCCTCCATAATCTTGGCGGCCTTAGCCTTGCCATAACCAGGGAGGGACTCGATAAGGGTGGAGACCTTCATGCGGGAAGCGATGGGATCATCGGAGTTGAGCACGGACTCGAGGGACTTCTCACCCTTCTTGATCTGCTCGCGAAGCTCAGCGCGGGCATGACGGGCGGCAGCGGCCTTCTCAAGAGCCTGCTTGCGCTGCTCGTCGGTAAGCTGAGGGAGTGCCATTCGAACCTCCAAATAATTGGTTTAACATTCATTCGATGTTGGCATTTTAGCACGTCAAACGTACAAAATGCTCAATTGCGGCTCCATAGGTTAGACGATACCTGCAAAAAGTGCAATATATCGGGGGCAAAGATAAGCCCCCGAACCGCGATTCCACACAATAGATGGGAAAGTTTTCGCAGGCACGGGGGCTATTTTGTGCTAATGGCACTCAAAAGTGGTGACTTAAGAAATCTTTTATGCGACGTTTTCGACCAGCTCGGCGACAATTGCGTCAAAAGCGGCAACAGGGTCGTCGGCACCGGTGATGGGACGTCCCACCACGATATGGCTCGCGCCGCGCTCGATAGCCTGGGAAGGCGTGGCAACACGGGACTGATCGCCCAGGGCCGCGCCCACGGGACGCACGCCCGGAGTCACGATGAGGGCATCGGGGCCCAGCAGCTCGCGCATATCGTGAGCCTCCATCGGAGAGCACACGATACCGTCGATGCCGTTGGCCTGAGCAAGCTTCGCCAGGCGGGCGGCCTCCTCGGCCACGGGCGACTCAACGCCAATCTCGGCCAGCGAATCCTGGTTCATGCTCGTGAGCACGGTGATGGCGACAAGCTTGGCACGGTCCTCGCGCGCCTCCTCGGCACCTTCGCGGCAGGCAGCGAGCATAGCGCCCGAGCCCAGGCCGTGGACCGAAAGCAAGTCGGCACCGGCAAGCGAGGCCGAGCGGGCAGCGCCGCGAACCTGATGCGGAATGTCATGGAACTTAAGGTCGAGGAAGACCCTAAAGCCAAGGTCCTTAAAGGTCTTGACGATCTGGGGACCCTCGGCGTAATAGAGCGTCATGCCCACCTTGAGCCAAGCGGCATGGCCCGAAAGCTCATGGGCAAGCTCGAGCGCACGCTCACGGTCGCAGTCGAGGGCGACGATAACGCGGTCGCGGGCATCGGTCTCTAGCATTCGAAAGCACCTACCAGCTCGTTGATGTCCTTCACGCCCTGAGACTCCGCCCAGGCCTCGAGCTCATGCGCAATCTTAAGCGAAACGCACGGATCGACGAAGTTGGCCATGCCGACCGACACGCAGGTAGCGCCAGCCAGGATAAACTCGGCCGCATCCTCGCCGGTCATGACGCCGCCGACACCGTTGATGGGGATATCGACGGCCTGGGCAACCTCCCAGACCATGCGCACGGCGATGTGGTGGCACAGCGGGCCCGAAAGGCCGCCCTTGGGCTTGGCCACGCGGGACTTGCGGGTATGAACGTCGATAGCCATGCCCTGGATGGAGTTAATGACCGATAGGCCGTCGGCGCCGGCGGCCTCGAGAGCCTTGGCAATTTCGGCGACGTTAACCGGAGCCATCTTCACGAACAGCGGCTTGTCGGTCACCTTGCGGCAGGCGGCCATGACGGAAGAGGCGCCCTCGGGCGTAGAGCCCATAGCGGCACCGCCGGCGGCGATGTTGGGGCAGCTGACGTTGATCTCGTAGCCGGCAGCCCAGGGACACAGCTCGACATACATCTCAAGCGCGCGCACAAACTCGTCAACGGAGTGGCCGGCAACCTGGCAAATGACCTGGCAACCGTCCTTGGACAGCTGCTCGAGCCACGGGCCGGACTCACGGGCAAAGGCGGCGACACCGGGGTTCTGCAGGCCCACGGAGTTGATCATACCGCCGGGAATCTCGGCCATGCGGGGCGCAGGATTGCCCGGCCAGGGCTCGGCGGCGCAGCCCTTAGTGGTGATGGCGCCCAGCTGGGAAACATCGAAGAAATTCTGGAACTGCCAACCGTAGCCGAAGGTACCGGCTGCGGTGTTGATGGGGTTCTGCATCTTGACGCCGCCGAAATCGACGGCCATGTTCACGGTACCCACTAGAAGACCACCACCTTGGAAGCATCGAACACGGGGCCGCACATGCAGGCGCCCTTCATACCGTCGACCGTCTCGACATTGCAGGTGTTGCAGGCGCCAAAGCCGCAGCTCATCATGCGCTCGAGCGACACCTCGCAGTACGCACCGGCCTCGGCGGCAGCGGCGGCGACTTTCTTCATCATGACGGCGGGGCCGCAGCTGGCCACGTAGTCGTAGCCGCCCTCGCCCAGCAGCTCAGCGGCAGGATCGGTGCAAAAACCGTGCGTACCCAGCGTGCCGTCGTCGGTGCAGACGTTAACCGTGGCGCCCAGCGCGCGGAACTCATCGACACCCACAGCCTTGGCAGCGGTACCAAAGCCCAGGCACACATCCACGTCAACACCCTGCTCGGCAAGCATACCGGCAAGACACAGCACAGGAGGAACGCCAATGCCACCGGCGACGAGCAGGGCCTTCCTGGTGCCCTCGGGTACCATCCAGCCACGGCCACCGGGGCCCAACAGGTTAGAGGAGGAGCCAGGGCCCATCTGGGACAAACGACGGGTATCGTCGCCCACAACGGCGTACCACAGCTCGACGGTGCCGGCCTCGGCGTCGGCGCGGTAGTAGCTCAGGGGCACGCGAAGCAGCGAGGACGCATCGCCAGGTACGGCGATGTTCACAAACTGACCGGGCTTGAGCGCACTTGCAAGCTTGGGGGCCGAGATGACGAGCGAGAAGATGCCGTCGGCAATCTCCCGGTTCGAGACGACCTCGAAGTCGTGCATGCGTGCAGTGGAAGGTGTGGGCATAGACGCTCCAATCCCCCATGCGGTTGCATGGTCCAAACGAATAGAAAGCGCGGCACCGCAAGGGCGCCGCGCACAAAAGCGATAAGGCTATGCTAGCAGATGCAGCCGTCGGCAAGCGTCTGCTTACCGCCGACAAACACATCGGTGGCACGACCGGTGAGCGTGCGGCCGGCAAAACCGGAGTTCTCGGCGCGCGACTCGTAACCGTCCTCGCCAACCGTCCAGGTTGCGGAGGGGTCGAACACGGTCAGGTCGGCAACGGAGCCCGCCTTGACCTGAACCTGATCAAGGCCCAGGATCTCACGCGGCTTGATGGCCATGAGCTCGACCATGCGAGCCATGCTCATCTTGCCCGTGTTGACCAGCTCGGTAAGCACAAGCGACAGCGAGGTCTCGAGGCCGATCATGCCAAAGGGCGCAAGCTCGAACTCGCGGGCCTTCTCCCACGGGGTGTGGGGAGCGTGATCGGTGACGATAACGTCGACGGTACCGTCGATGACACCCTGACGGATGGCCTCGGCGTCCTCGTCGGTGCGCAGCGGCGGATTGACCTTAAGCGAGGTGTTGTAGGTCTCGTCCAGGTCGTTCTCGGTCAGGAACATGTGGTGCGGGGTAGCCTCGCAGGTCACCTGAACACCGGCGGCCTTACCGGCTCGCACGAGTTCCAGGCCATGAGCGGTGGAAATGTGCTGGATGTGCAGCTTGGCACCGGTCAGCTTGGCGATCTCGATATCGCGAGCGATCTGCAGCTCCTCGCCTGCCGCCGGCCAGCCCTCGAGGGCCAGACGGGTCGAGACCTTGCCCTCGTTGATCTGACCGTGACCGACCAGGTCCTCGTCCTGGCAATGGCTCATAAAGACCTTGCCGAACATCTTGCCGTAGTCCATGCAGCGACGGAGCATGCCCGCGCCCTGCACGCCGCGACCGTCGTCGGTGAAAGCGACGGCGCCATGGGCGACCATATCGCCCATCTCGGACATGGCCTCGCCCTTAAGACCGCGGGTCATGGCGCCCGACGGATAGACGCGGCAGTGGCCGACCTCGGCAGCTCGGGACTTGACGAACTCAACGACGGTACCGTTATCGGTAACGGGGTCGGTGTTGGGCATGGCGCACACGCCGGTGAAGCCGCCCTTGGCAGCAGCGCGAGTGCCACTCTCGATGTCCTCTTTGACCTCGTAGCCGGGCTCGCGCAGATGCACGTGCATATCCACCAGGCCGGGGACGAGATACTTGCCGGAAAGGTCGCGGACCTCGGCTCCCTCGGCGGCGAGGTTCTCTCCGACCTCGGCGATCTTGTCGCCGTCAATCAGGACGTCGACGACACCGTCAAGCTCGACAGACGGATCGACGACGTGGGCATTCTTAAGAAGCAAGGCCATTATCGGCACCTCCAAGCAGCAGATACAGGATAGCCATACGCACGCAGATGCCGGCGTAGACCTGCTCCAGGATGACGGAGCGTTGCGGGTGGTCGGCCATGTAGGAGTCGAACTCGACGCCGCGGTTGATGGGGCCCGGGTGGCAGATGATCGCATCGGGCTTCATGAGCTTCTCGCGGTCCTTGGTCAGACCAAAGAGCTTGTGATACTCACGAATGGTCGGGAACGGTGCGCCCTCGAGGCGCTCCTGCTGCACGCGCAGCATGTAGACGACGTCCAGCTCGGGCAGGACGGAATCGAGATCACTCGTCACGTGGTCGCAGCCCAGGACCTCGGGTGCCGGAGGCAACAGCGTGCCGGGGGCGACGGCATAGGTCTCGCAGCCCATGATCTTAAGAGCGGGGATCAGCGAGCCGCACACGCGGGAGTGGGAGATATCGCCGACGACGGCGACCTTCAGACCGTGGAAGTCACCCTTGTGCTGCCAAATGGTGTACAGGTCCAGCAGGGCCTGCGTGGGGTGGTTGTGCTTGCCGTCGCCGGCGCAGATGACGCTCGCGGGCGAGTTCTGCGTGACGATGTAGGGCGCGCCGGCGTGCTTGTCGCGCACGACGATGCAGTCGATCTTATAGGCGTTGAGCGTCTCGACGGTGTCGACGAGGCTCTCGCCCTTGACCGTGGAGGTCGAGGAGCCGCCAAAGTTGAGGCTATCGGCCGAAAGGCGCTTCTCGGCGAGCTCGAAGGAGCTGCGGGTGCGCGTCGAGGGCTCGTTGAACATGTTGACGATGGTCTTGCCCTTGAGCGTGGGGACCTTCTTGATCGCACGCTCGTTGACCTCGGAGAACGCCTTGGCGGTCTCGAGGATGAGCTTGATGTCCTCTTCGGAGTACTCGGTAATGTCGATCAGGTGCTTATGGTTGAACGCCACGGTACTACTCACCTCCCAGCGGCGCGGAGCCCACGTGGGAACCCGGCGCGACGTCGTTGATCTCGACAGCGGTACGGCCGTCGACTTCCTTCATATATAGGTGCACGTTCTCCTCGTGCGACGAGGGAACGTTCTTGCCGACAAAGTCCGGCGAGATGGGGAGCTCGCGGTGACCGCGGTCAACGAGAACTGCCAGCTCGATGCGGCTCGGACGGCCCAGATCCATGACGGCGTCCAGAGCGGCGCGAATGGTACGGCCCGTGTACAGGATGTCGTCCACCAGCACGACGCGCTTGCCGTCGACGCTAAAGGGAATGTTGGTGGCGTGGATCGCGGGAGCGAAATTGGTCGCATAGTCATCGCGATAGAAGCTGATGTCGAGGCTACCGAGCGGAACTTCGACGCCCTCGATCTCCTTGATCTCCTCGGCGAGCTTCTTTGCCAGAAGGTCGCCGCGCGTGACGATGCCGACCAGAGCGAGGTCTTCACAGCCCTCGTTGCGCTCGAGAATCTCGTGCGCGATGCGGGTCATCGCTCGATTGACGGCGGTCTCGTCCATGATGACCGCCTTGGGGGAAGTCGTGCCCATCGATCTCCTTCCTCACATGTCTTGACTGCTGACACAGTCAAAAAAATAGATGCCCGACCGCTCAAAGCGGACCAGACACCCACAGGAAGGGCTGCTCATTGGCAGCTATGTAATTCCATGTGGGTATCTCGTACCCCTTTAATGGTCAAGGGATAGTGTAGCCAACCTCGAGCCTAATTGCGAGCATAAATACAAAGCAATCCGAAAACGGAGCCCAACGCACCATAAACCTATATATATTTGTGGGACGAGCTTGAAAACCTTGTTGCGAGCTGGCATAATCCCCTCTGCCGCACGCAAATCGGATCTACGTCCAGGGCCGTGGCGTGGGCACTATCGCCAAAAGAGAAATATCTCTGTGTAGATTACGCACAGGGATCTGCTTCTGTGCTATAGTTCAGGCTTGTTTGTTAACGCGACATGTTCGTTTGTCGCCCAAGGAGGGTCAGTTATGTCCAAAGTTTGCGAAGTTTGCGGTAAGCACCCCGTTGCCGGTCGCTCCATCAGCCACTCTCACCGCGTCACCAACCGTAAGTTCCGCCCCAACATCCAGCGCGTCTACGTCGTCGTCGACGGTCACCGTCGCAAGATGAACGTTTGCTCCACCTGCCTCAAGTCCGGCAAGGTTGCGCGCTCCTAAATAAGGTCTTACCAACAAGTACCTCGGACTCTCCGGGTCAAAGACCTCGCGTTCACATAGAACTTATCAAAGGCGTCCTCCCCTACGGAGGGCGCCTTTTTGCACTCATTGGGCACTCATTGGGGACAGACTTACATGAGTGCTTTCATGCATTTGGGACAGACATAACGCGTGCCGGCATCGGTTCGCCCCCTGCCTCACGCAGCCTCCTTCCAGCCTGTGGTGGCCTTGGTAACGCTTGAAGAGCCGATACCAGTGATACGGACAATTTGCTTGACCGTGAGATGTGCCCGCCTAAGCCTCAGCAGACAGGCATCGCGTTCGGGGCGTGGCAAGGCCTTGAGCAGCGCAGGATCTATGCTGGGCAGGACTTCGCGCGCAACAGAAAGAGCATCCTCATCGGGGATCCGTCGGCGCGGAAGAATCTCCTCTGACCAGATGCGCCCGGCAACTTCCTCGATATGCTCGCAATAGCAACGGGAACCTCCGACAATATCGAGCATAGGGGCCGCATCACAAATATCAAAGGGATCGTAGCCCAGCTGATATGCCTTGTAACTTGACCAGCGGTACGCCTCAAGCGAGTCGAGCGCACCTTTCACGGGATTGAGATGGATATAATCGAGCAGCTGCACTGCCTGCGTGTCCGACTCAACCGCGACCCGCGAATAGCGATTGTCAAACAGATGCCCCGTTCTCCCCGTTTTCCCATTGAAATACTTAGCATACGCCGTCAATGCGCACTGCATTGCCTTTGAAAGATTGTCAAACGGATCATCAACCATCAAATGGAAGTGATTGTCCATAAGGCACCAAGCCAACACCGCCACTTCATGGCGAGCGAATCTGTCCGAGATATCAGATAAGAACCGATAGCGGTCGGAGTCATCTTCAAAAATTATCTGTTTAGAATTGCCGCGGTCATAGACGTGGTAATAGCCGGTGAGAGAAACGGCGCGGGCACATCGGGGCATAGCCTCTCCTTTCAAAACTGTACAGGCAACACCTAAAAGGAGAGACGCAACGCGAAATGCTGAGCCTGTAACCTATTTATATCCAATGATCGGCAAAAACAGGTTCAGAACGGCAAAATGGCAAAACGATGTCTGTCCCAAATGAGTGAAAGCACTCATGTAAGTCTGTCCCCAATAAGTGAGGCGATGCACTGGCAGATAGTTGTTGTTAAAACGCTTCAGTTTATTGAAGCGTTTTAGTTTGTCTTTTACGGGAATCTGCCCGTTCACCGAATTATTTCTTGCTATCATGCATCTTGTAGGGTAAATCTCCGATCGCAAGGAGACACAAATGGTGAAAAAGTCACCGGAAAACACTACTCCCGCCATCGTGGACAACGTGGAGGCGCTTGAGGCCAAACTTAAATCTATGCGTGAGGCCCAGGCTAAATTCGCTGAGTACACTCAGGAGCAGGTAGACAAGATCTTCTACGAGGCTGCTATGGCCGCCAACAAGGCTCGTATTCCTTTGGCCAAGCTCGCCATCGAGGAGACAGGCCGTGGCGTTCTCGAGGACAAGGTCATCAAGAACCACTACGCCGCTGAGTACATCTACAACGCTTACAAGAACACCAAGACCTGCGGTGTCATCGAGCGCGACGACGCTTACGGCATCACCAAGGTCGCCGAGCCGATCGGTATCGTTGGCGCTGTCATCCCGACCACCAACCCGACCTCCACGGCCATCTTCAAGACGCTCATCTGCCTGAAGACCCGTAACGCCATCATCATCTCCCCGCACCCGGCAGCCGCCAAGTGCACCATCGCCGCCGCCAAGCTCGTTCTCGACGCAGCTGTCAAGGCCGGTGCTCCTGAGGGCATCATCGGCTGGGTCGACAAGCCGTCCATCGAGCTGACCAACATGGTCATGCGCGACGTCGACATCATTCTCGCAACCGGTGGCCCGGGCATGGTCAAGGCTGCTTACTCCTCCGGTAAGCCCGCACTCGGCGTCGGCGCCGGCAACACCCCGGTCATCATCGACGATACCGCGGACATCAAGCTCGCCGTCAACTCCATCATCCACTCCAAGACGTTCGACAACGGCATGATCTGCGCTTCCGAGCAGTCCGTCACCGTCCTCGACTCCATCTACAAGGATGTCAAGGCTGAGTTCCAGCGTCGCGGCTGCTACTTCGTCAAGCAGGGTGCCGAGATGGACGCCCTGCGTGCCGCCATGTTCAAGAACGGCGCACTCGATCACCGCATCCCCGGCATGGCTGCCGCCAAGATCGCCGAGCTCGCTGGCATCGAGGTTCCCGCCAAGACCAAGATCCTGATCGCCGAGGTCACCTCCACCGATCCCGAGAAGGAAGAGTTCTCCCACGAGAAGCTCTCCCCGGTCCTCGCTATGTATCACGCCAAGGACTTCCAGGAGGCCGTTGACAAGGCAGAGCACCTCGTCCTCGCAGGTGGCCCGGGCCACACCGCCTCTCTCTACGTGCACCCGGCACAGAGCGAGAAGATCGCTAAGTTCCAGCACGTCATGAAGGCCTGCCGCATCGTCATCAACACCCCGTCCTCGCACGGCGGCATCGGTGACCTCTACAACTTCGGCATGAAGCCGTCTCTAACCCTGGGCTGCGGCTCCTGGGGTGGCAACTCCGTCTCCGAGAACGTTGGGGTGAAGCACTTGATCAACGTCAAGACCGTGGCAGAGCGCCGCGAGAACATGCTGTGGTTCCGCGCACCCGAGAAGGTCTACTTCAAGAAGGGCTGCACGCCCGTCGCACTCGACGAGCTCGGCACCGTAATGGGCAAGAAGCGCGCCTTCATCGTTACCGACCAGTTCCTCTTCAAGAATGGCAACACGCGTGCCATCGAGGCCAAGCTCGATGAGATGGGCATCGCTCACGACTGCTTCTACGACGTTGAGCCCGATCCCTCCCTGCAGTGCGCACGTCGCGGCGCCAAGCAGATGACGCTCTTCGAGCCGGATGTCATCATCGCCGTCGGCGGCGGTTCCGCAATGGACGCCGGCAAGATCATGTGGATGATGTACGAGCACCCCGAGGCGAACTTCGAGGACATGGCCATGGACTTCATGGACATCCGCAAGCGTATCTTCACCTTCCCCGAGATGGGCAAGAAGGCTTACTTCGTCGCCGTCCCGACCTCTTCGGGCACTGGCTCCGAGTGCACGCCGTTCGCCATCATCACCGACAAGGAGACCGGCATCAAGTGGCCGCTCGCCGACTACGCGCTGCTCCCCAACATGGCTATCGTCGACGCCGACAACTGCATGACCGCCCCGAAGGGCCTCACCGCAGCTTCCGGTATTGACGTCATGACCCACGCCATCGAGTCCTACGTCTCCATCATGGCTTCCGATTACACCAAGGGCCTCTCCGAGCGCGCCGCAAAGCTCGTCTTCGAGAACCTCCCGAGCTCCTTCACCAACGGTGCCAAGGATCCGCACGCTCGCGAGGAGATGCACAACGCATCCTGCATGGCCGGTATGGCATTCGGTAACGCCTTCCTGGGCCTCAACCACTCCATGGCCCACAAGCTCGGCGCTTTCCACCATCTGCCCCACGGCCTCGCAAACGCCGTCATCCTGACCCGCGTCATGCGTTACAACGCCGCCGAGGCTCCTGTCAAGATGGGAACCTTCTCTCAGTATCCTTACCCCAACGCGCTGCACAACTACGCCGAGATGGCTCGTTACTGCGGCATCGACGGCAAGGACGACCGTGAGGTCTTCGAGAACTTCATCACCAAGCTCACCGAGCTCTGCGACTTCATCGGTGTCAAGCACACCATCGCTGAGTACGGCGTTGACGAGAAGTACTTCCTCGACACCCTCGACGAGATGACCGAGCAGGCATTCAACGACCAGTGCACCGGCGCTAACCCGCGCTACCCGCTCATGAGCGAGATCAAGGAGCTCTACCTGGACGCCTACTACGGCCGCGAGCCCCAGGACTACGCCGTCTGCTAGTTTTTAGCACGGTTTTTTGCGGCGGGGGTGCACGGGTGTTTCACACACCCCCGCCGTCGCTTCTATCGCATCGTTGAAAGGATGCAACCATGCTGCTACCCGATTCCAAGACCGAGCTCGTCCGCCGTGGCAACAAGGTCGTTTACGACCTGGGCGACAAGATCGTCAAGGTCTTTAACGAGACCAAGCCCGTCTCCGACGTGTTCAACGAGGCTTTGAATCTTGCCCGCATCAATGAGTGCGGCATCCGCAGCCCCAAGGCTCTCGAGGTTTCCCAGCTCGAGAACGCCAACGGCTGGGCGCTCGTGACCGAGAAGGTTCCGGGCACTACCCTTGCCGAGAAGATGACTGCCGAGCCCCAGCGCTTTGGTGAGTACCTCGAGATGTTCGTCGACCTCCAGATCGAGATCCACGGCTACACCTCCCCGCTGCTTAACCGTCAGCGCGACAAGTTCGCCCGCATGATCGACAGCCTTGATCAGCTCAATGCCACCACGCGCTACAACCTTCAGGAGCGTCTGGACGGCATGACCAAGGAGTTCAAGGTCTGCCACGGCGACTTCAACCCTTCCAACGTCATCGTCGGCGACGATGGCCAGCTGTACGTCTGCGACTGGGCACACGCCACCCAGGGCTCCCCTGCTGCCGACGTTGCCACCACCTACCTGCTCTTTGCCCTCAACAGCAAGGATCAGGCCGAGGCCTATCTGGAGCTCTACTGCGACCGCGCCGACATGCCCATGCAGGTCGTGCGTCAGTGGACGAGCATCGTCGCCGCATCCGAGCTCGCTCGTAAGCGCAACGTGAACGATGAGTTCCTGAAGAACTGGATCGACGTCGTCGATTATCAGTAATATCTGAGCGATTCATTTCGCATCGGAGGCACAAGGAAAACCCCGCAGCTCGTATTGAACTGCCTCCCATTTCTTGGACATGAGAAATGGGAGGCTTTCTTTATGCGCGT
>UQLH01000017.1:0-48223 GCA_900541805.1 uncultured Collinsella sp.
ATCTGACTGGTCAGCATTACCGCATCGACCACACCCCAGATCACAAGGCCCGTAGAGATCGAAAACCCAAGCGCACCAACTGTACCACGAAGGCGCGAGCAGATTGCCGCGACAAGGACGGAGACGACAACCATCTTGATAAACGAGCCGCGGCGCTCGCGAAGCGTGCGGGCCTGCGTCACATAGGCAATGCGAGCCGCCTCAGAAGCCTCCGAGCGCATCTGGGCCTCGCGGGCGATCGCAGCCGCCTCAGCCGACATACCGCCAGCCATCAGCGAACGCTCCACAGCCTGGACGCCCCGCATTTAGAAGTCATCGGGGGAGAGCGTATGGACGAACTCGTCGAACTTCTCGAACTCTTGCTCGTCGTCAACTTCCTCGGCATGGGCAGAAACGGTGCCCAGGCGATTCATGATGTCGTCTTCAACGAACATGGGGGCATTACTGCGTACGGCGAGGGCGATGGCGTCGCTCGGACGCGCATCGATCTTATGCTCGTTGCCATCGGCCAACACGACAACCGTCGCGTAAAACACGGGCGGCTCGGCGCGAACGATTTCGATGCGTTCGAGCTTGGCACCCAGGGCACCAACAGTATCGAGCAACAGGTCATGGGTAATCGGGCGCTCGGCGCGACCGCTATCGATGCCGCGGCTGATGGCAGCAGCTTCAAACGAACCAGTCTGAATGGAAAGGGAACGCAGTGGCGCGGGCGAGTCCGATTTGCTGCAGCGCTCGCGAAGCACGATAAGCGATGGCACGGGACCGGCGGCCATGACGATGGTCTCTATGTCGACACGAACCATGGAACACCTCCGGTACGTAGCGGTTAACACGCGGCAGTCCGCCGCATTGAATAGCTATACTACCCAAACTTTCGCACAGCACACAAAACCAAAATGAGATTTATCGCAGACAAGAAAAAAGCCCCGAGGCAATGCCCCAGGGCTCTTCACAGTTTTGATGGTGGACCTGACAAGATTCGAACTTGTGACCTCCCGGTTATCAGCCGGACGCTCTAACCAACTGAGCTACAGGTCCATCATGGTGGAGGTTAGGGGGATCGAACCCCTGACCTCAGGCTTGCAAAGCCCGCGCTCTCCCAGCTGAGCTAAACCCCCACGGAGACAGTAATAAACACCCCAGCGGCGACTCGGCTCTCGCTGGGGTGTTTATTGCGAAAGAAAGTGGTGGACCTGACAAGATTCGAACTTGTGACCTCCCGGTTATCAGCCGGACGCTCTAACCAACTGAGCTACAGGTCCATCGCGCAAGGGATATATTAGACGAGTCGTTACGCGCGCGTCAACAACTTTTTTGAAAATCTTTGGGAGGGGTGGTCGCTGGGCTGGCGAGATGGTTTTGGTTTGCTGCTCGAACAGTCCTGCGCAAGACGAAGGCCACATTAAGTGGCCTTCTTTGCGTGCGGAACTCGCGACAAACCAAAACCATCTCGCCAGCCCAGCGACCATGGGATCCCAAGGTTTTCAAAAAAGCGGTCGGCGCGCAGTGCGCCGACCGCCGATATATGGTGTCTGATATTTTCTACCAGCTAGAGCCTCTTACTCGTCTAGGAGATCTTCTGGCATGTCGTTGCCGTCGCCTAGATCGACTGGGGCTTCCTCGGGGGCAGAGCCGTCTTCTGTTGCTTCGCCTTCGGGCTTCTCTTTGGCTGCCGTCATGCGGGCTACGGCGCATACGCGGTCGCTGTCGTCGACGGTCATCATCTTGACGCCCTGGGTGGCACGGCCGGTCTGGCTGATCTCGTCGGTCTTGACGCGAATGACCGTCGCGCCCTCCGTCACGATGAACAGCTCGTGCTGTGGGCCCACCGTCTTCATGGCCGCGAGGTTACCCTTACGCTCGGTCATTTGGATGGTGTAGACGCCCTGACCGCCGCGATTCTGCTCCGGATAGTCCGCGACCGGCGTGCGCTTGCCGTAGCCGCGCTCGGTGATGACGAACAGATCGCCGTTGCCGTTAGTGACTTCCATGCCCAGAACGCTCACACCGTCCTTCAGACCGATACCGCGAACGCCGCTGGTGTCGCGGCCGGTGGCGCGCACCTGCTCCTCGGAGAACATGATCGCCTTGCCCGCGGTGGTGGCCAGGATAATCTTGTCGCCCTCGCGCACACGGCGCACGTTCAGCAGCGCGTCGTCGTCGCGCAGGTTGATAGCGATCAGGCCGTCGCGACGGCTGCGGTCATATGCGCTCATCACGGTCTTCTTGACCATACCGCTCTTGGTGGCAAACATCAGGTACTCGTCGGCCGGGAACTCGCGGCAGCTGATGACGCTCGCGATCTTCTCGCCTTCCTCGAAGGGCAGCAGGTTGACGATCGCGGTACCGCGCGCTTGGCGCGTACCCACCGGCAGCTCGTGCACCTTCAGGCGGTAGACCTTGCCCTTACTCGAGAAGAACAGAACGTACTCGTGCGTGGACGCGATAAACATCTCGTCGATAACGTCGTCCTCTTTGAGGTTGACGCCCGATACGCCCTTGCCGCCGCGCTTCTGGGCGCGGTAGGCAGCCACCGGGATACGCTTAACGTAGCCGGTGTGGGTGATGGTCACGACCATATCCTCGTCAGCGATGAGGTCCTCGACATCCAGGTCCTTCTCAACCTGGCTGATCTCGGTGCGGCGCTTATCGCCGAACTTCTTGGAGATCTCGCGCATCTCTTCCTTGATGACACCCAGGATCTTCTCCTCGTGCGCCAGCAGGTCCTTGTAGTAGGCGATGGCGCGGCGCAGACCGTCCAACTCTTCTTGGATCTTGTCACGCTCCAGGCCGGTCAGGCGGCGCAGCTTCATCTCGAGGATGGCCGTGGTCTGTTCGGGCGTAAAACCAAAGCGCTCGATCAGGCGGCTGCTGGCCTCGGAGTCGGTCTGCGAGGAGCGGATGATGCTAATGACCTCGTCGATATGGTCAAGGGCCATCAGGTAGCCCTCGAGGATATGGGCACGCGCCTGGGCCTTCTTAAGATCGAAGCGGGTGCGGCGGGTAACGACGTCGACCTGGTGGTCGATGTAGTGCTGCAGCATCTCGCGCAGGCTCAGGCATTTGGGAACGCCGTTGACGAGTGCCAGGTTGTTGGCGCCAAAGGTCGTCTGCAGCGAGGTGTACTTATACAGGTTGTTGAGCACGACCTGCGGAATGACGCCCTTCTTGAGCTCGATGACCAGACGGATGCCCTTCTGGTTTGACTCATCGCGCATATCCGAGATGCCCTCAATGCGCTTGTCGTTGACGAGTTGGGCGATCTTCTCCTGCAGGGTGCCCTTGTTGACCATGTAAGGAATCTCGGTAAAGACCAGGCGGCTGCGGCCGGTCTTGGTGGACTCCACATGTGCCTTGGCACGCACGGTAATGGAGCCGCGGCCGGTCTCGTAGCTCTGCTTAATGCCGGCGCTGCCCATGATGATGGCGCCGGTGGGGAAGTCCGGACCGGGCATGATCTGCATGAGCTCGTCGACGGTGGCGTCGGGGTTGTCGATCAGGTAGCAGGTGGCCTCGATCGCCTCGGTGAGGTTATGCGGGGCGATGTTGGTGGCCATGCCGACGGCGATGCCCTGGCTGCCGTTGACCAGCAGGTTGGGGAAGCGCGCAGGCAGCGCCACGGGCTCGGCGAGCGATTCGTCGTAGTTGGGCTGCCAGTCGACGGTATCCTTCTGCAGGTCGCGCAGCAGCTCCATGGCGGGCTTGGCCAGGCGGCTCTCGGTGTAACGCATGGCCGCCGCGCCGTCGCCGTCGATGTTGCCGAAGTTACCGTGACCGTCGATGAGCGGCGTGCGCATGGAGAACCACTGCGCCAGGCGGACCATGGCCTCGTAGACCGCGGAGTCGCCGTGCGGGTGGTACTTACCGATAACTTCGCCGACCGTCCAGGCTGACTTCTTGTGTGGGCGGTTGGGGTAGATGCCGCTCTCGTTCATCGCGTACAGAATGCGGCGGTGCACCGGCTTTAAGCCGTCGCGCACGTCCGGCAGGGCGCGCGCCGTGATAACCGACATCGAATACTCAATGAACGACTGCTTCATCTCGCGGCCGAACTCCGAAATCTGGAGCTGACCGCCGTTGATATCCTCGCCGGCCGAGGCGCCACGGTCGACTTCGCCAAAGCTCTCCTCGAGCTCACCGTCGTCGTCTTCTTCCTCATCATCATCGGCATCGGGGTTATAGGCGTCCGGGTCGCCGTCCTCGCCCTGCTCAGCACGGGCAAGCAGGCGCTTCAGATCATCGGGCATACCGGCATCGCCCGTACCCTCGTTATTGTTGATATCGTCTGCCACGTTACCTCCTCATGGTTTGCGTGGTCCATTAGTTCCCAACCACGGAGACGGCTTTTCCAGGTGCCGCAGATTCGCCCGAAAGGGGAGGGAAGCGTACTTGGGTACGCGACCGACGATTGAGGGCGAAGGTGCGGTGGCTGGAAAAGCCGCAGGGATTAGGCGTCTAAGAATCGTGCATCATGTGCATGCTTCTCGATGTACTCGCGGCGATAGCCGACCTCGGAACCCATGAGCTCGCGCACGGCGCGGTCCGCCACCACGGCGTCCTCGATTGACACGCGCTGCAGGATGCGGGTCTTGGGGTCCATCGTCGTCGAGGCAAGCTGCTTGGGGTCCATCTCGCCCAGGCCCTTGTAGCGCTGGACGGTATAGCCCTTGCGCTTTTTGGTGATCTTGCCGTCCTTGGCCTTGCCGTCCTCGTCGTTATCGTCAGGGTTCAGGCCCAGGCTCTGGATGGTGTCGCGCAGGATCTCGTCTTCGGGCTGGCGGCCGTTGGGATACACGTAGTGGATCTTGTTGCGCACCTTAATGCCAAAGATGGGCGGGCAGGCAACATAGACGTAGCCGGCATCGATCAGCGGACGCATGTACTTGTAGAAGAACGTCAGCAGCAGGATGCGGATATGCGCACCGTCGACGTCTGCATCGGTCATGATGATGATCTTGTGGTAGCGTGCCTTGGTGATATCGAAGTCGCCGCCGTCGCCGGCACTCGTCGTGACGCCGCAGCCGATCGCGGTAATCAGCGACTGAATGGTGTCACTCGAGAACGCGCGATGGTCACCAACGCGTTCGACGTTCAAAATCTTGCCGCGCAGGGGCAGAATCGCCTGGATGTCTCGGCGACGGCCGTCCTTGGCCGAACCGCCTGCCGAGTCGCCCTCTACGATGAAGAGCTCGGTCAGCTCGGCATCGCGCACCGAGCAGTCAGCGAGCTTACCGGGCAGGGACGCCGTCTCGAGCAGGCTCTTGCGGCGGGTCGCCTCGCGCGCCTTGCGGGCGGCATTGCGCGCCTTGCAGGCCTGTTGCGCCTTCTTGACGATCTCGCGAGCGGGCTTGGGATGCTCCTCGAGGTAATCGACAAGGCCGTCGGTCACGATCTTGAGCGTGAGCGCTCGCATATAGGAGCTGCCGAGCTTTGCCTTGGTCTGGCCCTCAAACTGCGGATCGGGCAGCTTGACCGAGATAACGGCCGAAAGGCCCTCGCGCACATCGTCGCCGGTCAGGTTGGCGTCTTTTTCCTTGAGCAGGTTCTGTTTGCGCGCGTAGTCGTTGATCACGCGGGTGAGCGCGGTGCGGAAGCCCTCAAGGTGCATGCCACCCTCGGGGGTGTAGATGTCGTTGGCAAACGACATGACGTTCTCGCCGTAGCCGCTATTCCACTGCAGGGAAACCTCGACCTCGCCCATCTTGGCCACAGGCGCGTCCGGGTCCGATTTGCCCTCGATGTAGATGGGCTCCTTAAAGGCCTCGGGGACGTCCTTGCCCTCGTTGAGGAACTTGACGAAGTCGATGATGCCGCCCTCGTAGCAAAACTCCTCCACGTGGGGAGTCGCCTCGCGCTCGTCGGTCAGCACGATTTTGAGGTTCTTATTGAGGAACGCCGTCTCCTGCAGACGGTTGTGCAGCGTATCGAAATCGTAGATGCAGGTCTCGAAGATCTCGTCGTCGGGCCAGAAGGTGACGGTGGTGCCCGTCGAATCCGAGGTGCCCACGACCTCCATCTTCTTGACGGTCTTGCCGCGCGAGAACTCCATCTCGTAGGTGTTGCCGTCGCGACGAACCTGAACGACCACGCGCTTGGACAGTGCGTTGACGACGGAGATGCCCACGCCGTGCAGGCCGCCCGAGACCTTATAGGCCGAGTTATCGAACTTACCGCCGGCGTGCAAGATCGTCATGACAACCTCGAGCGTCGGAATCTTTTTAACAGGGTGCTCGTCGACGGGGATGCCGCGCCCGTTGTCGACGACCGTGATGGAGTTGTCGGCGTGGACCGTCACCTGGATCTCGGTGCAGAAACCGGCCATGGCCTCGTCGACGGAGTTGTCAACGATCTCCCACACCAGGTGATGCAGACCGCTGGCGCTCGTCGAGCCGATATACATGCCCGGGCGCTTACGAACGGCCTCGAGACCTTCGAGAATCTTAATCTCGCCGCCATCGTAATCGTTTTCGTTTGCCACACGTCCTCCTTCAGTCAAGAAAATGTGTACAGCCTTACTAGTTTATCGTAAAAAAATACCCTCGGGAACGAGGGTATTTGGCTCTACAAGGCCACCAGATGCGATTTAAGGCTCTTTTTTGCTTTGCACGCCCTTGGCCCACTCGGCACTGGCTCTCATGGCGTTCTCGAGGGCCTCGCGCAGTTTTTGGTCCTCGATGGGTGCCACTTGGCGCTCGATCTCGGTGCGCTCGGCCTCACTTAGGTCGGCGTGCGGGGCCGGCGGGCGCTCGGTCGTCGCCGGGCGCAGGCGCTCCTTGGCGGCGGGTGGCGTGTGGCCGGGCGCGGTGGTTTTGAACACCAGGCCGTCCACATGAGCACCGGCGCGCTCCATGCGCGCGCGGATGATCTCGCGCAACAGCGTCATTTCCTGCGTCCACGAGGGCGAGTCGAGATACACCAGCAGCTCATTGGACTCGGGCAGGTAGCGCAGACCCGTCACATGCCGCCCCTCGCGCGTGCCCGAGCACACCGCGTTCCACGCGCGATAGACCGCACGAGATTCCTCTGCAGCCTCCATCTGCGCGCAGCGCTCAGGTGTCGCGGCCGCCAGGATGCGCTGGCGCTCTGCGTTCAAAAACCCACTGAAGGCGACCGTTTCGCTCTCGCGCTCGTAATTAGCACGTCTCACCCATGCTCACCACCTTGGCTCGATCAAGCAGGTCATCGGTAAAGTACCCCAGGTTGGTCGTGGTTATGACCGTCTGGATATCATCGCCGATCAGCCGCAGGAAAGCACCGCGGCGTTCGCCGTCGAGTTCGCTCATCACGTCGTCCAAAAGCAGCAATGGGGCGGTGCCCAGGACATCGCGAGCCACGGCCACCTCCGCCACCTTCCAGGCCAGAACCAACGTTCGCTGCTGACCTTGGCTGGCAAACGAACGGGCGGAGCGGCCCGCCACGGTAAACTCAATCTCATCGCGATGCGGTCCCACCAACGTCACGCCGCGGCGAATTTCCTCGTCGGCGTGCTCATCAAGGGCGGCCAGCATGCGCTCGTACGCCCAGCCCTTCAGCTCTTCGCGATCCTCGACCTGGGGCAAATCCCCCAGCGTGGACGTATAGGTCACGCTGGCAGCCTCGCCGGACGCCACTTGCCCGTAGGCAGTACGCACATGGCCCGCCAGCCGGTCGAGCAGGGCCAACCGGTGCACGAGCAGAGCCGCGCCCGCGCGGGCAATCGAATCGTTCCACGCGCCGAGCATCTCACGGCAGCACCAGGTCTCCTTGAGCAAGGCGTTGCGCTGGGTCACGCAGCGCCCATAGGCGCTCGCAAGATCGGCATAGCGTGCGCTCAGTTGCATGCCAAAGTCATCGAGGGCGGCGCGGCGCACACTGGCGCCCCGCTTAACCATGTCCAGATGGTCGGGGCAAAACAGCACGCTCGGCAGAACCCCGCGCACACCGGCGGCAGAGCATCTCTTGCCGTTGCGGCTAAACGAGCGCTTACCGTCCTCCGCGCTCAATCCCATATCAAGCACGCGGCCGTCGCCCTCGAGCCTCAGCTTGACCCTGCACGAGCCCACGCCGTCATGAACGAGCTCGGCTGCGGTCGGATGCCTAAACGAGGCGCCGCTCGTCAGCAGCTGCAGCGCCTCTATGAGATTGGTCTTTCCCGCCGCGTTGGGTCCCGCAAGTATCGTCACGCCGTCGTCTAGGGCAAGGCGATAGCTATCGAAGCTGCGGTAGTGCGCGACGGAAAGATCGCGGGCGAACATGGTCATGGCGCAACGCTAGATGCGGACCGGCATGACCAGGTACAGGTAGTTGATCTTGTCGTAGGACTTGAAGATGCCCGCCTGCGAGTAGCTCTTGAGCTCCAGCGTGATCTCCTTCTCCTTGGATAGGGCATTGAGGCAGCCGAAGATGTAGTGGTAGTTGAAGGCGATGGTGCCCGACTCGCCCTCGGCCTCGACATCGATCGTCTCCTGCGCAAGGTCCTGGTCATTGGAGATGGAGGACAGGCCCATCTGCCCGTTCTCGACATCGATCTCGAACTTGACGGCGGGGTTGGCGCTCGCGATAACGGCCACGCGCTTGAGGGCGGCATTAAAGGCGGCGACGTCGATCTTGACGCTCGTCACGCACGAATCGGGGATGAGCTGCTTGTAGTTGGGGTACACGCCCTCGATGCGGCGCGACACGTAGGTGGTGTTGCCGGCCTCGAAGACGACCTGGGTGTCGGTAGCCCCGATCATGATGGTCGCCTGGCTGGCCATGATGTTCAGTGCGTCGTTAAAGGCGTCGGCCGGAACGTTGAGCTCAAAGGAGCCTTCGAGGGTCGAGGTCTCGACCTGCGTATCGCACACGGCCAAACGGAAGGAATCGGTCGCTACCAGGCGCACGGTGTTGTTCTCGACCTTCATGTGCACGCCGCCCAGGATGGGGCGGGCCTTGTCGGTCGAGGTGACGCGCCACACACGGCCGACCATTTCGGACAAGATATCAGTCGGCAGTTCCACGGCACTCTCGATGGCATAGGCCGGAAACTCGGGAAAGTCATTGGCATCGAGCGTGTTCAGGCGGAAAGAGCTCTTCTCGCAACTGATCAGCACCTGGCGCTCGGACAGCTCAAAGGTGACTGGGGCATCGGGGAGGGTTTTGGTGATATTGGAGAGCATCTTACAGGGTATAACCATCTCGCCCTCTTCTTCGACATGTGCCGCGATGCGATGACGGATCGAGATGGTGTAGTTAGAGGTTTGGAATTCCAAGATGCCGTCTTGCGCCTTAACGAGCACGCCCGACAGGATGGGAAGGGTGGATGCCGAAGCGACGCCCTTCATAACGACGCCGATGGCTTGTGTAAGCGAGCTCTGGCTGACGGTGAACTTCATCTTTTAATACCTTTCTATAGATATAAATATCTTAATAATAGTAATAGCACTGACGAAACTGTTGATTACTCTCAAAGACGCAGGTCAGACCCAGAAAGAGAATCGACAGCAACCTGTGTGCAACAGGGGTGGTTTTCCACGTTCAAAACCTGCGCAAAACTTTTCATCACCGCGGGTTGGGTTTTAGACACCTTATGCCCGTGGTTTCGACAAGTTTTCAACAGGTGTCTCTATTTCCCTACGAGCGCAGTGTAATTTTATCGCGCAGCGACTTGAGGTCTTCGGTGACGGTGCGGTCTTCCTGGATCATCTTCTGGACCTTTTTGTAGCTCGTGCTGACGGTTGAGTGGTTGCGGTTGCCAAATTCGGCGCCCACCGCCGTGGTCGTCATCTCGCACATCTCGATGGCCAGGTAGATAGCGATATGGCGTGCTTTGGCGATATTGGCGTTGCGACGCGGGCCGATGAGCTCCTCGTGCGTTACGCCGTACTGCTCTTCAATGACGGACTGAACCGTCTGGACGTTGATCTTTTTGGCCGATGTGTCGAAGTACTGGCTGGCGATGGCGTCGATATCGTCAAAGGTGAGCTCCCCGCCCTCGCGCTCGCGGTCGCCCGCCTCGCCGGCGCAGCGCTCGCAAAAGCTCTCGAGTTCGCGGATGTTGGTGCCCGAGACCTCGGCCATGTGTTTAAAGTGCTCGTCGGTCAGGTGCCCGCCGTCGCCCCCATAGGCCGCCAGCAGTGAGTCGTCGCCCGCCTCGGGAGCGGTGACGATGGTGTTCTCGTAATACCGCTGCAAGATCTTGTATTTCATCTCGTAGCTGGGCTCTGCGACCAGGCAGAGCATGCCGGCGTTGAAGCGGCTGGTCAGACGCTCATCCATGCTCAGGTCCTTGGGGGCGCGGTCTGCCGCGATGACGACCTTCTTGTTGTTGCGGATGAACTCGTCCATGAGCTGGAAAAAGTAGTCCACGCTCGCACGCTTGCCGATGATGTTTTGGATGTCATCGATGATGAGCACGTCCACGCCGTGGTACGCCTGCATGATGGGGGCGTTGCTCTTCTTTTGGCGGTCGAACTCGGTCATCAGGTCGTCCAGATATGCCTGGGAGTTGGCGTACTTGACCTTGATCTCGGGCGACTTCTCGGCGAGCTCGTTTTTGATGGCAAGCAGCAGGTGCGTCTTGCCCAGGCCCGATTTGCCGTAGATGAACAGTGATGTGCACGTGCCGCGCTCGTCCGCGAGGGCGGCAAACTTGAGTGCCGAGCGATAGGCATGGCTGTTCTCGGGGCCGTAGACAAAGTTCTCAAAGGTAAATTTTGAGTTCGCGGCGAGTGGGGCTCCATCCGTATTCTGCTCGGCCGGCACGGTCGGTGCTGGCATGGGTGAGGTGGGGGTCGCGGCTTGCGTGGATTTAGTCGGCGCCCCGCCCTTCATCTGGTTCATCATGCGACGAAAATCGTCGGCCGAGAGCGTGTTTTTGATTGCAATGCCCGAATCCGCGCCCGCCGCTGCGTCGTGAGCGATGGGCATGTGCGTGACGGGCGCGTTCGTTGGCGTCGCCGCCGCGGTCGGCAACGGTGCCATGGTTTCACGGGAAACATCGCTGTGCTGGTGCTCGATTGTCGGCACGTCGCCTGCGGAGGCCGGTGCCGCCGGGGAAGCGGCGGGAGCCGTGGCGGGCGCCGTCGCGGCAGCGGATTCCGTTGCGGCGCCTTGCGGTGCCACGATGTCGAGCGCGATCGGTGCAAAGGCGATTTCTTCCAGATAGGCCTCAATAGTCGGCTGATGCTTTTTGAGCTGCGCGATGGCAAAGCGCGAGGGGGCCTCGATCGTGAGCGTATCTTCGGTCAGGCTTATGGCGCGCGATTGCCCCAGCATGTTGATGAGGCGTGCATCTTGGCCGTCGCGCTGGCAAAAGGCGATGGCGTCCCCCAGGATGATGCTTGCTTCCTCGTCCACTGTCTCTCCCGTTCTTTAGCTCTGAGCTCGCACGCGAGCGGCGCCGAGTTCGGTCAGATGGTATTTCTGGCCATGCTTGATGACCAAGCCAGCCTGCGCCAAGTCATTGAGCGTGCGTGACCAAGTGGGGGCCGAGTTTCCAAACGCCCTCGCCAGATCGGTTGCACCGCACGCATGATTTTGCGCCAAATAGCCCAGTGCGGCGTTGCCGCGATCGCTTACGAACACGTCCGGTTGTGGCTGCGCATACTGATTTGCTGCATTAGGATACATCATTTGAGCTGCTGGTTGTTGAGAACTCTGCATTGGCGGCATTTGCTGTTGAAAACTTTGAGGCCACTGTTGGTAAGGCTGCGGAGGCATCTGCTGGGCCCAGGGGTTGTACTGCTGCTGCGGCATCTGCTGGTACGGCTGCTGATATCCCTGCTGGTACTGCTGCGGGAACGGTTGGCCGTACCCCAGCGGCGGCATCTGCTGATATGGATATCCCTGCTGGTACGGCTGATAGCCCATTTGCTGGCCACCCGGTGCGCCCGTCGCCTGCTGCATTGCTGCTGCATCCTGATCCGCCAGCGGCACGGCCTCTGGCATGTTTGGCGGCATCGACATCGATGTCGCCTGGGGCTCTTGTGTGGGAAGCATTCCGGGCTGCTGCATCTGCCTCACGGGGGGCTGCATCTGCTGCGTTGCCATGGGCTGCTGCGCAAAAGCTCCCGGCAGGGGATATGTGGGCTGCTCCGTCTCGGGCCGCACGGCAGCACCGCGTCCGCCGGCACGCTCGATTTCCTGCACCCGTTTAGGGTCCAGGCTTACCGTAACCACGGTGCCGTTGCCCATGTTGTCCTCGATGGATACGGCACCGCCGGCGTTTTCCAAATACTCCTGCACCATGGGAAACCCTGCTCCGGTTCCACGGATATAGCGCTTCATCTTGCTGTTTGCGCTGGTAACGCCAAAGTCGAAAGCGCGTTCCTTGTCGTCGATGCCGGGTCCTTGATCAGCAAAGCGGATGGTGTCTCCGCCGTCCAGAATCGAGATGATGGGCTCGGCAAAGTGCGCGTGGATAAAGTTTTCGACAATCTCGCGGATGACCATGAGCGAGATATGGCCACCTTGTTCTTTCATGCACTGGTAGACGGTGTTGGTCGTCTCTTCCAAATACGTGCGGACATCTTGCGGATCAATGACGATCACACGCGGTGTCGACAGCATGTCGTCATAGACGGCGATGCGCGCGGCGTACATGGCTTTTGGCGCCTGCGTGGTCGTCTGCTCGCCTTCCGCACGCTCTTCGCGCACGCCGGTGATGTGCTCGTTGTCGGGTGCCGGGTCTCCGGAATCGACCATGGTGTAAAAGTCGTCAGACATGCCGCTCGCAATCTTTCAAAAGGTTTCGAACAAATAGTAGCTCACCGTGCAATGTTTCTCATCTTTCGACAACTTTTCAAAACCTGTTGAAAACTTTGGAAAACGGGCGAAAAGTTCTCAACATTGCCAACATGACCTGTTGAAAACTCGATGAAATATCGTGAAAAGTTTTCATGTACCGCTAAATCGAGCTTGGCTTATGGGGGAACCGTGTGAACTGCGCAACCTTTTACCTTTGATTTCTTGACATTTGAACATTGATTTCCCTACAATCTTCAAGCTCACGTGTCTATATCTGCGTCCGCGTCCCCGCGGACACTCGAAATGCAGCAGGAGGAACTTAAGATGAAGCGTACGTATCAGCCTAATAAGCGTAAGCGTGCCAAGACCCATGGCTTCCGTGCCCGTATGGCCACTAAGGGTGGTCGTGCCGTGCTCGCCCGTCGTCGCGCCAAGGGCCGCAAGCGTCTCACTGTCTAGCAGCGATACACACATCTCGCATGAAGACTATTAAGTCTCGGCAAGATTTCGAGCATGTGTTCAGTCAGGGGCGTCGTTTCAATCACCCTCTGATTCGAATGACCATATGTGAATCGGTTGGCGAAGGCGACTCCGGAAGGGTCGCCTTCGTTGGTGCTAAACGGCTCGGTTGTGCTGTCGTGCGCAACCGTTCTAAGCGTGTGATGCGCGAGGCCGCCCGCAGCTGTGGATTTCCCGTTGCGGGTTATGACATCATCTTGTTCGCAACTCCCAAGACGAGGGTTTCCTCGCCGCAGGAGATGGACAATGCATTGCGTTCGCTTATGAAACGCGCCGGCGTTGCCGGGGAGGAGCGATGAGCAATCACGTTTTGCGACGTGTTGCCATCGCTCCTATTCGCATATATCAACAGGTTATTTCGCCCTTATTGCCTGACGCCTGCATTTATTACCCAACGTGCTCACAATACGCCATCCAGGCGATTGAGAAGTACGGTGTTTTGAGAGGCTGCTGGCTTGCCGTGAGGCGCATCGCTCGCTGCAATCCCCTGCACGTCGGCGGTTATGACCCTGTGCCCTAGCGGGCACTCGCTATCGGAGGAAAACTTACATGTGGGATTGGATCGTTAACATCCTTTTCGAGCTGCTCAAGCTCATCCAGACCTTTGCGGTCGACTGGGGCCTGTCCATCATCATCCTGGTGGTCATCATCCGTCTGCTGCTGACGCCGCTCATGCTCAAGTCGACCAAGTCGACGGCTCGCATGCAGGTGCTGCAGCCCAAGATGCTCGAGATCCAGGAGCGCTATGCCGACGATCCTCAGCGTCAGGCCGAGGAGATGCAGAAGTTCTACAGCGAGAACAAGTTCAACCCGATGGCTGGTTGTTTGCCGCTGTTGATCCAGATGCCTGTCCTGTTCGCCCTGTTTACGTTGCTGCGCAACCTGCCGCAGTACTTTAACGACGGCACGTTCTCGTTCTTCAACATCCTGCCCGACCTGACCACCACGCCGAGCGCTTCCTTTGCCGATGGCTTTATGGTTGCGCTGCCTGCGCTGGTCTGCCTGATTCTGTTCGCCGTCCTGACCCTGATTCCGCAGCTCTATATGTCGCGCAACCAGACCGGCCAGCAGGCTCAAAGCATGCGTATGATGGCTGTTGTCATGACGGTCATGATGCTTTGGATGGGCTGGAGCCTTCCCGTTGGTGTTCTGCTGTACTACGACGTCTCGTCTGCTTGGCAGGTTATCCAGCAGATTTTTGTGACGCAGAAGGTTATCGAGAAGGCCAAGGCCGATGAGGAGGAGCGTCTTAAGAACGCGCCGCTGCAGGTTGAGGTCACTCGTCGAGAGAAGAAGCCGCGCCCGCACAAGAAGAAGTAGTGGGATATCACTCTTATTTAGGTACCTAACTTTTGGAGTACGTTATGTCTGAAGAGATCATCGAGGATATGCTTGAGGAGGTTGCCCCGCAGGTCGCGGGCGATTATCCTGAGATTGCACAGCGCTACAAGGCTGGTGAAGAGCTGACCGATGAGGAGCTCGACACCATTGCCGATGTTGCGATTTCCATCCTGCGTTCCATCCTTTCGCACTTCGATGCCGCCAACTCTCCTATCGATGAGTATGAGGGTGACGAGGGTGAGCTGATTCTGGATGTAACGGCTCCCGATCTTGCTGTTCTCATTGGCCGTCATGGTCGCACCCTTGATGCCCTTCAGGTTATGTTCTCTTTGCTGGTGAGCCGCAAGCTTGGCTTTAGGTATCCGGTTGTAGTGGACGTCGAGGGATACAAGAGCCGCCGTCAGGACAAGGTTGCCTCCATGGCTCAGTCTGCTGCCGAGCGCGCCATCCGCACTCACAAGAGTGTTTCGCTTCCGCCCATGAATGCCTACGAGCGCCGACTGGTTCACATTGCGCTTCGTGGCAATGATGCGGTCGATACTCATTCTGAGGGTTCTGACCCTGATCGCCATGTAGTGATTGTTGCTCGATAATCTACTCGAGCTTATGCTAAGGGGACGTGGTTTCCACGTCCCCTTTTTTTGTCAAAAGTTCTCGATACACTGATTTTTGTCAGAAAGGAGCTTTCGTTGTTAGTACTTACTGATCAGCAGGCTGACGAGATGTTGTGTCGTCTAACTTCCTATTGCAAAGAGTATTCCTTGAGCGTAACTGATGTTGAGCTGAGGAAATGTATTCAGCATTTGGATTTGGTTCTGGAAATAAATAAGACAACCAATCTCACCCGTATTCTTAACGTAGAAGATGCTGCAGTACTTCATATCCTTGACTCACTTGTTTTGCTCCCTTATATCAATAAGGCTCCTGAGGGAGCTTTGCTTGATATGGGAACAGGTGCGGGCTTCCCTGGTATTCCATTAACCATAACCACGCATCGTAAAGCAACTTATATTGACTCTGTTGGCAAGAAGGTTGATGCAGTCAATTCCTTTGTCCATGCTCTTGGATTGAAACATGCTCATGCGGTCCATGATCGTCTTGAAGAATATGCTCGAAGCCATAAGAAGCAGTTCTCTGTCGTAACCGCCCGCGCACTGGCCCCTCTACCGATTCTTGTTGAGTATGCGGCTCCGTACCTCAAGGATAGAGGGCTAATTGTTATCACCAAGGGCAATCCTTCGGATGAGGAGCTTGCTTCTGGCATGTCAGCAGCAAAGATTTGCGGCTTCACTTTGCTTCTGAATGACGCTATCGATTTGCCTGAGGGCCTGGGCCACAGGGAGTTTATTGTTCTTAAGAAGAGTCATCCAGCATCCGTTTCATTGCCTCGTGCAAATGGCATGGCAAAGAAGAATCCGCTTGCCTAGATGTTTCACGTGAAACATAATGGATACTAACAACTTGCAGTGTTTCACGTGAAACATTGCGGTTGATATCGAATCGGAATGTTTCACGTGAAACATCCTCCGTTTGACAGCTTTAATACACACCAGGAGGGACCGTGGGATTTCGCGACGTTAAACGTTCTAAGAGCGCAAAAGACACGCGTATCATTGCAATCATCAATCAAAAAGGCGGCGTCGGTAAGTCAACGACGGCTGTAAACCTTTCAGCAGCACTGGGTGAGCAGGGTCGTAAGACACTGATTGTCGATTTTGATCCGCAAGGAAACAGCACCAGTGGATTCGGAATTGAAAAAGAAGACCTTGATCACTGCATCTATGATGCATTGTTGAATGATGTGCCGGCAGAATCGCTTGTTCTTGATACAAATTGCAAAAAAGTATTCGTAATTCCGGCTACAATTCAGCTTGCAGGCGCTGAAATTGAACTCGTAAGCGCAATTGCTCGTGAAACCCGTCTCAAAGATTTGCTTGAGCCGATTCAGGACGAGTTCGATTTTATATTCATTGACTGCCCTCCTTCGCTCGGCCTGCTTACTATCAACGCTTTGACCGCAGCAGACAGCGTTTTGATTCCGATCCAGTGCGAGTATTACGCACTCGAAGGCGTTACGAAGCTGCTTGAGTCAATGAAGATGGTCAAATCTCGTCTGAACAAGGGCTTAGACACCTACGGTGTGCTTATGACCATGTATGACTCGCGTACTTCTCTATCGAATCAAGTTGTTGAGGAGGTTCAATCGTACTTTGGTGATAAGGCGTTTAAGACGTTGATCCCCCGTACGGTTAAAATCTCTGAAGCTCCGTCTTTTGGAGAACCGGTAATTACCTATGCACCTCAAAATAAGGGTGCAAAAGCATATATGAACCTTGCAAAAGAGGTGATCAAGCGTGCCTAGTGTAAAGAAACGTGGCGGATTGGGACGTGGACTCAATGCTTTGGTCTCAGAGGCCGAGTATGAGACCGGTGGTTCGGCTGCATCGGCTTCGAATGCCGCATCTGAAACAAAGCTTCCTATTGAGGATATCGTTCCCAACCCTAATCAGCCGCGAATTCACTTTAACGAAACTGAACTTCGTGAGTTGAGCGAGTCAATCCAAGAACATGGCGTCTTGCAGCCGCTTTTGGTTCGCAAGCATGGAAACGGCTATGAGATCATCGCTGGTGAGCGTCGTTACCAAGCGTCAAAGCTTGCTGGTCTTGAGGAGCTGCCTGTCATCATTAAAGATGTTAATGATGAAGAGATGCTTGCTCTTGCACTTATCGAAAACCTTCAGCGTTCTGATCTGAATCCTGTCGAAGAGGCTAAGGGCTATCGCCAGCTCATAGATGCCAGCGGTATGACCCAGGAGGCATTGTCAAAGGCTGTAAGCAAGTCACGCTCTGCAATTACAAACTCGCTGCGCCTTCTTGATCTTCCCGAAGTTGTTCAGCAGATGATATTTGAGAGCAAACTTACTGCTGGTCATGCACGTGCGATTCTTGCAGTTCCCTATGAGGATGCTCGAATTCGACTTGCTGAGAAGGTTGTTGCAGAGGGCCTTTCCGTAAGAGCGACAGAAAATCTTGCTCCGTTGTTTTCTGCCGGAGAGACACCTAAGACTCCGAGGCCTGCAACGCCTCAGTCTTTTAAAAAGGCTGCCCGTGTGCTTCGTCAAATTTTTAATACCAACGTGCGTGTGAAGAGCTCGCGAGGAAAGAATAAGATTGAGATTGAGTTTAAAGACGAGGAAGAGCTCTCTCGTATTCTTGGCGAAATGATTCAGTTTGATCAAGGAGACCAAGATGAGGAATAAGATTTTAACTGCGATTGCATTGGCGACAACCGTCGCAGCTGGTGCCTTTGCTGGCTATAAGATCGCGACAGACGATGAGCTTCGAGGTCGTTTGCTTCGTGGTGCGCAGGATATCGTCGATACTTCCAAGAAGAAAATGGATGTTATGACTGAAGATGTTGCTATGCGTACTGCTCAGGTAACGAAGAATCCAAAGATTAATCAAGGTTGGGTTAGCAACCAATGGGAAAATGTAGGCTATTAGGTACCTAACAATTACCCAGTATATTTTGAAGGGTCCTTGTCTGATTCACGAGACAAGGACCTCTTATTTTGCCCGTAAAAAATGGGACCAGTAGCAGCAAAGCTAAAATTGTAGTCAATATATGAAACAGTCCCGGTTGCATATCCTGCAACCGGGACTGTTCGATGTTTCACATGAAACGATTTGGGGTGCTACTCCCCTATGCGTTCTTCTGAACTTTGAAACGCTGCTTCAGCTGTCCGCAGGCGGCGTCAATATCGTTACCACGGGAGTTACGAATCGTGGTCTCGATGCCACGGGACTCGAGACGACGCTGAAGATCCTCAACCTTATGAATCGGCGACGGCTTGAGCGGGCTGCCCTCGATGTCGTTAAGCTGAATCAGGTTAACGTGGCACAGCGTTCCCTCGCAGAAGTCGCAGAGCGCCTGCATCTCGGGATTCGTATCGTTGACGCCTTCGATCATGGCATACTCATAGGTCGGGCGGCGGCCAGTCTTCTCGGTGTAAAGCTGAAGCGCCTCGTGAAGTCGAAGCAGCGTGTACTTCTTAACGCCGGGCATGAGCTTATTGCGCGTCGACTGGATGGCGGAATGCAGGGAAACGGCAAGCGTGAACTGCTCGGGGATGTCGGCAAATTTGCGAATACCTGGAATAACGCCGCTGGTGGAGACGGTGAGGTGGCGAGCGCCAATACCGATGCCATCGGGGTCGTTGAGGATTCGCAGCGCCTTGAGAACCTCATCGTAGTTGGCAAACGGCTCGCCCTGACCCATGAAGACAACGCTCGTGGCACGCTCGCCAAAGTCGTTAGATACATGAAGCACCTGGTCGACGATCTCTTGAGCGGTCAGAGAGCGCTTGAGGCCGTTGAGACCGGTAGCGCAAAAGGCGCAGCCCATGCCGCAGCCTGCCTGGGTGGAAACGCAGACAGAAAGCTTGTTACGGCGGGGCATGCCGACAGTCTCGACGGAAACGCCGTCGTGGTACTCGAGCAGATACTTGCGAGAGCCATCTTTGGAAACCTGCTTGGTTAGTTCAGTCGGCGTGTCAAAGGCAAAAGCATCTTTAAGCTGCTCGCGGAAAGCCTTGGGAAGGTTGGTCATATCGTCAAACGAACAAACGTTCTTCTCAAAGACCCATTCGATGAGCTGCTTCGCGCGGAAGGCGGGCTGGCCAAGTTCGGCCACAAGGTCGCGAATATCGTTTTGGCTCAAGTCGCGAATGTCCTGAGATTTAGTCCTGGGATTCATGGAAGCCTTTCGATTTTGGGGAAACGTAGAGGGTATCGCTACAATATGGTATCAGCTGCAGAAATTATAGAGGAGGAGTCTGCCCATGCCGGGTAAAAGCCTAGAGAACATGCACGTAGCGGTCTTGGCGGGCGGTCGTTCCGCCGAGCGCGAGATCTCGCTCAATTCGGGAAAGAACGTCGTGGTTGCCTTGAAGGAGGCCGGCTACACCTCGGTGGAGCTGCTCGACACGGCCGCCGATGACTTTATGGTAACCATGGCGACCGGCGGTTTCGACGTGGCGTTTATCGCCATGCACGGCGCCGGCGGTGAGGATGGCGCCATGCAGGGTGCCATGGAGACCCTGGGTATCCCCTACACGGCCTCGGGCGTGCTTGCCAGCGCCTGCGGTGCCGACAAGGAGGTCTCTAAGCTCCTGTACGCCAAGGCGGGCATTCCCGTTGCCCCCGGCCTCGCGCTCGAGGTGGGCGATGAAATCGATATCGATCATATCGTCGAGGTTTGTGGCGAGCGCTGCTTTGTGAAGCCGGCCGTCAACGGTTCCAGCTATGGCATTTCCCTGGTCCATGAGCCCTCCGAGCTGCCCGCGGCAATCGCCAAGGCGTTTGAGTACGGCGACAAAGTGCTGGTCGAGAAGTGCATCGAGGGTACCGAGATCACCGTCGGCGTATACGGCGAAGATGACGTGCGCGCCCTGCCGATTGTCGAGATTCGTAAGCCCGAAGACTGCGAGTTCTACGATCTGGACGTGAAGTATATCGACCCTACGGACATCCATCGCATTCCGGCGCAGATTTCGCCCGAGAATTACGCTCGTGCCCAGGAGCTTGCCTGTGCCGCTCACAAGGCCCTCGGGTGCCTGGGTATCTCGCGCAGCGACTTTATCGTGAGCGAGGACGGCCCCGTTATCCTCGAGACCAATACCATTCCCGGCATGACCGATACGTCGCTGTATCCGGATGAGATCCGCCACACCGACGACATGACGTTCCCGCAGGTCTGTGACAGTCTGATCCGTATGGGTCTTCGTCGAGCGGGCATTGCATGCTAATCGAGGACGCGGTTTCGTCAGGAACGCCGCAGTTTGTCATCGACTCCTATGCCACGCTTGCCGAACGCGCCAAAACGCAGTCCTTCGGCCTTATCGAGGAAGATGTGATTGTCCTCGATACCGAGACCACAGGTCTTTCGGTGCAGGACAACGAGCTGATCGAGATCTCGGCGGCCCGTCTTTCGGGCCGCGAGGTTATCGACCGCTTCGATACCTTCGTGCATCCCAAGCAGCTGATTCCTGCCGAGATTACCGAGCTCACGAGCATTACAAATGCCGATGTGGCAGATGCCCCGTCGGCCGTTGAGGCCGTCGCCGCCCTCGCCGATTTTGTCGGTGGTTGCCCGGTGATCGCACATAACGCCACGTTCGACCGCTCGTTTATCGAGTCGGTCAAAGGCGGCGTCAACGTGAGCGATATTTGGATCGATTCGCTGGCGCTGTCGCGAATCGCGCTTCCGCGCCTGGCCTCGCACAAGCTGTCTTTTATGGCCGATCTGTTTGGCTGTGACTCGGTATCACACCGTGCCAATGCCGACGTCGACGCCCTGTGTGGCGTATGGCGCGTGTTGCTCGTGGCGCTCACCGACTTGCCCCAGGGCCTCATGGCGCGCCTAGCCGACATGCATCCGGATGTGCCTTGGTCCTATCGTCCTATCTTCTCATTCTTGGCAGGGCAGAACCCTGGTTCTATCTTCTCTCTCAGCGCCGCTCGTGCTGACGTTCTCAAGGCCGATCGCGCCGACGATCGGGTGGACGCCGACGAACTACCGGTCCTCAAGATGCCGAGTCGTGAGGAGATTGAGGCAGACTATGCGCCGGGTGGCCTGGTCAATCGCATGTATCCCACTTACGAGCCGCGTGATGAGCAGATCGCGATGGCGCTCGAGGTCCGCGATGCGCTGGTCACGGGCACTCATCGTGTAATTGAGGCGGGCACAGGCGTCGGCAAATCGATGGCCTATCTGGTGCCTTTTGCCGAGGCAGCACGCCGTAACAACATCACGGTTGGTATTGCGACCAAATCGAACAATCTTGCCGACCAGCTCATGTACCATGAGCTGCCAAAACTTGCCGAGCAACTGGACGGTGGTCTGTCATTTTGCGCTCTCAAGGGCTATGATCACTATCCGTGCCTGCGCAAGCTTGAGCGCATGAGCCGAGGCCAGGTCGAGATTACCACCAAGCGCGATCCGGCGGACACGCTCACGGCGGTCGCGGTCATTATGGCGTACGTCTGCCAATCAGCCGATGGCGACCTCGACTCGCTCGGCATTCGGTGGCGCAGCGTCAACCGCCCCGACTTTACGACGGCCTCGCGCGAGTGTGCTCGCCGCCTCTGCCCGTTTTTCCCTGATAAATGTTTGGTCCACGGCGCTCGCCGTCGTGCGGCGCATGCCGATGTGGTGGTCACCAACCATTCCCTGCTGTTCCGCAATGTTGCGGCCGAGGGCAGGATTTTGCCTCCGATTCGTCATTGGGTAATCGACGAGGCTCATTCTATCGAGCGCGAGGCGCGCCGTCAGTGGGCGCGCGTGGTGTCGGCGGACGAATCACGCGTTCTGTTTGAGCGCCTGGGTGGCTCGAGCACCGGTGCGCTAAGCCAGGTCTCCCGTGATTTGGCAACCTCCGAGGGCTCTACGCTCTATTTGGGCCTTACTGCCAAGGCGACGTCGACGGTTGCGCGCGCGAGCATGGCAATCGCCGACGTGTTCGATGGCGTTCGCGAGCTCGGCCGCCGTGCCCGTGGGGGTTATGACAATGCCAATCTATGGATTGGCCCCGAGCTGCGCGAATCTGACGACTGGCATGATTTCTTACAGTCGGCCTACACTGCCATCGACGCATTGGAACAAGCTGACAAGAGCGTCGACGCGCTGGTGCAAGCCGTCGCCGCCGACAAGCCCGAGGTTGTTGTCGACCTGGGTGATATTTCGCGCCGCCTGCACGAGCTGGCCGAGAACCTCAAACTCATCATTGACGGCACCGATGAACACTACGTGTATTCGCTGCAGGTCAATCGCAGGCTGCGTGCCGGCGGAGAGTCAATGACCGCAGAGCGCATCGACATTGGCGAGGCCTTGGCAACCGAGTGGCTGCCCGAGGTTCACACGGCTACCTTTGCCTCGGCGACCATGACGGTGTCCAAAAGCTTTGAACACTTTAACCACGCGGTCGGCCTCGATCGCATCGGTGCTTCAACATCCTCATCGTTGCACTTGGACTCGAGCTACGACTTCGATTCGAACATGGCTGTAGTCGTTGCGGGCGATATCCCCGATCCGCGCGATCGTGAGAGCTATCTTACGGCGCTCGAGCGCGTGCTGGTCGACGCCCATCTTGCCATGGGCGGATCGGTGCTCACACTGTTCACCAATCGGCGCGACATGGAAGACCTGTACGCCCGCGTTGAGCCCAAGATGGCCCGTGCGGGTCTGGAGCTCAACTGCCAGCAGCGCAACTCATCTCCTCGTCGCCTGCGCGACCGATTTATCAACGAGCCGACCTCGTCGCTTTTTGCTCTTAAGGCCTTTTGGGAGGGATTCGACGCCAGCGGCGAGACGCTGCGCTGCGTCATCATTCCCAAGCTGCCGTTCTCGAGCCCCACGGACCCGCTCTCGTGCGAGCGCAACCTGCGCGAAGACCGCGCTTGGGCGCGCTATTCGCTGCCCGAGGCGGTGCTCGAGGTCAAGCAGGCGGCCGGCCGCCTTATCCGCTCGTCGACCGATTGCGGCGTGCTGATTCTGGCCGACCCGCGCCTGGTGACGAAGGGCTACGGAAAGAAGTTCTTAACGTCGCTTCCCACGAGCTCCTACCAGCGCATCGAATCGGCGCAGATCGGGCACTATCTGCAACTGTGGCGCGCACGCCACGAGCGGCGGCGCTAAAGCGGACAGACGAGGGTTTTTGCCATATCGCACAGACGCTTTGACAGGGCGGGGTCATCCAAGATGCGGATGGCTCCGCCCGCTGCAATTATCTGGCTCAGTAGCCAACGCTCGGAGCCGTAATGCACGGTTACCGTTGCCATGTCTGCTCCGCTGCGCTCGATTAGGGTGATGCCGGCCCAGTCCAGATGCTCCGCCATATCGAATGGCATCAGGAGCTTTGCGCTGCGCTGCGTCCGGGCAAGGGAATCGTGGAGGGATGCGACGTCCGGTGCGTGAGGCACGACGGAGTCTTCCGTCAAGATAAGGCCCTCGATTTTATCCATGCGATAGGTGCGCTGCTCATCGACTGCAATGTCCCAGGCAATCAGGTATGTTTGGTCGCCGTTTGCCGTAATGCGCAAGGGGTCGACCAGGCGCTCGCGTGGCCATGCATCGTCCATCGAGCGATACGAGATGCGGCAGCGAACGCCGTCCTGAATGGCGCAGCTCAGCTGCTGCCAGTGCGACCCGTGGTTGACGGTGTCAAAGACGCGCTGGTTATAGCCGAGCTCTTCGGGTAGAAGAGCATGTCGAATCCGAGCCGCCGCCTGGGGCTCGATCCCCAACGATTCAAGTTCATGGTTGAGCACAGCGCCCTCGGCGGCACTCAGGCGCAACGGTAGCACACGCCCGGCGTCACCGGTGAGGACCACACGCTCGCCGCGGCATTCGCAGATGATGCGCGCGCCCGATTCTCGGTCCGCGAGCGTCGAGACGATCTCGAGAATCTCGTCGAGCGATACCCCCGTGATGTCAAAGCGACTGCAAATCTCGGTCCGTGTCATGCCGCTCTCGCCGGCGGCGTAGAGGGCCTCCATGATGTCGATGGCGCGCGAGAGTCTCTGCTCGCTGGTGAGTTTACGCACGGGCATACTCGTGCACCGTCCTTTCAATGAGGTGGTTCCACGCCTGTTTGAGCGATTTGGGGGCCACGGGCCTCATGCCGTCCATGGCGTGGGCCATGCAAAATGAGGCGCCGGCTTCAAGATCGCGCACGTCAACGGTCCAGGTCCATCCCACATCGGTGTGTACGAGCTCACCTCGCCCACGCGTGAGACCGTTGATCATATCGATCTGCGTCTGAGGGGCGAATGAGAACGTGGCTGCAACGGGCGGTCGGTCGGCAAAATCGAATTCAAAGAACAGGTAGTCGCTGAGGTTGAAGCCCGCGGGGATGACGTAGGCCTTCGAAGGACGCCAAGCGCGAACGATACGGTCGCAGCGGAATGTCCTGATGTCGTCGGTGACGTTGTCGAGGCCGCAGAAGTAAGCCACGCCCTCGCGCTCGAACATGCCGTAGACGCAGACGGTACGTTCTCTCTGCTCGCCGCGTCCGTTCTGATATAAAAATCGCAGCGCGCATCGCTCGGCAAAGGCGCTCCAAACCGCATCGACGGTGGGAGAGCGGCTGATCGGCGCCTCGTCTACCGTCGTCCTGCCGGTGAGATAGGCAATTTTGGAGCGAATGTCGGCAAGCGGCGCGGCAAAGGTGGAAGAGCCGGCCGCTAGTGTCTGGTCGATGGCGTTGAGCAGGATATCGGCGTCGTCTGCGGTGATGAGGCCGCCTGCAGCAAACGTGTGCTCGCGGTCGATTGTCCACGAGCTTTCCTCGGTCTCCTGCGCACCGGCGGGGCGAACCTCCTTGATTAAGATGCCACGCTCGAGCAGTTTGTCACGATCGCGCCGAAACTTGCGCTTATCCGAGTCGATATTGCCCGAGCCATATCCCAGGTCGGAATCCAAGACGATCTGCTCGGTCGTCAGCGGTTCGGGGGAGCTATTGAGCACAAAGAAAAGATTGAGGATGCGCTGAGCCGTTTTATCGAAACCGGGCTCCGAATTCCCCTTTTTAATTGTCTCGGTCGTGTCGCTTGCCGTCATAGAGTCCTCGCATGAGAAGGTGGTTTGCTGCCATGATTTTAGTCCGATATGGAGATTAGGCTATATCCTTGTCCGCTCGGGGCGTTAAGATGGCCCGAATTCGGTCGTTTGCGCTCGCTCGGGGTATACTTTCGACTATATACGGTTCTAATGTGCATGCATTGGGCCTATTTGTCGGATTATGGATGTGGAGCGCACATGGCGAACACCCAGAACTATATTAACCACCTGCTGCAGAACACCGGCATTACGCCGGCATGCAGCGAAGAAGAGCGCTTGGCTGCCGAGGATATCGCTCAGATCTTCCGCAACCACGGCTTTGATCCCGAGGTTCAGGAGTTCAATGCCCCGGCGCCCAGTAGGTTGGCATTTGCCGTTACCGGTATTCTTGCGTTTGCCGGCGCCCTGCTGATGGGCATCGGCGGCGGTATCGGCTTGGTCGGCACCTTGCTGGCTATTGTCGGCGCCGTTCTTTACGTGCTCGAGCGCACGGGCCACCCCGTGGTTTCGCGTCTGGGCAAGACGGGCGTGAGCCAAAATGTCATCGCCTACCACAAGGCCTCGGGCCCGCTCGCGTCCCCGCGTAACCGCCCGGTGGTCGTTGTCGCACACTACGACTCTCCCCGTGCTGAGCTGCTCGCCCGCGAGCCCTATGCTTCGTATCGTGCGCTCATCGCCAAGCTGTTGCCCGTTGCCACGGTTGCCCCCGCTGCCGTTGCCATCCTGCGTATCCTGCCGCTCCCCGGCGCGCTCAAGGTTCTGCTGTGGATTGTCGCGATCCTCGCTTCCCTCGTTGCACTTGCCAACGCGGCAAACATCATCTCTAACCGCCATATTCTTCCCTATACGTCCGGCGCGGTGTGCAACAAGTCTTCTGTCGCCGCTATGCTCGGCGTTATGGACAACGTTGCTCCCTTCCAGGGCGAAAACGAGTTTCCCGACGATGTCCCGTTCGATACCTATTTTGGGGAGCAAAAGCGTCGTGCCGAGGAAATGGCGCGCGCGGCGGCGGAGTATGCCGCGGCCCAGCAGCAAAACGACTACGGCAACACCATCGAGTACGAAGAGCCTACCTACGCCGAGGACGAGTTCGGTCAGCCGATTGCTCCCGACACTCAGACCGAGCCCGAACAGGGTGAGGCTTTCGACGAGCAGATCGAGGGCTTTGAGGGTGCGTCTGCCGACGAGACGCTGATTGGCGCCATCGTGCCCGAGGATCAGAATCAGGCTGTCCAGGCCGAAGAGTTCAATGACGAGGTTTCCGCTGCCGAGCCGGTGGAGGAGCCTGTCGCGGCCGAGCCCGAGCCCAAGCTCTATCGCAATGCCGCCGGCAACATCCGCTTTGGTTCGGATGCCATCCGTGCGCTCGGAATGCTTCCCGAGTCCTGCACGCTCGATTACGAGGAGGGCGAGGAGCCGACGTTTGAGCCCGAGCCTGCCCCCGTCGTGACTGCGCCTGCGCCCGCTGTCACCGTGGATGATGAGTCTGCCGCGGTTGCCGTTGCCGTTGCCGAGCCCGAGGCGGTGTCCGCGATCGATCCCGCGGCAGGACTGGACATTTTGGCTCCCGCCGCGCCGGCGCAAGACGTTGCGGACGAGTCTGACGACGATTACGTTGAACAGCCGAGGCGCGTGTCTTACGAGAGCGATACTGATTTCTCGGCCGAGATTCCCGCGGCAACGCCCCATGCCGACATTGCATCCGCGTTCTCGTCGATTGGCGCCAGCGCTTCCAACTTCTTTAAGGGTGCGCTTGCAAAGGGCAAGAAATTTGTCGACGATTTCGAGGAGAAGCGCGCTGCCGCACGCGAGGCTGCCGAGCAGGAGGCTATCGCTCAGCAGCAGGCAGCCGAGGCGGCACGTGAGCACGCGGCGCAAGAGTTCGAGCAGAACGAGGCTATGCAGTCCGCGCCCGTCGACGCCGCCGAAGCTACAACGTCCTTTGAGTCCCAGCAACCGGCGTCCGCGGATGTTGTTGAGGCGACGACGTCTTTCGAGGCTCAGGAGCACGTCGATAGCACCATGTCGTTTGATGCCGCGCAGTTCGATTCCACGATAACGTTTGAAAAGCAGGGCACCGCGATTGCCGAGCCCCTTCCTGTTTCCGATGAGCAGGGCGACGCGGCAGACGATGACGAGCCTATTGATGCTGCCGAAATCCAAGATGTCGCCGAGGACGAGTCCGTTGAGGCCAACTCTGGCGAAGAACAATACGCGGCAGCCGATCAAGGTGATTCGACCGAGGTCGAGCAGGAGGAGGTGCCTGCGGTTTCCGAGACTCCCGAGACGGATGAGTCGAGGCCTTACTCCACGCAGATTTTCACCATGCCGACCCCGAGTGGTTCCGGTGCCACGGTTGCCAATGTCGCTCCCACTCAGGACGAAACGGTCGATTCCCTTATGGCCCAGATTTCCTCCCAGGCATCGCCGCGTCCGCAGATGAATGTTCCCGATCCGGCGTCGGCACCGTCGCCTGCACCTTCCTCGTCTCCGCTGGCTTCGGTCCCCGATCCGTCGCTGCCGTCCATGAAGCAGGCAAACGTTGCGTCTCGCACGTCGCTGTTCGACCTTCCCGACCCCTCCGCACAGGTCAACGATCCCTTTGCTACTGCCCAGGGTCCCGAACCCACATCGGCACCCGTTGCGCCTCCTATGCCCGTTGCGTCGGGCGCGCAGCCGATCGAGACCATTTCGGCTCCCGCCCCGGCGGCACCCAAGTCTCGTAAGCGCGGCCTGGGTGGCCTGTTCGGCCGTAAAAAGAAAAACGAGCAGGACAGCATGAGTGACTGGCTGGGTGTCGAAGACGATTACGATGCCAAGAAGTCCGGTCGCGGTATCGGTTCGTGGGATAACTTCGAGGACGATAACGATGGCTGGAAGGGTGGCGCTACGTCTTCCGATGGCGCTTCTTCCGAAGATATGCTCTCGGCTGTCGCCTCTATGGGCGATGATGAGCTGCTCGGTCACGATATCTGGTTTGTGGCAACGGGCGCCTCGGATTGTGATGGCGCCGGCATGAAGGCCTTCTTGGCTTCGCATCGCGATAAGCTCCGCGGCGTATTCTTTATCAATCTTGAATCCGTCGGCGCCGGTAGGCTTTCGGTTGTGACGGTCGAGGGCGAACAACAGCTGCTCAAGGGCGATCGCCGCATCATGAACCTGGTCAGCAAGGTGTGCAAGTCGTTCCATGTCGATTGTGGCGCGCTCGAGATGCCCTATGCCAAGACCGATGCCTATGCCGCGCTCGAGGCGAGCCGCCGAGCCCTCACCATCGCCGGCGTGGACGGCACGCGTCTAGCTTGCGCTCGTACCGAGGACGACCTGCCCCACAATGTCAACCCGACGAACATTGCCACGGTATCCGAGGTCGTGACCGAGGTTATCCGCCGTTCGTAGACGGAGCTCTAAGGAGTCAACGTGTTTTCGTATATTAAGCGCCATTGGCCTGTCTACGTGATTTTGACCTTGATTGCCATTGCGTTGGGATTTGGGGCTGCCTACATCGTGGGTGCAAAGGGCTCGACCCCCGCCTCCGCAATCAGCGAAGAGGTGGAGCAAGAACAGAGCACGGGTGCCGATGGGATTCCTGAGTCCGAGCAGGCAATCGTTGATGGTGGATCTTCGTCTGCAGAGTAGATACGGCGATTTACATGATTGAAAGCGGGCGAGCCGGGGGACTGGCTCGCCCGCTTTTTCATCGTGCTAGCGGTTCTTTGGGATCGACCTAAGGCGAGCGAACCATAGGGCTGCGGTACCCGAGGTCAGGAGCGCGGTGATGCAAGCGGCGATGGGAACTGCTCCTGTTGCCGGTAGGTCCTGCGGTAGGGTACAGCGTTGAATGACACGGTCCTCGTCATGTGACTCAAGTTTATCGCCGCCGCCGTTGCGGCAAAGATCGACGCGTGCTCTGTTGGTGAGTGCGGTTTGGGGCGTATAAGCCGACGTTGCCTGCATGTGCACGACTGCGCCCCGAGCGTCTGTGCCAAGGATTGCTTTGGCATCGTCAAGGTCGTCGTGCTCATCTTTGAGATCATCGCGGGTCCAAGAATCCGCATCGCTTCGAGTCGTAAAGTCGGTGGCTACCGCACCGTATTCAATGCGAATGCCCGTTACGACGGCATTGGATGCAAGGTCGAGTTCTTCCGCCTCGAGTGTGGTGGATTCCGTGGTCGAGACATCCGCCTTCCAGAGGTGCCAGCCGTCGTAATCGACGAGGCGGCAATCCTCACCCAGGCTCTCTTTTACCTCGTCGGACTCAAGCCAAGGATTTTCGTGCCCATCGTCAAGTGTCGCGTTCGCCGGTTCATCGACGTCTGTCGAGTCCAACGGCGTCGTGCGATACCACACGTTGCACAGACCGTTGAGGTCGCCGATGGCGACGGGGGTTTCGATTGAGATGAATCTCGCCGTGCCGTCTTTGGCGCACTCAAGATCATCGGTAATCGTAAACTCATCAACCCAAGTAGCGGAATCGTTTCGAGCATCGATGGTATAGGAGAAAAGCCCATCACTATTGGTTTGCGTCGTGGCGCGGTTTTTACCATCGCCGTTAGCCAACAGGCCCTTTTCGATAGGTTGGACAAGTTCCTGACGCTTGTCGACCTGCCCCTTGATCTCGATGGGCACATCCTTCATCGCGACGGATTGGACTTCTCCCGTATCTTTTATTTCAAACGTTATCTCCTCGGCAAGGTCATAGGTCCGCGGAGACATCATTTCGCGCAACGAGTAGGTGCCGGGTGCAAGATGTTCGACGCGGTGCGGCTTGTCGGATGAGGTCCAGGAGTCTATTTCGGTTTTATCGGGACCATATAAGGTGAGCTGTGCGCCTTCCACTTCCTGCTCACCGCTTGCATCGACCTTGGAGATATCAACCTTGGTGTAATCGTCGGATACGTTAAGCCGTGCTTCTACAACGGGTGTTTTCTGGTCGGCATAAGTAAGGTCGACAATATGGGATGTCCGATCGAGCAAGAAGCCTGCCGGCGCTTGAGTCTCGACAACCTCGTAGCGTGCGGTGCCAGATCCCAGTGGGAGGTTGTCCGCGCGTGCTTCTCCAGTTTCATCCGTCGTGACGGTCGTGACAGTCTCACCGTCGAGCGCGGCAATGCTACCGTCGGGGCGCACGATATCACCCGAGGCGCGGATCTCAAAGACGGCGCCCGCGAGGCTGCTGCCGTCTATGGCATCGGTTTTAACGATCCTGATGTTTCCGGTCGCGGCGTGGTCATAATACGAGGCGACTGCAACGGGCGTTAGGTTCATGTCGGCGGGTATGTTTACCTCGATCTCTTCGCCGACAAGATAGGGCTCTTTGGCCGAGGTTTCGCGTACATAATAGGTGCCCGGCACGAGCGATTCGGGCAGTGTGACGGTCCCGGTCGCGTCAGTCGTAAAGGTGTCCATTACGTTATGTGCTGGATACCAGCAAGTTTGTGAGACAGGTTCGTGATTGCTGTCTAGGAGTTGGAAGGTGAATCCGGCTAGTGGAACAGAAGCGCTTGTTTGGGCATCGCGTTTTACAATCTGGAGATGCGTCGACAGCGCGTGGTTGTCTACGATATATTGAAGCTCGGCGCCGTTGGAAATCTGATTGGCCCCGACGGTCCATTCCCCTGCACGTTTAAAACCCTCGGGGACGGTTTCCGGAACCTCGCGAATCGTGTAGCCGGCACGGTCGTATGGGACAGCTCCGTGGACACCGGCGGGTCGCTTGCCTGTGCCGAACCATGCTTCGGGCTGATCTTTGGTGGAGGCAAAGCCATAGATGTTTGTGGTCAGTGTGCCAACAACCTGCTGAGAACTGTTGCTGACAACCTCAAAGACAACACCACCCGCCGGTTGCTCCAGGCCGGATTGGTCGCTATTGCCGTAATCCTTGAATTTGGAAATCTCAAGGTCAAACGCAATGGGGATATCGGAAATGCGAGATTCGATCTCGACCACGCCTGAATCGCCGAGCTGGTCGGCTCCGACGGTATAGGTCCAGCTGTCGTTGGATGGCAGGTAGCCCTCGGGGGCTTTTGATTCGTAGATGGTAAAGGTTCCTAAGGGGACATCGGCGAGGGTGGCCCGACCGCTTTCGTCGGTCGTGAGGATTTGCGCCCATCCAGGGGTTGATTGTGACACACACGTGAACTCTGCTCCTGCGAGTGAAGAACCCACCTGGGGGCCGGCATTCGTCGCGGCATCGAGTTTTACGATATGCAGGTTGATGATGCCGGGCTGTTCATCAATGGCGACCTGTCCACCGTCATTCCCCGTGGTAAAGGCGATGCGATCACGACGGGGGACATAGCCGGCCGGCGCCTTCGTTTCAACTAGGTAGTATGCAGTGTTGGGCAGAAGAGTTGCTTGCGCCCGACCGTTGCTGTCCATCTGGACGGTGCCGACACGCGCGCCGCTGGCACTCTCAAAAATATCGAATGTTGCCCCGTCAAACTGATAAGTATTGTTTCCGCTGGTAATGGCAGCGTTTGCAGACTGCTTTTGGAAGGAAACAGAGACCGCCGGCAGTACATAGAGCATGTCTTGACGTCTGCTGCCGCCCGATACGGTTCCTAGATAGCGCCGCGCGCGGTGCGGTGCGGCTTTGATGCTTCCTGATTTTGCGCTGTCGTGGAGCCACCGCGCCGCCGCCACGACTTCATTGTCAGCGGTAAAGTGCCCACTCTTGGTTTTGCCCTGAGCGGTCGTGTAGGAGTAGGTACCGTCGACATGGGTAGTGCCGTTGAGCATCCATACGGCAAGCTGGGTTGCGGCGCGGGCGCGATCGGGTGAAAGATGGTAACCGCCAAACGACGTGGCGGTAGGATATCCGTGACAAACGATTGCCGCGAACTCGTCGTCGAGCCACACCCAGCCTTGATCAAAGTTGAGCCATGGGCCGCCCGGCTTGGTGGGGCCGAGGCGCTCCTGGTTCATGCAGTAGGCAATCGAGGCGTCTTGAGCTTCATACTTGCCGATGAAGAAGGGCCCACAATCATCACTAATAGTGCGGAAGCCGAGCTGGTCGTAGCCATCGACGGCAAATGCGGCTCCCGGTGCCAGGCAGCCGAAAAGCAGGAAGAGGAGCAGGAGCAGCGGACCTGTTGCGATTGCGCTGTGGACAGAGTGCGTGGGTGCGTTGGACATGGCTGCTCCTTATCCCTCGTGCGCCGCATGGGGAGGTTGCGACGCGTAGGATGAGGCTACCCCCGAGGTTCATGCGGGTAAGTACCAAAGGCTGACCAAAAGCTTGCCCAATTCCTGACAAATTGAGCTCAAATATAACAATCAAGCAAAAGTGCAGGTAGAAGATAGGGAGAACAGGAGGTCAAAGGTCCTCATCTCCACAATTGACGCGATTTTCAAACGAATCTCCATAGCTAAAACAAGCATCGCCACCCTTGTATCGAACAAGACAACCGCGTTATACTAGCCAACACACAAGCGGGCATCGCCAAGTGGCAAGGCATCAGCTTCCCAAGCTGACACTCGCGGGTTCGAGTCCCGTTGCCCGCTCCACGCAAAACAGCAGGTCAAGAGCTTAGAGCGCTTGGCCTGTTTCTCTTTTCCGGCTCCGTAGACCACGGAAATAGACCAAATGTAGACCAAACTCCGGTGAAACCGTTTTTCGCCCCGACGCCGCCCGCGTCTCCTCCGGCCCCTTTTTAGGGCTTGGGCAAGTTGGGGCTGATCGGCCCGTGTGCCCCTCCCCGCCCTTTTTTAGTTGTTGACATAGTTGACGTTAAAGCAGCGGGGCCGTACCCCTGATACCGGGATACGGCCCTTTTTAGTTGTTCAGATAGTTCAAATTGAGCGCCTTTTTAGGGGCTTCAGAAACTTCAGGTTGAACGGCCCCGCCCTCGGCGCGGTATCGGCTTGGAACGAGCGCGGTTTTGGTCTACGGAGGCCGCGCCCCGATACCGCCCCGGCGACGGGGCCGCCACCTCGGGCGCTAGGCCCTGAGCCAATGTTCCCCGCCCCGGCCCCTCACGTAGACGGGGACGTAGGCGGCAACTATCACGCCGTCAACGGTAAGTCCGTCCTCCGGCTTGGCGTCCCGGGCCACCGTGGCGGCCTCTAGGGCCGTGTCCAACGGCTGCACCTCCAACGTTCCCGCCTCGGCGTCAACGCGCCGAATACGGGCAATCTGGGGCGCTGAGGGGCAATCGTCGGCGGTCGAGCACGCCACCAAATCGCCACGCTCCGGCTCTAGCGCCGTGTCCACCTCCACGACAACCCCCCCCGCAGCGGGTACCGCGCCCGCTATCTCCGGCAGGCCCTCGGCGATCATGCCCCCGATAAATCGAGTCGTCATGTCTCCTCCTCGTCTCTCCGTTCCGTCCCGGCGCTCCCCATGTTGCGCCGACGCCGCGCCCTCGTCGGCCTCGCCCCGCATGTCCCGGCGAAACGCCGAAACCCTGCACACGCCACGCCCCCGGCCCCGCCTCGCGGGTTCGCCCCGGCATGAAAAGGCCCCGCCGGGGGGCCTGCTGTTGTCTAGGGGACGGGAACCTCTTTAGCCTCTCCCATTTCCAGCTCAATTGGGGACGGCTCTTCATGCCGAATGAAATACGGAGCTGGGAAAAAATCGACTTCCCCTGTCTCCTTATTGATGGCATAAGGGGTGTCGCCCGGGGTCATCTTTCCATCGAATCCGAAATAAACGAACCAGTGATATTTGCCCTCGTATGCGCACACTGGGCCGTAACCGTCAACGGCCCCCTCTTCCAGAATCGGCTTTATGGCCTCTTCCAATGTGAGCATAACCGCCAACCTCCCCAATCGCCCGCACTCGACACGGCACGCTCGGAACGTCCCGCAGGTAGTGAACGGAGAACCTGCAGGGAGGCGTGCCGCCTCGGGAACGGACGCGTAGCAGCGCCTCGCCCCTATTCCTCTGGTATGGCTTTGAGGTTAACGCCCCTCACGGGTTCGTACACCTCCACCAGCGTACCCACGAACATTATACCGCCCTCATCTGCCCGCTTCTTTCCTAGGGGCCTCAAATCGTCTTTATAGGCCCTATTGTCGTGCGTTAGCAGTACACGCCCGCCCTCGGCCTCAAACGCCTTAATTCGAGCCAATCGTTGCGTTTTCGGGCCATATGGCGGCAACCTGTAAAGCCCTATCTCCCCAACCTCGGGTATACGAGGAACCCAAACGCCCATCATCCCCGCCGTTAGCGTCGGCTCCATGCAGTCGCCCGTGAGCCACGTGGAGAACGCCCCGTTCCCTCGTCGTGCGGGGATAGACTGCCCTGAGCACCCCCCCCCCGCATCGTTCGGCGTTTCCCGTTCTCGTCCATGTCGGCCTCTTTCCTCTCGTGGGCTTGTCTCCGTTTCGCCCGTATCGAGGTTAGGACAGTGAACGCGGCCCGTTTCCCCTCCCCGCCGGGAACGCCCGAACTACCGAACCCCTGCATATGCCGCGCCGCGCGGGTTGATACGCCGCCCCCGTGATTGATCGAGACGAAAAGCGGGGCGCACCCGTTCCCACAGTGCGCCCCGCCTCACATCTCGGGCATTTTCCGATCGTCGAGCTTTTCCAGCTCACCCGCAAAATCGAACTCGCCCATAGCGGCCTCACCTCCTAGCTTTCCTCTGCCTCGTGGCCTGAGCCTCGCCCAATAGGTCGTTGACCCGCTCCATGCCCTCACGCGCCTCGGCTATGAGGCGTTGACGCTTTCCCGTGGCCTCGGCCTCCGCCGCCTCGATCTCTTTGAGGGTGTGCGTAGCGCTCCACCGTGAACGGCTAAGGGCATCGGGCACCCATTCGGCATGGATAGCGGCTCTAGCCCTCTCCATGCCTAAACCCGCTAGGCAACGGTTCTACCGCCCCTGAGCTTCGCCGCCAATTCGGCATCAATCGCGTACCTATCGCCCTCCGCCCCTTTCTTTTTAATCTCTTTATCCTTTAGGCTGGTGCCACCGCACCACCTAACTTGCCCATTCGTACTAGCTAACTCGTCCGTTCGTACTACCTTTCTCTGCCTGTTAGGTAGTACGCCCGCACCAGCTAACCGCGCTATCGTCGCGGCGTCTGGGGGCGTCGGCGTCCCGTCCCTTACGTTGAGCGTGACCGTCTGCACCGCCCCCGGTTCGTTCCTCGCCCCTATCACGTAGACCGCCCTAGCCTTCCCCATGCTCCCCGCTTTCCCTGAGCACGTATGAGCTTCGACCGTTCTCCCTCACGGCCTCCAGACCTGATGGTGGCAGGCCGACGGTTTTCATGCCGTGCCTACCGCAGCTCGAAACGATTAGCCCGCTGCCGTCTATCCATGCCTTCACCGCCTCATGGCATACGGGGCACGGGGCATGAAAGAACGTCTCGCCCGTCTCGAAAACGCCGGGGCCTCGCTCATAGTCGGTAGCCTCCTCGCTACTAGCCATTGGGCTTATAGGCCCATGGCTAGTAGCGGATAGGTCATAGCTAGTAGGTAGTAGTTTATAGCTATGCTGTGCGCACACCCCGTCTGACACGGGGTCTGACACGGGGTGTGATACCCCCTCTCCAGCTGGGGGAACGTTGCCGTTCCCGCCCTCCAGCCACCCGGTGAGGTCTATGTCCCGCAGCATGTTGGCCTTTCGCCACGAGTCCTCGCGGGCGTCGCTGAGGCGGTCGGCGTTTGCGTCGAAATAGGCGCGGGGCACGCCGTCCAGATGATCGGGGCACACCCCCGTGAACCAATAGTCGATGAGCGCGGCAAGGTAGGCGCACCGCTCGCCCTCGTCCTCTATCCTGAGCGACGCGAGGTAGTCCCGCAGTTGAATCTTGTCGTATGCGCACGGAGGCTTGCCGCTCGCAATGCCCCGGTCCTTCCTCATGCGCCTGAGCGCCGCCGCCCGCCGCTCGACCTCTCGGCGGTACTCTGCCCGCTTTTCGCTATCCATCGTCCACCCCCACGAGTGCGAGTGCCGACTTGCGGGTTACGTAGACGCGCCGCCCTATGCGCACCTCGTCGAGCGCCCCTTGCCGGATGAGGCGGCGAACGTCCCTCTCGCTGAGATCGAGCACCGCGCCCGCCTGAGCCGACGTTATGAGCCTCCCCATGTTCACGGGCACGGGCCTAATATCCTCGTTCCACACTGCCGCCGCCCCCTCGCTTTCGTCTCGCTATCTCGCGCCCGATGGCCTCGATACGGCCCCGCGCCCAAGCGCGGTAGGGCTGTCTGTATCCCTTGGCGGCTAGACGGGCCGTGAGGCGGTCTATCTCCTCGCCCATCTGCCGCCCGGCCATTCCCGGAACGTCGGCGTTCGCCGCGCGCCTCGCGGCCCCGAGCGCCGTCCTAATCGGCCTCATGCGCCGCGCCCTAGATGAGGCCCGCGTATGCGAGCAGGCTGTCACGGTTGACGTTCCAGCGGGTGCCCGTGTTCGAGGCTTTGAGCTGTCCACTTTGGCAGGCGCGGGCGATAGTCACGCGCGAGCGACGGGCGATAGCTGCCGCCTCCGGTGCCGTGAGCGGGTTGGGAATATCGGAATAGCGGCCCTCGTTCGCGGCTTTCCTGAGTTCGTCGAGATGTTCCTGAGTGCACATGGGTATATCCCTCCAATGGTTCGGTTGCTATCTTCTTGAGCGCTCTATAACGGTTATAGCTATGCTGCAACGAAACATAAAATAGGCGCTCTACCTGCGATTGTTCAGTAGAGCGCCTGTTTCTCGACGTGCTGTTAAATTATCGGTCTATCCGTGCTGGCACTATGTCAATGCGATTTAGTGACTCCAGAAAACGTGTCGGGCGGATTGAAAAGATTTTCATTTCTGCGTTGCCTCTAGCGCCGCGATGGCTCTGGCAAGTTCGTTTGCCTCCTCTGTTTCGCCATTGCAAAACATCAGCCCGCGCATAACCTCTAACAGAATATCGACCTGTGGGTCAGTCAACCGGTTAAGCGCCTCGGACGCAAACCTGCGTTTCGTTTTCGCAACGTCTATGTACGGAGGCGGAGCCATTTTCGGCGCAACGTAGCGCGCAATATCTGCGTCAGGGTCAGCGGCCCCTCGCCTGCGCAGTATCTCCGAAACGGCCCTAAGCACACACAGAGCTCTGTGCGGTTCGAGATCGTCGCGTCTTGTCCAGTTCGTAACCGTCGCCCGTGATACCTGTAACTCGGCGGCTAGCTCTTTCCGGGGAATGTCGAATCTCTTGAGTAGCTCCACGATACCGCGCCCGCCGTCGAGGAACGTTGAGAACGGAGGGACGCCGAAGCGCCACGCCCCCTCATTGAGCCTTTCGACGGCCTCGACGTTTAGGGAAATTGCCCTCGTTTTACCGTGCTTATCCTGATGCTCGATATATTCGGCGTCCATCACGCCTCACCGCCCGACAAAACGGCTTGCATGGTCTGGGCCGCGCGTTGCTTGCCCTCGGCTGTCGCGTCGGCGTAGATGTTGAGCGTCATGGCGGCGTTCGAGTGCCCCATAGACGCCGAGATTGCCTTAATGTCCACGTGGGCGGCTACGGCCATGGTTGCGAACGTGTGCCGCAGGTCGTGGAACGTCGGGCGGGTTCCTCTCGTCCCTTTCAGCTCCAGTGCCTCGGCAAGGTTGCGCCACCTCTGCCAAATCGTGTTGGGGCGCATGAAACCGCCGCGGATGTCCCCGAGCACGTAGAGCGCCCCGGTGAAGGGCACGCCCGCAGCGAGGCAAGCGGCCTCCATCTCCTCGCGCCGGGCCACGAGATCGGCGGCAAGCTCTGAGCCGAAATACACCGCGCGGGCGCTGCCGTCGTTCTTGGGGTCTTTGGCGTAGAACCTCGTCCCGTCGCGGCCTATGCTGTCCTCCACCTTGAGCACGCCGCTATCAGTATCGACGTTCGCCCACCGGAGGCCGCATATCTCGCCCTCCCTCATGCCCGTGTATAGGGCGATTTTCACCCCGAGCATAGCCGGGGTCATGCCCGCCACCCTGAGTACCTCGCGCACGGTTCGCACGCCCTCGGCGGTAAGTGAGTTGGGGCGCGGGCGCCCGGCCTTGGGCGGCTTTACGCCTCGGGTCGGGTCTTTGCCCAACAAATCGGTATCGACGGCCTGATTGCACGCAGACCGTAGCAGCGTGAGCGCCTTTTTCATCGTGCCGGGGGCGTACGTCTCGCCCATCTTGGCAACCCACGCCCTCACCATGTCCGGGTTGAGATCGGAAAGCGCCACCTCCCCGAGCAGCGGGGAAATGATGTTGTCGAGCAGACGCCCGTACTCGTTGAACGTTGACGGGTCGATGCTCGGGCGCTTGCCGTCGACATAGCGGCGAACGTAGGCGGCCACGGTGAGTACCGTCTCCGGGTCGAACCCCAGAACCGCCAACGCCGCGCCCTCGCGCTGCCTCTGGTTCCACACGGCCTCCATGGCCGCGCGCCACTCCTCAAGCTCTTTCTGGGCCGCGCGTTTCCCGGTGGCCTTGAGGGCCTTGGTCGTTTTCCTCCTCGCGCCGTCCTCGTCGATGTATTTCAGCGCCGCGCGGTATTTCCCGCCCCTGCTTTCGAGGTTCGCGGCTATGTAGTGCGTGTACTCCATGCGTGCTCCGTAGACCAAAACGTAGACCAAATGTAGACCAAATAGCGTGTATCTCTTTGGTCTACGTTGCACATTATGGCACATAACGTGCGTTTTAACTGCAACGTTAGCAACGCTTTTTATCTCTTTGAACACTTGTGTGCAAGATTCCCAAGCTGACACTCGCGGGTTCGAGTCCCGTTGCCCGCTCCAGCTAGAAGCACAAGCACGGCATCATTACGGTGCCGTGCTTTTTTCAATAAAGCGCCGGGACTCGAACCCGACAGGGTGCGAGCGTAAAGCAAACGCGAAGCGTTTGTAGCGAGCAGGCGAAGGCGCCGACAGGCGCCTGAAGCCGGTGCGGATTTGCGAAGCAAATACGCGGATGTCCCGTTGCCCGCTCCATCGAGTGCGGGAGACATGGGGACGGCCAATTCAACAAAGTCTTCCCCCGCGGCTTCGTGAGGCTGAGGGGCTCGCCTGAAGCCGGTGCGGATTTGCGAAGCAAATGCGCGGATGTCCTCATGGCCGCTCTTGCGGCAAAATGTTAGGTTAATGCCTGCTGCCCATACTTGCACCTGCGCACGGTACAATGGTTGGGTTACGACCAACGTGCCAATAACCAAAAAGGAGCCGCTATGATCGATCGCTATACCCGCCCGGAGATGGGACACATCTTCTCCCTCGAGAACAAGTACGCCATTTGGCAGGAGATCGAGGTTCTGGCCTGCGAGGCCCAGGCGGAGCTCGGCAAGATCGGTATTTCCAAAGACGAGGCCCAGTGGATCCGCGACCATGCCAACTTTGAGAAGGCGAAGGTCGATGAGATCGAGGAAGTCACGCGCCACGACGTCATTGCCTTCCTGACCAACATGAAGGAATACATCGATGCCGATGTTCCCGAGGGCGACCCCAAGCCCAGCCGCTGGGTTCACTATGGCATGACCAGCTCCGATCTGGGCGACACGGCCCTGTGCTACCAGCTCACCCAGGCCTGCGACCTGATCATCGAGGACGTCAAGAAGCTCGGCGAGATTTGCAAGCGTCGCGCCTTTGAGGAGCGCAACACGCTCTGTGCCGGCCGCACTCATGGCATCCACGCCGAGCCGATGACCTTTGGCATGAAGTTTGGCTCTTGGGCCTGGGAGCTCAAGCGCGATCTGGATCGTCTTGAGGACGCTCGCAAGAATGTTGCCTTCGGTGCCATCTCCGGTGCCGTTGGCACCTACAGCTCCATCGAGCCGTTCGTCGAGGAGTACGTCTGCGAGCACCTGGGCCTGGTTCACGACCCGCTGTCCACGCAAGTTATCAGCCGCGACCATCACGCCTATCTCGCCGGCGTTCTCGCCACCACCGCGGCCACCTGCGAGCGTATCGCTACCGAGGTCCGCAACCTGCAGAAGACTGATACGCTCGAGGCCGAGGAGCCGTTCCGTAAGGGCCAAAAGGGCAGCTCCGCCATGCCGCACAAGCGCAACCCCATCACCATGGAGAAAGTCTGCGGCCTGTCGCGCGTCGTGAAGGCCAACGCGCAGGTTGCCTTCGACAACGTCGCCCTGTGGCACGAGCGTGACATTTCGCACTCCTCTGCCGAGCGCGTCGCCCAGGCCGATAGCTTCATCGCGCTCGACCACATGTTCCAGTGCCTCATCCGCGTTATCGACGGCCTGCAGCTGTACCCTGCCCGCATGATGGCCAACCTCAATAAGACCCGCGGCCTCATCTTCTCCTCCAAGGTCCTACTGGCCCTCGTCGATACGGGCATCACCCGCGAGGATGCTTATGCCATCGTGCAGGAAAATGCTATGGCCACTTGGCACGAGGTGCAGGATTGCGTCTCCGGCCCCACCTTTAAGGAGCGTCTCGAGGCCGATCCGCGCTGCACCGTCAGCCAGGAGAAGCTCGACGAGATCTTTGATCCGTGGGACTTCCTCACTCGTATCGACACAGTCTTTGATCGTCTGGAGCAGCTGAGCTTCGAGTAGGTTCGGGCATAACGTTAGCTTTTTAGGGCGCTTTGCTGGTAATGTGTGTTGCCGGCAAAGCGCCTCGTTGCATTTAGGGAAAGACGGGGATAATAGTCGTCTCGAATAACATTCTGAGAGGGGATCGCATGATTTCGTTTGATTACAAGCCTCAGGGCGTGTGTGCTCGCAATATTCACCTTGACCTTTCCGATGACGGCAACAAGGTGATGGGCGTTGAGTTTACCGGCGGCTGCGACGGCAATCTCAAGGCTATCTCCAAGCTGGTCGAGGGCGCTCCTGCCGATCGCGTAATCGAGGTTCTCGCCGGTAATACCTGCGGTATGAAAAAGACCTCCTGCGCCGACCAGCTTACACGCGCTATCGAGGCCGCTCGCACCGAGATCGCCTAATGGGTATCGCCGATCACATCAAGAACGGAATATCGCGTCGCGGCTTTGTACTCGGTGGGGCTGCCGCGGGCGCTGCCACGGTGCTTGCCGGATGCTCGAAAAAAACGGGCACCAGCGATGATGCCGCCGGCGAGCCGCAGGTTATCAAGGATGATTCCAAAATCATCTCGATTACGGATGAGTACGAGGCAGTCGACATCGATCTTGAGCCGGCGGCGTCATGGACGCTGCCTCTGGGTACGCTGCTGTACTACTGCGACGGCGATTACGCCGCGGCGATGATGGCGCCCGCATCGGCACTGCACGCCAACACACTCGGTGTGCTCAACCTGGGCGATGGCTCGCTTACCACATTAATCGAGGATCCTATCGAGGGCACGGGATATGCATTCTACGATGTCCGTGCCGGCGACAGCGTATTCGCGTGGGTTGAGATGAACTTTGCCAATTCATCGTGGAAGCTCTACGGTCAAAATCTGTCGGGCGCTTCGCTCTCTGGCGACGTGGTTGAGCTCGATCGAGGTGGCAAGGACTATGATCCGCCGCTGTTTACGGCGTTCGGGTCATCAGTCATCTGGTATAAAATGCCCTCGGCAGGTGGCAATAAAACGAGTAGCGATTCGTTTTGCTATCGTCGCTCGCTTGATGAATCCAAGGCCGAGACAATTTGGAAATCGACGGGTCGCTTTGCATCGGCCCCGCGCGCGAGCGACGGCATTTTGACCATCTCGCCGCGTGTCCGCAACGACGAGGGCGTCTACTACGGCATAACGGCAATCGATCTGACCGACGGCAACAACACCAAACGTGCCCAGCTAGTCCTTCCCTCGTCAGTTTCGCCTTTCGAGGCCGTATATATGGGCGATACCTTCGTGTTTTCTATCGAGGCGGCCTATAGTGGTGTGGGCAGCCTGGGCAATATGGGCACGTATATCGGTAATGAGGGAGGGCCGTATCTCTTCCTGTCCCGCGAGCCGCTCGCATGTGCGGCTGGCAAGAAGAATAAATACCTTGTTAAGGTACAGGCGTCGCATTTCCTGATCGACACCTCTGCCAAGACCTATGGCTCGCTGCTGTCGCCCGACCGCGCTTTGGAGTATGGCGATTATCCAGCTACGGCGGGAAAGTCGGACTCATTTCTTACGTACGCCACGGTACGCAACAGCCAGGGTATACCCGAGACGGTCACTGCACGCCTATTCTCTCTTTAAGCTTAGAGGGGTTAAAAAGGCGCCAACAGGGGAATAAACGCGTTGTAATTGTGAGTACCGCCCGCCGAGCTGCCGCGTCATAGCGGCATCCGGCGGGCTCAGGTGCGTTAAAATGGGCTTGTTCTTAGCTAATTGAGACAGGGGGGCCGTGTTATGGCTTCAGATGCAAAAAAGATTCTGCTGGTCGAGGATGAGAAGGCAATCCGTGACGCCGTCGCTGCCTATCTCGAGCGCGAAGGCTACTGGGTTGTGGGCGTCGGCGACGGCCAGTCCGCGATCGAGGAGTTCGAGAAGCATCAGTTCGACCTGGTCGTGCTCGACCTTATGCTCCCCAAGATCCCCGGCGAGCGCGTTTGCCGCACCATTCGCGATACCTCGGATGTCCCCATCATCATGCTGACTGCCAAGGGTGAGATCGAGGACCGTATTATCGGTCTTGAGCTCGGCGCCGACGACTATCTGATTAAGCCGTTCTCGCCGCGCGAGCTCGTCGCCCGCGTTCGCGCTCTGTTCCGCCGTGCCCATCAGGCCGACGAGCCCGCCGTCGAGGTACTCGACTTCGGCGATCTGGTCATCGATATCTCGGGCCACAAGATCTTGGTCGAGGGCAAGGAAGTCGACCTGACGGCTTCCGAGTTCAAGCTGCTCACCACGCTTGCCCGCCATCCTGGCCGTGTGTATAACCGCATGGAGCTGGTCGAGAAAGTGCTCGGGTATGACTTTGAGGGCTATGAGCGCACCATCGATAGCCACGTGAAGAATCTTCGCGCCAAGCTGGGCGATGATCCCAAGAAGCCCAAGTGGCTCTACACCGTCCATGGTGTCGGCTATCGCTTCGAGGCTCCGGCCAAGACCGATAAGTCGGACGAGAAATAGGGAAATCACATATGACACCTGCGCGCTTTGAAATCGGACAAAAGCACAAGCAGGAGAGCGAGGCGGGTTCCAAGGCTAGTTGGAACACGCCTCGTTCCGATTCACGGCCAACGATGAGCTATCCCTCGCGCATGGCACTTGCTTTTGCTCTGACATCGCTCATGACGGTATTGGTGCTGGTGGGCGTTGTCTCTGTTGTGTGGGGCACGGTCTTTTCGGATTACACACGCTCCAATATCGTCGAAATCGCAAATTCCGCTGCCGAGAAGTTGGCAACCTCATATGAGGAAAACGGCTCTTGGACCGCGGGAGAACTGCGCACGGTCGCAACGTCGAGTTTGGTTTCCGACGATCTGGGCATGCAGGTCGTCAATAAAAAGGGCGTGATCGTTTATGACGATTCCTGGCCCTCGGCAAGCGCCACCGCCGATGTACGCGAAAACCAGGCTACGACCGACGACACGAGCGGCAAGAGGGCATCGCATAGCCCGGTCTCGTCTGCTCCAACCGACTCCGATAGCGTTGCTAACGTCGAGATTGTAACGTCTTCCGGCGAGCATGTCGGACAGGTAAAGCTGTGGGCCATCGGCTCCGACGCTCTGCTCACCAAGGCGGACTCTGCGTTTAGGGAGAAGACCTTTAACGCCATGGCCCTCGCCGCGGTTGTTGCAATCTGCATTTCGGTCGTTATCGGATCGCTCGTGTCGCGCATGCTCACCAAGCCGATTCATCGCATCACCAGTACCGCAAAGCAAATCCGTGACGGCGACCTGTCGGCTCGCACGGGACTGCGCGGTGATGACGAGATCGATCAGCTGGGTGAGACCTTCGATGAGATGGCCACTTCGCTCGAGAAGGATATGAAACACGAGAAGCGCCTGACCTCAGACGTTGCACACGAGCTTCGCACGCCGCTTATGGCCATGCTCGCAACGGTCGAGGCCATGCAGGATGGCGTGTATCCCACCGACGATGAGCATTTGGAGACCGTTGCTTCCGAGACGCGTCGCTTGGCTCGTCTGGTGCAGCAGATGCTCGACCTGTCGCGCATGGAAAACAGCGCGGCTCCGCTCAACCTTGAGCCGGTGGACATGGTTCCTTTCGTGCGTTCCATCGTCAATGCCCAGGAGCGCCTGTTTGTCGACCGCGATCTGCGCCTGCGTTTTGCGGACGAGACCCAGGGTCACGACGATGTCGTCGAGGCCGATCCCGACATGATCACGCAATGTGTTATCAACCTCATGAGCAACGCCATGCGCTACACCCCCGAGGGCGGTTGGGTCGTGGTGTCGGTGCTCAGTGACCGCAAGCACGTCAGCATTGCCGTTTCTGATACCGGTATCGGTATTGCCAAGGACGATCTGTCGCGTATCTTCGGACGATTTTGGCGCGCCGATGCCAGCCGCGCCCGCGAAGCCGGCGGCCTGGGCGTTGGCCTCGCCGTGACCAAGCAGATCGTCGAGCGTCACCATGGCTACATATCCGTGGAGTCGGAGCTTGGAAAGGGTACGACTTTTACAATTCATCTGCCCCGCGAGCACACGGCAGACGCGGCATCTACTACAATGGAGCACTAGCTTTTCGCTATTCGGTGAAGGAGGGGCCGCGTCCCTGCCGCTCCGAGTTTGCGAAAACATGCGGGAAAGAACCCGCATTTCTGTCGTATTTAGGTAAGGAGTGACTCACGTGACAACGATGGAGCGTCGTCCGGATTCCCGTGGCAAGGTTCGTGATATTTACGATGCCGGTGAAAACCTGCTGATGGTCGCCACCGACCGCATTTCTGCGTTCGACTTCATTCTTCCCGACGAGATTCCGTTTAAGGGAGAGGTACTCAATCGCATCTCGGCATTCTGGTTCGATAAGTTTGCCGACATCGTCCCCAACCATCTCGTTTCCATCGACCCGGCGGATTTCCCTGAGGAGTTTGCTGAGTATCGTGACTACCTCGCTGGCCGCGCCATGCTGGTTAAGAAGGCCCAGACGATTCCTATCGAGTGCATCGTCCGCGGCTATCTGACCGGTTCGGGCAAGAAGACCTACGACGAGAACGGCACCGTCTGCGGCATCCAGCTGCCTGAGGGCCTGACCGAGGCTTCCAAGCTTCCTGAGCCGCTGTTCACGCCGTCCACGAAGGCCGAGATCGGTGACCACGACGAGAACATCTCGTTCGAGCGTTGCTGTGAGATCGTGGGCGAGGACATCGCCACGCAGATTCGTGACCTTTCCCTCAAGATCTACAAGGCCGCTGCCGAGTACGCCGCGACTCGTGGCATCATCATTGCCGACACCAAGTTCGAGTTTGGTGTTATTGATGGCAAGGTCACGCTGATCGACGAGTGCCTCACGCCCGACTCCAGCCGTTTCTGGCCTGCTGCCAGCTACGAGGAGGGCAAGATCCAGCCTAGCTACGACAAGCAATTCGTCCGCAATTGGCTCAAGGCCAACTGGGATATGACGGGGGAGACCCCGCACCTGCCCGCCGAGGTCATCGATGGCACGTCCGAGCGCTATCGCGAGGCCTTCCAGATCATCACGGGCTCCCAGTTCACAAGCATGAAGGAGAACGCATAAGTGAGTACCCGTAGCGCCACGAACAAGCGCACGCAATCCCACGAAGTTACCGGGGTTGCGCGCAAGTCTGCCGCATCTGCTAAGCCCGCCCGCCAAGCAGCGAGCTCCGTTCGCGTCGTGCCGGCTTCGTCTAAGGCACGCCGCAAAGAGCTCGAGAAGGGCGAGAACCTCGAGGGCCTCTCTAAAGAGGAGAAGCGCGCCCGCAAGGCTAAGCAGCGCGCCAAGGAGGACCGCATCTATACGGTGTCGAATATCCTCCTCAAGCAGGACGAGGACTACACCAAGCGCCGTCGCATCTGGTGGATTGTGCTCGCCATTGGCATGGTGCTCGTCGTGGCAATTTGGGCCTCGCTGTACTTCGCTCCCGCTGGCATGGTGTCCAGCCCTGTCCAGATGGTCGGCATTGTTTTGTCCTACGTCATCATTTTGGGCGACTTTATCTATGACTTCGCTCGTATTCGTCCCTTGCGCAACATGTACCGTGCGCAGGCCGAGGGCATGTCCGAGAACAAGCTCAACGCTCTTATTGAGCGCGCGGCTGCCGAGGAGGACAAGAAGGACTCCAAGAAGAAGTAGCGTTTGTATGCATACTTATCGCTAAGATATAAGGCGCGTCGTTTTTGCGGCGCGCCTTTTTACTGTTCTATAGATAGATGGAGTGGCACATGATTCGAGCTGCCCTGACGGTCGAAGAGGCTCTGGAGGGCATGAAGGCCCTGGAGCCCAAGATTAAAAACTACGCGCGCCTGGTCGTCCGCAAGGGCGTAAACGTCAAGCCCGGCCAGGAGGTCGTCGTTCAGTCTCCGGTCGAGTGCGCGCCGTTTGCGCGCGTGGTGGTCGCGGAGGCCTATGCTGCCGGCGCCGGCCACGTGACGGTCATTTGGGCCGATGATGCCGTGACGAGGCTCACGTACGAGCATGTCGAGAAAAGCTATTTTGAGCAGACGCCCGAGTGGAAGCGCATGCAGCTGGATTCCTTGGCCCAGGATGGTGCCTGCTTTGTCTTTATCGAGGGTGCGGATCCTGCGGCCCTCAAGGGCATCGATCCAGCCAAGCCGGCCGCGGCATCAAAGGCGAGGAATACGCAGTGCAAAGTTTTCCGCCGTGGACTGGATTACAACATCAATCCGTGGTGCATCGCCGGCGCTCCGGTCGTGGCTTGGGCGCACGAGGTGTTCCCGGGAGACGCCGATGAGGTTGCAATCTATAAGCTGTGGAATGCGATTCTGCACACCGCGCGCGCCGATGGCCAGGACCCAGAGAGCGACTGGGAACTCCATGACGCCGCATTCGAAAAGAACCTGCGTTTCCTGAACGACAATCGTTTCGACTACCTGCATTACACCGCGGCAAATGGAACCGATCTGATGATTGGCATGACGAAGGGTCACGAGTGGGCCGGCGGCAAGGGCAAGACGCCCGATGGACATCCCTTCTTCCCCAACATTCCCACCGAGGAAGTCTTCACTTCGCCCGATCGCATGCGCGCCGACGGTATCGTGTACTCGGCCATGCCGCTCATCCATCACGGCAATAAGGTCGAAGATTTTTGGATTAAGTTCGAGGGCGGCCGCGTGGTGGACTACGACGCCCACGTGGGCAAGGCAACGCTCGCAAGCATCATCGATACTGACGAGGGCGCTGCTCACCTGGGAGAGGTCGCGCTCATTTCCAAGAACACGCCGATCCGCGAAAGTGGCGTTCTGTTCTACGATACGCTCTATGACGAGAACGCCAGCTGCCACCTTGCGCTGGGTGTCGGCTTCCCCGAGTGCATCGAGGGCGGGTATGACATGTCCAAGGAGGAACTCCTGGAGCATGGCGTTAACGTATCGAGCACGCATGTCGACTTTATGATCGGCACGGACGACATCGATATTACGGGCATTACGCCTGATGGACGTGAAGTTGTGATTTTCCAGAACGGCCAATGGAGTTGGGAATAGACCCAGACCGTGGTACAATGCCACCCGCGGGCCGTTAGCTCAGCTGGCAGAGCAGGGGACTTTTAATCCCAAGGTCCAGGGTTCGAACCCCTGACGGCCCACCATAGAATAGAAAAGCGACTGGCGGATGCCGGCCGCTTTTTTGTTGCCGCGACATGGGTTCGAACCCGAAAGGGCGCGGAGCGCCGCGGCGGCCGCCTGCGGAGCAGGCTGAACCCCTGACGGCCCACCCAAAGATTGTTGAGACGGTCAACTTCGGTTGGCCGTCTTTTTTGTTGCCGGTGCACGGGTTCGAACCCGAACTTCTCTATATATAAGAACGCTTGGCGAACAAAACCCGCCTTTTACCGATGGGAAACAAATAACTGATGCCTTTGGAGTAAAGTAGCGCTCCAGAGATGACCGATGTCTCAATACACATAAAACAGCTGGTCATCGCCAATATCAGAAGCCAATGCTTCAGTTTTAACCTCAGTGATGCGACTGAGGGACCTATTTATTTGTGAACAAAATATGGAGTGCGCGATTCCCGCCCACGGGGCCCCTCCGGTCTGGCAATATATCTCCTTGCCGCGCGGC
>UQLH01000018.1:0-44169 GCA_900541805.1 uncultured Collinsella sp.
GTCTCTTAGGATTAGTTTGAGAAGAAGTCGACAGCACATTTAGAAGCACCTACATTTCTCAAAGCATCGTTAGATTAATAATGACAGGCCGAATGAAGATGCGTGCGACGGGGGCGAGGCGAATGGCTGAGCGGTATCGATACGCTGGTTCAACGGTATTATATTGACCACATAGATTTTTAACTTGCATTTCTACCCGCCCTTTTCGTAGAGTCGCCGATACGTGCTTAGCGCACCCTCGGCGCGTCCGGCAGGCTTTGCGAAATGGGATCCAGGAGACTTCGGCGCAGCATCATCTTGCGGAATGCTTCTAATGAGCCTCCCATCCTTCAAAAACAGAATCTCATCGCACAGCCTATCGACCGAATCCAAGATGTGGGATGACATGATGATGCACGTACCAGAATCGGCCAGCTTCCTGAGAATCTCGGAATGCAAGTCCACCCTGCTGGGGTCGAGCGCGTTCATGGGCTCATCTAATAGAAGGTACCGCGCGCCCGTCGCATACGCAATCGCCAGGGTAAGCTGCTGCTTCATGCCCTGGCTCAGAGTGCGGATCCTCATCTTCGCGAACTCGCCTATCTGCGTTTGTTCCACTATCTCTTCGATATCGCGAGCATGCGGCCACATATCGCAAACCATCTTGAGGTGATCTTCCGCACGCAATCCGGGATACAGCAGCGTCCCCTCACCAGGTGCATAGAAGATCATAGAACGGACCTCTCTCGCACCCGTACCCTGCACCTCATCCAGAACGATGCTCCCGTCCACGCGAGGACCCGGCAAACCTGCCATCGCACGCAGCAACGTCGTCTTTCCATGCCCGTTCGGAGCGACGAGACCGTAGACCGTACCCGGGGCAAACTCAGCGTTCACCGAATCTACGAGCACCTTCTTTCCATAAGAGATCGTCAGCGTTTGAAGGTCAATCATCGAGATCATCCCCTTTCGATCTTTGGAACACTCAGGCGCACCATCAACGGAGATACGGCGCCCAAGACCACCAGCAGAGCGCCCGATGCGCCGACGACCTCTCCAAAAGGCATCGCGTTCGTCCCTCGCCCAAGGAACCCAATCGTCCCCACCTGGGAAGCGGGATCAAACGAGGCGAATGGAGCCAGCAGCGCGACGCCCATGCCCACGCTTTCAACATGAGCGCTCAACGAACCCAACACCAAGAGAACCGCGCAAACCATTCCGGTGACAACGGGGTTGCGGCTAATCGCTGCTGTCAACGCAGCGACGACGGAAATCACGCCGTATGCCATGACCAGCAACGGAATACTGCACAACACCGCCTTCCCCACCATGGACGTTGTCGAAGCTCCCGCCCGAATGAGAGCGACGGGATACTCCGATCCACCCGCACCGTTCTTAATCACGGACACAACGACAGCGGGAACCATCGACACCAAAAGCAGCACCAAGCCAAGCAGGAGAGCCAGCGCAACAGCCGTCAGAAAACGCACATGCGCTGTTGCGGGGATCTGGAGAACCAGAAGGGAACGACACTGCAGGTGGGTGCACGCGAGCGATGTGACAACCACGGGCAACAGCAAAAATAAGGAGGGAAGCGCTGCCTGAAGATACGAAAGGAGGATTAATGGGGGCATCTTCGTACTTAACTCGTAAACCTTGGGGTCCGGCAAGCTCGCGATCGACTCAAGCAGAAGGGCGCGCGCCTCCGCACGAGAAGGAGTCTCCGGCTCGATTCCGATCGATTGCAGGAGAGTCGCATCTGCCGCGCCCAGCTCACCTCGAGCGCGCTCGTACGTCGCAAGGCTTCGAAACCCCTCCGCAGGCATAGGCGCGTACACGAAACCCGAAAGAGCATCCCGCATGTCTTCCAGGGCCGCTTTGCCCTCGACGTCCATATTCGCAGCGTTCTGCTCTAGATACCGATCTATTGAACGGAGCTCCCCATCCCTATACCGAACAGCGGAAACGTTATCAGCGTCAGGAAACATCTCGACCAGAGCCGGGGCCAGCATCGTCGTCGACATTGCAATCGCGCATACGGCGAGGGTAGGAGAACGCAGGAGCAGTTTCCCCATCGTTCTTACGTATGCAACGGCGGAGGCACAAGCGCTCGAACGAGTTGCCGTTCTCGATGCAGTGAAGGAACCTCTCTCAAGACAAATCGGGGATATCGGGCACGCGCAGCCGCTCTTTCCAGCAACGCAAAGCAGGCTAATTGCCAGCACCTCGATCCCGATTGCGCATACGAGGGCAATCGCGCCACGCTCGAAGCAAAGTCCAGGCAGATTCACTATCTGCGTTGTCGGGTACGGGCTATAGGCGCCGACGGTCAACTCAGTGTTCGCATACGTAAGGGGATTCAACAGGGCGAACTCACGTAAAGCGATGGATCTTCCGTAATACCCGGGAACCATCGTCACCCCCATCAGGGCACATACGAACACGATTCCAAGCGTAGGGTTATTGGCAATCTTCACGGCAAGGTGAACGACAAGCGAGATGAACGCTGCCACCAAGAATTGCATGATGGCCGTCTGCGCGAACACCAGCCAAGCCGGTTTGATAACCGGAGTCGCATATTGAATGTAGCCTATCGGATAGAACGGCGAGCCCGGGCCATTCTTCACAAGCGCGGCGATTATCCCTGGAAGATTGATGGCGAGGACGGCAAGCATTGCAAAAACACTCGCCCATACGCTCGATGCAACAAGTCTACCCAGCTCGCCCATCGGTGCCTGGATGATGAGCTTTTCACGTTTGTTAAGACGCGCGGCAAGGAACGAGACGGCAACGGCCGTTGCGACCCATAGCAAGTACTCCTTCGATCCGTCATAATAGGTGTACTCTCCATCCGATATCTGCAGAAACGGAAGTAGGGGAGAGAGCGGTGCCAAGATAAGACGTCCCGCGGCAAGAGGGTACAGAAGCGCGGGCATGCTTGATGAAGAGGTATAGACACCGTCCTCCCCCGCATTCACAAGCGCATCCGCATAGGATGCTGACAATTCCTGCTCAACACGGGTTATTCCCGACTCGAGGTATTCGACCCGTCCGTCGATGCCAGCCGCGCTCCTGAAGACGGGCAGAGCACAAAGAACCATCAACGCAACAACGACAACACAGAGCGACCTGGAGGAGAGAAGCGACCTAAAGATCGCCTTCGAGATTTTGAGCATATTCATCGCCAACCTTAACCTCATCCAGTCGGAACAGAGGGGCCGAACAAAATGCTCGGCCCTTATTACTTGCCGGCAAAGTCAATTTAACATAAACTGTTAAAAAGTAACCTGGATTTTTAAATTCTTCGGAGGTTATTATGAGTTCCGACAATCGCACTCCCCGGCTTCATTCCTTCCGCATCGCATGTGCGATAGCCTCTGCGACCCTTTGCGCCACCGCCATCGCACAAGTGGCGTTCTCCTTAAAGCCAGCAATCGAAGTGCTCGACAACCCTGTAATTGCAGACTCCCCCGCGTATCCAGCCCTTGCGATCTCGACATTGGTCCCTGCCGTCATCGGTATCGCTACGACCATCCTCAGCGCCGTTCTCGTGTGGACGATCAAGAGCGGAGACCCCTTCAAGAAAGGGTCTGCGACATGCTTGAAGGTGCTCGGCATTCTCTTCGTTGTTCAAGCTGCCACCAGCCTCTACGCCGGCTCACTCAAAACCTCCGTTTCGATGTTTGGCGGCGAGGGGGCCGTCGGCGCCCAAGAGATCGCTTCATCATTCGATTGGACCTCTCTGGTTCTCGGCATCGTCCTGTTCATGCTTTCCCAGCTCTTCTTGTACGCCCGAGAGCTGTACCTCGACTCCGACGAGATTGCGTAAGGAAACGCCATGCCCGTAATTGTTCGCCTCGACAAGATCATGGCCGAGCGAAAGATTTCCTCGAACGAACTTGCCGAAAGGATTGGAACCACGCCCGTGAACCTGTCCCGTATTAAAAAAGGGCATATTCGCGGCATTCGCTTCAACACACTCGAGCAGCTATGCCTCGCCCTTCGTTGCCAACCCGGAGACCTTCTCGAAGTCATGAGCGAAGAGGATGCCCGAAAGGAGTTCGGACTCGATTGGTCCGCCGAGGATTAGAGGGCGGTCGTACTCGCCCTGCACACGGGGATGCGAATCGGCGAGGTCTGCGGCCTTCGGTGGTGCGATGTGGATTTCGAGACGGGCCTGATCTCGATCAGACACTCGGTGGCGTACGCGAAGGGAATGGGTTCGTTCATCAAGGACACCAAGACCCATGACGCCAGGGGTATCCCCATCGACCCGGTCGGCCTACTCCCCTTCCTGAAGGAGACCCACGAGATCGACTGCGGAAAGCTGCGCTTGCGCGGCCTTACCGGAGCGGTCGAGATCGGGGACTGCTACATCCTGTCGGAGCCGGGCGCGACCTTCGCGACGACAAGCTATATCCGCAGGGCGTTCAAGACGTTCTCGGAGACCAACGGCCTCATGGGCACCAACGACGAGCTGATCACGTTCCACGGCCTTCGCCACACGTTCGCTACGCAGTGGATCCGCCAAGGCGGCGATATCAAGGCGCTCCAATCGATCCTCGGCCACAAGGACGCCATGGCGACGCTCAACGTCTACGCCGACATCGAGCCCATCTCCAAAATCCATAACATGCTGCGCGCCACGCCGTGCCTTTGGCGCGGGCACCTCGGGCCGAGGGTCGATCCGGGTCCCATGTTCCAACAGAGGATCCAGGAGTCCATCGAGACGCTCCAGGCGTTCGGCTACGGCATCACCGAGCCGGACGACCGAAATATCGCCATACGCGACGTGAAGACGAACAGTTGGCTCTAGCTCACCGAGTACGCGGCAGTGCTGGGCCCATCCCAACTGAGGTCACGGTGGTCCGATAGGGGCGCCGCCCGCGGCATGCGCCGCGGAGCGGTATCCCCTACCGAAGGGCGGGGATGCCCTCCGCTTCCAGTTCGGAATCAGCCGTCGGAGGCGTTCGGCTGACTGCGGGAACGGCCTGTCCGCTCAATGTGTTCGGCTGAGATCGGAAATCAACCCAACACGAGCCGGACACGCGCCAGACGGCTCTTCCCCGTACGGCCTTCCCCCTTACGCTCATGTTGCAGGCATGTAACGCCGCAGCGAGCGCGCCTTTTTTGCGCCAGACAGGTACAATGATGAACACTGTACCGTAGCGGAGCGCCCCGCGCGCGCCGCAACCACGCGAAAGGGTTTCCCATGGCCGAGATCTCGTCCTCCCGTATCGTCATCACCGTCCTTGGCAAGAACCGCCCCGGCATCGTCGCCGGCGTCACCCGCGTCCTGGGCGAGGCCAACGTCGACATCCGCGACATCACGCAGTCCATTATCGAGGACATCTTCACCATGACCATGCTGGCCGATACCGCCGAGTCCAAGCTCGACTTCGCTGAGCTGCAGAAGGCCCTGGCCGAGGCCGGCGAGCTTTCGGGCGTCAACGTGTCCATCCAGCGCGAGGACGTCTTTAACTTTATGTACCGCCTGTAGCGAGCAAGCCGCCGGGGATTGCCTGACACGCGCATGCCCATGCAAACCACCCCGATGCGGCCCGGAGAGGAGCGCACATGGCCTACGACGCCAAGAAAATCTATTACCGCTTCGATGACCACTTGAGCCGACTGGTTCTGGATTACGAAGCAAGCCGCCAGATTTCGTCTGAGAGCGAAAGCCTCTACCACGGCCTGCCGACCGACCCTTATGACGAGGGCTTGTTCGAAGAGCACAATGTCAAGCGCGGCCTGCGCAATGCCGACGGCTCGGGCGTGGTCGCGGGCCTCACTCGTATCTCGGATGTGCACGGCTACAACAAGGTCGACGGAAAGGTCGTGCCCGATCAGGGCAAGCTCACGCTTCGCGGCTACAGCATCGAGGATCTGGTCAACAATGCCCAGGCCGAGAATCGCTACGGCTACGAGGAAGTCGCCTATCTGCTTATCACGGGTTCGCTGCCCAACAAGGAAGAGCTCGACGGCTTCTGCGAGCGCCTAGGTGCCTTTAGACATCTGAGCGACGAGTACGTCAAAGAGTTCCCCATGACCACGGTGTCGTCGAGCATCATGAACGTGCTCCAGCGCGCCGTACTGCTGCTCTACGCCTTCGATGCCGAACCAGACGTGATCACGCCCGAGCACGAAATCGACGTCGCCATTTCCATGCTCGCACGTCTCCCGCGCATCGCCGCCTTCGCACACATGGCCTCGGTCGCCAAGCTTCGCGGCTCCGAGGTTCACGTGCCGCACCCCACGCCCGGCCTCTCCACCGCCGAGACCATCCTACAGGTCCTGCGCGGCGGCATGGCGTTCACCCGCGATGAGGCGATGCTGCTCGACGTTATGCTCATGCTGCATGCCGAGCACGGCGGCGGCAACAACTCCACCTTCGCTTGCCGCGTGCTGTCGTCTTCGGCCACCGATCCGTATTCCGCCTACGCCGCGGCTATCGGCTCGCTCAAGGGCCCGCGCCACGGCGGTGCCAATGCCAAGGTCGTGTCTATGCACGAGGACATCCGCGCGCATGTCTCCAATTGGGAGGACGAGGACGAGGTCGCAGCCTACCTGGGCAAGATCCTCGACAAGCAGGCCTTCGACGGCACGGGTCTCATCTACGGTATGGGCCACGCCGTCTACACGCTGAGCGACCCGCGTGCCGAGGTGTGCCGTCGTTACGCGCGCACGCTTGCCGCCAAGAAGGACCTGGGCGAGGAGTTCGCGCTCATCGAGCGCATCGAGCGCCTGGCCCCGCAAGTGATGCGCGATCACGGCATGACCAAGCCCATCTGCGCCAACATCGACCTGTACACGGGCTTTATCTACAAGATGCTCGGCGTGCCCGAGACGCTCTTTACGCCGCTGTTCGCCGTCGCCCGCATGGCCGGCTGGTCTGCGCACCGCATGGAAGAGCTCTTCTGCGCGCACCGCATCATCCGTCCCGCGTATCGCCCGGTTATCGAGCCGCTGGAGTACAAGCCGCTCGCCGATCGTTAGGACGCAGACCGTTATAGAACCCGAGCGTGGCCAGGGCATCACCGCCCTCGGCCACGCTTTTTATGCCAGTAGAAAGGATTGCAGCGAATGATTGTGTTTTCCGATATGGATGGAACGCTGCTGACGAGTGATAAGCAGATGAGCGACGCCACCTGGGCAATGCTCGACGAACTCGCTCGACGTGGGATTGAGTTTGTGCCCTGCACGGGGCGTCCTCTGTCGGGCATCTTTGAGCCCATCCTCGCCCACCCTGCCGTACACTACGCGGTCTGCGCCAACGGTGCCAGCGTCTGGCAGCTCGACGACGTTGTGCCCACCGATGCCTCGCGTGCCACGCGCATTTTGAGCCGACCGCTCGACCGCGCCATCGCCCACCGCGTCCATAGCATTGCAGCCGGCCACGATGTGACCTTCGATATCTTCGCGGACGGGCAGTGCTTCCTCCCCCGCTCGCTCTACACGCGCCTGGACGAATTCTGCGGCGGCGACCCCCACATCGCGGCTTCGCTTAAGCGCACACGAACACCGATCGACATGGATATCGACAGCAAGATCGACGAGGTCGAGACGCTCGAACGCATCGCCATGTACTGGCACGACCCGGCCGATCGCGACGCCATCGCGGCGGCGCTCGACACGCTCGGAAGCATTGAGGTCACGCGTTCGTACGCCATGAATATCGAGGTCATGGGTAAGGGCGCCACCAAGGGAACGGCCCTCACGTGGCTATGTGAGCATCTGGGCGAGCGTCTCGCCGACGCCTGGGCGTTCGGCGACAACATCAACGACATTCCCATGCTGCAGGCAGCGGGCCACGGCATGGCCATGATCAACGCCGAGCCCGAGGACCGCGACGCCGCCGACGCCATCACCGAGTTCGACAACGACCACGACGGCGTCGCCCACGCCATCATGGCTGCCCTCGCCTAGTCATTGGGGACGTTCTTAAACGACTAGTCACTGGGGACGTTCTTGAATGACCAGTCGTTAGGGACACTCTTCGCGAAAAGCTGCAAGGACTGTCCCCCACTGCCGGCAGAACGGGAACGTCCCCAGCTGTCGGATTAAGCGAGGCCCTCTAGCACGTGACGAAGCTCCTGTTGAACAGCGTGGTCGCGGTTGCAGCCTACGACGCGATCGGCAACCGCTTTGAGCGCGGGGCGCGCGTTTTCCATCGCGCAACCCGTGCCGACAAAGCGAATGATCTCGTAGTCGTTCATCGAGTCGCCAAACGCCATGACCTCGTCGCGCCCAATGCCATAATGCTCCGCAAGCTGTGCGATGCCCGAGGCCTTCGACACACCGGGCTGCATGGCATCGATCCACGCGTTGCCCGAAGGCGCAAAGGTAAAGAGCTGACCGAGTTCTCGCTGTAGCACGTACGCACTGTCCATAACGGCACAGTCATCGCAAAAGATACTCGCCTTGATGATATTTACGCTGGGATCGGGCAGCTCCCAAATGCGCTCGGCATTGGGAAGGTCCTTATCGACCTCACGCACGAACTTGCACTCGTCATCGAGCAAAAAGGACTTGGTTCGGTCAAAGAGCGCAAGATGCAAATTGGGAAACGTCGCGACGGCCTGGGCGAGCTTTCGAATCGCCAGGTGCGAATACACCTCGCGGTCTACCATTTTGCCGTCGGCGAAGACCTGGGCACCGTTAGCTGCGACAAAGTCCATCTTGTCGCGAACGGGCGCAAAGAACTCGCACAGGCGATCGTAGCGGCGGCCTGACGATGCGGCAAAATGCACGCCATGCTCGCGTAGCGCCAAAATCAGTTCGTAGGTTTCGGGAGGCACCTGGCCGTTTTCGTCAAGCAACGTGCCGTCCATATCGGATGCAATCAGTTTAAACATAGAAAAGCTCCCTTCGGGCTTGTTGGAATCGAACGTGTATCCGATTCCAACGTACCCAAAGGGAGCTCAAATAAGACCCCGCAGTCATAAACGTTACAAGGACCTGGCAAATAGCTCACGCGTGCCAGAGGTCCCACGGCCGCAGCGTCAGGCGACACGCCACCCCGACGGCTAGTCGTTTAAGAACGTCCCCGATGACTAGTCGGCGTAGGTGAAGGTGGTGACGTCGAACATGCCCTCGGGGCGGATGCGGAGCGTCGGAATCACCGGCAGGGGCAGGAAGATGATGCCCATGATGGGGTCGAGCGGCGGCTCGATGCCCATGGCGCGCGCCTTGACCATAAAGTCGTCATGCTGCGCGGCGACATCCTCGGCCGTGCCCTCACTCATCAGACCACCAAGCGCCAGCGGAATACGCGCCACGACCTCGCCATTGCGTACCAGCACGTGACCGCCCTGCCCCACGGCTTCAACAGCCGCCATCATATCGGCAGCGTTATCGCCCACGACGCACACGTTGTGCGAATCGTGGCCAATCGTCGAGGCGATGGCACCGCCCGTGATGGTAAAGCCACGCACCCAGCCGCGACCGATGTGCTTGCCGACAAGACCCAGGCCCGCAGGACCATCACCGTCGGCACCCTCGGCCTGCAGCGACACGCCGCGGCCGTGGCGCTCGATCAGCATAATGCGGCGCAGGCCCTCGGCGCTCTCGGGGCGAGCCATACCCGTGATGGCCTTACCCGGCACCACGTCGATCACGGCCTCGCCCGGCTTAAAGGCATAGTCGAACACGTCGAGCGATAGCTTCGGCAGCTTAACGGAAGCACGCAGCTCATCGGCAAGGGCCGCAACCTCGGCCATCTCGGGTGCGATCTCGCCCACAAAGGTGCCGTCCTGCGCCACCAGAGCACCGGCGGCATACACACGATGCGGAGCTGTGGCAAACGTCAGGTCGTTGAGTACCAGCAGGTCGGCTCGCTTGCCCGGGGCGATGGCGCCACGCAGCTCGTGCGGGTCGCGACAGCCGTGATCCAGGCCAAACGCCTCGGCCGTGGACAGGGACGCCATAGAGATGGCAACCACGGGGTCAATACCGGCCTCGATAGCCACGCGGCAGGCATTGTCGATCATACCGGTCGAAAGCGCGTCGGAGGGAGCGCGGTCATCGGTCGCGAAGCAGCAGCGACGGGCGCGGGCGGGGTTCTCCAGCAGCATCGGCGACAAGTTGGCCAGGTCGTGACTACACGTACCCTCGCGCAGCATCACATACATGCCGCGGGACAGCTTATCGAGCGCCTCCTCGGGAATCGTCGACTCGTGGTCGGCGATAATACCCGCCGCGGCATAGGCATTGAGGTCCTTGCCGGCAACGAGCGGCGCATGGCCGTCGACTTGCTTGGACGGCGTCTGGTTAGCGGCATCGATGCGAGCACAGGTCTCGGGGTCGGCCATAAAGACACCCGGCAGGTTCATCATTTCGCCCAGACCAAAGACATCACCCGGATATTCGGCAAAAAACGCCTGCATATCGGCAGCGGTGATGACGGCACCAGCCTGCTCGTCGGGCAGTGCGGGCACGCACGAGGGCATCATGTACTTGATGGAAATAGGAGCACGACGACCGTCCTCGATCATAAAGCGCAGGCCGTCCAAGCCGGAAACATTAGCGATCTCGTGGCTGTCGGCAATAGCGGTAGTGGTACCGCGCGTCGCCGCCATGCGCGCATACTCAGCAGGACGGATGTTCGAGGACTCAATGTGCAGATGTCCGTCGATAAAGCCGGGGGCGAGATAGCGGCCCTGGCAGTCAATGACCTCGGTCGCCTCGTAGGTGCCGGCGGCATCGTCGCGACCGTCGTAGAGCACGCCGACGATCACGCCGTCCTTGACGGCAACGCTACCGGGCGCCACACGCTGGCCGTACACATCGACGATCTGCGCATTGGTAAACAGCGTGTCGACGGGCACGCGCCCCTCGGCAGCCTCGATCACAGACCTCATGACCTCAACGGACATACATACTCCTTTAACCGTAGAAAAAAGCTGCGGAGCGGACAGACCTTCACCGCAGCAAACCAATAGCCATTGTATGCCCAAAAGGAAGCCCCGCTAACACCCCTTCCGCTTAACGGCACCGCCAAATGATCCCTCCGTCCCCAAGGGATCGTCGTAACCAAAAAAGGCCGCAGTCGGGATTCCCGGCTGCGGCCTTATTGCACTTGTGAGGTCAACTCGCTCGTTAGACCAACTTAAAGCCCTTGCGCTTGCCTACGGAGAGGGTGTCGCCCAGCTTGAGGGCGCTGGGATCGATGTTATAGCTCTTGGGAGCCACCGCCTTGCCGTTGATCTTGACGCCGCCACCGTCAATGTCGCGACGGGCCTGGCCGGCGCTCGCCGAAAGGCCCAGGTCCTTAAGCAGGCCTGCGAGGTAGATCTGGCCCTCGTCGTTGACGGTCAGCTCAACGTGCTTCTCGGGGAAGTCGGCAAGCTGGCCCTCCTTGAACACGCGGTCGAACTCGGCCTGAGCCTCGTCGCCGGCACCGACGCCGTGGTAGGTGTCGCACAGGTCGCGACCCAGAGCGCGCTTGAGCTCGTAGGGGTCGGCAGAACCATCGGCCAGGGCAGCGTCGATCTTGTCGACCTCGGCCGGGGTGAGCGAGCTCGCCAGGCGGTAGTACTTGCCGATCATCTCATCGGGGATGGACATGGTCTTGCCGAACATATCCTTGGGAGCGTCGGTCAGGCCGATGTAGTTGCCGTATGACTTGGACATCTTGCGCACGCCGTCGGTACCCTCGAGCAGCGGCATGGTGAGCGCGATCTGCGGCTCCATGCCCATCTTCTCCATGAGCTCACGGCCAGCGAGCAGGTTGAAGAGCTGATCGGTGCCGCCCATCTCCACGTCGGCCTTGATCTGCACGGAGTCGAAAGCCTGCATCACGGGATACAGGAACTCATGCAGGGCGATCGGCGTCTGAGACTGGTAGCGCTTGGTAAAGTCGTCGCGCTCAAGAATGCGGGCGACGGTGAACTTGGAGCACACCTGCAGCAGGCCGGCCAGGTCCATCGAAAGGATCCAGTCGCCGTTGTGCACGATGGTGGTCTTCTCGGGATCCAGGATCTTCATGGCCTGGCTCACGTAGGTCTCGGCATTGGCCTCAATCTGCTCCTGCGAAAGCTGCGGACGGGTGGAATTCTTGCCCGAAGGGTCGCCGATCAGCGCGGTGCCGTTGCCGATGATGAGGGTGACGTTGTGGCCCAGGTCCTGGAACTGACGCATCTTGCGCAGGGGCACGGCGTGGCCCAGGTGCAGGTCGGGGCTGGTGGGATCGACGCCGAGCTTGATGTTGAGGGGCTCGCCCTTCTCAAGCTTCTTGCGAAGGTCGGCCTCGGGAACGATCTGCGCGGCGCCCGAGGTGATGATACGCATTTGCTCGTCAACAGACAGCATTGGGTATCCTCCTTTTGCTATAGCACCCTCACCGGATACGGCGGTGCTGGAAGTCCATAAACTCTCATATGATAACAAACTGACGCGACGCGGCACCTACGACAGGAAAATCCTCGTCCTGCCGCATGCGTCAATGGCAACTGGCAAACGTGTACCGTCACGCTCGACCAGATAGCGTACCTGCCGACGGCGCAAGCAGTCGCGGCAACGGACCTGTCCCGTCGCATCGGTAGCGCAGACGCCCTCGGCGGTCAGCAGGCAGTGCTCGCACACCATAAGCTCGGGACGGTCGGCGTCGACCGGACCCCAGACGCCGGGTTCAGCAGCCAGTTCGGCAATACGCTCCGCATCATTGCCGAGCAACTCGGCCGGCAAGTACACCCGCCCCGCACCGAGTCCGCGCAGCCAGGTAAGCGTGGCCCGATTCGCGCAGAACACCGGCGCCGCCACGTCAAACGTCACGCCCAGCTCGCGAGCGATCACCACCTGTCCCAGGTTGCGGCAGACAACGCGCCCGGCACGCTGCATCAGTGAGCGGGTCCAGTCAGCGTCACTCGCGCGGCACACCTCGTCAAGCACCACAACGGCGTCGGACAAATCGAGTTCTCCGCGCGGGTCGGCATCCATCAGCTGCCAAGCAAAAACCATGCGAGTGGGAACCGCGCGCTCCACCAACTCCGTCGATGCACCGCCATCCACCGCAACGCCCTCAAAGGGCAGCACTTCAACGGCACGCTCAACGGGCGCAATCGCATCCGCCTCGGCCCGCATGCGCTCCAACACCGCCGCCGTCTGATCCAACACGCCGGCGCTGCGAATCAGGTACACCTCGCAGCCCGCGTCCACCTTACGCTTGCAATGCACGACGATGCGCTTCCCCGCTGCTGCATCCACCGGGCAGGGCACCTGCGGCCAGCGCTTGGGCGCATCGGGACGCGCGTCGACACCCGGATAGAACCGAATCTCGAGCGTGTCACCCGCCGCCACGGCGGCGTCGAGCTCAACGGTCACCTCTTCGTGGCCCACAGCGACCAAACGCCCCACGCGCACGCCCTGGTTAATTGCGCGTTCAAAACTCATAAGCTCCGCACCCGAGCGGCCTCGCAAATACGCGTCGGTAAACCCGCGGTTAAACGACCTTCCCAGCTCGCGCTCAAGCTCTTCCACGGCATCGGGGTCCCACGCGCCGTCGCACAGCATATCGAGTGCCCGGCGCCACACCCGCACCACGTTGAATACGTAATCGGGGTTCTTCATGCGCCCCTCGATCTTGAGCGACGCCACGCCGGCATCTACAAGCTCGGGCAGATGCGCAATACCCAGATAGTCGCGCGGACACAGCAGGCGATCTCCCTCGACGGCGGCAACACTCTGCCCAGCCTCGTCCACCAAGTCATAGGATAGACGGCACGGCTGCGTGCAATCACCGCGCATCGCAGAGCGGCCACGTCGAAGGGCAGAGAACTCGCACGCCCCCGAATAGCCGATGCAAATCGCACCGTGGCAGAATACCTCGATGGGCACACCCGTGGCACATAGCGCCGCAATCTCGTCGACCGTCAGCTCGCGTGCCGTCGTCACGCGCTCGACCCCCAGCTCATCGGCGGCAAGCCGCACGGCGCCTTCGCTATGAACGCCCGCCTGCGTAGACAGGTGAATCTCGACCCCGGGAATCGCCGCGCGCAGCGCGCAGGCCAACCCGGCATCGGCGACAATCAGAGCATCGGCGCCCAGCTCCAGTGCATGAGCTCCCAACACCACCGCGTCGGACAACTCATCGTCAAACACGAACACGTTGAGCGTTACGTACACACGCACGCCATGGGCATGCGCCACGGCGCAGCCGCGCGCAAACTCGTCATCCGTAAAGCCATGCGCGCTCACACGGGCGTTAAAGCCGCCCAACCCCGCATAGATGGCATCGGCACCCGCGGCGATAGCCGCAAGCATCTGGTCGAGCCCGCCCGCCGGCGCCAGCAACTCGGGCAGCGCCGCACCAGCAGCATCCAATCCAGTCTCGTATTGTCCGCTCGGCCCCATCGTCCGAATCGCCATCGACAAACTCCTTACCAAGGTATGCATTCACTCTGAAAAATGCCGTCTTCCAGCATACACGAGGCATCGCGCGCCCCGTTTGGTTTATCGTGTAATAACTTATGTCCATCCTGCCCCGACGGCACATCCACCGTCCGGCACGACATACCTGGAGGTCAATATATGGGTCCTCGCCAACGACAGGGACGCAGCCGTTCAAAGACGCATGCCCTGCCCATAATCCTGCTCTCGTTTTTGGGCTTTTTGCTTATCGCGGGCGTGGCATTTGGCATCGGCATGGTCGGCAACGTCAACCGCTGGCTGTCCGATCTGCCCGACTACACCGACGCCAACGCGTATCTGGTGAGCGAGCCCACCGAGATCGTCGACTGCAACGGCAACAAGATCGCAAGCTTCTACACGCAAAACCGCAAGTCCATCACCAAGGACGAGGTCTCCCCCTACGTGCTGCAGGGCACCGTTGACGTCGAGGACGAGCGCTTCTACGAGCACGGCGGTATCGACCTGTGGGGTATCGCGCGTGCTGCGGTGGCAACCCTCGGCGGCGGGCACGAAGGCGCCTCGACTATCACCCAGCAGCTGGTGCGCAACACCATCCTGCAGGAGGAGCAGTTCGACTCGACCATCGAGCGTAAGGTGCGCGAGGCCTACATCGCCGTAAAGATGGAGGACATGTACTCCAAAGACGAGATCCTCATGATGTACCTCAACACCATCTATTACGGCCACGGCGCCTACGGCATCGAGGCCGCAGCCGAGACCTACCTGTCCAAGAGCGCCGCCGACCTCACCCTGAGCGAAGCCGCACTGTTGATCGGCCTTCCCAACTCGCCTTCGCAGTACGACCCCACGGTCAATCCCGATCTGGCACTGTCTCGCCGCAACAAGGTCCTCGACAACATGTTGCGCCTGGGCCACATTACGCAGGAGGAGCACGATGCCGCACAGGCCGAGCCCATCACCCTCAACGTGACCGAGATTTCGGGCAGCGGCGTCGACGTATACTCGCAGCCCTACTTTGTCGCCTATGTTAAGCAGCTGCTGGAGCAGGAGTTCTCGACCGACGTTCTCTTTAAGGGCGGTCTGACCGTCAAGACCACCATCGACCCCACGATGCAGCAGGTGGCAGAGAATGCCGTCCGCCAGCAGCTCGACACGCTCTCACTCGACGGCCTGGATATGGGCATGGTCGTCGTCGACCCCAAGACCGGCTACATCAAGTGCATGGTGGGCGGCTACGACTACAACGCCGACGAGAACCACGTAAACCATGCCACGGCCAAGCGTCCCGTCGGCTCCACCTTTAAGGCCTTTACGCTGGCAACCGCCATCCAAAACGGCATGAACCCCAACGTCACCCTCAACTGCAATTCGCCGCTCAAGGCTAAGGGCACCACGACCGAGGTCCAAAACTACGCCAACCATAGCTATGGCAACATCACGCTTAAGCAGGCAACGGCATACTCCTCCAACACCGGCTACATCCAGGTGGCGGAAGCCATCGGCAACAGCAAGATCATCTCACTCGTCAAAAAGCTCGGCATCGATCCCGCCAAGGACAACATCGAGGACGTTCCCGTCATGACGCTCGGCACCGGCTCGATCTCGCCGCTCGAGATGGCCGCCGCCTACGCGACGTTTGCCAACGGCGGCTACTATCGCCAGCCGATCGCCATCACCGAGATTGACTCTCGTACCGGTTCGGTGCTGTACCAGCACACGGACAATCCCTCACAGGTGCTTACCGAGGGCGAGGCCGCCGCGGTCACCGATGTTCTGTCCGGCGTCATGCAGGGCGGCGGTACGGGTGCTGCTGGCGCCCTGAGCGTCAACCAGCCCTATGCCGGCAAAACGGGCACCACCGACAACACCACCAACCTGTGGTTCTGCGGCTATACCCCGCAGCTGGCGTGCGCCCTGTGGACCGGCTATTCCGCGGGCGAGATCCCCATCCAAAAATACGGCACGGACCTGCTGGGCGACAGCACCAACCTGCCTGTCTTTAAGCGGTTTATGAACACCGTTCTGACCGGTACCGAACGCGAGGAGTTTGCGACCGGAACGGCGCCCACCTACAAGAACAACAGCGTCTGGAAGTTCTACGGCACCAACAACACCAAGAAGACGGAGAACGACGACAAGGACGAGAACGAGGACGAAGAGGAAACCACCACAACGACCACCACGACGACCACGACCACCGAGACCACGGGCGGCGACACCACCGGCGGCACCGGAACGACCGGTGGCTCGACGGGCGGCTCCACTGGTGGTTCGACCGGCGGCGATGGCGGCACGCCTACGCCTACGCCTACACCCACTCCCGACCCCTCGCCCACGCCTGACGATACGGTCGGCTAGAAATCATCCGGCCATAAGCAACAAGGCCCCCGAGCAGCTTATTAAACTGCTCGGGGGCCTTTTTAGTTTAAAGCGACCTGATGGGCGGTCTTTATACCGGCAGACAAAAAAGGGGGGCACCGACCAACGTCGATACCCCTTACAAGCCACTATGTCAGCGCGCACGGTGCCGAGCGCACGACCCGCACGCCTACTTGCGAGAATTGCTCAGCTTATTGATCAGCGCCTCGAGACGCTCGCCGTCCTCGGCCGTCTGGGCAATAACCAAAATCGTATCGTTGCCGGCAAGCGAGCCAAGCACATCGGGCAGCTCTGCCGCATCAACGGCGGCGGCGATGCCGGAAGCCGTGCCAGGCTGAGCCTTAATCATAACCAGATTATCGGTGCGCAGAACGCCCGTTACGAGCTCGGAAACCATACGCTGCAGGTGCAGGTCCTCTGCCAGAACATAGATGCCCTCAGGGAGCTTACGCAGCCCCATATCGGCAATATCGCGAGAGACAGTCGCCTGCGTGCAATCAAAGCCCATAGCGCGGAGCTCATCGACCAGCACGCGCTGCGTGCGGACGTCCTTATTGCGCACAATATCTCTAATGGCATCCTGGCGCCCATTGCGTTTTTTAGCCATACAAACCCTCACTCCAAAAGATGGCGGAGACAATCAATCAGTGATTGAATAGTTTAACGCTATTTGAAGGCTTTTGTGTATAAGAACGCATTTCGAAACAATTCTATGCAAATTTGTTTCGAAATGAGCCGTTTAGGCGGTTTTTGCGCCCGTCCGGTTAAGAAAAGCTGCCAGATGCGTACACATCACGCAGCGCGTGGGCTTGGCACTGGCGATCGGCCCAAACAACAGACCGAGTCCCCGATGGTTGTCCTTGAGCGCGGCGACCATCTGACGGGTTCGAGGCGCTTCGAGCATATCACGCATGCGGGCGGAACGCTCGATTGACGACACTCCATGCGGGCTCAGACACAAATTCTCGATGCAGGCGACCAGTCCGGCAAAGTAGAACTTTTGGCTTGCCAGCTTGAGCCGACCACCGCTATCTGCTTCCGAGAGTGAGTCCGCAAGCTCGTCGAGCGCTCGAGTGTCATCGGATATCCTGGCATACATGGTGGGATCAAAGGCATCTGTAAGCTTAGGTGCCACCGCGTGGAAACAAGCGTCGCCGCAGCCGGACACGAATCGTGCCTGCGAGAGCGCATAAGCCATAAACTCAACCGTACGGTACGCCTTGCCGCGCGACAGGCATGCCTCAAACAGCGGACGGCTATACATCACGCCAGAGGTCTGAGCGACTAGGCCGCCTAAAATCAACTGAGGCAGCCCGGCCACCATCGAAGATTTGCTATCAATGGAAATATGAGCAGCATCCAAGACGCGCGAATGGCGCTCTCGATGTGCATCATAGCGGTCGAGCGACACCGTGGGGAGCACTATGTCTGCCGCAGTATCGCACGCGATATCGACCATCTTGGAAAGAGACTGCGGAGCAAACCACTCATCGGCGTTCATGGCGATGATTTGAGAGCCGCGCGAGGCAGCAAAACCGGCACGAAGACAAGCGCCGCGCTTCGCGTCCTCGACGTCAATCAAATCAATATGGATGTCCCTGTCGGCGGCAACTTGAAGCGAATGGCGCACACCGGGCGCAGCATCGCGGCAGACAACGACAATCTGCAAATCGTAGAGGTCTTGGTTCTGGATACTCTCGAGCGCACGCATCGCATAGCTGGGCGAACCTTCTACCACAAGGATCACCGAAAGTCGCGGATGCGAGCCACGTCGAACCAAGTTATCCGTCCTCTCGACAGCAATGAATCAAACCGTGGTTCATGGTACACCCCGGCAATAAAAGCAATGAGACACCGGTTGTATTGCACGTCAAGAACAGATGTTGCACACGCGCAGCCCACAGATGACAGGTGTCGACGCACGACGCGTCGAGCCCTCCCCTAGTCGAGCACGACAAGCTCGGCGGGATCGTAATCCACGCCCATAAACGTAAGGCCGCAGGCAGGAGCCGTGGGGCCCGCAGCGGTACGGTCGCAAGCATCGATGACCTCGCGCATCCACTCGGGTTCACGGCGATGCATGCCAATCTCGACAAGCGTGCCCACGATCGTGCGGACCATCGAATGCAGAAACGCATTGCCCTCGATGGTAAACGTCAGGATGTCCTCGCCAAACGCAACCTCATGGCCAAACTCGGCACGCATCACGCAGCGATGCGTGGGCTTGCCAACGGCCGAGGCAACCTTGCAAAAGCTTTTAAAGTCCTGCTCGCCCAGCAGCGCGGGGGAGGCGGCAGACATAGCCTCAACATCCAAGGGATAGCGATGCCACCACACGGCGCCGCGGGACAGCACGGGGCGCGCATCGCGATCGGCAATACGGTATGTATACGTACGGGAACGCGCATCAAAGCGTGCAGAAAAGCCTTTACGGGCCTTGTAGACCTCGTTTATGGCGATATCTTTGGGCAGGAGGGCATCCATAGCCCTCAGCCACCTACGGCGCGTCAAAGCCAACTCAGCGTCCGTTACGGGCACGCTGATGAACTGAGCCACGGCATGTACGCCGGCATCGGTACGCCCCGCACACGTCAGGTCGATCGGACGGCGCAGGAGCGTCTCGATAGCGCGGCGCAGCTCGCCCGCAACCGTCGTCTGACCGGGCTGCTCGGCAAATCCGCTATACGACGAGCCATCATAGGCCACGCGAAAAACGAGCGTGGCGTCAAGCTCGGGGGTCGAATTGAAATCAGACGGCGCAGTCATGGGCGCTCCCAACAAACAAGTAACGGTATCGCGACAAAAAAGAGGGGTACGCGAACGTACCCCTCGAATATAGCCTATGCAGACGGAATGTCTACTCAGCGGTCTCCTCAGCAGGAGCCTCCTCGACAGCCTCGACCTTCTTGGGAGCAGCGGCCTTCTTGGGGGCCGGAGCAGCCTTCTTGGCCTTAGGCGTGCAAGGCTCGGTGACGAGCTCCATGATAACGATGGGAGCGTTGTCGCCCTTGCGGTTGCCGAGCTTCATGATGCGGGTATAACCGCCGTTGCGGTCCTGCCACATACCCTGAGCAGCCTTGTCGAAGATCTCGGCAACGAGCTGCTTATCGCCGAGCTTGGCGATAGCCAGACGACGAGAGTGCAGGTCGCCCTTCTTGGCCCAGGTGATGATCGGATCGACGACCGAACGCAGCGCCTTAGCGCGGGTCTCGGTGGTCTTGATGCGGTCGTTCTCGAAGAGGGCCTTAGCAAGGCTCTTCTTCATGGCCTTGGTGTGGCTCGCATCGGTGCCGAGCTTCAGGCCCTTCTTAACGTTGTGACGCATGGTCTAGTTTCTCCTCAAATATGCGAAGCATTAAGCCTTCAGGCTCAGGCCCATGGACTCAAGCTTGTCCTTCACTTCCTCGATCGACTTAACACCGAAGTTACGGATGTTGAGCAGATCATTCTCCGAGAACTCAACGAGCTGACGGACCGAGTGAATGCTGGCGCGCTTAAGGCAGTTGTAGGAACGGACGGAAAGGTCCAGATCCTCGATCTGCTTGTCCAGCTCGGCGTTGTCGTTGGTGACCTCGGGAGCGAAGATCGAAGCCTCCTCCTCGACCTCGGGGGTCTCGGCAAGGTTCATAAAGGCGGCCATATGCTGGTTGATGATATTGGCAGCCTGGACCACGGCGTCGCGCGGGGCGATGGAACCGTTGGTCTCGATCTCGAGGACAAGGCGGTCGTAGTCGGTATGCTGGCCGACACGGCAAGCCTCAACGAGCTTGGCGCAACGGGACACCGGCGAGTACAGCGAGTCGACGTGGATCACACCGATGGGATCGTTGTCACGCTTGTTAGCCTCGCCAGAAACATAGCCGCGGCCATAGCCGATGCGCATGCTCATGGTGAGATGGCCACCCTCGGTGAGCGTAGCAATGTGCTGCTCGGGGTTGACCAGCTCAAACTCGGACGGAATAAAGAAGTCCGCACCGGTGACCTCGCAGGGGCCGTCAACCGAGATGGTTGCGGTCGCCTCGTCGGTCGTGCCGAGAGCCCTGAAGACAAGACCCTTGACATTCAGGACGATGTCGGTGACATCCTCGACCATGTTAGGGATGGTCATGAACTCGTGCTGCGCACCATCGATCTGAATAGCCTCGACGGCGGCACCCTCGAGCGAGGACAGAAGAACGCGACGAAGGGAGTTACCCAGCGTATCGCCGTAACCACGCTCGAGCGGCTCGACGGAGACACGAGCAGACGTCTCGTTGATCTCTTCGACCTGAACCTGAGGCCTAATGAATTCTGACATGTATTACCTCCAGCCTCAGCAGCCCGGATGGACTACTTAGAGTAGAGCTCGACGATGAGCTGCTCGTTGATATCACCGCTGATCTGCTCACGCGTCGGCAGAGCGAGCACGTTACCAGACAGCTTCTCGATATCGACCTCGAGCCAGCCAGGGACCTCAAAGCGCTCGGAGGAAATCAGGGCCTCCTTGATGGGGAGGAGGTCACGGAACTTCTCGCCGACAGCGACGACGTCGCCGGCCTTGACGCGGTAGGACGGAATGTCCACGCGCTTGCCGTTCACGGTGAAGTGACCGTGACGGACGGACTGACGAGCCTCTTTGCGGGTGCGGGCGAAGCCAAGACGGAAGACAACGTTGTCGAGGCGAGACTCAAGGATGATCATGAGGTTCTCACCGGTGACGCCGTTCATCTTACGGGCCTTGTTGAAGTAGCCGTGGAACTGCTTCTCCAGAACGCCATAAATAAACTTGACCTTCTGCTTCTCGCGCAGCTGCATGCCGTACTCAGATTCCTTGCGACGGCGCTTGGGCTGACGGATAGATTCCTTCTTGCTGCTGTAACCGAGCTCAGCGGGATCGATCCCGAGCTGACGGCAGCGCTTAAGAACAGGAGTCCTGTCGATTGCCATATTGATACGATCCTTTCAGTTACACGCGGCGACGCTTCTTGGGGCGGCAGCCGTTGTGCGGAATGGGGGTCTTGTCCTGGATGCTCGAGACCTCGAGGCCAGCAGCCTGGAGGGAGCGGATGGCGGTCTCACGACCGGAGCCGGGGCCCTTGACGAAGACGGAAACCTTCTTCATACCGTGCTCCATGGCCTGCTTGGCAGCAGCCTCGGCAGCCATCTGGGCAGCGAACGGCGTGGACTTACGGGAGCCCTTGAAGCCCACCTGGCCAGCCGACTTCCAGGAAATGACGTTGCCCTGGGGATCGGTGATCGAAACGATCGTGTTGTTGAACGTAGAACGAATGTGAGCCTGGCCCACGGAAATGTTCTTACGGTCCGCGCGCTTCAGACGGGCAGCGCGAACGTTCTTCTTAGCAGTAGCCATCTATCTAGCGCTCCTTATTTCTTCTTCTTAGCACCGATCTGACGCTTCGGGCCCTTGCGGGTACGAGCGTTAGTGTGGGTGCGCTGGCCGCGGACCGGGAGGCCCTTGCGGTGACGAAGGCCGCGGTTGCAGCCGATGTCCATAAGGCGCTTGACGTTCTGGTTGCGCTCACGGCGGAGGTCGCCCTCAACCATGATCTGGTTCTTATCGATATAATCGCGGATGGCGTTAACCTCATCCTCGGTGAGGTCCTTAACGCGCGTATCCACGTTAACGTTGCACTCGACGCAAATCTTCGTCGCAGTGGTGCGGCCGATGCCGTAAATGTAGGTCAGACCGATCTCAACGCGCTTCTCACGCGGGAGGTCGACACCATTAATACGGGCCAACGTAGTCTCCTCTCTTAACCCTGACGCTGCTTATGACGGGGGTTCTCGCAAATGACGAGGACCTTGCCATGGCGCCTAATGATTTTGCACTTATCGCACATCTTCTTGACCGAAGGACGTACCTTCATCGTTCTTCCTTTCGGTAGCGCTCAAACTACTTCCCTACTATCTACTCGCCCAGCCGCAGGCGTTTAAAACTATGGCTGGTCTTCACACACAATCCGACCGTAGGTTGAGCTAAGCCTGCAGTCGGAAATGGAGTGCGTGTATGCGTGCCGCTATTTGTAGCGATAGGTGATGCGGCCGCGGGTCAGGTCGTACGGGGAAAGCTCCACGACAACCCTGTCACCGGGGAGAATACGGATGTAATTCATTCGGATTTTGCCAGAAATGTTGCACAGAACCGAATGACCGTTCTCGAGCTCGACCTTAAACATGGCGTTGGGCAACGGTTCCTTTACCGTACCCTCGAGCTCAATTGCGTCTTCCTTCTTCACAAGCAATCATCTTTCTCTAGAAAACGACAGCGATTGAGTATTCTACAACACGTATGCACGCATCGTAATAACTTCGTAATGGCTCCACAACTAAGTGGAACTTGTTACATTTGAAATGTAAAACAAAGCCGTTCCCTGATGCCCAAGATCGCCTTGAAATGAGAAGGCATAGACCTTGGGGTCATGCCTTCGAAATTGAAAGGCGAGGTTGGGCATCAGGGGGCGGCGACTTTTACATTTCTCCGCCTTGGAGCGAACACCAAGCACCTTGCGCATCCGTGGTGAGAATCACCGGACCGTCATTGGTGATGGCGACGGTGTTCTCGTAGTGCGCGGCGGGCAGATGGTCGTTGGTCGTAACAATCCAACCGTCGGAGCCCGTGCTCACATGGTTGGAACCCATCGTAACCATCGGCTCGATGGCAATGACCATGCCGGCCTGGAGGCGAACGCCCCTCCCCTTCTTTCCATAGTTAGGAACATTGGGGTCCTCGTGCATCACGCGGCCAATGCCATGGCCCACATAATCACGAAGCACGCCGTAACCGTGAGACTCGGCGAGGGACTGAACGGCATAACCGACGTCCCCGATATGGTTACCGGGAACAGCCTGCTCGATGGCAGCCTTAAGGCAATCACGCGTGACCTCGCACAAAGCCTTGGCTTCGGGCGTGGGGGTACCGACGAAAAACGTCCAAGCGTTATCGCCGACCCAACCGTCGACAACGGCTCCCGTATCGATGGAAATGATATCGCCATCGCGAAGGATCATGTCGGGGTTGGGAATACCGTGGACCACGGCATCGTTGATCGATGCGCAAATGGTCCCCGGGAACCCGCCGTAACCCTTAAAGGCCGGGGTCCCGCCATGCATGCGGATAATCTGCTCCGCGAGCTGATCGAGCTCAAAGGTGGAAACGCCGGGGCGCACCATGGCTCCAACGTGGCGGAGCGCCATCTTAGATAGCGCTCCCGCCTTCTTCATCTGCTCGATTTGCGTTGCAGACTTAATCTTGATCATAGACCGAGAGCCTCTTTGACATCCCCGTACACGGTCTCGCGAGCCTGGTCACCGTTGACCGACTTGAGCAGACCCTGGCCACGATAGTAGTCGACGAGCGGGCTCGTGGACTTCTCGTAGACGTCGAGACGGTTCTTGATGGTCTCGGGCTTGTCGTCGTCGCGCTGATACATCTCGCCGCCACACTTGGGGCAGGTAGCATCGGCAGCGGTGCCGGTGTAACCGCATGCGCGGCAGGTGCGACGCGAAGACAGACGATCGATAATGACCTCGGGGGCCACATCGACCAGAAGGGCGCAGTCGATCTCGCGACCCATGGCAGAAAGCTCGGAATCGAGCGTCACAGCCTGGGCGGTGTTGCGCGGGAAGCCGTCGAGGATGAAGCCCTGCTGGGCGTCATCGGCGGCAAGGCGCTCCTTGACAAGGTCGATCACGAGCTGGTCGGGAACGAGCTCGCCAGCGTCCATGTACTTCTTAGCCTGAATACCAAGCTCGGTGCCACCCTTGACGGCAGCACGCAGCAGGTCGCCCGTGGAAATGTGGGCGACGCCAAACTCGGCGACGAGCTCCTGTGCGACGGTGCCCTTACCGGCACCCGGAGCTCCTAGCAATACGAGGTTCATGAGCAATCCTCCTCTAGCCTATTTAAAGAATCCATCGTAATCATACATCTTGATCTGGCCTTCGAGCTTATCGACTGTGTCGAGCACGACGCCGACCATGATGAGGATGGACGTGCCGCCAAATGCCTGGATCAGATGGTTACCCGTGAAGGAGAAGATGATCGAAGGCACGATGGCGATGAGCGCCAAAAAGACAGCGCTGGGAAGCGTGATCTTGTTGAGCGCGTTCTTGATGTAGGCCGCGGTAGCCCTACCCGGACGGACGCCCGGAATAAAGCCGCCCTGCTTCTTAAGGTTATCGGCCGTGTCATCGGGGTTGAACACCATGGAGGTGTAGAAGTACGCGAAGAACACGATGAGGACAACGTTAAGCACCCAGTTGAGCCAACCGGTCGAAAGCGCGGAGGCAACTGCCTGAATCCAGCCGATGCCGGGGAAGAACACGGCAATCTGAGCCGGGAAGTACAGCAGCGCCGAAGCGAAGATGATCGGCACGACACCCGCGGTGTTGACCTTGATGGGCAGGTAGGTGGTCTGGCCACCCATCATGCGACGGCCCACGACGCGCTTAGCGTAGGAGACCGGGATGCGGCGCTGGCCGCGCTCAAGGAAAACAATCAGCGGGATAACCAGCAGGATGATGGCGCAGATGATCACCATGGTGATGATGCCACCGGCATTGCCCTCGGTGCTGGAGAAGATAGCCTGCGGCAGACCGGCCATGATGTTCGCAAAGATGATCAGCGACATGCCATTGCCGATACCGCGCTGGGTGATGAGCTCACCGATCCACATGATCAGCATGGCGCCCGCGGTGAGCGTGCCGATGATCATGAGGTCGAAGATGATCTCGGGAGCGCCGGCGCCATTAAAGCTGATGCCGAAGCTCTTAAAGAGGAAGAGGTAACCCACGGAGTTGAGGATTGCCAGAGCCAGGGTGAGGTAACGCGAATACTGCGTAATCTTTGTCTGACCGACCTCGCCCTCGCGGGCAAGCTCATGCAGGGAAGGCACGACGGCCTGGAGCATCTGGAGGATGATCGAGCTAGTGATGTAAGGCATGATGCCCAGCGAAAACACCGACACATAGCTCAACGCGCCGCCAGAGAAAAGATTCAGGAGGGCCATAGCACCTGCGGCGACCGAATTGTTATCGGTCGAGAAAAGGCCCAGCATCCCCTGGAAGGGAATGCCGGGCACAGGAACGTGCGCACCAATGCGGTACACGACGAGCATAGCTATGGTAAAAAGAATCTTTTCGCGCAATTCTTTGATGCGGAAAGCATTCTTAAGACCATTTAGCACGGCAGCTCGACCTTTCCGCCGGCGGCCTCGATCTTGGCCTGCGCAGAAGCGCTGACCTTGTCGACCTTGACCGTGAACTTCTTGGTGAGCTCACCATTGCCGAGCACCTTGACGGGCTCGAACTCGCTCTTGGTGATGCGAGCGGCCTTAAGAGCGGCACCGTCGATCACAGCGCCATCCTCGAACTTACGCTCGAGACGCTCAACGTTAACAGCGGTGTACTCGATACGACGGGGGTTGCGGAAGCCCGGAAGCTTGGGCAGGCGCATAGCCAGCGGAGTCTGGCCACCCTCGAAGCCGGCACCCTTGGTGCCGCCAGAGCGGGAACCCTGGCCCTTCTGGCCGCGGCCAGAAGTGGTGCCGTGACCCGAAGAATTGCCACGGCCGACGCGCTTACGGTTCTTGGTGGAACCGGGCGCGGGAGTAAGATCGTGAAGCTGCATTTGCTACTCCTCTACAATCTCGACAAGGTGCTTGACCTTGAAGATCATGCCGCGGACGGACTCGTTGTCAGCAATCTCGCGAACCTCGCGGATCCTGTGGAGACCGAGGGCACGGACAGTACGGACCTGGTCCTGCTTGCAACCATTGGTGCTGCGGACCTGCTTGATCTTGATGGTGTCAGCCATGCTTAGTTCTCCTTACCGACGAACATCTCGGAGACCGTCAGGCCACGGCGAGCCGCGACGTCCTCAGGGCTGGAGAGCTCCTTGAGGCCCTCGACGGCAGCCTTGATGATGTTGAGGCCGTTGTCGGTACCGAGGGACTTGGACAGGACGTTCTTGATGCCAGCAAGCTCGAAGAGGGGACGCACAGCGCCGCCGGCGATAACGCCGGTACCCTCGACAGCGGGCTTGATGATGATGCGGCCGGCACCAAAGTGGCCGAGAACCTCGTGCGGGATGGTGCCCTGCTCGGTCACCGGCACGTGGAACATGTTCTTCTTGGCATCGAGAGATGCCTTGGAGATGGCCATGGGCACCTCAGCGGACTTGCCCATGCCAACGCCGACGTTGCCCTTGCCGTCGCCAACGACGACGAGAGCGACGAGGCTCATGCGACGACCACCCTTGACGGTCTTCGACACGCGGTTGATGTAAACGACGCGCTCCTCGAACTCGGAGGCCTCGCGCTGCTGCTTCTGATTACGAGCCATGTGCTACATACCTCCTAGAACTCGAGACCGGCGGCACGAGCACCGTCGGCGAGGGCCTTGACGCGGCCATGGTAGATACGACCACCGCGATCGAAGGCGACCTTGGTGATGCCGGCCTCGATGGCACGCTTGCCAACGAGCTGACCGACCTTCTCCGCAGCCTCCTTGTTCGAGGTGTGGGTGCCCTTGAACTCGGCCTCGAGGGTCGAGGCAGAGACGAGCGTCAGGCTGGAGCCCTTGCTGTCGTCGATGATCTGGGCATAGATGTTGGCGTTAGTACGGGTCACGCGAAGACGCGGACGCTCGGAGGTACCCGAGACCTTGCCGCGAACACGACGCTGACGACGCTTGAGGCCTTCCAGCTTCGCCTTATGCTTGTTCATACGTAAACTCCTAAAAAGGTTGATCTTGCCAGCACCTGACGGGGTGCTGGTCTTATGCGAGTGAGTCGGTTACGACTACTTGGCGGCCTTACCCAGCTTGCGGCGGATGTGCTCGCCAACGTAGTGGATACCCTTGCCCTTGTAAGGCTCGGGAGGACGATGGCCGCGGATCTCAGCGGCGATCTGACCGACCTGCTGCTTGTTGATACCCTTGACGTTCACGTGGGTGTTGTCGGGAACCTCGAAGGTGATGCCCTCGGGAGCCTCGACGATCACGGGGTGCGAGAAGCCCAGGGAGAACTCGAGGTTCTTGCCCTTCTGCTGCACGCGGTAACCGACGCCGGCGAGCTCGAGCTTCTTCTCGAAGCCCTCGGAAACGCCAACAACCATGTTGTGGATGAGGGCGCGGGTGAGGCCGTGGCGGGCACGGGTCTCACGCTCGTCGTCGGGACGGGAAACGGTGAGGACATTGTCCTCGACGTTGATAGCGAGCTTCTCAAAGACATCGAGCTCGAGCTGGCCCTTGGGGCCCTTGACGACAACGTTGTTGCCGTTGACTGCCACTTCGACTCCGGCGGGAATCTGGACAGGCTTATTACCGATACGAGACACGGTGATCTCCTTTCCTTCTACCTACCGAGCGAATTACCAGACGTAAGCGATGATCTCGCCGCCGACGTTGTGCTTGCGAGCATCGCGGTCGGTCATGACGCCATGGCTGGTGGAAATAATGGCGGTACCAAGGCCACCGCGGACGCGGGGCATGTCGGCAACGCCGGTGTACTTACGCAGGCCCGGCTTGGAAATGCGGCGGATGCCGTTGATGACCTTAGCCTTCTTGGGACCATACTTAAGCGTGATGTGCAGAGTCTTCTGGGGAACGGTGTCCTCGACATCGTAGCCCTCGATGTAGCCCTCCTCGTGCAGAACACGAGCGATCTCGACGAGCTTCTTGCTGCTCGGCATGGAGACCGTGGCCTTGTTCACAGAGTTAGCGTTACGGATGCGCGTAAGCATATCTGCGATCGGGTCTGTAAGGTTCATACAGATTCTCCTTCGTTCTTGATGAACACGTGCTCTTGGTTCTTCACCGCCCTTAACGGCAAAGCCTTTTTAGCGCGTTTTCCCTGTTCCAAACGGATGCTTGAAACGCTGGTAGTGACTTACCAGCTGGCCTTCTTAACGCCGGGAAGCTCGCCCTTGAGTGCAAGCTCACGGAAGCAGACACGGCACAGGCCGAACTTGCGGTACACAGAGTGCGGACGGCCGCAGCGCTGGCAGCGCGTGTACTCACGAGTAGAGAACTTCTGCTTGCGATTGCACTTGACGATCATCGATGTCTTAGCCACTTATATCCTCCTCACATAGAGTATTGTTCGCCCCAAGCGCCGCCCCCTTGTGGGAACGGCGCTTATAGGGCAGGTGAACCTATTTCTTGAACGGGAAACCGAAGGCGTCCAGAAGGGCCTTGGCCTCCTCATCGGTGTTGGCGGTGGTCACGAAAGTGATGTCCATACCACGCTGGTGATCGACGGAGTCAAAGTCGATCTCGGGGAAGATGAGCTGCTCGGTGACGCCCATGGAGAAGTTACCACGGCCGTCGAAGCTCTTGGCGGAGATACCGCGGAAGTCGCGGATACGAGGAATCGCGACGGAGGTCAGACGATCGAAGAACTCCCACATACGGTCGCCACGCAGGGTAACCTTGCAGCCGATCGGCATACCGGCGCGCAGGCGGAAGGTAGCGATGGACTTGCGGGCGCGGGTGATCATCGGCTGCTGGCCGGTGATGGCGCGCAGGTCGCGCACGGCACCGTCGATGGCCTTGGAATCGGTAGCGGCCTCGCCGACACCCATGTTCACGACGATCTTCTCAAACTTGGGGATCATCATGACGTTCTCGTACTGGAACTTGTCCTGAAGCTGCTGCTTGACCTCGTTGTTGTACTTGGTCTTCAGACGCGGCACATACTTCTCTTCTGCCATTGTTCACTCCTTCTTGGGGTTTTAAGCACGGGGCGTGGCCACAGCGGGTTGTCCTCGTGCCTCCTGACTGCATCCGCACCGCTCATGGCATTTTGCGGTTTGGACTCGACGCAGCAGGAGCCGACAAAACAATCGGTACTATACGCGCATCGGGAGCGTATTTCCAGAAAAACCTCGTCTGCCTGCACAACTCCACAACTCCCCCGCACAAATGGATCCCAAAAAGCAGTTGCGGTGAAATAGGGACTGTTTGGCGGCCTAACAGGCTTAAACAATCCGTATTTCACCGCAACTTATTGGTGGGGATGCGATTAGCGCTTGCGGGGGACGAGTTTGGTGCGGCGCAGGTGGATCATCTCGGCGGCGATGGAGATGGCGATCTCCTCGGGGTCCTCGGCCTCGATGGCAACGCCGATCGGCAGGTGCAGCTCGTCGATCTGGTCCTGCGTAAAGCCTTCCTGCTCCAGGCGGGCACGCACAAAGGCCGTCTTGCGGCGCGAACCCAGACAGCCCAGGTAGGCAGGCTTGGCGCGCATGGCCTGAATCACCACGTCGACATCGGACTTGTGACCCGCCGTGGCGACGACCACCAGGTCGCGCGGGCCGATGGGGCACTGCTTGCTCAGGCTCTTGTAGTCGACCAGACGACGGTCGTAGACACCGGGCACCCAATCGGGGGTCAGCGTGCCGGGGCGGTCGTCGCACGCCACGACGGCAAAGCCCGCCGCCGTGAGCACCCGCGCCGTCGCGGCGCCCACGTGGCCGCAGCCAAAGATATAGGTCAGGCCCTCGGGGCAGAGCGTCTCGATGTGCGCGGGAGGAATCTCGGAGGCGGCGTTAGTGTAGGTGACGTTACTCCCCTCCTCCACCAGTGAAAGCCCGGGGCAGCCCGCAATGGTATGGCGCGATGCCTCGCCATGGTACTCGGCCACATCGCCCTCGAGCGCGCTCGCGATAAACGGCTCAAAGTCGATGACGAAGTCGCCGATGCGCCGATAGACCAAGACGTCGGCAATTTCCTGGAACAACGGTGCCTGGGTCGCATCCAGATGCAGATAGCACAGGCAGATGGCTCCGCCGCAGATCATGCCGGTATCGGAGTTCTCGCCGCCCATGGTGTAGCGGACCAGACGCGACTGTCCCGCGCTCAGGAGTTCGCGCGCCTCATCCAGCGCAAAGAGCTCAATCTTGCCGCCGCCGATAGTGCCCGCCTGGCTGCCGTCGGCAAAGACGGCCATCCAGGCGCCCACGCCGCGCGGCGACGACCCCGCCGTGCCGGCCACGACCACGAGCTCGCACGTCTCGCCAGCACGCAGGGCGGCAAGCGCCGCATTCACAACATCGAGCTTTTCCATTGCCGCCTTCTATCCTCTAAAGATATCGGTGAGCATAGCGAGTGCCTCGAGCACGCCGCCGCCGACCGACGTCGCCTTGTCCGAAATGTAGTTGATATAGCTGGCATCGCCGCGCGGATCGACATCGGCGCATTTAAAGCCCTCGGTCACCTGCACGCCGTTCGCCAAAAGCCCGCGCAGACAGCCATCGATCTGCGTGCGCATGGGCGTATCGCCCGCGTAGCCAATCACGTCTCCGGCGCGCACGATGTCGCCGATTGCGCGGTCGGACCGAAACACGCCGGCGGCGGGGCTGTGGATAACACGCTCTTTGCCATAGCCAGCGATCACGCCCGGCACGCCCGTGTTGGGCTGGGGTGAACCTTGGGTAATGACACGGCCCAAAAAATGCCCGCGCATGGTCTCGACCACGGCGTCGCAGTCAACCGGCGCGGTAAAGCCCGGCCCCACGGCGATGACGGCAGGAGCCATGTCGCGCGTGGTGCCCAAGTTACGCTTGGCCAGAATCGCGTCGACCACAGCCGCGGGTTTAAGCTCATCGAGCATCTTGGCCTGAGGGTCCACCACCACGGCGACATCCCCCGCTTGGGTAATCTCGAGCGCCTCAGCCGGCGTCCGCGCCAAGCGGGCGCGAATGCCCTCGACCTCGACCTCGCCCAAGCGAATGGCCTCGCAAAAGCTGACTGTGCGACGGATGCACGTGGGAACCGCGACATCGGCCATAACGACCGACACGCCGGCGCGCACCAAGCGAGCGGCGACGCCCGTGGCGATATCGCCGGCGCCGCGAACATAAACGAGCATTCCCGGGGCACCTCCCTGTGCTACGGTTTGAGCAGAGCAAAAGCGGTTCGACCGCTACTCTGATGATTATTTATTATCACAGTATTATACGGCGGTGAACAGATGGAAACGGTTAGCGGCAATCTTGCCTCGGCACTCAGGATCGAGCCGGGCATTACCGCGATTATCGGCAGCGGCGGCAAGTCGACGTTGCTCAAAACGCTGGGTCTTGAGCTCATGCGCGCTGGCGGCCGCGTGCTCCTCTGCACCACCACGCATATGCTTCCCGTTGCCGGCGTGCCATGGGACGGGTCGAATCGTCGCCTGGACGCCACGCCTTGGAAGCCGGGCGCCTCGCATGTCCCCGGTTGCACCTGCGAGGCATGCGCGGGCATGAGCCGCGGAAGTATCTGCCAGGCAGGCGTCTTGGACCCGGAGACAGGCAAGCTCTCCGCCCCCGCCGAGCCACTCGGCGGGCTGGCACAGCGCTTTGACTATGTGTTGGCCGAGGCGGACGGCAGCAAGCGGCTCCCGCTCAAGGCGCACGCCGCCTGGGAGCCGGTGATTCCCTCTGGCACGGCCAACATCGTCTGGATCGTCGGCGCCTCAGGGCTCGGCAAGCCCATCAACGAAGCCGTCCACCACCCCGAGCTCTTTTGCGAGCGTTGCGGCTGCGAGCTCACCGACATCGCCACGCCCGAGCGCGTCGCCCAGGTGCTCAATGCCGAGATGCAAGAGATGAAGCTCAGCACCGCACGCGTCATGCTCAACCAAGCCGACACACTTGCCGACTCAACGATAGCCGACCGCTTCGAGGCAGCTCTCGACCGCCCCGTCGTCGCCAGCAGCCTCAAGTAGCCGGCCCCATCTCCTCAGTTGCGGTGAAATACGGACTGTTTGGCCGCCCGACGGCCGCAAACAGTCCGTATTTCACCGCAACTGAGGAGGGGACACGGCATCTTTGCTGCTAGCGGGGCACGTAGCGGCCGGGTTGGGCTCCGGTGGGCTCGCCATCGCGCGCCACCAGCACGCCGTTCACAAACACGGCCTTGGCGCGGCCATGTGCCTCAAAGCCCTCGAGCGGCGTGTAGTCCACGGCCTGATGCTGTGTCGCGGCGCTGATTGTCCAGCGCGCTTTGGGATCCCACACGCACACATCGGCATCGGCGCCCTCGGCAAGACAGCCCTTGCGCGGGTACATGCCAAACACGCGCGCCGGGTTCTCGCTCATCAAGCGGCACAGATCCTCGGGTCCCAGCTGTCCCTCAAAGCTCGTGGCAATCGCGACGGGACGATGCTCCACGCCGGGCCCGCCGTTGGGAATCGCGCGGAAATCGTCGCGGCCGCGGTCCTTTTGCCCGTGCAGGTTAAAGCTGCAATGATCGGTTGCAATAGTATCGATCTCGCCGGCCACAAGCGCCTCGCGCAACGCGGCACGGTCACCCGCATGGCGCAGCGGCGGGCTCATCACATACTTGGCGCCCGCAAAGCCGTCCTCGCCCTGCTCCAGATAGCAGGTGTCGTCGAGCATCAGATACTGAGGGCAGGTCTCGACATAGATATTCTTCTGCCCGCGCGCCTTGGCCGCACGAATGGCCTCGAGCCCCAGCTTGGTCGAAAGGTGCACCACGTTGACCGGAGCGTCCCCGGCCAAGTGCGCCAGATACAGCAGGCGGCTCACGGCCTCGGCCTCACACACGTCCGGACGGCTGAGCGCATGCCCCTCGGGTCCATGAATCCCCTGCTCGTACACGCGCTTCTGAAGTTCATTCACCAGCGTGCCGTTCTCGCAATGCACGCACAGGATACCGCCCAGGTGCTTGAGCTCCTCCAGCACCTCGAGTGTCTCGGCATCGTCCAAGCGCAGGTGGTCGTAGGCAAAGTAGGTCTTAAACGACGAAACGCCCGCCTCGCGCATAGCCGCGAGATCGGCGCGGTTGCGCTCATTCCACTCGGCGAGTGCCATATGAAAAGCGTAGTTTGCCGTGCAGGTGCCGTCGGCGCGGTGGTGCCACTCGGCAAGGGCATCGGGCATGGTCACGCCGCGGTCGGCCGTGGCGTAGTCCACGATGGTCGTCGTACCGCCGCAGGCAGCCGCACGCGTGCCGGTTTCAAAGCTATCGGCTGTCCAATCCATGCCAGTCCAGCACTGCATGTGCGTGTGGCCGTCGATAAAGCCGGGAAACACCCAGCAGCCCGCGGCGTCCTCGACGGTATCGCCCTCGGCCGGTTCAATCGCCGCGGCAATCCGCACAATCTTGTCGCCCTCCATGGCAAGATCGGCGCGGCGAAGCCCCTGGGGCGTCACGAGCGCGCCGTTTTTGATGATGATCATGTTGCTCCTTATTGATTAATACAGTTGGCCACGCGATCAAAATACGAGCAGGCCGCGATATGCTCCGTTATGCGTCGCTGTCCCTCTGCGGTATCGACATCCCACAGCTCGTAGGCACGCGCCTCGACCAGCACCACGTCGGTACGCTCCTTGAGGATCGAACCGCCGCCGTCCTTGCCCTCAAGACACATGAGTGCATCGAACAGTTCCGCCGGAAAGAGCACCGGGCTCGAAGGCTCACCGTTGCACGCAAGACGCACCGGATGTTTGCGGCCACGCTCGTCAAATGCACGAACCATAGCCTCAAAAGAATCCGAACTCACGAGCGGCTGGTCGCCCGGCAAAAAGAGGCAACCTTTCCAGTTGCGTTCGACTCCCCACGAAAGGCCCGCACGGACGCTATCGCTGCGCAGCTCACCATCGTGCAGCACACACGGGCAATGCTTATCCTCGCAAATCTGAGCGACCTCAGGCCAACGCGTCGAAACCACGACGTCAAAGCCCCGGGGAACCGAATCGATGGTCCGGGCAATCAGCGGCTCGCCATAGATATCGGCGAGCATCTTGTTAGAGCCAAACCGCTTGCCCTCGCCCGAGGCCATAATCACGCAACCAAGTTTCATGGTGACACCTCCCCTGAAACCATCGTACCCATAACTCGCGCCGCGGGCATCCACATCGAAAGCGCTTATCCCGCACGCCCGCGATGCAAAAAAAGGGGGCACCCCGCCGGTTGGCAGAGCGCCCCCTTTACATGGCTTACCTCAGCCCGGCTTTAGGCCTGGAGCCAACGGGCGGTGTTGCGCTCGTCGAGGGCCTTGAGGGTAGCGGCGGGATCGGCAACCTTCTGCAGGAACATCATGGCTGCGATGGCGTACGGCTTGTAGCTGGCCTCCTTGTACATGCCCACGCGGTGCATGTCGAAGACGTCGGCGTTGACCTCGCCGTGCTCGCAGGAGACACCGGAGATGTCGGCGGGCAGCGGGTGCATAAAGATGGTGTCCTGGCCGTTGGCAGTCTTCTCCATGAGCTCGGTCGTGGAGCACCAGTCCTGATGGGTGGCGTTCTGAGCGAGCAGCTCCTTCTCGAGCGCAGCGATGCCGGCGTCGTCGCCCTCGGCGTACAGGTTGGTGCGCTTCTCCATGGCGGCAAACGGAGCCCAGCTCTTGGGGATCACGATGTCGGCACCCTCGAAGGCCTCGGCCATGGTGTTGACCTGCTTAAAGGTGGTACCGGACTCGGCGGCATAGCCCTTGGCGCGCTCGACGACCTCGGGCATGAGATCGTAGCCCTCGGGGTGAGCCAGGGTGACGTCCATGCCAAAGCGGGGCAGCAGGCTGATCAGCGACTGCGGGCAGGACAGCGGCTTGCCGTAAGAGGGCGAATAGGCCCAGGTGACGGCAACCTTCTTGCCCTTGAGGTTCTCGAGGCCGCCAAACTCGTTGATGAGGTAGAGCATGTCAGCAGAGGACTGCGTGGGATGGTCGGAATCGGACTGCAGGGAGATGAGCGTGGGACGGTGATCCAGAACGCCGTCCTCGTAAGCCTGCTGGACAGACTCGGAGACCTCGGCCATGTAGGCGTCGCCCTTGCCGATGTACATGTCATCGCGGATGCCGATGACGTCGGCCATGAAGGAGATCATGGTAGCGGTCTCGCGGACGGTCTCGCCGTGAGCGATCTGGGACTTCTTCTCGTCCAGGTCCTGCAGCTCAAGGCCGAGCAGGTTGGCGGCCTTAGAGAAGGAGAAGCGCGTACGGGTGGAGTTGTCGCGGAACAGCGAGACGGCCAGGCCCGAATCGAAGATCTTGGACGAAACGTTGTTCTCGCGCAGCTCGCGCAGAGCGTCGGCGACGATGTAGAGCGCCTTGAGCTCATCGGTGGTCTTATCCCAGGTGTGCAGGAAGTCGCTGCCGTACATACCCTTAAAATCGAGGCCGTTCAGCTGCTCGACGAGCTCGGTAAACTTGGCGTCCATGTAAATGTCCTTTCTAAAGGTGAAACGATCGCAATGAGTAGATGCGCTCCGGCATGCGCGTGTGGCTAGAACATGCAGAGCGCTATGACGAGGACCCGCCACCGTCGAGGAAGCATGGGAGATAACGACCGCGGGCCCCAAGTCAACAGGAGGCGCCGGGGACACGAGCGGCCCCCGGCTCAACAAGATCGAGGAATGGGACTAGTCGATCTTGTTGTTGGTCAGACCGGCGCGGAACACGGTGGCATCGCCATCGGCCTGGCTCGGATCGTAGAGGTTCAGGGCAGCCACGTACATGGCGGCAGCGGTGACCAGGTCGTCCTTGTAGGTGACCTCGTTGGGAGCGTGTGCCTGAGACTCGGCACCCGGGCCAAAGCCCACGCAGGGGATGCCATAGCGGCCCTGGATGGAGACGCAGTTCGTGGAGAAGGTCCACTTGTCGCACAGCGGACGACCGGTGCGCTTGTCCATGCTGGGCTCGCAGCCGATGCGCTCGTCACCGAACATGGCCTTGTGGGCGTCGACGAGGGCCTTGACGTGCGGAGCGGTCTCCTTGTTGATCCACGTGGGGAAGTAAGCCTCGGTCTCGTAGACCTCGCCGGTCCAGGACGGACGGTCGTACATGTACATGGAGACCTTCACGTCGTCGCCGTACTTCTTGGCGGCCGGCAGGTTACGGATCTCGTCCAGGCAGGACTCCCAGGTCTCACCGGCGGTCATGCGACGGTCGATGGAGATGGCGCAGGAGTCAGCGACAGCGCAGCGGCTGGGGCTGGTGTAGAAGATCTGGCTGACGGTGCAGGTGCCGCGGCCCAGGAAGCGGGCGTCCTCGAAGTGCTCGGGGTTGTACTTGGGGTCGAGCATCTTGACGAGGCCCTTGATGTCGGTCGACTCGTCGCAGCCGTTGTTGTTGAGGGCGCGGACGTCGGCGATGATGTCGGCCATCTTGTAGATGGCGTTGTCACCGCGGTCGGGAGCGGAGCCGTGGCAGGAGGTGCCGTGAACGTCGACGCGGATCTCCATGCGGCCGCGGTGACCGCGATAGATGCCACCGTCGGTGGGCTCGGTGGAAATGACGAACTCGGGCTTAATGCCGTCCTTGTTGTAGATGTACTGCCAGCACATGCCGTCGCAGTCCTCTTCCTGGACGGTACCGACGACCATAATCTTGTAGCCCTCGGGGATGAGGCCCATGTCCTTCATCATCTTGGCAGCGTAGGTAGCAGAAGCCATGCCACCCTCCTGGTCGGAGCCACCGCGGCCGTAGATGATCTCGTCGGTCTCGTAACCCTCATAGGGATCGGCATCCCAGTTATCGATGTTGCCGATGCCGACGGTGTCGATGTGAGAGTCGATGGCGATAATCTTGTCGCCCTCGCCCATAAAGCCCATAACGTTGCCCAGGCCGTCGACCTTGACCTCGTCATAGCCAAGGCTCTCCATCTCGGCCTTGATGCAAGCGACAACCTCACCCTCCTCGCAGGACTCAGAGGGATGGCTGATCATAGCGCGCAGGAAGCGAGTCATATCAGCACGATGGGACTCAGCAGCAGCCTTGATAGCGTCGAAATCGAGTTCTTTAGCCATTGTTCATAACCTTTCAAACTAAGGAATCTACCTGTGAGGTGGCGGAGCGATACCTATTTACTCCGCCTCAACGATTAGCAAGTGGGGTATTCGCCTTCCCAGACGATGCGACGGTACTGATCCGGATCGGTGTCGCCCTCGGTGGAGAAGCAGAGCACAGAGCTCGTCTTGTCCAGGCCGATGAGTTCCTTGAGCTCGGTGTACTCGGGATCGAGCATGAGAGTCTCGACCAGGCCGGTGGTCACAGCGCCGGACTCGCCGGAGATGACGCGCGGGTCGCCCTTCTCGGGGGCGCCCAGGGTGCGCATGCCGCGAGCGGTGACCCAGTCGGGGCAGGACACGAAGGCGGTGGCATGGTTGCGCAGGATATCCCAGCCCAGGATGTTGGGCTCGCCGCAGCACAGACCGGCCATGATGGAGGGCATGTCACCGTCCACGATACGCGGATCGCCGTCGCCGGCGGCAGCGCCCTTGTACAGGCAGGCGGCCGGAGCGCACTCGACCACGACGAAGGTGGGCGGGTTATCGGGATACAGGTTGGTGAAATAGCCCACCACGGCGCCGGCGAGCGAACCCACGCCAGCCTGGACAAACACGTGCGTCGGGCGGTTGATGGCCATCTCGCGCAGCTGCTCGGCAGCCTCGGAAGCCATGGTGCCGTAGCCCTCCATGATCCAAGACGGGATCTTCTCGTAGCCCTCCCAGGCGGTGTCCTGAACGATGACGCCGCGCTCGCAGGCGTCGGCCTCGGCGGCGGCCATGCGCACGCACTCGTCGTAGTTGACCTCTTCGATGGTCACCGTTGCGCCCTCGGCGGCGATGTTATCGAAGCGGGGCTTGGTGGAACCCTTGGGCATGTGAACGACGGCCTTCTGGCCCAGCTTGTTGGCAGCCCATGCCACGCCGCGGCCATGATTGCCGTCGGTAGCGGTAAAGAAGGTGGCCTGGCCAAAGTCCTTGGCAAGCTGATCGGAGGTCAGGTAATCGAAGGTGCACTCGGCAACGTCCTTGCCGGTCTCGTCGGCAATGTAGTTGGCCATGGCAAACGATCCGCCCAGAACCTTAAAGGCGTTGAGGCCAAAGCGATAGCTCTCGTCCTTAACGCACAGGTTGGACAGACCCAAGCGCGCAGCCTGACCGTCCAGGCGGGCAAGCGGGGTGACGGTATATTGAGGGAACGACTGGTGGAAGGCGCGGGCCTTCTTCACGTGGTCGAGGCTCATGATTCCCAAGTGCTTGTCATCGCTCTTGGGCATCGTGTTGCCCGCCCACTGGATCTTATCGGCCATACGGTGAACTCCTTAAGTCCTCTCTTGCCGGCCCCCGCATACGCGTTTCAGCCCATTCCCATTCATGCGGCTGAACTTTTATGTGGATGCCAAACAAAAAGTTTGTTAGCACTGTTCTATCACACTTTTTGATTGGCAAACCTAACAAATTGTTTGTTGCCGTAATCGGTACTTTTTCGCCGCCGAACGGTCATGAATTGCCTTGTTGATGGATTTGTTTGCGAACAGATGTGGTTTATGGCAAAGTGTGCCCAAACTAATTTTTAGGAAGGCACCCATGACCCCCGCACAGATTGAGTTTTACAAGCGCCTCGCACACGGCCTGGCGCTCCAATTTGGCCCCAACTGCGAAGTCGTCGTCCACGATCTGGAGACCGAGGACGTGGACCACTCCATCGTAGTGATCGAAAACGGCCACGTCAGCGGGCGCAAACTGGGTGACGGCCCCAGCCATATCGTGTTTGAGTCCATGCACGAGGGCAGCACCGACGTACACGACCGCGAGCCGTACCTCACTAAAACCACCGATGGCAAGCTGCTCAAGTCCTCGACCATCTTTATCCGCAACGACGAAGGCAAGCCCGTCGGCATTTTGGGCATCAACTTTGACATTACGCTTATGAAGGCTTTTGAGCGTTCGCTCGACGCCTTTACCGGCACCGGCGGCACGGGCTATACCGAGCCCGAGCCCATTACCAAGAACATCGGCGACCTGCTCGAGGACCTGCTGCACGAGTGCGAGCAGTTTGTGGGCAAGCCCGCGGCACTCATGACCAAAGACGAGCGCATTCGTGCCATTGGCTACCTCGACCGTCGCGGCGCCTTCCTCATTTCCAAGTCGAGCGAGCGCGCCTGCGAGTTCTTTGGCATCTCCAAGTACAGCTTCTATAGCTACCTCAATGAGGCCAAGGCGGCGGCCGGCGACAAGTAGGCACTCGCCTGGATTGCCCCCCCCTTTTGGGTGCGAGTTCTGGAAAGCACGAATCCAAGACCGGGCCGCTTGGGAAGTTCCATATAATCGATGTCATTAGTATTTCGAAAGGATGGAACAGAATGGCGTTGAGCAAGGCATCATGCACCGGTCGCGGATTGATTCCGGCAATTGGTGGACATGTGCACCGCATGTTCGATGAGGGTGAAGACGACCTGTTTTCGCTAAGCCTTGACGACGTGATGGATGATCGCCCGTGGACCGCCGACGAACTCATGAGCGGCGGGGCTCGCCCGTCAAGTCCCAATCCCGCACTTGCGCCTAAGCCCGCATCTGCGCCGACTCCTGCGCAGTCGCCTGTTTCGACGCCCGCGCCTACGCCCGCACCCACTTCGGCGCCCACGCCCGCTCCCCGCCCCGCAAGCGACCCGTCCGAGACGGCGGCATTTCTCGCTGCAGCGACGCAGGGCAAATCGGCCGACAGCACCGTTATGTACAGCGCCCAGCAGTTGCCTGTTCCTGCGGCACGCAAGCCTCCGGTCGCAAGGCTCGATGAGCCCGTTTTCCATCAGGTTGCCCACGATTCCTGGGCTGCAGCCGATCTGGATGAGACCTCTACCGGCATGCCGGCGCTCGACGTTCCAGTTAACCCGCTTTTTGCCGCCAACACGAGCGCCGCAGACTCTGAGGGCGGTGCGGCATATTCCGATTATTCCGATTATTCCGATGGCTATGCTGGCAACAGTCGCATCGAGACCGAGGACTATGGCACCGCGTCGAGCGATTATCTCGACGATCCGTACGCTGCCACGCCCGCACCGGAATATGACCCGGAGGCCGCGTCCGCGCCGGCGTATACCAAAAGCACGGGCGAAGAGCGCTTCGCCGATTATTACGCCGAGGAAAAGGCACTGCGTTTCTCGGAATTTCCGCAGGCAGTCAAGGTTGCTTTTATCGCCATTATCATTGCTCTGCTCGGTGTCATTGCGTTTGAAGGATTCCAGCTGTTCCGCGGCCCCACCGCGTCCGAATCGGCAACACAGCAAAAAGAGGACGATAACCAGTACCTGGACATCAACACCCTCAAGGGCGACCCCAACGACGGAGACGACGAGTAGCGAGGGCTGAAGGCAGCCGCAGGATCCCGCATCCAGCATCGGCTTCTAAGTGCTGTTTTGTCATCCAACTACACTTTTCCGAAGTTTTAAGGTGCCTATTTCGACACTTTTCCGGATTTTATACTCTGTCCCTCCAGATGCGCTTTACGGTGCAGGCGTTGGAAGAAGGGCCATGTGCCGCTGGCGGCCCACATGTTCTGCAGATCAAGCTGCTCGGAGACGGCTCGCGCGAGCCGTCCAGCTGGAAGCTCTTTGCCGACGGTGCGTGCGTTGCGGACGGATCCGGCGCCTTCGCCCGCGAGTGCTTCTACGAGGGGGCCGAAGTGTTCTTGGACCTGTGCCGTGACACCGTGCGCGCGGCCGAGCTGCGCCAGTGGAGCCAGAGAGAGTACGAGCTGCTGAGTGCGGCCCGCAGGATCGTAAGGGTGTAGACGGGCGGACGAGCCATCGACGATTTTGAGCTGGCAAGGGCCGGGAACTAGATTCCCGGCCTTCAACCTAGCACTGCTTTATAAGATCGAGTACCGCGGGAATGTCATCAGCATTCCGAAGGGCAACATAGGTTGGTAGGCCCGGGCCAAATCCACCCTGCGTGCGTTTGTCCTGGCATATGTCCTCTGGATCCGTTAGATCATCCACACTCTTTGCCAGGCCGACGGCAATCCAACCACCGTTGCTGGTCCTGCCTTCTAGCACGGCATGCAACTTTCGCTTGCCCGACCTGAAGCCTACATAGTACTTAGCTATGTAGGACTCCCACGAAGGGTTACCACTCAGAACGGACTCGCGCACCTCATCGAAAAGCTTCTGATTGAGCCCACCTTCGGCAAAGGTGGGGTGGTTCTCCTGCAGAGTCCAGACAGGAGCCTCGTCAGACTCCCCACGAGAAGGACGGTACTTGTCGACGACGTCTGCCGGAAGGTCGGGATACTTCCATATCTCGCACGCTTCTTTCGCCAGCTCGTCCGCGCGCTGCCCAATCTCTTCCTCACCCCATTTTTCATGCGAGACAATCGATTTGTTTAGGTAGAGCGGGCTGCACTTAAATCCGACGTCAGGCAGATTGAGCTTGTCCGAGAACGACCGGTTTGAGTACTCCTGGTTGTAGCCCGTCAGCGTAAGATTTCCCAAGTTGTTGCACAGCCTGTCGTGGACGTCTTCCCAGTTCTCACCAAGCGATTCCTTCCAGCCGTACTCATCATCGATCGTCTGGGGCATGATGTGCTCGATCTGGTAATCGTCGGCTGAGATGGACTCCTTCGGGTGGTGCCAGTTCTCCATGCGTTCCAGGTAATAGCGCTTTTTAGAGAAGCGGTTGTAGCAGTCACGCGTCTTAAACTCCTCGACAAAATGCTCGTCTGTCGGAAAGTATGCGGTCATACCGCTGCTGTGGATAAGGAGCATCGCCGTAACGTACTCCTCGATATCGTCCTGCTGCTCGAGATTGCGATACATGCCGGCAAAGAAATTATTTAGACCCGTGGTAAGCCTGCCGCAAACCGCCCGCCTGAACAGGAACGACTCGATGGTCTCGCAGATACGGAGAAACGCATTGCGGTCTAGTCCATTCCCCTCGTAAACCGAATAAAGCAACATTAAGAGGGGCATTATCTGCTTCACGTCGAGGCTTACGATTCTGCCGAACACTCGGCGCAGTCCGTCGTCCTTCTCCTTACCAAGGAACAGACTGGCGTATCTATGTGCATACCCGCGCAGCTCCTTAAGCAGACCCTCGGTGTCACCATCGTAGTCGTCGGCGAAATAGCGCTTAAACTCGTAGTAGGCCTCGTTCTCCTTCGGCATCCTATTGGGAACTTTAAGCCACAGCCAGTACCAGATAAATGCATTGAACTCTTCTTCGCCGCCTTTTCCGAACAAACACTCGAGCGGATGCCAGTAGCCCTCGTAAAGCTTGGTCTGCTCGTCGTTGGGAAGCGACATAAGAACGTAGTTGCGAATGAGGTCGATAGGCGTGAGCGGCTTGCCCTTGGAGTTCATGGACTCAAATATGAGCTGGGCATTGTCAACGCCAGCGGTGAGCTTAGTGTCGATGACCTGTACGCGGTTTAGCCCCGCCCAAAGCCTTGCAGGGTCGAATGATTTCCCGTGCATCTTCTCGCGGAAGAACGCATGGTTCTCGACGATCCGATCCGATTTTTCATCTGGCACGGGAGATCTAGATACGATGGAGAACAGCGTCTCTTTATCGTCCTGCGAGAGCACCAATTTGTAGCGCGCTAGACCGTTATAGTCGTCATCGTTAAAGAGGTAGTTCTTCCGCAGCGCTGAGATCTTGAGATCGCCAAGGAAGCCAGCCTTGTCGGGATTACTCTCCAGATAGTCAGCCAAGGCAGCAATCATCAACGAAAACGTCGTCAGACGCTGCTGTCCGTCAATCAGAAGCACTCGCGAGATACTCGTGGCAGAGCTCTCGGACTCGGGGATATAGAGCATCGACCCCACGAAGTGCGATGCGCCATCACGGCCAGCGCGCATGACGTCATCCCAAAGCACCTCGCACTCTTTCACACTCCACGAGTAAACTCGCTGGTACACGGGAATGACGAACTGCATCTTCGCCACGCCCATAAGGTCGAGTAGATTTGCCTCGGTTGCCTTCATTTTCGGTTGCCCCCTTTCTTGTTTACGCCGCTTGCGGTCAGTCCCCCACTGAACGAAAGGCGCTAAAGACCAAAGCATCGAAGCGCTAGAGCAACCGGGATGCTCGTCTCACTAGATTTTACAACGCTTGTCGCGAATACAGTTGAAAGCCAATCCGGTTCCGATGGCTCCCCCTATGAGAAACACGTGGACACTAAGGGACGCGTTCTGAGCGACAAGTGCATCGCAGACGAGGTTCCGTTTGGGATTCCGGAAAGCTGGGCCTGGGCGAGATTTAGTGAAGTCATTGGAATTGCAGCGCGTTTGGTCGACCCGTTGAAATATCAGGACTTTCCTCATATCGCGCCTGACAACATCCAAAAAGGCACCGGAAAGCTCTTGTTCTGTCATAGTGTTAAGGCCGACGAGGTTAAGAGCGCCAATCACCTGTTCTCTGCAGGACAGATTCTCTATTCGAAGATTCGTCCAGCTCTTCGAAAGGCGGTTATCGCCCCTTTTGATGGGCTGTGTAGTGCGGATATGTATCCGCTCAACACCAAGCTGCAACCTGAATATGTCCTCACGGTTCTCCTCAGCAATTTCTTCACTGAGGAGACGCTTAAGGGTGATACGCGTGTCAAAATGCCAAAGACTAATCAGAAGTCATTGAACGTCATTCTGGTCCCAGTTCCGCCCCTGGCTGAGCAGCGCCGCATCGTCGAGCGGGTGAACGAGCTCATGCCCCTGGTCGAGGAGT
>UQLH01000019.1:0-43096 GCA_900541805.1 uncultured Collinsella sp.
GTAGCGGGTGGTTTAAAGCTGGCCGCTGCGCGGCCAGCAGACTAAAGTCTTGAAATGAAAGGGCGCAGACCTTATGGTCGCGCCCTTGAAATTGAACGTCAGATTGCCGTGTGTACGGGTTTGCAGCGTCGAGCCGTTACGCGGTTTGGTAAAACCGCGTAACAAATTACGCGAGTTTGCCGCCGACGATCTTTGCCGCGGCCGGCTTATCGAAGTTGCCGCCGGTAGCCTTGCCCAGGGCACCCATAACCTGGCCCATCTGCTTCTTGGACGTGGCGCCCAGCTCGGCGATAACCTGCTCGATCAGGGCCTCAAGCTCCTCGCCCGAAACCTGCGCGGGCAGCAGGCTCTCCAGAATCTTGACCTGCTCGGTCAGGTTGTCGGTACGCTCCTGGTCGGTGCCGGCCTTGATGGACATCTCCAGCGTCTCGCTCGTCTGCTTAATCAGACGCTTGATCATGCTGTTGACGTCTTCCTCGGTCACATCGCGGCGCTCGTTAACCTCGATATTCTTCACCTCGGCCTTGACCTGGCGAATGATGGACAGGCGAACCTTGTCCTTGGCCTTCATGGCCGCGATCATTTCTTTCTGCAGCTCTTCGTTGGTCATCTGCATATCCTCCTCAATAGCGTGGGCGGTACTCACGCGGGCACCGCCCCATGATTACTTAGTCGTCGACGAATCGTCGGTCGAACTCTTGGTGACGCCCTTCAGGCTGACGTTGTACGGCGCGTCCTTGGGCATGGGGTTGACGGTGATGTCGGCGTCCTTCTTGTACTGCTCCAGCCACTCACTGTACGCAGTGCTTGCCGCCTGCGTCTTCACCACGTTGGAGACGTACTTCTTGATGTCCTTGGGCACCTGCTTAATGTCATCGACCTGATTATCGACATGGAAGTAGTCGGTGCACTTGATGATGTGATAACCATAGGTCGACTCGACGACGTCGCTCACATCGCCCTTGTTGAGCCCCTCGAGCGCCGCCTGGTAGCTGTCGACGAAGGTAGTGAGCTTGTCCCAGCCAACATCGCCCTTCTTGTCCTTGGAGCCGGTGTCATCGGAGTACTGCTCCACGGCGTCCTCAAAGCTCAGCTCACCGGAGTTGATCTTGTCCAGGCACTCCTGCGCCTTGGCCTTGGCGGCAGCCTTGTCCCCGTCGGAAGCGTCGGAATCAACCTTGATCAGGATGTTCGACGAGCGGCGAGCATCGTTGTAGTTAGACAGGTTCTCGTTGATGTAATCGACGATCTCGCTGTCCTTGGGCTTGCTGGTGGGCGCCACGGCATCCTTGAGTTTCTGCTGCGCCAGGCTCTCCTTGAGCGAATCCTTGTAGGTGTCCTCGGTATAGCCGTAGGTCTTGAGGGTCTTCTTAAAGGCCTTGGCACCGCCCGCGCTCTTGCACGCGTCCTTCCAAGCCTTCTCGACCTCCTCGTCCGACACCGTCACGCCGTTCTCTTTCTGTGCCTGCTGAAGCAGAATTTGCTGCGTGTAGGAGTCGATGAGTTGCTTGCGGTACTTCTTGGGCGTGAGGTCGTTGTCAACCAGATACTGCGCCCAATCCTCATCCTTGGTGTAGCCGTTGGACGTGCGCATGCTCATGATCTGCTTGGTCACGGTGTCCTCGGTGAGGTTGGTGCCGTTGATAGTGGCAGCAACACCGCCGGTCAGCTTGTAGCCCGAGGTGTCCTCAGCCTGCGACATAAGGCCGGAGCACGCCATCGCCGAGACGGAAAGCAGCATCGCCAGCACGCCGATGACCACCAGAACGATCTTGACGGTCTTAGACACGCGGGTCTTGCGCTGCTTCTTGCGAGAGCTGGAGGCGGCGCGGGCCTGCTGCTCGGGCGTCGGCGCGGCCTCGGAGTTCTTTTTCTTATTTGCCATAGTTGGCCTTTCGCATAACGAATCGAACAAACGCCATTGTGTCACAACGCAGCCCCCGCGGCACGCTTGGTGCATTGGGGACAGGTTAATCTGCACCATTTTGGTGCAAAGGGGACAGATGTGGCACTTGGCAGTTGGGGACGTTCTTTATGTGCCGGCAGTTAGGGACAGTCCCCAAGTGCCGGCAGAAAAGGAACGTCCCCAAGTGCCGGCTCAGCCCCACCTTAGAAGTGGCGGCGGATGGCGTCGACCATGCCCTGGGGCGTGGTCTGGTCGAGCACGTCGGCTGCGGCATCGGCGTCCATAAAGATGTTCATGAGCGCCTGCAGGGCCTCGACCTGGCCGCCCGGCTCGGCGATGCCCAGATTGATGACGATCTGCGCCGGCACCGGAGCGCCCATGCCAGCCATAGCGTTAAATGTCACGGGCGCGGCGGGCTTCACCACCGCGATATAGGGCTTGGCCACAAACCCCGGATCGGTATGCGGAATGGCAATGTTTGCCGCCGGCATGGCAAGACCCGTGGGATAGGCATCCTCGCGCGTGCGAACGGCGTCGAGCCAACCGTCGGCAATGTAGCCACGTTGTGCAAGCTCGCCCTCGAGCCGCGCAAACACCTCATCCGGCGTTGCGCACTCCCAATCAAAAAACACCAGCTCAGGCGCAAACAGCGCTTCGTTATCCGCCATGCGCTCACCTCTCTCATCTAGTCACCTGCGACGTTCTTGAATGACCAGTCGTTAAAGACCGTTCCCGATGACTACCCAAAACAAAAGGTGGCCACGCGCGCCTTGGCGCCAATGACCACCCTGACTACTCGGCTAAATTGTACTGTGCGCCGCTAGCCGCGAGGCGCGTCAATTGCGACCTTGCCGCTCTCCAGCACGTGGACGCGGCCGTCGGCGAGCATCTGCACGACCTCGGGATACAGCACGTGCTCAATCGCGTGGATGTGCTCCTCGAGCGTGTCGACGTCCCAGCCCTCCTCAACAGCCAGCGCGCGCTGGGCGATGATGGGGCCGTTGTCGTAGATCTCGTTGGCAAAGTGCACGGTCACACCGGTTACCTTGACGCCGCGCGCAAAGGCATCGTCGATCGCATGCGCGCCGGTAAAGCTCGGCAGCAGTGCCGGATGCAGATTGACCACGCGGTTGGGAAACGCCGCCAGCAGAGGCGTGTGCACCATGCGCATGTAGCCGGCCATGACCACATACTCGCAGCCGCGCTCGAGAAGCTCGTGCGAGATGATCTCGTCGGCGGCAATAGGGTCGGCATAGACATCCTTGGACAGCGTGAGCGTCTGGATGCCCGCGCGCTCAGCGCGCTGCAAACCCTTAGCCGAAGGACGGCTCGACACCACAAGCTCAATCGAAGCGTTGAGCTTGCCGGCGGCGATCAGATCGATCAGCGCCTGCAGGTTGGTACCCGAACCGCTGATGAGCACACCGATCTTGAGCGGCTCGGCCGTATCGGTGCCGGTCGGACGGGTATAGGGCACAAAATCCAGGCCCTCGGCAGCAGCCATCTGCTCGTTAGCGCTCATCGGAGTACACAACCTTACCGGAACCCTCGACGCACTCGCCCACGCGGAACGGCTTTTCGCCCAGCGCGACCAGAGCCTCGGTCACGGCAGCCTCGTCCTCGGGGGCGACGATCAGGCACAGGCCAACGCCCATGTTGAAGGTCTTGCATGCCTCGTTGGGCGCGAGCTCGGCCTGGCGCGACACGTAGGTGATGACGGGCGGAACGTCCCAACCCATCTCGGCGCCGTTGCGGGTGACCACGGCGTCGACGTCGTCGGCAAGCGCGCGGTTGAGGTTCTCGGTGATGCCGCCGCCGGTGATATGGGCAATGGCGTGCACCGGAGCACCTCCGCGCAGCAGCTCAAGAACCGGCTTGACGTAAATGCGCGTGGGGGCCAGCAGGGCGTCTGCCAGCGATGCGCCGCCGAGTTCCTCGAGCGGACGGCTCAGCTCCTCGGCCTTAGCGGCGGCCTCGGGCGTGCCCGGCTTAATGCCGTCGACGCCAATGACCTTGCGCACGAGTGAGTAGCCGTTGGAGTGCACGCCAGTGGAAGGCAGGCCCAGGATCACGTCGCCGGGGCGGACGTTTGCGGGGTCGAGCATCTTGGGACGGTCGACGACGCCCACGGTAAAGCCGGCGAGGTCGTAATCGGCGGGGGCCATGACGCCCGGGTGCTCGGCCATCTCGCCGCCCACAAGCGCGCAGCCCGCGAGCTTACAGCCATCGGCCACGCCCTTGATGATCTTTGCCATGTGCTCGGCCTCGATGTGACCGATGGCAACGTAGTCCAGGAAGAACAGCGGCTCGGCGCCCGAAGCCAGAATGTCGTTGACGCACATAGCAACCAGGTCCTGGCCCACCGTCTCGTGACGGTCCATGATCTGGGCGAGCACGAGCTTGGTGCCCACGCCGTCGGTACCGCTAATCAGAATCGGGTCTTCCATATCCTTAAGCGCGGCAGCCGAGAACAGGCCACCAAAGCCACCGATGCCGCCGATGACCTCGGGACGGTTGGTGTCCTTAACCATCTGCTTAATAGCGTCAACGGCGCGGCCGCCCTCGGCGGTATCGACGCCGGCATCCTCATACGTCACATGCTTGCTGTCGCTCATCTGAGCCTTCCTCTCCCACTACCGTCCGCCGCCCGGGCGCCAAACGGTGCTCATAGTTGCGTTCATTTCGGCGCGCGCCATAACAACGCGCGCCGTCATATCAACAAAACAGCAGGTAAAACCTACCAAAATAAACCTGTCCCCACATGGCAGGTTTTAGGCCTCGCCGTGCTCCTCTTCCCAGCTGCGGTCGTCGTATTTCTCGACCACGGCGTCGTCGTCAAAGTGCAGCGGCTTGTCCAGGTTGCGGGGCTTAAAGCCCTCCATAAACTTGTCGCGGCCAAAGCTCTCGGGAATCGCCACGGGATAACGGCCGGTAAAGCACGCATCGCAGTAGCCGCCCTTGGGCATGACCTTAAGCAGGCCCTCGACCGAAAGGAAGGCCAGCGAATCGGCGCCGATATACTCGCAAATCTCGTCGACCGTCTTGTTGGCGCTGATGAGCTGCGACTGCACGTCGGTATCGATGCCGTAGAAGCACGGCCAGATGACCTCGGGCGAGTTGATGCGGATATGGATCTCCTTGGCGCCGGCGTTGCGCAGCATCTTGACGAGCTGCACCATGGTGGTGCCGCGCACGATGGAGTCGTCGATCACGACCAGGCGCTTGCCCTCGATGTTGTCGCGCAGCGGGTTGAGTTTCATACGCACGCCCATGGCGCGCAACTCCTGCGTAGGCTCAATAAACGTACGGCCCACGTAGCGGTTCTTGATAAGGCCCTCGCCAAAGGGAATACCGCTCTCGTGCGAATACCCCTCCGCGGGCGGCAGGCCGGAGTCGGGCACGCCGATGACCAGATCGGCCTCGACGGGCTCCTCGTGTGCCAGCTGACGACCCATGTCATAACGGCAGGCGTAGACGCTCTTGCCGTTCATGATGGAGTCGGGGCGAGCGAAGTAGACCTGCTCAAAGATGCAGTTAGCAGGCTCTTCGGCGGCAGGCACGCCCTGCTCGGACACAAGGCCCTCGGCGCTGATGCGCAAAATCTCGCCGGGACGGACGTCACGGACGTACTCGGCACCCACGATGTCGAGTGCGCAGGTCTCGGAAGCAACGACCCAGCCGCCGGCGCGCGTGACACGGACGGCGGAGTCGACCGTCGCGGCGCCGTCCTGCGACGGCAGCTGCGAAACGGATGCGGCATCGGCCTGGTCCAGGCCCTCGTCCACCAGCTTGCCCAGCACGAGCGGGCGAATGCCGTGCGGATCGCGGAATGCGTAGAGTGCCTGCTCGTTGATGAGCGTCATGGCGTAGCCGCCGCGCACGAGCTCCATGGTCTTGCGAATGCCCTCGCGCAGATGGCCTGTACGCTGAGTAAAGTAGCCGATAAGCTTAGTCGCGACCTCGGAATCCGAATTGGAGAGGAACGGCACGCCCAGCTCGATCAGCTGGCGGCGCAGCTCGTCGGTGTTGACCAGAGTGCCGTTGTGAGCAAGCGCGATAATGACGCTGTTGATGGTAGAAAGATGCGGCTGCGAGGCTTCCCAGCTCTTGGCACCGGCGGTGCCATAGCGCACGTGGCCCACGGCCAGCTGGCCGGAGAGCGTCGACAGGTCGGCGTTGGAGAACACGCGATCGAGCAGTCCCAGGTCTTTGCGAACCATAACCGTGCCGCCGTCGCCCACGGCGATTCCCGCCGATTCCTGGCCGCGATGCTGCAGCGCGCGCAGACCAAAGTACGTCAGTCGAGCCACATCGCGATCGGGCGCCCAGACACCAAAAACGCCGCATTCCTCATGCAGCTGGTCAGAGTCCGGATCATACGTCGACATGGCGTTCACCTGTCCCGCGGCACGCTCGGCCGCGCGGATGGTTTCTTGAGACATGGCATCCCCTCAGAGCCTCGTATTTTGGCGTTACCCGCCTTATTATACGCACGGCGCGACGCGCTCCCCCGCGCATGAGCAGCGCTTTTTAAAAGCCCACCGAGCTTATTATCCGTTTTGCGACCAAACATTTTATTGGGTAGTCCACTCTCAGGGGCAACGGCCTCGAAGACTTCCCGTGCGCCGTGTCTCGCCCGCGCTAGGGGCTACATTGTTGCAATTGGGACGTTCGTCCTGTCTTTTAGCTGGTCGTCGGCGTATCCTTGTAGGCTACTACAAGACGAGAAAGGTAGCGTATGGATCGAAATCAACTCGACCCCAGTGTCCCCAGCACCACGGAGGCCAAGAAGATCCCCCTTATCATCAAGGTCTACGCAGTCCTGTGCACCCTATCTGGCGTGGGCACGCTCCCGTCAGTCGCCGTCTTTATGTGGCAGGTCATCACCGCACTCATTAACGGCAACGTCGCCGCTAAGCTCGGTGATAACACCCTGGTCGCGGTTGGCCTTATCGTCGCCGGCATTATGCTCTCGGCGGCAAGCGCGATCATCTTGATCGTCTTTGGCCTGGACCTCATCAAGGACCAGCGGCGCAATGCCGCCCGCCTGTCTTACGTCCTCATCGCATTTACCGTCGTGGAGCTTTTAGTTGACGTGATGCTCCAGGGCATCGGACCCTTCCTGCTGCGCCCCGCCGTCCAGCTTGTCATCCTCATTGCGCTGTCGGCCACCGTCGACCCCACGCTACGCCAGGAGCGCGAACTGCAGCGCCGTCTGCAAGAGATGCTCGACCGCGATGCCGCCGCCGAGGGGATGCTCGGCCGCGACGAAACCGGCGAGGGCTACATCAAGCTCAACTACTTCAACCTGTTCTGGGTATTCTTCGTCTGCAGCGTGTTAGGTCTCATTCTCGAGGAAGTCTGGCATATGGTCGTCGTCGATCCCGGCGTCTATCAGGACCGTGCCGGTATGCTATTTGGCCCCTTTAGCCCCATCTACGGATTTGGCGCGGTGCTCATGACCATGGCGCTCAACCGCTTCTATAAAAAGAATCCTCTGATCATTTTCCTGGTAAGTGCCCTGATCGGCGGCGCTTTCGAGGTGTTTGTAGGCTGGTTTATGCAGACCTCATTTGGCGTGGTGTCGTGGAGCTATTCACACATTAGGCTATTCGGCATGCCCGATCCCATCGCGGTATTGACCGGGGGACGCACATGCACGCCGTTTGCCTGCATGTGGGGCCTGGGTGGCCTCATCTGGATCAAGGTCTTGCTGCCGCGCCTGCTTAAGCTCATCAATATGATTCCATGGAAACGCCGCTACTCTGCTACCGTCATCCTGACCGCCGTCATGTTGATCGACGGCGTCATGACGTTGCAATCGCTCGACTATTGGTATCAGCGCGTCAACGGAACCGTTCGAAATATTCCCGTCGCACAGTTCTATGACAAGCATTTCGATAACGAATATATGGAGAACCGTTTTCAGAGTATGACCATGAGCCCCAAGGACGCCACACGCGTGTAGCAAACGCCAGAGCAAAATAGCTCCAACACATCAAAGCCCGCTGGCAGATCTACATGAACTGCCGGCGGGCTTTCGCTATAGACAGACTCGGATTGCCGACGAGGCCTTACGCCTCGCGCTCGACCTCGCTCACGCACTCGTTCTTGATGGTGCCGACGAGCGACTGCAGCGCATCGACCACATGCGGGCGAATGTCCCCGCCAATGAGCACGAGCATGATGTCGTCACCTACGGCAAGCTCGCCGCTTGCCAGCCACACGCGCACATAGCCGATACCCGGCATCGCGCGCGTGGCCTCGATAGCAGCCTGCACTTTCTGAGCATCGAAGCCGAACACCATGCCGCCCACCCTGCGCCCGGGAGCTACGCCATCGGTTTCGATCCCGCGGACCTCGGACTTGGGCGTCGCGCGCACCACACCGTTATGTGTCAGATACATACCGCACGCAGGTGCCGACGAATCGGCCTTGGCCTCGCGCAGCCAAGCATCAACCGAAGGCATCGTTTTGCCATTCTCAAGCATCATTTCTCCCTTACCGTCATCGAGTAGCCAATTTGGAACGGGGCTTTTTTAGCTACTCTCGAACAACTTATTCCTCGACCGGCGTGAGCACCATGACGGCACGCGTGTTGCTCAGCGATAACGAACGACAGGTCACAAGCGTTGCCACCTTGGTTGCCGAAGCGGCACGATCGATGGCATCGCTCGCCACGGCAGAGGCACCGTCGAGCATCTCGGACAGGTAGTTCTTGAGCCCGTCGTCGCCCTCAAAATTGGGCGTGCGCGCCTTGGCATACGTGTCCTCGACAACTTTGGTCGCCAGTGGTCGCAGTTTATAGGTGGCGTCGCGCGTGATGTAATACACGTACTCTATGCTGTCGAACGTCGCCTGATCGGTCGTATCCGAGATCACATTGAACATCGATCCGTCGTTCATGTGGTGGCCGTAGATCGTGGTCTGCTGGTCAACCATTCCCGGCGCGGTATCGTCACTGTCCAAGAAAATCGCACCCGATGCATTGGACGTACCGTCAAACAGCGTGTTGAGGTATTTGGAGTTGTTATTGGACTGCACCACGGGATAGTTGATGTTGGTTCCCGGCGCGTAAATCCAACCCACAATCTCGGGGTTTGTCTGAGCAAGCGCATCGAAGTCGATAATCGGCACGCCGCTGGCGTCCTTATCGCTTACATATTGCTTCTCGATTTTCTGATACGACTCGCTCGCCTGCTTATAGCCAATCTGAGCATTAATAAAGATAGCGGCGGCGGCGACAATCAGACCGATGCCGATGATGATGAGCAGAATGGGAATAATGGAGCGGCGCTTTTTGCGCGGCGGCTCGGTGTAATCCGACGGCGCGGCATGCGATGAAGACCGGGGCGGCTTCTTAGCGTTGCTATAAGATGAAGGTCGATATGCGGCTGGCGCGTCCTGTCGACGATGCGTCGCCGGTGTCACGGGGCGCGGCGCGCGCGGCTGCTGAGGAGAGGATGCCCGACCCTGCTGCGCCGCATGGGCAGCACCCGGCTTCGATGGATCGGGAATCTGAGAAGCCTTGAATCGTTTTCCCTGATAGTCGGACATGGCTCTCCTTATACTGCGGTGAAACGGCAGAACGCCTAGGCGTCGGCCATCTCCTGCTTCATCTTCTCGATAACCTTGCGGTACTCGGGGTCGCAAGCGCCTAGAATCTGCGTGGCGTAGATGGCGGCGTTCTTGGCGCCGTTGATGGCAACGCAGGCCACGGGCACGCCCGAAGGCATCTGCACCATCGACAGCAGCGAATCCATACCGCCCAGGTCACTCGTCTTCATAGGCACGCCGATGACCGGCAGCGGCGTAAAGGCAGCCACGACACCACCCAGGTGAGCGGCCTTGCCGGCGGCGGCGATAATCACTTTGATACCGCGATCGGCAGCAGTCGAAGCCCACTCGTGGACCTTCGCCGGCGTGCGGTGTGCGCTCGCAATGACGAGCTCATAGGGCACGCCCAGCGCCTCGAGCTCGGCGGTGCAGCCTTCCATAACGCCCAGATCGGACTTGGAACCCATGATGATCCCGACAACCGGCTTTTGATCTGCCATAAACAAAGACCTCCTGTTGAGAGCGGTGACGCGGCGGATCCGCGACCCTTAACTACTGAGAGTAGTATAGCCGCTCCCGTCCCTGCGGTCTTTGTGGTGGCGGCTGAGCCTTTCCCTCGGGAACTGGGCTTCGCGAAGTTTCCCGAGGGAAAGGCTCAGCCGCCACCCTGCGACCTACCGGGGATTGCCATGACGTACGTTGGCTGATGAATTGGAAAGAAAGGTTAACGGAGGCTGAAAGGCAATTGGTCCAGAAAAAACCCTGACGAATCTAATTCGTCAGGGCCCTACCAACGCTCACTCGTCGTTCATCGTTAAAGCTAGATATTCTCTTCCGCCCATTTCTCGAAATCGAGTGTTCGTCTCTGAGCAGTTCGGTAGACTTCCATGTCTTCGCGAGCGCCTACCACTACGATGGCCATTTTTTCTTTAATTCTGATGAGACGGTACACGATTCGAATGCCACTTCCCCTGAGCTTGATTTTCATAAAGCCAGTCAAATCCGTACCCGCCTTGTTTCCAAGAGGCTTGCCAAATCCACCCTCGTTCTGCGGCAATGGGTTCGTTCTGATTTTTTCTATAGCCTTAAGGACAATCTTTCGTTGGGAGCCGTCCAGACGCTTAATATCCTTGAGAGCATCTGGGTAGAAAGCGACTTCGTACCCACTCATTCAAACTCGACCTCATCCATCTGATCGAGTTCGTCCTGGCTCACACCCAGCTCTTCCATAACATCAGACAGGGAAACAAGCGCATCGTCACCTGTCGCAGCCACTCTCTTAAGCGCCAACGTTAACAAGGCGAGGTCCTCCTCCGCTTGCTTCGCTTCCCTGTATTCATCGGGTGTCACAATCACAAATGCTGGCTTGTTGTGTTTGAGGACCACAACAGGATTGTCGTCCCCAACCTTCGAAAAGGCAGCCGAGCCCTTACCGTGGCTGAAATCGCTAATTGGAACAAGGTTGTCGAGCATCTGCAAGGCAGGCATACATACCTCCTAAAAATGAATTCTTTTTCGAATTCATTTTATCATTCTTTTTTGCTATATTGTGCCGCGCAACAGAAACAACCTTTTAGGATACGAATCCGAGCTTAGAATGACTGTTGGCCCTCGCACCGCCCTTGCCTCTTTTATTACGTCAAGTGGTATACAGCGAAGCAAAATGGCAATCTAAAGCACGCGGCATTCGCCTCGCATCGCTACAAAAAACAAACTGCTCCCCACCCACTCGGGCAAGGAGCAAGCCTCATTTTTATAATCAGACCGAGAACCACAAACGCAGAAACACAGGCGACTTCAGTCCCTTATCGCCGAGAGACGTTATTGTGCAGCCATTTCTTTAAGCTTCTCGGCCATCAACAAACACACGTCTTCCGATTGCGGGTACACGCCAAAATGATCGAAAAAACCATGGTCACACCCGGCATATTCGATGACCTCAACATCGATTCCTGAAGACCGTAATTTTGTAGCCCATTTTTCATCGGGGATACGAAGCGGATCGTATTCGGATGTCACGATAGTCACCGGGGAGAAATCAGTGCAGTCCTCAAGCATTAGCGCAGAAATCAACGGGTCATGAGGAGACATTTTTCCGTGTGCGCAAAGTTCGACCATCGGACCGTCCGAATCGCGAAGATGGTCGATGCGAAAACGCGCAACGTCCTCCTGATCGGCTATCGCAGGAAAATCCTCATATCCCTCGCCCTGTTCGCCCGCAAGGTCGACTTCAGGATAGATTTCGAAGGCATGGGCTACAGCTCCAGCACCCCTGAGCTGAACACACGCATTAGTAAGGCTTCCTCCCGCGGAGTCGCCGGCGACCATTATTTTATGAGGATCGATTCCGAGATCCGCGGCATGCTCGCGCACATAATCAAGAGCAAGAACGCAATCCTCGATCTGCCCCGGAAATGCCGTCTCCGGCGCCAAGCGGTATTCCGGATAAACCACCACTGCACCAGACTTTTCGGCGATGAACTCGAGCTGATGTTCAAATTGCAGAACATTCCCCGCCATAAACGCGCCGCCGTGCAGGTAAACAAGCGCCGGACTTGCCTCCTTATGATTTGGTGGCGTCCAGACGAATAAATCTATATAGCGATCGGCCGCCTCCATGAGGATCTCATCGCGCTGAACCTCACCATCGAGTAGGCGGTATGTCGGCTTATCCGGGCGATGACGCATTCCAATAAGGCTCGTCCAGCTCGGAGACATGCTAACATTCCGCATCTTCTTGCGGGATACCTCGAGAATTCGTGGGTCAAGCACATGCTCTCTTTCATCATCAGGAACCGGACGAATTTGAACCTCGAGCCCTCTCTTCTCGGTTATAAACGAGCGACTGGAAATGGCACCAATCAACGCCTCGTCGTATTGTCTACCCATCTTAAATCCCCTCTCGGCAATAACGCCAAATCGATATTTCCATAACTTTTGAGATAACGGCTTATGATGTCCTCAGTTGTCGTATATCTATGTACTAAAGAAACTGAAAACCAAGGGGTCCACCATGCCTGCAGCAAAAGACGAGTTCACTCAGCCAGAACTTCTCTATCAGACCGTTGAAAACGACATCCTCAAGAAAATAGTTTCTGGCGAACTCCCCGGCGGCAGTCAGATTCCCACCGAAACCGAGCTTTGCAAGCAATACAAAGTAAGCAGGATCACCGTAAGACGCGCCGTACAGAATCTCATTGACCAAAGCTTGCTCTACCGCCTGCGAGGCAAGGGAACATTCGTAAACCCATCGAAGCTCACCCTGAAACGAGGAACAAGCACCATTTTCAATTTGAGCGCCGACCCCCAATACGGCGATAAAACAACCAAGTCCATCTTGGAAACAGGCTTAATCAAGGCTGATGCCCACATTGCACGGGAGCTCAAAATTGACAACGGAACCGTAGTGCAACGAGTTGCGCGCTTGGTTTATATCGAAAATGCCCCCTGCGCCATCGACACCGTTTATGCAACGCAGAGCACTCTACCCGGACTGCTGGAGCTTCTCACAGACAATGCCAGTCTTTTCGACCTGATCGCCAACCATTACAGCATCGCAACCGGTATTGAGAAGCTCAAAATCACCGCAGGAATAGCGGGGCTCCAAGAAGCAAGCCTTCTCGGTTATATCGTTGGAGCCCCCGTGAGCGTTGTCGAGCACGTCACATATGCCTGCGATGAGATGCCGCTCCACTATTCAAAAACCGTTTGGCGAGCAGACGCATCGTCCTTCGAGTTCAGCATCTCAAAAGATGGACGCCTTCTCTAGCCCAAAATCCCCAGGACGCCGAGCACAATACCAGCAGCGAGAATGCCCACAATCTGCCAAATTATTTTGACCTGTTTCTTATTGCAAAGACACATGATTCCGAACGCGCAGAGCGGCAAAAGAGCCGGGAATATCCCGTCGAGCGTTTCCTGCAACTTAAACGCGGTGTCGCCGAAGTTAAGAGCGAGCGGAGTGGTAACTGCAACGGTGGTCGCTACCATTCCACCAACTACCATTAGTCCCACAATCGCCAGGCCGGACGTAACTTTGCGCATTACATCAGAATCGTTCAGCTTTGAAATCATGCCACTGCCAAGCGAATAACCATACTGAAGCCCAAACCAGCGGATCAGGATCGTTGGGACATTATAAAGAAGCAGGAACAGGATTGGGCCGAGCAGACTGCCCGAAAGGCAAAGTCCCGTCACAACGCCCGTCGCAATCATGCGAAGCGTACTGGCGATCAGCGAATCTCCAATACCGGAAAGCGGAGCCATAAGCGATGCTTTCATGGCGTTAATTGAGGCGGCGTCAAAGTCCTGATTGTTGGCGTTCTCCTCCTCCATGGAGGCCACAATGCCGGCGACCAGAGGATTAAACGTAACTTGAATATTGTAGAACTCAAGATGACGCTTATATGCCTCGATCCGATCTTCGGGCTTATCGTATAACCGCTTGATTACCGGAATCATGTCGTAGCAGAAACCAACGTTCATTTGTCGGTCAAAGCTCCACATGATGTTGAGTGGAAAGCTACGCCAAAATAACGCCTTTAAGTCTTTCTTGGTTATTCTCTTATCGGTCGATTTATTTGACTCCGGCGAGAGCTCAAGAACATCATTAGAATTCGTTGTCATCGTCAACCTCCTTAGCGACCGCCGCACTGGCAGGCATAAAAATGTGAGCCATATTGAGGATCCCAATCAGGATCAGCGAAAACGCCACGATACCGATCGTCGGAATATTTAGATAGGCACTCAGCAAGAAGCCTCCAAAGAATAGGAAGCTCAGCTCCTTGGTGGACAGGATTGACATAAGCTGCGCAAATCCAAGCGCGGGCAGAATACCCGTTGCGATCGTAAGCCCATTCGTAAGCCAATCAGGGATGGCGTCAATCAGCGCCTGAACAGCATCATTTCCAACGTAAAAAGCCACGCCGCAAATCAAGCCAAGCGCAATGATGTAGAGAATTCCATTGGTCCACATAGCGGCTGCAATCGTTTTGGGGTCGTCCTTTTCGGCACCACGATCAGCCCAGACAGCCATAGGAGGCGTAACAACGCTATACATAAGGCTGTCAAACATGCCGGCAAGCACCGCAGTGGGCATAGCAATAGTCAGAGCGGTCTCGGGACCCGCACCCATAGTAATCGCAAAGGCTGTTCCCAAAACTGAACCAACAATTACGTTGGGCGGCACGGCAGCACCAACCTGCCAGACCCCCATAAACGCGAGTTCGAGCTGGAAACCAACAATAACGCCAGTCGGAATATCACCCAAAAAAATACCGACAATCGCTCCGAGGACAATCGGACGCTCGACCATCGCGGTACCGAGCAAATAATCCGATTGACCTATAGCAGCAGCAAGACCAACCAGAAAAGCCTGAAGCAGCATATTTCTCTCTCTTCCTACAAATCAAAACTTGTTACGATGCGTTTTTTCTCACTAGCAACCTGCCTTACCTCGAACTCGATTCCATCAGCCATGGCTTTCTTAATTTCATTAATATCGGATTGGGAAAGGCGCACAGCAGGGCCAAGCTCCTTTACGCTATCCCCCAACGGTCGAGCGCCGCCTAAATTCACAGACGTTATTTTTGGACACGCACGCGCAACTTCACAGGCGTCATGTACATTTCCCGTAACAACAATTAGCTCGTATTTATCCACCGCGCTTCCGTTAAGGGCCACGATGGAATCTTCTACACTTTTGACAACCAATTTGGCATCAGCGGGTTTTGCAATTCGCAGCGCTTGAATTCGCTCTTTGCTTGCGGCGTACTCATCTGAAACCACAAGAATAGCGTTTGCTTTAAGCGCTGGATACCAAGAGAACACGGTCTGCCCATGCACTAACCGGCTATCGACGCGGCACAGTTTAATCATTTTGCCCCTTTCTCGACTTGAACGCAGACAATCATCCTTGACTGCTTATGGCATATTACGTCATATGACGTAATATGCCATTACACAATATCTTGAACGGTTGAATATCACCGCTAAATGGTATTTATCTCTAGAAACAGGGGAAGGTGCAATCCGTCTAGACACAGTGCGTCGGGGGCGGGCTGGGTTTTTATCTTCGCTCCCCTTGCTTCGCAAAGTCGCTCAGCTAAATAACCCAGCCCGCCGCGGGACACCCTGCGACCTACCGGATATTGCCATGACGTACGTTGGCTGATTTGGTTTGGAATGGGAGGTTGACGAGGCTGAAAGTCCCTCCTATATAACGTGGGCGCCGTCGTTCGAATGAACGACGGCGCCCGCACTCATTTTCTATTCAGCCCTAGTCATCGCGCAAAGCCCCTTCGGCAGCACACGGTGCTATTGAATCACCGCAGCCCGGGGCGGGAGGCGGTCCTTTCTCTCGGAAAACTTCGCGAAGCCCAGTTTCCGAGAGAAAGTGTCCGGCTGCCGCCCCGGCCGGCCAGGTCAACTACACCGTGTGCTGCGGCAGGTCCTGCAGGGCGATGACGTCCATGCCCATGTCGTTGGCGCTGCCGTGACCCTGCTGGTCCTCGCGCACGGCCTCGATGGCACTCACGTACGTGTTGGCGGCAGACATCGCCGTCACGCAGGTCACGCCGCGGCGCACCGCCTCGGTACGCAACAGATAGCCGTCGCCACGCGAACCCGGGCCGTACGGCGTGTTGATGATTACCGCAATCTTGCCATCGGCGATCAGGTCACCGATGTTGGGACGCTCGCCGTCGTGCGGGCCGCTAATCTTCTCCACGACCTCGCAGGTCACGTTGCCGCCGCGCAGCACGCGCGCCGTGCCCTCGGTGGAGCAGATATCAAAGCCCAGGTAGCGCAGGATACGCGCGACCGAAAGGATGTGGCGCTTGTCACGGTCGCACACGCTGATGAACACCTTGCCGGCGCTCGGGTCGGGCAGCTTGTAGTCAATCGCCAGCTGCGTCTTGGCATATGCCTCGGGATAGCTCTTGGCGATACCCATGACCTCGCCCGTCGACTTCATCTCGGGCCCCAGGATAACGTCGGCACCGGGGAAACGACCCCAGGGCATAACGGCTTCCTTCATGCAGAACCAATCGAGCTGACGCTCGTCGCTCGGCAGGCCCAGGATGGCGATGGAATCGCCCGCCATGATACGCGCCGCACACTTGGCCAGCGGCACGCCGGTGGCCTTGGAGATAAACGGCACGGTGCGGCTGGCACGCGGGTTGGCCTCGATCACGTAAACGGTCTCGCCCTTGATGGCGTACTGCACGTTGACCAGGCCGCGTACGCCCAGCGCCATCGCGATGCGGCGCGTGGTCTCGCGAAGCTTTGCCTGCAGGCTCTCGCTAAAGCTGAACGGCGGGATGCAGGTCGCAGAGTCGCCGGAGTGAATACCGGCCTCCTCGATATGCTCCAGAATGCCGCCGATGTAGACCTCTTCGCCATCGCACAGGGCGTCGACATCGGACTCGATCGCACCCTCCAGGAAGCGGTCCAGATACACCGGGTAGTCGGGGCTAATGCGCGCGGCCTCGGCCATGTAATCGCGCAGATGCTCGGCATCGTAGGCGATCATCATGCCGCGGCCGCCCAGCACGTAGCTCGGACGCACCAGCAGCGGGTAGCCAATGTGTGCGGCAACGGCCTCGGCCTCCTCAAACGAGGTGGCCTGACCCGCCGGCGGGTACATGATGCCCAGCTTGTCGAGCAGAGCAGCGAAGCGCTCGCGGTCCTCGGCAAAGTCGATGGCATCGGGCTTGGTGCCCATGATGTTGACGCCACTCTCCTCGAGCATGCGCGCCAGCTTAAGCGGGGTCTGGCCGCCGAGCGTCACCACGACGCCATCGGGGCGCTCAACGTCGATAACGTCCATGACGTCCTCGTAGGTGAGCGGCTCAAAGTACAGGCGGTCTGACGTGTCGTAGTCGGTCGAAACGGTCTCGGGATTGCAGTTGACCATGATGGTCTCGAAGCCGCGGGCCGCCAGCGCGTAGCTCGCGTGCACGCAGCAGTAATCGAACTCGATACCCTGGCCAATACGGTTGGGGCCGGCGCCCAGGACCATCGCCTTGGGCTTGTCCGCCGGCGTGGTCTCGTCGGGAGCCACGCACTTCTTGGCATCCGGACTCGTGCGGTAGATGTTCTCGTACGTCTTGTAGTGGTACTCCGTGGCGCTCGAGAACTCCGCAGCGCAGGTATCGACCGTCTTCATGCTGGGAACCACGCCCAGGCCCTTGCGATAGGCGCGCACAAAGCGCTCGTCCGAGCCGGTCAGCGCGGCAATCTCGGCGTCGCTCGTGCCGTACTGCTTGAGCAAGCGCATCGCGTCGGCGTCGATATCCTCCACACGCAGGCCGCGGATGCTCTCCTGGACCTGCACCATGTCGTTGATGCGGTTGAGGTACCACGGGTCGATGCCGCAGGTGGCATGGATGCGAGCGATGTCCCAGCCGCGACGCAGGGCCTCGACCACAAAGAAGATGCGGTGCTCGGTCGGCGTGGCCACGGCTTGAGCGAGCTCGTCGTCGCTCAGCTTATCGGCACCCTCCTTGCCACCGGCGCAGATACCCTGGTGACCGTCCTCCAGCGAGCGCATGGCTTTGCCAAAGGCCTCCTCAAAGGTGCGGCCAATCGCCATGATCTCGCCCACGGCCTTCATGCGTGTGGTGAGCGTGGGGTCGGTACCCTTGAACTTCTCGAAGGCAAAGCGCGGCACCTTGACCACACAGTAGTCGATTGTGGGCTCAAAGCAGGCGGGCGTTGCCTTGGTAATGTCGTTGACGATCTCGTCGAGCGTGTAGCCCACTGCCAGGCGCGCGGCGGCCTTGGCAATGGGGAAACCCGTGGCCTTGGAGGCCAGCGCGGACGAACGGCTCACGCGCGGGTTCATCTCGATGACGATCAGGCGGCCGGTCTGGGGGTTCACGGCAAACTGCACGTTGGAGCCGCCGGTCTCGACGCCGATCTTCTCCAAGATGGCGAGCGAGGCGACACGCATGCGCTGATACTCCAGGTCGGAAAGGGTCTGCGCCGGCGCCACGGTGATGGAGTCGCCGGTATGCACGCCCATGGGGTCGAGGTTCTCGATGGAGCACACGATGATGCCGTTGCCGGCGTGGTCACGCATGACCTCCATCTCGTACTCTTTCCAACCCTCGATGGACTCCTCGACCAGCACCTCGTGGGCGGGCGAGAGCTCCAGGCCCTGACTCACGATGGAAACGAGCTCCTCGTGGGTGTGAGCGATGCCGCCGCCGGCGCCACCGAGGGTAAAGCTCGGACGCAGCACGCAGGGATATCCCACGCGGTCGGCGATAGCCTCGGCGTCAGCCACGCTGTAGGCATAGCCCGAGCGCGCGACCTCCAGGCCGATCTCGGCCATGGCCTCGTTAAAGAGTTTGCGGTCCTCGCCGCGCTCGATGGCGGCCAGGTCGCAGCCGATCATCTCGACGCCGTACTTGTCGAGCGTGCCGTCTTTCGCCAGCTCGACGGCGGCGTTCAGACCGGTCTGGCCGCCCAGCGTGGGCAGCAGCGCGTCCGGGCGCTCTTTCTTGATTACGCGCTCGATAAACTCGGCAGTGATGGGCTCGACATAGGTGCGGTCGGCCAAGCCCGGGTCGGTCATGATGGTCGCCGGGTTGGAGTTGACCAGGATGACCTCAAAGCCATCCTCCTTGAGCACCTTGCAGGCCTGGGCGCCGGAGTAGTCGAACTCGCAGGCCTGGCCAATAACAATGGGGCCCGAACCGATAACGAGGATGCGCTTGATGTCAGTACGTTTCGGCATGTTAGTTCTCCTCGGTCTCAGCGGTCTCGGACTCAGCAAAGTTCCAGCCGGCAAGGCGGTCCTTCGCGGTATCGATGTCCAGGTAGTTCTCCTCGCCGTCCATGAGTCGCGTAAAGGCGGTAAAGAGATAGTGGGCATCGGTGGGGCCAGGCGAAGCCTCGGGGTGGTACTGGACCGAGAAGCACGGGGCGTCGAGCAGCTGGATGCCCTCGGCGGTGCCGTCGTTGAGGTTCACATGCGTCAGGCGAATGCGACCAAAGCGCTCGTTCATCACGACCGGCGCGATTCCGCGGCGCACCCAGGCGCGCAGATCTCCATCGGCCGCATGCTCGGTCTCGCCGCCCGAAAGCTCGGGGACAAGCTTGCCCAGACTGGGGAACAGCAGGCCAAAGCCGTGGTTTTGCGCGGTGATCTCCACGCGGCGGCTCACCAGGTTCATGACCGGCTGGTTGCCGCCGCGGTGACCGAACTTAAGCTTTTCCATCTGGGCGCCGCAGGCCAGGCTGATCATCTGGTGACCAAGACAAATACCAAAGACCGGCACCTTGCCGATCAGCTGCTGCACCTGCTCGTAGGTCTCCACCACGGCGTCGGGGTCGCCGGGGCCATTGGACAAAAAGACACCGTCGGGATTCATGTCGAGCACCTGCTGGGCGGGCGTATCCCACGGCACGACGGTAAGGTCGCAGCCGGCGCGGACCAGCCCCTCCAGAATACCGCGCTTCACACCGCAGTCGTAGGCGACCACCTTGTGACGGGCAGGAGCGGCAGCCGCAAGTGCAAAGTCATGCGTGGCAGGCAGGTCGACGGCGGCAAAGGCGTGGGGCTCAGGGCAGCTCACGGTCTTGACCAGGTTCTCGCCTACCAGCGTGGGCGCTGCGGCCAGACGCTCGGCAAGCTCGTCGACGTCGAAGATCTCGGTCGAGATAATGCCCATCTTGGAACCATTATCGCGCAGATGGCGCACCAGGGCGCGGGTGTCGACACCCTCGATAGCGACGATGCCGTGAGCGCGCAGGTACTCCGGCACGCTGACGGCCGAGCGCCAGTTAGAAGGCGTGGCGCACATGTCGCGAACGATCATGCCGCGCATAGCCGGAGCGCTCGCAGGGCGCACGGCGTCGCCGGGGAAGGCCGACTGGACGTCGGTCTCGTCGATACCGTAATTGCCGATCTGCGGATAGGTCATGGTTACGATTTGGCCGGCATAACTCGGGTCGGTCATGACCTCAAAGTAGCCCTCGAGCGAGGTGTTGAAGCAGACTTCGCCGGTCGCGGTGCCCTCGGCGCCGCATGCACGTCCATAAAAAATGGTCCCATCCTCAAGATACAGGATGCAGGGACCACAGGTGCCCTTGCTGGTTTTGGCCAGCATACGCTGGCAAAGCTCGCTGGGCGCGAAGGTGCGGGCGGCAGCGCCCGCGGTATGGTTGTTCGCCATAGTTCTCCTTCCCGGTCTCACAGGACCGGCTTAAAGGTGTGTAGTTAGGCCTCGCGGTATTGTAACCGTAAGCATGCCTCATGGCGTTAATTTCATCGAAATGTTTACGAAATGATAATTATGACTTTCTATGCATAATGATTTTTCTAGGACGAGGATTAAAAATCATCCCGCGGGGCTTGTGGCTCACGCGGGATGATGACGTCTTACTTTTTCTTATCCTGCTCCAGCAGTTTGGACGGTGTGCGATCGGGCTTGCCGCCGCGGAAAATCTCGCGGCCATGCAGACGATGCTCCAGGTCACGTTCGGCCTTTTCCTCGTCAATCTTGGTCTGGCTCACCACCGGGTCCTCAATCAACGACGACACCGAGTTCACCTGCTTCTGAATGCGCTCGGCGATGGTGTCATCCATACTCACGATGCGCATCTTCCAGTCGATACTCGTGGCGTTGGATGAGCTCTTGGTCCACACGAACGTCAAAATGGCGCTCTGGTGGCCGCGCGCGGGGAACATGCCAAAGAAGGAATCGTGCTGAATGTTGCTATTCTCGTCGATATAGGCGTGAACGTTATACACCACGCGGTCGATCTTATCGTTGAGCAACGCGTTGGTCGCAAGCGCCGCGGCCTGAATCTGCCCGTTGGACAGCAGCTCGAGCTCGTTGGCAGACGATGTGTCCAACACCGTCACCTCGACCGTGCCCGTGCGTTCATCGGCTTCATCGACGGTAAAATCGAGCGGGAACTGCGTAAAGCCATTGCCCCACTCAAGGCCGCCCTTCAGCGCGGTCGAAACGGTATCGACCGAAACGCTCTCGGACAGGTTGGCGGTGTTCAGACGACGCATCACGCCGTAGCCAATCTGCATGCCCACGATCAGCACCAAAATACCGATGACCACGGCCATCGCGGTCTTCGTAATGGTATGGCTCACCTGCGAGCCCGAAGGATCGTCCTCGGACAGCGGGTCGATATGTTTTGCCTGGCTCGCGCGGTCCTCGCTGCGCAGCTGCGCTAGCGCCGCTTTGTCACCGCGCTTGACGGCGGCCTCTTTCTCGCGCATGCGCTCGGTACGCTTTTTGGCAAGCGTAGGATCCAAGACGCCGGATGCATCGATTTCGGAGAATAACTCCGTCACTTCTTCCGGAGTCAAAGGGTTCTTATCAGCCATGATCTTCCTGTCATATCAATCAGTCGAGCTCGTGCGCACGCGCACCTTCGAACTGCATTCGATAGTAACGGGCATAGGTGCCGCCACGGGCGAGAAGCTCCTCGTGCGTGCCACGCTCCACAACGCGACCATGCTCAACGGTCGCAATCTCATCGGCATGCTTAATGGTCGAAAGACGGTGGGCGATGATAATCGTGGTGCGGCCGCGTGCCAGCTCTTCGAGTGACTCCTGCACCGCCTCCTCGCTCTCGTTATCCAAAGCACTCGTCGCCTCGTCCAAAATCAGGATCTTGGGGTTCTTGAGAAACACGCGCGCGATGGCAACGCGCTGCTTCTGTCCGCCCGAAAGACGGCTGCCGCGCTCGCCCACCACGGTGTCGTAGCCCTGCGGAAGCGACTCGATAAAGGCATCGATGTTGGCGCGACGGGCGGCCTCGGCGATCTCTTCTGCCGTAGCGCCCGGCTTGCCGTAGGCGATGTTCTCGCCAATCGTACCGTCAAACAGGTAGACATCCTGCTGCACCAGGCCGATGGCGCGACGCAGGCTCTGCTGCGTCACATCACGCACGTCCTGGCCGTCGATGCTAATGGATCCGGCAGCCACGTCATAAAAGCGCGGCAGCAGCGAACAGGTCGTGGACTTGCCACCGCCCGAAGGGCCAACCAAAGCGATGGTCTGCCCGGGCTTGATGGACAGGTCCATATGGTCGATAACGGGACGCTCGTCGGCATCGCCCTCGCCCAGCTCAACATCCTCGTAGTTAAAGCACACGTCGTGATACTCCACGGCGCCGGCAGTCACCTGCAGATCCGTAGCGCCCGGCTTGTCCTGGATATCCGGCGCGGTCGAAAGCACCTCGTCCATACGCTTAAAGCCGGCGATAGCCTTCTGATACGTTTCGGCCGAATTGACGAGTGTCTCGAGCGGCGTGCAGAACAGCGAAATATAGAGTGCAAAGGTCGCCATATCGACCGCCTGCAGCTGTCCCTGGGCGACCAGCCAGCCGCCCAGCAGCACCACGATCACATAGAGCACACCAGAGAGCAGGCCATACGTCGCGGTATAGACGCCCATGGCGTGATACATGTTCTCCTTGGACGAAAGATAGCGATTGTTGGAGGCGCGGAACTTGGCACGCTCGGTCTCCTCGTTGGCAAAGCTCTTGACTACGCGCATGCCCGCCAGCGAATCCTGCAGCTGCGCATTGATGCCACTGATCTTTTTGCGGTTGTCGCTAAAGACCTCGCGCATACGCATGTTCTGCCAAAACATGATGACCGCAAACGCCGCCGTCACCACAGCCATGGCAAGTGCCAGCACCGGGGCGATGGTAAAGAGGATCACAAACGAGCCGATAATCTCGATGCCGCAGATGATGATCCACTCGGGCACGTGATGCGCCGCCTCGCAGATATCGAACAGATCGTTGACCACGCGGCTCATCATGTCGCCCGAACTGTTGCGGTCGAAGTACGCAAAGCTAAAGCGCTCATACTGGTCGAACAGGTCCTCGCGCATTTTGGACTCCATGCGCGCACCCATCACGTGACCCCAATAGCTCACAAAGTAGCGGCAGGCGCAGCGGACGGCATACATCAGCACCAAGCCCACCGCGATCATGCCGAGCGCCTGCATAATGGCAGCCTGACCCTGAGTAAACAGCCCACCGGTCAAATTGCGCAGGATAATGGGAAACGCCAGGTCAATGGCGGCAAGCACCAGAGCACAAACAGTATCAGCAACAAAAAGCCCCATCTGGGGCTCGTAATACGAAAGAAACCTCTTAAACATACAGTCCTCGGAGATAAAACAATAACGTAAGACCCTGGGACAAAATAATCAGTAGTGTTTGCCCCAGGGTCGCCCTCGTTTTTAAAGCTCAGTTCCGCCCAGCCTGTGCGCAATGCTGTCGCAAGCCAAGGCGCCTACGACGGTCTTGGCGTCTTCGATCTTGCCGTCGAGCACGGCGTCGATCAGCTCGTGCAGCGGCACCAGGTCCACGTTGACAAACTCGTCATCGTCGGGGTTGGGCGCATCAAACTCGAGCTTGGTAGCCAAGTAGATGTGGATGATCTCATCGCAAAAACCGCAGGACGTGACAATCGACGTCAAAAAGCGAATACGACCAGCCCTAAAGCCCGTCTCCTCATGCAGTTCGCGCTTGGCGCAATCGAGCGGGTCCTCGCCTGGATCGAGCTTGCCGGCGGGAATCTCGACCGTCACGCGGTCGATGGCGGTGCGGTACTGACGCACCAGTACGATCTTGCCGCTCTCGGTCAGTGCCACAACGGCCGCCGCACCCGGATGGCGAACGATATCGCGGGCGCTGCGGTGACCGTTGGGCAGCTCAACCTCAAGACGATGGACGTCGAGGATCTTGCCCTTCCAGGCGCACTCCTCCGAAAGAATCTTCTCGTGCAGCTCGGCATCGTGCGGGTCGTCATCGCCCAGCACCAGCACCGGCTCGTCAGCGACCTCGCCGCCAGGCTCGCCCTCGGCGTGCCCATACACGCGGCTGTCCTCCTCGACGATCTGCGCGTCCACGAGCTCTTCGTTCTTCTCGTCCATCCGTCTCATCCCTCTCGGACTTTAGGCATCCCAGGCGTCGCGGCCACGCAGCGCGCGCAGGCCGATGTCATGACGCAGGGTCTTGCCCTCAAAATCAATCTTCTCGCAGGCCTCGTAGGCAAGGTTGCGAGCGTTCTCGAACGTGTCACCCAGAGCGGTCACGGCAAGCACACGGCCGCCGTTGGTCACGAGCTGACCGTCCACCACGGCGGTGCCGGCATGGTACACGGTCACGTTCTCCATGGCCTCGGCGTCGGCGATGCCGGTGATGACCTTGCCCTTCTCGTAGCTGCCGGGGTAGCCCGCACTCGTCAGGACAACGGCAACGGCCCACTCGTCACGCCAGTCGAGTTCAATCTGATCGAGCTCGCAGTTGGCACAAGCCAGCATGACCTCGACCAGGTCGTTCTTAAGGCGCGGCAGCACGACCTGCGTCTCGGGGTCGCCAAAGCGGGCATTGAACTCCAGCACCTTGGGGCCGGCAGGCGTGAGCATAAAGCCGCCGTACAGGCAGCCGCGGTAGTCGATACCCTCAGCAGCGAGCTCGGCCACGGTCTGCTCCATGACCTTCACCATGGTGGCGTGCTCCTCATCGGTCACGATGGGCACCGGGCTGTAGACGCCCATGCCGCCGGTGTTGGGACCCTTGTCGCCCTCGAGCGCACGCTTGTGGTCCTGCGAAGTGGCCATGGGGCGCACGGTCTTGCCGTCGGTAAAGGCCAGCAGCGAGCACTCGGGGCCGGTCAGCATCTCCTCGATGACCACGGTGTTGCCGGCATCGCCAAAGGTGCCGCCAAAGCACTCGCGCACGGCCTCCTCGGCCTGCTCAAGTTCGGTCGCCACGATAACGCCCTTGCCGGCGGCAAGGCCGTCGGCCTTCACGACCAGCGGGGCGCCCTGCTCACGCACGTAGGCGAGAGCCGAAGCCTCGTCGGTAAACGAACCATAGGCTGCCGTCGGAATGCCCGCACGCTCCATGAGCTGCTTGGAGAACAGCTTGGAGCCCTCCATCTGGGCACCCTCGGCACCCGGGCCAAAGCAGGGAATACCCGCCGCGCGCACGGCGTCGGCCACGCCCGCCACGAGCGGAGCCTCGGGGCCAATCACCACGAGTCCGCATCCGTGGCTCTGCGCAAACGCCGCCACGGCCGCAGGATCGCAGTCGTCGAGAACAACGTTCTCGCCGCAGCTCGCGGTGCCGCCGTTACCCGGCGCGATGTAGAGCTTGCCGGCGCGCGGTGATGCTGCGAGCTTAGCTGCCAAAGCATGCTCACGGCCGCCGCTGCCCAACAACAGGATGTCGATGGTTTGAGTGTCCGCCTTCAAGGGTGCCTCCTCTATGGATGAACGGCCCGCTCCGCGCGAGCCCTTTGCAAGCAAATATACCCCTCGGCCGCCCGTCCGGGCTGCAAAGGGGTATATCGCAATAACCAAATAGTCCCGATTACTTCCAGAATCGGTTGATGATCTGCTCGCGACCAGCGCCAACGCCAATGAACGTCACGCGGGTGTGTGCCAGATCCTCGATGAACGCCACGTAGTCCTGAGCCTCCTGCGGCAGCTCCTCAAAGCTGCGGCAGCCGGTGATATCGCACTTCCAGCCAGGAAGCTCCTCGTAGATGGGCTTGGCGTGCTCAAAGCGAACCTGATGCTCGGGCACGCTGGTATAGCGCTCGCCATCGACGTCGTAGGCCACGCACACCTTGATGGTGTCGAAAGCCGAAAGCACGTCGAGCTTGGTCATGGCGATATCGGTGAGGCCGTTGACGCGCGAGGCGTAGTTGGCGATGGGGCCGTCGAACCAGCCGCAGCGACGACGGCGACCGGTGGTCACGCCGTACTCGTAGCCCTCCTCGGTCAGCGTGTGACCGGCCTCGGACTCATAGGAAAGCTCGGTGGGCATGGGGCCCGAACCGACGCGGGTGATATAGGCCTTCATGACGCCCAGCACGCGGTCGACGTTCTTCATACCGACGCTGGAGCCGGTGATGGCGCCGCCGGCGGTGCAATTGGAAGACGTCACGTACGGATAGGTACCGTGGTCGATGTCGAGCAGCGTCGCCTGGGCGCCCTCAAACAGCAGGTCCTTCCCCTCATCGATCATGTTGTTGAGCAGCAGGCTCGTCTCGGTGATGTAGGGACGCAGGCGCTCGGCCATCGGCAGGTACTCGTCGCAAATCTGGTCCACGGTGTAGGTGGGCAGGTTGTAGATGAGCTCGAGCTCGGGGTTCACGCGGGCGAGGGCGGTCTCCAGCTTGTCGCGGAACAGCGCCTCGTCCAGCATGTCCTGCATGCGCAGGCCAATGCGGGCCATCTTGTCCTGATAGCACGGACCGATGCCACGCTTGGTGGTACCGATGTTCTTCTTGCCGAGCTTCTGCTCAAAGGCGCCATCCAGATCGATGTGGTACGGCATGATGACATGCGCGTTGCCGCTAATCTTGAGGTTCTTGGTGGTGATGCCGTCGGCCTCGAACATGTCGATCTCCTCAAGGACAACCTTGGGGTTGACGACGCAGCCGTTACCGATCACCGACACGTGGTCAGAATACATGATGCCGGAGGGCACCTGGTGCAGGCCGTACTTCTTGCCGTTGACGACGATGGTGTGACCGGCGTTGTTGCCGCCCGAGTAGCGCACGACGGCATCGAAGTCGCCGGCGACCAGGTCGCAAATCTTACCCTTGCCCTCATCGCCCCACTGGGCACCGACCAAAACGGTTGACGGCATGTTTACTCCTTACATTCATGGACTGTCTACGCGCCACGCCGGCACGCAGAAGCACAAAACATTCCCAGTATACCCGTGCAACGGGCGCCTGTCCTACTCCTCGGCATGTGCCCCATCAAGCTCATAGAACTTGGTGGATGCCGGCAGGAACATCAGGTCGACGTCGCCGATCGGGCCCGAACGGTTCTTGGCCACGACGATACGCGTAACGCCCTCGTCGGGTCGATCGTCGCGCGAGGCTTCGGCCTCGTCGGCGGAGCGGTCCAAGAACATAACGATATCGGCGTCCTGCTCGATAGAGCCCGATTCACGAAGGTCGGAAAGCTGTGGGCGCTTGCCGGTACGGGATTCGACCTGACGCGAGAGCTGTGACAGCGCGATGAGCGGGATCTTGAGCTCCTTGGCCATGATCTTCAAACCACGCGACATCTCCGAGACCTCGACGGTACGGCTCTCGGAGCGGCGTCCCGGCGGAGGACTCACCAGCTGCAGGTAGTCCAGGATGATAATTGCCTTCTCCTTGTTATGGAGCATACGGCGGCTCTTGGCGCGAATCTCGGTCACTGTGGTGCCGGGCGTATCGTCAATCAGAATATCGAGCTTGGACAAGGTCTGCGTGGCCTCGTTGATATTGGCCCACTGCTCGGGGCTAATGCGGCCCATGCGGAAGTCACTGATCGAGATCATGGCGTAGGCGCAAATCAGACGCTGGGCAATTTCCTTGCCCGACATCTCCAGCGAGAAGAAGCCGACAGTATAACCGGCAGCGGCAGCGTTGAGCGCCAGGTTCAGAGCGAACGACGTCTTACCTACAGCAGGACGGGCGCCGATAATGATGAGCTGACCCTCGCGGAAGCCCATGAGCATGCGGTCGAGCGACGGGAAGCCCGTGGGCACGCCCGCAGCCTGGCCACCGGCCTGGCACACTTCCTCGGCCTCGTTATAGGCCTCGACCATAAACTCGGTCAGCGTCTTGTAGCTCGACTTGACCTCGCGTGCCGTGACCTTGAGCAGCTTGCTCTCGGCCAGCTCGACAACCTCTTTGGTGTCGGTGGGGGCGTTATATGCCAGCGCGTTGATCTCGTTGGTGGCGCCGATCAGCTCACGCAGCATCGAATCACGGCGAACGATGGCGGCATGGTGCTGCCAGTTGACGAGCGACAGGGTCTGACCCATCAACTCCAAAATGTACGCTTCGCCGCCCACGGCATCGAGTTTGTTGATGCTTCGCAGGTAATCGATCAGCGAGATGGAGTCGATGGGAATGCGACTGTTGTACATATCGACCATCGCGGTATAGATGGTCTTATGAATGGGCCGGTAGAAGTCATCGGGCTGCAGCTCGACCTGGGCTTCTTCGACCACCTCGGGCGATAGCAGCATAGCGGCCAGTACGTTGGCCTCTGCATCTTGGTTTTGGGGAAGACCCAACTTTGAGCCGCGGTCCTCAACCGTCAGCCCGGTCTCCCTATCGTCATATGCCATGAGCATCCTCATTCATATCGCTTGCGAGCATCCATAGTATCAGCCACGGTCCCAAAACGCGCCGCGCGCCGCCAATCATCACCGAACCAAACGGATGAACGGTCCTGTATATAGGACTTCGACGCAACATTCACCATGACACTCACTCAGCGCAAAAAACAAAAGGGCGCCCTGGTTTCCCAGAGCGCCCTTCTTAGAACAAGATTGTTGCGTTGCAGCAAATGCTACTCGGCAGCAGCCTCAGTCTCGACCTCGGCGGTCTCGGCCTCGGCGACCTCAGCGGCCTCCTCGACCTCAGCCTCGGCAGCGAGCTCCTCGGCGGTAACGCCGACGAGAACGACAACCTCGGCCTTGATCTCGCGGTACAGCGAGATGGCAACGGTGTGGGCGCCGGCAACCTTGATGGGCTTACCGAGCTCGACACGCTTGCGGTCGATGTCCATACCGAGCTGAGCCTTGATGGCGTCAGCGATCATAGCGGCGGTAACGGAGCCAAAGAGGATGCCCTCGTCGCCGACCTTGACGTCAACGGTGACCGTCTTGCCCTCGAAGGCAGCCTTGGTCTCGTTGGCGGTAGCCAGACGGACGGCCTCGCGCTTGGCGATGTTGTTGCGACGCTCGTCAAGCTGCTTGAGGTTGCCCTTGGTGGCGGCAACAGCGAGCTTCTTGGGGAACAGGAAGTTCTCAGCGTAACCCTGAGCGACCTCTACGACGTCACCCTCGCCGCCCTTGCCCTTGATCTCATCGAGAAGAATAACCTTCATGATGCGTCTCCCTTCTTAGCCGCGGTCGCGGTTGCCACGAGAGGAAACCACGGGGACGGTGTACGGCAGGAGAGCCATCTCGCGGGCGCGCTTGATGGCGTTGGCGATGTCATGCTGATGCTGCGTGCAAGCGCCAGTGACGCGACGGGGCTTGATCTTGCCACGGTCGGTCATGTACTTACGGAGAAGCTGAGTGTCCTTATAGTCGATGAACTCAGTGTTCTCCTTGCAGAACTGGCAGTACTTACGACGCGGCTGACGTGCAGAAAAATCATTAGCCATGTCAAAATACCTTTCATTTGGCAACTTCGGCGAACCGAAGCCGCCTCTCACTCAAAAATAGGTGAACAACCCTTAGAACGGGATGTCCTCATCGTAGACGTCGACCGCGGGCGGCGTGGCCACCGGTGCGGCAGGACGTGCTGCGGGCGCGGGAGCTGCGGGGGCGTAACCGCCCTGATCGTAGCCACCCTGGCCACCACGGGAGCTCATAAACTCGATCTCATCGACGATGACCTCAAGCTTGCTCCGGCGCTGGCCGTCGCGCTCCCAAGAGCTGTAGCGCAGCTTGCCCTCGATCGCGACCTTGTTTCCCTTTGCCAGGAAACGGCTCACGGCCTCGGCGCGGGTGCCGAACATGGTGCAGTCGACAAAGTTGGGATAGTCCTCCCACTCGCCAGTCTGCGCATTGCGGCGACGATCGTTCACGGCGACGCCAAAGGACAGAACCTGGGTTCCGCCGGCGGTGGCGCGCAGCTCGGGATCGCGGGTGAGGTTACCGGTGATGTTCACTCGATTGATGCTCATAACTCACTACTTCCTCTTGGGGCACAAGCCCAGTCCAAAACGACAGTCTTACTCCTGGTCGTCGCGACGGACGATCATGTGGCGGACCACAGCGTCGGTGATGCGCAGGACGCGATCAAGCTCGGCGATCTGGGTAGGATCTGCGTGGAAGTTGATGAGGGTGTAGTCACCATCGGTGAGGTCGTTGATCTCGTAGGCGAGCTTGCGCTTGCCCCACTCGTCAACGGAGTCGACCTTGCCAGCGCCCTCAGCGATCGTGGTATCGATACGCTTCATAACAGCGAGACGAGTCTCGGGGTCGAGCGACGGGTCAACAAAGAACAGCAGTTCATAAGCCTTCATATTGTCACCTCCTCTGGGCAAATGTGGCTTCAGGTCGTGAAGGTGCGCCTGAAGCAGGAAAAGACTTGGTAATAATATCTTTCAACCTCCCAGGCCGCAAGAATATGCAGCTACAACCTCATGACCTCCACATATGCCTATACTCGCACGGTGTTTCATGCGCATTCCAACCAAATGCTGACCAAAAGCTTGACGAATCTGTGGACAGGATACGGTGCCGCGGGGACAAGCTGAGCCAAGCCACAGGTCAACGGGCACAAGGCTGTGGTCGCAAAATGCATACCAGTGGTCCACAGCACCACCCAAAGATTATTAAATTCATTGCCAAGTCGCTTATGAATACCCCTTTTGAACAATTGAGTTGATCAACCACGCTGGTCGGAAGCCGTTTTTTGGCACCTCAAACCCCACTGCAACGCCAAGCGCGCCCGAGCGTTTTAAAAAATGCCAACTTTTCTGTTTGCACTTTGCGATTCCTCGTGTATACTGACTTTCGCATTTAACGGAGAGTTGTCCGAGTGGCCGAAGGAGCACGATTGGAAATCGTGTAGGCGTCAAAAGCGTCTCCAGGGTTCAAATCCCTGACTCTCCGCCAGTTAATTCCAAAGCAGGCCTTCGAGCCTGCTTTGTTTTTACCCCACGCGGAGGGGTGGCAGAGTGGTTGAATGCGGCGGTCTCGAAAACCGTTTGGCCTGTATAAGGTCACGAGGGTTCGAATCCCTCCTCCTCCGCCATTTTGGTTGAGAAAGCTCCCAACAACGGGAGCTTTTTTGTTATCGAAATACGTCTCGATCCCACGCTTCCCCAAACATGTACGTCACCCTCCAAAACCGACATTTTTCGACATCTTTGAAGGCTGACGTACACGTTTGGATTGAGTTCACGGGAGTGGTGCTATTCGGAAGGTGCCTCTTCGTCTCGCATGCCCTTCCAGTTGCGAATAAGCGCCTTGCGTAGTTCGTTTTGCTCTCGCTGGTACCCGGTGTCGGTACAGCGAGGCATGCCGAGTGCTTCGCGAATGTTGTTCATGGCGCGGTGAAAGGCGAGCTGGCTGCCGAACTGAGCCGAAGTGAGCGTAACGATTCGATATCCCATTTGGGAGAGAACGGCCTCTCGTTCCGCATCTGCCCCCTTGCGCTCGAACTCATCGTGAAAACCGCCCTTATATTCGATACCGAGCTCCCTGCGCTTATAGGTAATGAGGGCATCGATTTTGAGTGTTCGGGCTTTTGTGCAATGCCAGAGACGTTGAGGGATCTCGAGCGGTTTGTTGAGTTCGATACATCGGATGCCAACGCCGCCTTCGCTTGTTGGGAGCGAGAGGGCGATTGCCGAAGCGGTCTCCATAGGCGAGGCCGAGTGATCGTAGATGTGCCTGAGCGCGAGCCGTGCACGTGTGGCACCGGGTTTGCCGGGGTGCCGATCGAGCAGTTCGGTTATTTCATCCTTGGAGGTGGTGGCTGGTTGCTCGGTATAAGGGTCGGCGGGATTGAGCCTCATGCGATAATCGCCGCAAACTTCATAGCCATATTCGAGATATTCGATCCTATCCATCCACTCGGCAGCGAGCACGAAGGCGAAGGCTTCGTCGGTGATGAAGATTCCGGGCGTCAACTCGTTAATATGCTCGTAGGGAAGATTTTGTCCAAGAATGTGGCAAACGACGCCTTTGGTACGAATTCGCTCAAATTCGAATACAACCGCGATATCGATAGTCTTAAGCATATCGGACGGAATGCCGCAGTCGGTAAGGGCCTGTCGTATGCGCGCAACACGTTGCTGGGTGGAGATGCCTTGTGCGCCTATCTGGTAGTCGTGCCGCGCAAGAGACTGAACCAAATTCTGGGGTGCATGATGGACAAGCCATGCGGTTTTATGCGAAATGAGAACAGGGGTATCCATTGAGGGCCTCTCGCTCTGAGCCGGTATCCAACTCTTATGTCCGTTGAAGTGGGGAAATATACCGGATGTGAGTAAATCAACTCACTCATGCTGTGAGCTCAATCCAAACATGTACGTCAGCCTCCAAAGATGTCGGAAAATGTCGTTTTTGGAGGGTGACGTACATGTTCTGGACCCCTGGCATTCCAGCAACGCCATGCCCCCACCCGGTCCCGACCGTTTACCGAGCAATAGGGTCGCCACGCCCGCCAACCATGTACTATGTACGGGCATTGTCTAAACCCACAATCCAAAGGACCCCATCTTGCCCGTCGTCGCCGCTATGACCATTACCTCACATGCATCGGATGCCATGGTCGCCATTCCGTTTTGGCTCGAGATGTTCGCTGTTGTCGCTGCATCGATCTCGGGTGTGCTGGTTGCGCGCGAGCACAAGCTCGACCTGGTGGGTGCAGTTGCGCTCGCGGTGGTCTGCGGTCTGGGCGGCGGTCTTTTGCGCGATATGACGCTGCAGGTGGGCAACGTCTACATCCTCAACCAGCCAATGGCGCTGCCGCTCTCCATCGCCACGGCAGCCATCATCTACATTTTCCCGGCAATCGTCGACAAGCCCGAAAAACTCATCCCCTTGCTCGACATCATCTCGGTCGGCATCTATGCGGCAACCGGCGCAGACAAGGCGCTGGTTTACGGCTTTGCACCGGCGGTGTGCATCATGATGGGCTTTTTCACCGCGGTGGGCGGCGGCATGCTGCGCGACGGCTTTATGGGCGTGGTTCCGGGCATTTTCCAACGCACTAACTTTTATGCCATCGCGGCCATCGCCGGATCGACAAGCTATGTGTGTCTCGTTATGAGTGGCTTGGTCAGCAATGTCGCCGCGCTGGTCGTATGCGTTGTCGTGACCATGGGTCTGCGCTGGCTCTCGCTGCGCTTTGACATCAAAAGCCCCACCGAAGAAGATATCGCGCGCTTCTTGCACCGTAAAAAGTAGACAGCGCGGCACAACCCTTCGAAATGCAACCGAGAGGTTCTTTTAGAGCGCCCGCGCGTTGGGTACCCTGTTAGGTATATGCCGAACACCTAACAAAAGGATCAACCATGGCTTTCAATCAAACCGCGGCGGCGCCGTCACACAAGATGCGTCGGTGCCTGCTTATGGCATTCGCGCTCATCGCGCTGGCGATCACCGTGCTTCCCACGGCGTCGTTCGCCGGCACGGACACCGCAGGCAACGTACTTGCGACCGACAATGACGCCAATCCGTCCGGCGTCGAAGGCGACCTGTACTGGGCCGGTCAGGCCCTCAACTTGGACGATACGTCCATCGACCGCGATATCATCGCTGCGGGCGATACCCTCTCAATTCGCGACTGCACGGTGGGCGGCGCCGTTCGTCTTGCGGCGCGCACCATCGACGTTGCCAAGACCACGGTTGATGGCAGCGTCACGGTCGTCGGTCAGCATGTCGTGCTCAATTCCGACAGCACCGCCAACTGTTTCTATGCGATAGGCGAGACGGTTGCCTTGCGCGGCTCTACCAAGTCGGCAGCGCTTGCGGGCGATACGGTGACTATCGATGGCACCGTCGAGGGCGATGTCGAGGTCTGGGCCGACAAGCTCATCCTGGGCAAGAACGCCCACATCACCGGCACCGTGAACGCGCACGTCTCCGAGGACCCCGAGCGCGCCGCGGGAGCCGAGGTCGGCGCGCTCAAGATCGACCGCACCGAGAACGAGGATACTTCCACCGTTAACGATGTCATCGGCGGTATCGTCGCCGCGGCACTCTCGACCTGCTTTGTCGCCCTGCTGCTCGAGCTCGTCTTTCCGCGTGCGACTGCCAGCGCCGCCGGTATGCTCCACCAGCGCCCCATGCCCCTGTGGGTGAGCGGTCTTCTGGGCACGATTGCTATCGTCCCCGCTGCCCTACTGCTGATTATCTCTATCGCTGGTCTGTCGCTTGCTGGAACCCTCTTGTGCGGCGTTATCGGCATCGCATTGGTGTCGAGTGCCTTTTCGGGGTGCGCGCTCGCCCGCATGGTCGGACACAACCAAAACCGCTACGCCATGGCAGCCGTGGGCGGCATAATCGCAGGCGCCCTCACGGGGCTTCCCCTCGTAGGTGACTTCATCAGCGGCGTGGCCTTTGTCTTTATGCTCGGCTACGTTATCCAGATCATCTGGCGAAACGCCCGCCTCAAGCCGCAGCAGCCGGCTAACACGCCAGGACTCCCCACCGCTTAGCCACCAACCGCCACAAAGGGGACAGGCACCTTTGTGTTGGTGCAAAGGGGTCAGGTTACTTTGCACCAACAAACGAGGCGGGGCACTCGGTCATATCGACCGGGTGCCCCGCTTTTCATGGAGGGTTCTCTGGTAACTTTTTCAAAACCAATGATCATCAGGTCGGTAGGACTGCGCGTCACTCGCTGCGGAGGCAGCACGCCATTGAGCAAGGGGGCAATTATTTTTCACGACGACTGCCTCCCCGCTTGATGACGAGCGCGACAACAATAGCCGCCACTCCGATGGCAGCCAAAACCGCCACCAGTACCAACGTTCTATCTCCCGTCGAGGGCATAAAGCCTCGACTTGCTTCTTTGCTTGGGGTGTTGAGCACCGACAGCTCGATCGAACCCGTCCCGGCATCGGCGGTATCAACCCGCAGAGGGCTTTCGGCCGACACGGTCACCTTGGGCTTCGCGGCTGCTACCTGCTTAACGTCCAGACCCTCGGACGCAACCGTTACCGTTCGTTTGCCCTCAAAGGCGGTGTATCCCTTGGGAGCCGCGACCTCTTCGACGGTGTAGAGACCCGCGTCCACACCGCTCAATTCCACATGGCCATCCGCGCCTGTGGTGACGCACGCGTCGGCATCCGTCGACCACGAGCCGTCAGTCGTTAGAATGCGCCCACGGTCATCGATGATGCGCAGCTTGGCGCCCGCGAGCGGCTTATCGTCTGCGCTTGAGCGCTTGATGAGGCTGAGTCCCCAGGTATAGGCCGTGGCGTCATCGCTCGGCGTATGGGTGAATCCGGCATCGCCGGACTGGTCGGCAAAGGGAGAGCGCGGGTAGCGCAGGTAGACCTCGTTGGGGTTGCCCTTAGTGGCGCCTCGATTGCAATTGGCCCCCAACGGCGCATTGTAGACAGCAACCACGCGGGCGCCCGCGGCGAAGGCGTCGGCCCCGCCGAGCACGGCGATCAGGTCGCCGGTGCGCACGGCGAAGGTATTGCCCTCGACCGAGACCTTGCACTGTGAAGTAATGTCTGTCCACCCTTTAGCCGGCGTCGAGTTGGCGTTACCGCCCTCACATGCGACGGCGTCGAAGCCGCCGTCCGCGCCCGCCGCCACGTACACGCGCATGCTCGCGGCGACCTTGGAGGGGTCGAGCCCCGCGCCCATGGTGTCGACGAACCGCACCGTGTAGGTGTCGTAGGCGGCAAGGCCCGCCGGGACCGTGGCAGAGAGGCGCCAGTACAGGTCGTCGGCGACCGTGGCGTCGGCGGCCTTCTGCCAGGCGGCGGTGCTGTCCTCCAGCACATGCTTGGCGACCTTGGGGGTCGCGGCCTTGGGCTTGACGGTGACAGCGCTGCCGCCGACCAGGGCCATGATCGGCGCGGCGCCGGCCTCGCCCTGGGCGATGGCGTCGTCGTCGGCGACGATGAGCCAATAGCCGCTTGGTAGCTCGGCCGCCGTGTCCGCGCTAAGGGCCACAGAAGGTGCACCGGCATTGCAAATCGCACGGGCAAGCTTTGCCGCCAGCGCAGTCGACATATGTCCGTCGGCATTCATCCATTCGGCAGCCTCTTGCGCCGACGATGCCGAGCCATCAAGTCCATCATCATGAAGCACGGGAAGAACAGCCTGGCGAACTGCGTCGTTTGCCCACGCTACATCGGTTGCGACCTTTTGGTCGGCATCGTCATCGTCGGCAACGGTCGCCGAAAAGATCCGGTACGCGGCATACCGAGTCGCGACTGTACCGTCCACCGTAATGGCACCGGTGTCGGCAGCATGCGCCGTCCCAGGAGCAATCGCGAAAGAAAATACGGCAACCAAGGCTATAGCCACAGCGGTCAACAAATGACGAAGCACCTTACTCACGGCGACCACCTCGATCTTGATCGCGATGGCGACGAGCATGCATCCATGTCGCAGCAAAACACAGCAGCGATGCACCAGCCAGATACGTCATAGTCAAGCCAGCCCCGCCCGCCTCAGGAAGCGTGGTCGAATACTTATTGGTAAAGGACGGTGGGGTTGTAGAGCCGTTGTCGTAGGTGACCTCGGTGTTTAGCTTTCCTTCTCCATTAGTCACGACAACCTTAACCTCATGTTTGGTCGTGTCGTAGGTGATGTGGTCCTTGACGTTGTTCTCAGCGCCCGCGGGAATGACCTCGGAGATGGCGTACTCATAGATCCCCGTCTTGGTGTAATCCAAGACAAAGTTGATATCACCATCCGCACCGTTCCTGATGGTCTGGAGAACCTTACCGGTCTTCTTGTCCTTGAGCGCAAACCCGAACTGGCTTTCTTGCAAGGTCGAGCCTTCGAGCATCTTGGTGGCAGAAATTGTAGCTTGACCGCTACAGGGCGCATCATAGACCGTGATGTCGGTACTCACCGTTGGGGTGTCAATGTCGACACCCTTTGCCCTCAGCTCTTCCGCCTTAGTAAGGGCCTTCTGATAGTCGTCCTCATTGTCGCCTTTGAGCAGAATCCACACTGGTTTAGGGGCAATATTGTATCCGCCGGGCGCCTTGGTCTCCTCAAGGCAATACAACTTGTAGGCTTCCATCTTTTGCGTAGGAGTGCCGAACGTTACCGTGCCCGTTTCGTCTGTTTCATCACTCCGAATCAGCGTTTTCGCAGAATCGAGGCCGAACTCTAATGCCTTGTCCATATCAACCTCGTAGAGCGTGAACTCAGCACCGGGCAGCTTTTTTGTGACATCGCTCTCGTCGACCTTGGTAACCGTTACGCCGTAACCGCTACCGCCAGCCAAACCAGATGCCTTTTTAATAGCCCAGTCTTTTGAATGGACCGTATCACCGTCATAGACACCCGTAAGCGACGCTTTGTTGCTCAGAGAAACCGTTTCTCCCTCGTTACCCGCAGGAATGACCTCGTACTCAACTTTGAGATATTCCTTATCGGGCACGCGGAGCGTCATCTTTGTACACGCCGCGCCGTTTTCATCTTCAATGGTCCTAGCGGAAACGGGGCATTTGTCAGAGCCAAGCAACTTCCAGCCTGTCCCATCGTATTGGGACACATTGACCGAATCCGTCACCAGCGTGCATTTGGCATCCATGACATCGACAAGCTCGAGGAAGTCGCTGTCGCTCTTAAGGTTAACTGCCGATTCGTTAACCAAGATGGTGTACTTGATACGGTTGCTATTGGCGACCTGGTCGCCGGTCTTTTGCAGTACGTTGTTCTTAATGGTGACGGTCCCACTACCGGAGTCGAACGTTTTGCCCCCCGACTCGGCACTGGCTAAGTTGGTGAACTTCACCTCGTTCTTAGAGGTATCGAGCTCACCGCGCTTGACCGCCGTCTGATACGTAAGCTTAGCGTAACCAGCATAGTTGCCGAGCGCCGTCGTGGGGATGGAGAAGGTAACGGTGCCTTTGTCATCACTGACGTTCGCAGGGGGTAGGCTGTCGGCGACGGTCTTCTCTCGCTGGGCGGTACCGTTACCTGCTTTCTGGTCATACGGATTCTGAAACAGCGAGTATTTGGCAGACCCTGGCACATAGCTCATACCACTCGGCAGCGTGTCAACGACGTTCAGCGGCTGGTTGTTAAGCTTGCCAGCGCCGTAAGGCTCCCCTCCCGGCGTCTTGGCCCTATTCGCATAGACCGTCCACTCAACGATCCATGCACCTTTTTCGGAAGACCCATCGATCTTACTCCAGTCGAAATCCTCACGCCAGGAAACAGCGGTTTTCGCAGAGGGCTTCTCAAGCTTAGGAGTCGAGTCCACATCGACGTAGTAATAGATAAAGTCCGTGAAATACTTAGTACCGTTTACTTCCACTGATGCAAAATTGGAGTACCAGCCAGGAAGCGCGTCGGATTTTGTCATATAAGTAAGCACCGCATCTGGGTTATCTTTGAGCGCATCCCTTACCTTGTTGTTTATCTGAATGGTAAGGTTGAAGTTCTTCTTGGTTGCAAACGACGTTGAATCATTGTAATCATCGAACCACCAATCGGTTCCCCGCTCCAAAGGGACATTGCCGATCATAATGGAATAGCTGTCGCCGTCTGGGCCGATATTCTGCTTCCAAGCAGTCTGGAACGTATCAAACACTCGAACCGTCTCCGGATTCATCGCATCAACAATGGAGCCCAGCGCTATCCGAAGCTCCCAGGTTGCCCGACCTGTTGTCGCCGCATCAGGTTCTTTCAAAAGCCTCTTTACAATCTGCGTCCCCACCAGCTTCGGCGTAAACGTGCCACTGTCCGTGCCGGAAACGGAATTGTCACGCGAGATATTCGCACTATTGCTCACCGTGTCATACGAGTCCTGATCTTTCATTTGAGTGTGATAGACAATGCGATAGGGCTTGTACTTATCTGTGTCAGATAGACCTGAGAACTTATAGCTAAACGTTTTACCAGTGGAGCTACCGAGATCGCCGCGAGCGATCTCGTCTTCCCCGTAGAGTCCCCTATAAACGATGTAATTACCCGTATACGTCTGCTTGTCGTCCAGCGTGTCGGTGAATGTATAGCCATTCATGTCGGTTTTGATATCACCGTTGTTGAGCGTAACGATCCATTTGATATCGGACGGCGTTCCGGTGCCATCGCTCTTGTTAATCATGTCATAGCGAAACTTATTTGCTTGACCTTCACATTTATTCGAGTTTTCTTTGTTTTGGCCCCAGGTCCAGGTGGCGTTGTTTTTTGAACCGGGGAGTTCATCAATCCAAACATAGTTGTCCACAGAAACATTCGGGTTCATAACCGAATCATAGGTAATCGTATGAGTCCCTTTGGACAAGTTCCCCAAATTAAGAGTCGCGGTCTGCCCGTTAATGCTTGGCTGTTGCTCGAGCGGCTTGCCGTTCAACTTAAACGATTCAGACACAAACGTAAAATTGCTACCCAACTCATCGGTGAGCTGGACATTGTGAGCATAAGACTCGACCACCAGCTTAAGAGTCCACGTTACTTTTCCTTCGCCGCCGGATTGAGAGAACTTCCCCTCCTTCGTTCCCGCCACGTCGCCGTCTTTGGTCGAAATGTCAATTCCGGCCGTTCCAGGAAATTCGACTTTTGTTGTATTGCCGGAGCCAACGTTCTCATTTGCCAGCTTGAATGAAAAATCAGCACCAACATGAACGTCGGATGGGTGTGTCTTAATCCATGACTCTTTAAAAGTAAAAATCAGCTTATTGTTCTCACATCTCCAAGTACCGGCCTCTTGATTGGAACCATCCATAAGGCGGCCACCGGTATTGTCAAATGCTTTAATGCTGTCCGGGAGAGAGTACTCCGCAACGTTTCGCTCCGCACTCGGGCCATGATTTGCCTCGAACTTCGCACTAAATGAACCGTAGAGTGTGTTGGTCGAAATCACGGCATTATCATCCAAAGGCGTTTTACGACCCTCATCGGTAAACAGCTCAACCGTAACGTCCGCCGTCGTCCCATCAATCACAATCGGCGTCGGTGTGCTCACGTCCTCGGCGCGCACGGGGGCCGCGCCGTGAAACACTGCGGCGGTGAGGCTAATCAAAATGAAAATCAGGGCCGCCATACCCAGCGACCGTGAGCGGTGTGCGTCCATAGTTGTCCCCTAATTCCTACAACACAGTGTGGAATACGGCGAATCGTCGGATCGAACACAAACCCCAACATCAACGAGAACCTACCTAGCGCATTGCAAGAACCCATTGGGGAGCAACTTCTAAGACGGTTCGTCTATGCCACATGCATAAAATACAATATAGATACCAGTCATGTAAACCGCAGGTCAAGAGGTCTTTTAATTTAATACCAGTTGATAGTTACCTGTTGATAGTTTTGTATCAAAGCGGCTGTATTTCAATGATTCATGTATATGTTTAAACAACTTAACTTTGACTGGAAAGCCGATTGGGGGGATAGCCGCCCCAGCTGTGGTGCAAACGAACCTGTCCCCTTACACCAAAAAGGGCGCCGACCATCGCGGTCGACGCCCTTTCTTATTGGCGGTTATAAGCCCAGCACTTATTTGTTGACCTGACCGGCGCGGACGGCGGCCTTCTTGCGGTCGGTAGCGTTGAGCAGACGCTTGCGCAGGCGAATGTTCTTGGGAGTGATCTCCACCAGCTCATCGTCGGCGATGTACTCCAGCGCCTCCTCCAGCGAGAAGGTGCGAGGCGGCACCAGCTGGACGGAGATATCGGAGGTCGAGGAACGCTGGTTGCCCAGGTTCTTGGTACGGGCGATGTTAACGACCATGTCGCCGGCCTTGCTGCGCTCGCCCACGATCATGCCCTCGTAGCACTCGGTGCCCGGCTCAACAAACAGCTGGCCGCGCTCCTGCAGCGTACCCAGAGCGTAGGCAACGGCTTTCTCGGTGGTCATGGAGATCATGGCGCCGTTCTGACGGTTACCGATCTCGCCGGCGTAAGGACCATACTCCAGGAAGGTGTGGTAGAACACGCCCTCGCCGTGGGTGACGTTCATGATGCGGTTCTTAAGACCCATGATGCCGCGGGTCGGAATCTTAAACTCGAGGTGCGTCACGATGCCCGAGGTATCCATGCTCGTCATGATGCCGCCGGAGGTGCCGAAGACCTCAACGACCTTGCCCGAGTACTCGTCCGGACACTCGACGACGGCCTGCTCGACGGGCTCCATCTTGTTGCCGTTCTCGTCCTTCTTAAACAGAACGCGGGGACGACCGACCTGGAACTCAAAGCCCTCGCGGCGCATGGACTCCATCAGAACAGACAGGTGCAGAATGCCGCGGCCCGAGACCTCGACGCCGCTCTTGTCCTCGAGCTCCTCGATCTTCATGGTCACGTTGTTCTCGGCCTCGTTGAACAGGCGCTCCTTGAGCTGGCGGGCGCCCACGATGTCGCCGTCGCGACCGACGAGCGGGGAGGTCGAAGCCTCAAAGACGATGGACAGGGTCGGCGGGTCGATCTCGATGGGCTCGAGCTCGACGGGGTTCTCGGGGTCGGTGTAAACATCGCCGATATCGGTGCGGTCGATGCCCACGACGGCGGCGATGTCGCCGGCGCCGACTTCCTGGCACTCGGCGCGGCCCAGGTAGTCGAAGGTAAAGAGCTGCTTGACGGTAGCGGTGGCGCTGGAGCCATCGTTCTTGACAACCAAGATCTGGTCACCCTGGTGGATGGTACCGGAGTACACGCGGCCAATGCCGATACGACCGACGAAGTTGGAGTGGTCGATGGTCACGCACTGCATGGCCAGCGGAGCGGTCTCGTCAACCTCGGGTGCGGGCATGTCGTCGATGATCATATCGAGCAGCGGGTACATGTCCATGTTGCCGTCGTTGGGGTCAAGGCGGGCAAAGCCGTTCATGGCGCTGGCGTAGACCACGTGCTCCATGGCGAACTCAAGCTGGTCATCGGTGGCACCCAGGTCGGCCATGAGGTCGAGGCAGTCGTTGTAGGCCTTCTCGGGGTTGGCGCCCGGACGGTCGATCTTGTTGATGACGATCATGATCTTAAGGCCGGTGTCGATAGCGTGACGCAGCACGAAGCGGGTCTGGGGCATGGGGCCCTCAAAAGCGTCGACCAGCAGCAGGGCGCCGTCGGCCATACGCAGCACGCGCTCGACCTCGCCGCCAAAGTCGGCGTGGCCCGGGGTGTCGATGACGTTGATCTTGACGTCCTTGTACTCGATAGAGATGTTCTTGGCGAGAATCGTAATGCCGCGCTCGCGCTCCTGGTCGTTGGAATCCAGGACGCGGTCCTCGACCTGCTGGTTGGCACGGAAGGCGTCCGTGGCACGCAGGAGCTTGTCGACCATCGTCGTCTTGCCGTGGTCGACGTGGGCGATGATGGCGATGTTCCTCAGATTGTCTACGCGCATGTAGTTCCCCTATCTTCTATCTATATACAACCGGCACGCGTATGCGGCCCGCCCAGCGATACAACGCTCAGCGGGAATATTGAGCCTTTTACCGAAAACTCGTTTATTTTAGCGATTTTAGATGAGAGGGGTTTCCTCACCTGCAGGTTCAGGGTCGCTCCACATAAAACCATCGCCGGCGCCCATGCCCTCGTACAGCACATATGCCGAAAAACCACTCTCGAGCGTGGTTTCGAAGAAGCTCACGAGCAGAGCATCGTGATAGCCGCCGTCAATCTCGACGCAGCCGGTGTAGCCGATGGCATAGCGGGCGATACGGCCCAGGCCCTCGTCCTTAAGACCCATCTTGTGCTCGGAAATAAAGTTGGTGGCCGCCTCCAGGCACGCCTCTTCGCCATCCTCATCGAGCGCCGCCAGATAACGGTTGGAAGCGGCGTCCTCAATTGCCACGACCACGCCAGGGTTTTCACCGGCGGCAAGGTCGTCCAAGAACGCGCCGATCAGATCGCACACCATGGCGTCGAGCTCGGCGGAGACGTTACCGGCGTCCTGCATATCCTGTGCCATCTTTAGACCTTCCCATCGAGTCTGGCGTCGTTACAGTTC
>UQLH01000020.1:0-41225 GCA_900541805.1 uncultured Collinsella sp.
GGCGTCTATGTGAACAACTACAGCTATTCAAAGATGGATTGGTTCCTCGATAAGCGAGTCACCATCGATTCTTCGGTTGAAAATGCCGATGGCTCGACGACGTATCGAGTGACCACCTCGCTCAAGAACACGATGACCCCTCAGGAGAAGGCCGAGATGCCTGGCTATTTCCAGGGCCATAACGGCATTAGCCAGGATATTGATGATGAGGTGCTGAGGCTTTATCTCTATGCTCCTGCGGGAGGCAGCATTTCGGATATTAAGACTTCGGGCTCCGGTTCTATCGAGATGAACGAAGCGACGCACGATGGCTTGAAGGTTGCATGGGGCGGTGTCCACATGCTTCTTGGACAAGACATAAAGGTCGAGTACACGGTCACGACTTCGAAGGACTCTGGGCACAAAGAGCTTAAGGTTCGCACCACGCCAACCGCTCAAACGTTTGAATAGGATAAGTAAGATATGAAGTACTTTGGCACCGACGGCTTTCGTGGTGAGGCCAACGTTGGGCTGACGGTAGAGCACGCTTATAAGATTGGCCGTTTTGTGGGCTGGTATTACGGCGCCAACCGCGAGCGCAAGGCACGCGTGATCGTGGGCAAGGACACGCGTCGCTCGAGTTATATGTTCGAGGCGGCGCTGGTGAGCGGCCTGGTCGCGAGCGGTGCGGACGCCTATATGCTGCACGTGATCCCCACGCCGGGCGTAGCGCATCAGACTGTGGAAGGCTGCTTCGATTGCGGCATCATGATCAGCGCGAGCCACAACCCGTTTTGCGATAACGGCATTAAGCTCGTCAACAGCGACGGCTTTAAGATGGACGAGGACGTGCTGGAGCTCATTGAGGACTACATCGATGGCAAGAGCGAGGTGCCGCTGGCAACGGGCAACCACATCGGCGCCACGGTGGACTACATGCAGGGTCGCAACCGCTACATTGCTTCGCTCATCGCCAGCGCGAACTTTTCGCTGCAGGGCGTCAAGATCGGCATCGATTGCGCCAACGGCTCGGCATCCTCGGTGGCCAAGCCGGTGTTCGACGCACTGGGCGCCGATGTGCGCGTGATCAATGCCGCGCCCGACGGCTTTAACATCAATGTCGACTGCGGCTCTACGCATATTGAGCGCCTGCAGCGCCACGTGGTGGAGCAGGGCCTGGATGTGGGCTTTGCCTACGACGGCGATGCCGACCGCTGCCTGGCCGTGGACGAGCGCGGCCGCGTGGTCGACGGCGACCAGATCTTGTACGTGTGCGGCGTGTACCTGAACAAGCACGGGCGTCTCTCGGGCGGTACCGTGGTACCGACGATCGCCAGCAACTTTGGCCTGATCAAGTCGTTGGAGCTTGCCGGACTGAGCGCCGTGACCAGCGGCGTGGGCGACCGTCACGTGTATGCCAAGATGCGCGAGGGCGGCTACAGCCTGGGTGGCGAGCAGACGGGCCATACGATCTTTGGCGATATCGAGCGCACGGGCGACGGCATTATGACCTCGCTGCGCGTGATGGAAGTGATTCGTGCCGAGCGCGAGACGCTCTCGCAGCTCACGGCTCCGTGCAAGCTGCTGCCACAGGCGCAGGTGGCCGTGCACGTGGCGGACAAGGACGCCGCGCTCGAGAACATGGGCGTGCAGAACGCCATCGCCGAGGCCGAGGCTGCGCTGGCAGGCGAGGGCCGCGTGCTCGTGCGCAAGAGTGGAACCGAGTCGGTTATCCGCGTGCTGGCCGAGGCGCCCGACCAAGCATCCGCCGATGCCGCCATGAAGCGCATCGCCAACGCGCTCGAGGCTTTATAGCTACGCGGTTTTACCAAACCGCGTAGCTGCTCGACGCTGCAAACGGCCCCAAGCGGCAATCTGACGTTCAATTTCAAGGGCGCGACCAGAAGGTCAGCGCCCTTTCATTTCACGTCACCTTGCTCGCTTGGGGCCGTTTTCGCTGACGTTGCCAAGACATTAGCGTCAACGAACTAGTCATTGGGTACCTAGTTATTGGGTGAAAAAAGGGGACGCTGCGGATTGGTTCCGCGGCGTCCCCTTTGCGTTGGCGTGTCGGTTATGCCTTACAGCTCGTACAGCGTGGTGAACTTGTCCTGCAGGTAGCTGCAGTAGTAGCGGGCATCGAACGCCATGCCGCACGCGCCCTTGATGAGCTCCGGCGCGTCCTTGGCGCGGCCCCACTGCCAAATGTGCTCGCCGAGCCAGGCGCGGACGGGTCCCAAATCGCCGCTCGCGCAGGCGCCGGTGAGGTCGACGCCGTCGCGGCACATGGCCGGCACAAACATGGCATCGTAGGCGCTGCCCAGCGCATACGTGGGGAAGTAGCCAAACGAGCCGCCACTCCAGTGCGTATCCTGCAGGCAGCCGCGCGTGTCGTCGGGAACGGGAATGCCCAGGTACTCGTCCATAAAGCGATTCCAAAGCGCGGGGATGTCCTTGGCTGTGGCCTCGCCGGCAAACAGCATGCGCTCAATCTGGTAGCGCACCATAATATGCAGCGGGTAGGTGAGCTCGTCGGCCTCGGTACGGATCAGCGACGGCTGCGCGATGTTCACGGCGCGGTAGAGCGTGTCTTCGTCCACGCTGCCGTAAACCTCGGGCGCGTGACGGCGCAGTATCTCGAGCAGCGGTCCCATAAAGGCGCGACTGCGACCAACGGTGTTCTCGAAAAAGCGGCTCTGGCTCTCGTGGATGCCCATGGAAGTGCCGCCCTCCAGGCAGGTGCGCGCATAGGCAGGATTGACGCCCAACTCGTACATGGCGTGTCCCGCCTCGTGGATGATGCTGTAGACGTTGGAGATGCAGTCGTCCTCGTAGATGTGCGTGGCGATGCGCGCGTCGCCCACCGAGAAGCCCTCGCTAAATGGGTGCTCGGTAAAGGCGAGCGTGGTGTCGTCCAGGTCCAGGCCGACGAGCTTCATCAGGTCGAAGCTCATGGCGCGCTGGGCGGCCTCGGGCACGCGGACGTGCAAAAAGTCGGCATCGGGCTGCTGGCCGCGCTCGCCGATGGCGTGCACGAGCGGCACGACCGTTGCCTTGACCTCATCACAAAACGCGTCGAAGCTCTTGGCGGAAAGGCCGCGTTCGTACTGGTCGAGCCAAACATCGTACGGGTCGCGCTTTGGGTCCATGAGCTCGGCCTGATGCTTAAGCTGGCCGACGATTCTATCCACATAGGGCTCAAAGCTCGCCCAGTCATTGGCCGTCTTGGCCTTGTGCCACACGGCGTCGGCCTCGCAGGTGAGCCTGGTCCAGGCCTCGGCCTCCTCGGTGGGGATGACGCTTGCCTCGCGCTGGTCGCGGCCGAGCACGCGGATCTCGTCAAGCAGCTGCGGGTCGTCGATCTTGCCGCCGGCGACGGTCTCACGTGCCAGCGAGCGCACAAGTTCGACAGACTTTTCGCTGGTCAGAAGCTTATGGTGCTCGCCGGCAAGGGTGCCCATGGCGTCGGCACGGGCGGCGGCACCGTTGGCGGGAGCAATGGTCGCGCCGTCAAACTCGGCAATCTTGAGCAGGTACTCGCGGGTCCACAGCTTGCCCTCGAGCTTGCGGAATTTTTTGACGGCCTTGCCCGCCTTGGCGCTCTTAGAGGCCTTGGCCACGGCGGCATTGGCCTTCTTATCGAGTTTCTTTCCCATACCTATATCCTTGATCTCGTAGGCCGAGCACCACGGGTGGGCGCACGGCCAGTTTGCACAGCTACCCGCCTTGTACCCAGTGCGAACAAAACGGAACACGGCGATATGCTCGCAGAATGTGTTATCCTATAGCCCAATGCGTTGACGGAGAGGGTTTTGCCCGCCGCGTCGCCGGCAAGAGAGGGAAGGTCGTGGGCTGCAAGCCTTCCTGCGGTGGCAAGGGCCAAGCGTTCACTCCCGAGCAGCAACCTCAACGGGCACGCGGCCAGCGGCGGCGAAGCTCCAGTAGGGAAGCCGTGAGCCTCGCGACAAGGGGCAAAGAGTGGGCGCGGCGGGCCAGACATCCGCCGGGTCAAACAAGGTGGTACCGCGGAATTCAACCGTCCTTGGGCAATGCACATGCCCGAGGGCGGTTTTTTGTTACCGAACCGGGCCGCGTTTTCGCAACGCCAAGCGGCATCGGTCGCCCCGGCAAGCGGGGAGCGCGAGAGACGAAAGGGAAGACATGAGTCTGATTGATGATCTAGTCAAACTCGAGGAAGAGGCCAAGGAGCTCGTCGCAGGCGCCGACGACGCCGCAAAGCTCGAGGCCGCGCGCGTTGAGCTGCTCGGTCGCAAGGGTCGTATTACCGGCCTGATGCGCATGATGGGCAAGCTCGCCCCCGAGGATCGTCCCATGATGGGCAAGCGTGCCAACGAGATGCGCCAACTGATCGAGGGCATGCTCGACGAGCGCACCACCGAGATGAAGGCCGCCGCCCTCAAGCACGCACTCGAGCACGAGGCCGTCGACATCACGCTGCCGGGTATCCGTCCGCAGATCGGTCACCAGCACCTGATCAAGCAGATCATCGAGGAGGCCGAGGACATCTTCTGCGGCATCGGCTACACCGTCGAGTCCGGCCCCATGGTCGATACCTCCTACTATAACTTCACCGCGCTCAACGCCCCCATGGATCACCCGAGCCGCTCGGCCCGCGACACCTTCTACGTGGTCGACAACAAGCCCGGCAGCGTCGCACACCCCGAGGCACATGCCCATGGCGAGTCCGACGTACTGCTGCGCACCCAGACTTCGGGCGTGCAGATCCACACTATGGAGTCGCAGAAGCCGCCCATCTACATGATCTGCCCGGGCACCGTCTACCGTCCCGACACGGCCGACGCCTGCCACCTGCCGCAGTTCAACCAGATCGAGGGCCTGGTCGTCGACGAGGGCATCACCTTTGGCGATCTTAAGGGCACGCTCGACTACTTTGTTAAGTGCATGTTTGGCGAGGACCGCAAGACGCGCTACCGCCCGCACTTCTTCCCCTTCACCGAGCCTTCCTGCGAGGTGGACGTGAGCTGCCACGTGTGCGGCGGCAAGGGCTGCAACTTCTGCAAGCACAGCGGCTGGATCGAGATCTTGGGCTGCGGCATGGTCGACCCCAACGTCCTGATCAACTGCGGCATCGACCCCGAGAAGTACACCGGCTTCGCCTTTGGCATTGGCGCCGAGCGCGTCGCGGCCCTGCGCTACGACCTGCCCGACCTGCGCACGTTGATGACTGGTGACATGAGGTTCTTGAACCAGTTCTAGAACGCTTTCTTCTTAGTTGCAGTTTCCGGCTCAAAGCCGCATTTATGAAAGGAGACCAGTTATATGCGTGTTTCTTACGACTGGCTCAAGACCATGATCGATATTCCGGAGGATCCCAAGACCCTTTCGGACGAATATATCCGTACCGGCACCGAGGTCGAGGCGATCGACACCGTGGGCGAGTCCTTCGACCACGTGGTGACTGCCAAGGTGCTCACCAAGACTCCGCACCCCGATAGCGACCACATGTATGTGTGCTCGGTCGACGTGGGCGACAAGAATCTTGACGCCGACGGCAACCCCGCTCCGCTGCAGATCGTCTGCGGCGCGCAGAACTTCGAGGCCGGCGACCACATCGTCACGGCCATGATTGGCGCTGTCCTGCCCGGCGACGTCAAGATCAAGAAGAGCAAGCTTCGCGGCGTCGTGTCCATGGGCATGAACTGCTCCGCGCGCGAGCTCGGCCTGGGCGGCGACCACTCCGGCATCATGATCCTGCCCGAGGACACGCCCTGCGGCATGCCGTTTGCCGAGTACGTGGGCTCGAGCGACACCGTGCTCGACTGCGAGATCACGCCCAACCGTCCCGACTGCCTGTCCATGATCGGCATGGCCCGCGAGACCGGCGCCATTTTCGACCGCGATTTCCACGTTGAGCTGCCCGCCATCAAGGCGGAGACCGGCCGCGCGACCGACGACGAGCTTTCGGTCGAGATCGCCGACGAGGGCCTGTGCGACCGCTATGTCGCCCGCATCGTGCGCAACGTGAAGGTCGGCCCGTCGCCCGACTGGATGGTCAAGCGCCTTAACGCCTTGGGCGTGCGCCCGCACAACAACATCGTCGACATCACCAACTATGTGATGATGCTCACCGGTCAGCCGCTGCACGCCTTTGACCTGGACACCTTTGTCGAGCGCGATGGCCGCCGTCGCGTGGTGGTTCGCGCCGCCCAGCAGGATGAGAAGTTCACGACGCTCGACGGCGAGGAGCGCACGCTCGACGCCGGCATGGGCCTTATCACCGACGGCGAGCGTCCCGTGGCGTTGGCCGGCGTTATGGGCGGCATGGATTCCGAGATCGAGGACGATACCGTCGATGTGATGGTCGAGAGCGCCTGCTTCAACGCCGGTCGCACCTCGCACACCAGCCGCGATCTGTCGCTGATCTCCGACGCCTCCATTCGCTTTGAGCGCCAGGTCGACGAGACCGGCTGCGTGGACGTCGCCAACGTCACGTGCGCGCTCATCGAGGAGATTGCCGGCGGCGAGGTCGCTCCCGGCTATGTCGACGTTTTCCCCGCGCCCAAGACCATCGATAGCATCAAGCTGCGCTTGGCCCGCGTGCATGCCATCTGCGGCGCCGACATCGAGCCCGACTTTATCGAGCGCTCGCTCACCCGCCTGGGCTGCACCGTCGAGCGCGACGGCGAGGACTTTATGGTCACTCCGCCGAGCTTCCGCCCCGACCTGCCGCGCGAGATCGACCTGATCGAGGAGGTCCTGCGCCTGTGGGGCATGGGCCGTGTGACGGCGACCATCCCGGCTGCCAAGAACCACATCGGCGGCCTGACCCGCGAGCAGAAGCTCACCCGCAAGGTCGGCGAGATCCTGCGCGCCTGCGGCCTCAACGAGACCACGACCTTTGGCTTTGCCGCCCCGGGCGACTTGGAGAAGATTGGCATGCCCACCGAGGGCCGCGGCTGCCCCGTGGTGCTCATGAATCCGCTGGTGGCCGAGCAGACCGAGATGCGCCGCTCGCTGCTGCCGGGCCTGCTGCAGTCTGTGGCCTACAACGAGGCTCACGGCACGCCCAACGTGCACCTGTACGAGGTCGGCAGCCTGTTCCATGGCCGCGAGAATGCCAGCCTGCCCAAGGAGACCAAGTCCGTGGCGGGCGTGCTCTCGGGCCAGTGGAGCGAGCGGTCTTGGAACATGAAGTACCGCAAGCTGCGTTTCTTCTTTGGCAAGGGCATTGTCGAGGAGCTGCTCGCCCAGCTGCGCATCGAGAAAGTTCGATTCCGCCCTGTCGAGGGCGAGGGCTATGCCTTCTTGCAGCCGGGTCGCGCCGCCGAGGTTCTGTCGGGCGGTACCGTGCTGGGCTGGGTCGGCGAGATTCATCCCAAGGCGCGCGAAGCCATGGGCATCGACGAGGTCGTCGTTGCCTTTGAGCTCGACCTGAACAAGCTGATCAAGGGCGCCCGCAACCAGGAGAACTACCGCGAGTTCTCGCAGTACCCTGCCGTTGAGCACGACCTTGCTATCGTGGTCGACAACGCTGTGACCTGCGAGGATCTTGAGCGCCGCATTACCAGCGCCGGCGGCAAGCTGCTCGAGGGTGTGCGCCTGTTCGACGTCTACCGCGATCCGGTCCGCGTGGGCGTGGGCAAGAAGTCCATGGCCTTTGCGCTCACGTATCGCTCCGACGACCACACGCTCACCAGCGAAGAGGTCGAAAAAGCGCACCAGAAGATCGTCACCAAGGTGTGCAAGGGCGTAAACGGCGAGGTCCGCGGCTAGGATTTGCGCTGGGTATAGGCCAGCGGTGGCTGCCGCTGAGTCCTACGTGACTGCTATGCTCGATATAAGGCGCTGCTGAGCCTGCATATATGACACGCGCATTACATAACGGCGTGCTGCTTTGTCGGCAGTGCGCCGTTTTGCTATGATAGCCCGCGGCGTGTTACGAATCTGACATTACGTAACACTGACAAGGTGATTTTAGCGGCGTTGCAATTCCGTGCGCCGATAACCGGGAGGCGTATATGCACATTCCAGACAACTACCTGTCCCCGCAGACCGATGCCGTCATGGCGGTGGCGATGGTGCCCGTATGGGTTCACTGCATCAAAAAGGTGCGCGCCACGCTCGATCGCGAGCATATGGCGTTCCTGGGCATCTGCGCCGCATTCTCCTTCTTGCTCATGATGTTCAACGTGCCGCTGCCCGGCGGTACCACGGGTCACGCCGTTGGCGGCGTGCTCATCGCGCTGCTGCTTGGCCCCGAGGCCGCTGCCATTGCCGTCTCGGTCGCGCTGGCGCTGCAGGCGCTGCTATTTGGCGACGGCGGCGTTCTGTCGTTTGGCGCCAACTGCTTTAACATGGCCTTTGTGCTGCCGTTTGTCGCTGCTATCGTGTTTCGTGCGCTCAACAGCCGTCTGCACGACAAGAGCTGGGGCACCTCGGTTTCTGCCATCGTGAGCGGTTGGGTCGGCCTGTGCCTGGCGGCCCTGTGCGCGGCAATCGAGTTTGGTATTCAGCCGATGCTCTTCACGAATGCTTCGGGCGCTCCGCTGTACTGCCCCTTCCCGCTGTCCGTGGCTATTCCTGCCATGTTGATCCCGCATATGCTGGTTGCCGGCGTGATCGAGGGCGTGGCGACGGCCGCGATCTACGGCTTTATCAAGAAGACGGCGCCGGGCGTTATCGTCGGTCCCGAGGCCGCCGATGGCCAGCTTGCCGCCGAGGGCGCTGCTGCCAAGAAGACCTCGCTGGTTCCCACGCTCATTTTGGTCGCCGTGCTCGTGGTGGCCACGCCGCTGGGCTTGCTGGCCACCGGTGACGCCTGGGGTGAGTGGGACGCCGAGGGCGCCGCGACTGCCGTTCAGGAGGCTGGCGACGACAGCCTGCAGGCTTCGGTCGGCCTCGATACTCCGACCTTTGCCGACGCGCTGCCCACGGGTGATTACCTGCAGACCTATTCCGAGGAGCAAGGCCTTGGCTTTGCCGGCCAGGCTGCCATGTATATCCTTTCCGGTGTGATTGGTGTGGCGGTGCTCACCATCGCATTCCGTCTGATCTCGCTGACGGTTAAGGAAAGCGGTGCTCATGGCAATAGCCGAGCTGCCTAGCTGGCTTGCGACCGAGGAGCGATACGAGCCCGCGGGGGCTCGGCATCGTGTGATGCAAAAGAATGTCCTGCACCTGGCGAGCCTGCTTGAGCGGGTTCGCCTGGGTGGAGGCGCGCACGAGGGCGGGTCGATGGTCGACCGCGCCCTTTCTTGCGTTTCGGCTCCGGTGCGCCTGGTGGGGATGTTCGTCTGCGTCCTGTGCGTGTGCCTGACGCAGAGTCCGCTGTACCTGATGCTGATGGCGGCTATCGCGCTGGTGCTGGTCGCGGTGCGCCCCGCACGCGGGCTGCGTGCGACCTTTGTACCGGCGCTCGGCGCCACGGGGCTTGCAGTGGTTCTGGCACTGCCTGCCCTGCTGCTGGGCGCTTCTGCCACGGGCGCCATGCTCAAGATCGCGCTCAAGACGTTTATTAATGTGTCGCTGGTGCTGGGTGTTTCGTGGACGCTCACCTGGAGCCGCATGTCGGCGGCGCTCAAAATGCTGCACCTGCCCGACGAGGTTATCTTTACGTTTGATATGGCGCTCAAGCATATCGAGGTGCTGGGACGCACGGCGCACGATCTGTGCGAATCGGTCATGCTGCGCAGCGTGGGCCGTGCGCCTGCGGGTTTTTCGCGCACCGATTCGCTGGCGGGTATCATGGGCATGACGTTTATCAAGGCGATGGAATGCAGTCGTGCGATGGACGAGGCCATGCTGTGCCGCGGCTTCGCCGGCGTGTATCCGGCGCCTGCACGGAGCGGCTTTGGCTGGCGCGATGCGGTTTACGCGGCCGGCGTTGCGTTGCTCGCCGTGTTGTGCGCGGTGCTGTAGTGCGGACGGTCGAACCGTCGATGTGAGTAGGGAAGGGCGACGTTTTGGCAAACGATACGAATAACGCGATGGGTGCGAGCGGTGCTGCCGGCACCGAGGTCACGCCGATCATCGAGTTTCGCGACGTGGTGTTTTCCTATGCGGGTCATACGGTGATCGACGGCGTTTCATTGCGGGTGAACCGTGGGGAGCTCGTTGCTCTGCTTGGTCCTAACGGCTGCGGCAAGACGACGATCATGCGCCTTATTAACGGCCTTGAGCTCGCGGACGCGGGCACGTATCTGTTTGACGGGCATGCGGTCGATGCGGCATATCTCAAGGATTCCGCGACGGCCCAGCGGTTCCATCAGCGCGTGGGCTTTGTGTTCCAAAACGCCGATGCGCAGCTCTTTTGTGCCACGGTCGGCGAGGAAGTCGCGTTTGGCCCCGCCCAGATGGGGCTGCCGGCAGACGAGCTCGAGCGCCGCGTCCGCGATGCCATGGAGCTGTTCCAGGTTGCCGATCTGGTCGACGCCTCGCCTTATCAGCTTTCGGGCGGGCAAAAGAAGCGCGTGGCGCTGGCTGCCGTCGTGTCGATGAACCCCGATATCCTGGTGCTCGACGAGCCTACCAACGGACTTGACGAGGACTCGTGCGACATCGTGGTCAACTTTCTACTGGCCTATGTTGCTGCCGGTAAGACGGTCTTGATGAGCACGCACCATCAGGATTTGGTACGACGTCTGGGTGCCCGCGCCATCTATATCGATCGATATCACCATGTGGTCGAGGCGCCTTCGCCGTCGTATGGAACCGAAAGCGGTGCTACGGATTAGTTGCTGCGTAGAGCGTGCGTAGCCGCCCGCGTGGCTTTGCCGTGATGGTATAGTTATCCAGGTTTTTATGGGGGTGGCTATGCCAAGCTGGAACATTCATATCGCTCAAACGGAGCGTTTGCTGGAGCGCACCGGTGCGCTTGCCAATAGCGTGCGCGACCGCAATGCCTTTTTGTTTGGCTGCGTGGTTCCGGATATCTTCGTGGGCTATATGGTCCCTGGCATCGCCGATCCCATCCCGTATCGCATCACGCATTTTGCCAAGCCTGAGCCTATCCCCAAGCCGCGCGAGCATGAGTTTTGGGATACCTATGTGGCGCCGCTGCTCAAAGGGGCGTCTGTTGGTACGCCGGCTGCCGCGACCTCGATCGCCGAGGAGCGCGAGCGACTCAATCGGGTGCATTATCCCCAACGCTACAAGGATGCCGAGCCGGTTGCCGGTCCCGGTGCTAGCGAGCTTTCGCTCGCGCCCGATGACGTGGCGCAGTCGCTGCTCGATCTGACGCTGGGCGTTTGGTCGCATCTGGTGGCAGATACCGTATGGAATACGCGCGTGAATCAGTACCTGGAGGCGCACGGCGGCAAGCCGTGCGAGGAATTCCGCATTAAAAAGCAAGGCGACTTTGACTGGTTTGGCAAGACACTCGGCATCGTTTCGATACCGCGCGCGACCGATCGCCTGTATACTGCGGCGACCCGTTTTGGTCAGTATCCCATCCATAAGGAGTATGTGCTCAAGACCATCGGCGTTATGCACGAGATTGTACGCGAAAACCCCGGCGAGTCCGATCATCCGCCGTATCGCCTGCTAACCGAGGAGTTTTTCGATACAACGTTTACCGAGGTCATCGAGCTAACCGAGGCGGGATTTGCGGCTCGCGTCGAATCGCCCGATATGCCTGCGCTTCCCCTGATTGCTAGCTGCTAGCTGGCCGGCTTGGCGGTGAATAGCTCAACCCAATTGACAAGTAGCTCTTGCCGCAGGGTGACTTCGGCGGCGCGCTCCTGTTTGGTCTTTGGGGTGTAGGAAAGTCCAGCCTTTTTATGGATGAGCTCGGCTATGTGGTCGAAGCTCTTCTTATCCTTAATCTGGCCAAAGGTAATTTGGATGACGTCGTAGCCCATGCTTGTGAGCGCGGTGGCGCGCTCGGCATCGGAGAGGCTCGCGGCTTCGCTGTCGTGGGCGGAGCGGCCTTGGCATTCAAGGATGACACCCATGCTGTCGGTGGCGCTTTCGATGAGGATATCGGCGTAGCAGCAGGTTTTGTCATACAGCGAGCGCGCGGCGTCGCTGAGTGGGATGCGCACGTTGTTTGCGATGTTGATGCCCATGCCGCCCTCGTCGCGGGGGAGCGAGATAAGCATGGAGGTCTGTACTTCGAAGGGCGAGGCGGTCTGTCCTGTCATGCGTTCGGCGGCCCAGCGGAGCTGCTTAACACCGCGCAGGCCTGCGGCCTGCTTGGCGAACGCGGCGATATCCGCAGCGGAAAGAAGCGGCGTGCGCATCCACAGGTTGGTATCCTTGCCGTTGACGTCGATAACCCGCTCCCAGCCGCAGTTGGGTGGAATGAGCTTAAGCGAAATAGCTTCATCAAGTTGCCGTTGCGCTCGTTTGCAGGGTGTATACACAGCAAACGAGCTGCACATCTCATAACACGCCATAAGCAGCTGGTTGCGTGAGACCTGCGTAGCAAGGTTGAGCAGTGTGAACTCGGGCGATGTGACATCAAACCCATGCTCGGTTTGCCTAAACGACCCGGGAGGCGGCTCTTGGGTCAGGAGGTGCGATTTAAACAGGCTTCGCGACCCGGATTGTGCCCGAGTGAATACAATCCTGTGAAGCGGTGCGTGAAGCAGGTCTTTTACAACTGCATGACTTCCGAGGCCGCAACATCTGCGATCCATATTGCCAAGGCTAATGGCAGGGTAAAGGCCTAATATCTGTGGCGGGATACGGTGATAGTAAAAAGCGGATTGACCGCATAGCGTCAGGTCCATGACGTCCTCCTGGTCGAAATATGCTTTTGGACCGTGCGATGCCAGTGTCAATTCGGAAGTATGCGGCAAAATCTAAACCTTGTGAGCAGACCTGGCTTTTGAGGCTAGTTTATCAGGCATTTTGTTGCGAAAAAACGGGGTGTGCTCGGAGGTATCAGAATTTGCCGCATACTTCCGAAAAGCAGGTCAATCCGGCTCTTGCTAAAACGATTTAGCAGCGTCGGTTAAGGTGTGGGTTTGCCACCGGGCGAACACTTTTAGCGCTTGGGACTTTATTCATTGGGTCTCGAAGGGTGGATTTCGCGCTTTTGGTAAAGAAATGAGTGTGTGTTTTGCCGTGCGCCGGCATTGGCACAGAAAAAGGGCCCGGAAGGCTTCGCCTTCCGGGCCCTTTGCGATGCAAGTGTGCTTGCAAGTACGACTTAGCGCACCTGAGCGACGTAAGCGACGTTGGTCGAGGAGACCTTGTCCTCGAGCTGGACGCTCATGCGGGGATCGCCAGCGGTGGCGACGGTCAGGTCGCCGGCCTCGACGTAGCCGAGCTCCTTAGCGGTCTCGATCGCCTTGACGATCGTGCCGTTGACGGTGCCCTGGGTAATCTCGGCCTGGTGCGGGATAACGCCCCAGTACATGATCATCTGCTGGACGGCCCACTCGTGGCGGGAGAACGCGCAGATCGGCATGTTGGGACGGAAGTGCGAGATCAGGCGAGCAGTACGGCCGGTGGTCGTCGGCACGGTGATGCACTTGGCGCCAACGGTGGTGGCCATGTTCACAGCGGACATACCCACAACGTTGTTGACAACGCGGGTGCCGTGAGCGTCAGCCGGAACCTCGAGCGGAGCGTGAGCCGGGAGGTACTTCTCGGTCTCGAGAGCAATGCTGGCCTGCATCTTGACGGCCTCGACCGGGTACTTACCGGCAGCGGACTCGCCGGACAGCATAACGGCGTCGGTGCCGTCGTAAATGGCGTTAGCAACGTCGGCAACCTCGGCGCGCGTCGGGCGCGGGTTCTGCTGCATGGAGTCGAGCATCTGCGTAGCGGTGATAACGGGCTTGTAGGCCGCGTTGCACTTGGCGATGATCTCCTTCTGGATGTGCGGAACGAGCTCGGGCTTGATCTCGATGCCCAGGTCGCCACGGGCGACCATGATGCCGTCGGAAGCCTCGAGGATCTCGTCGAAGTTCTCGACGCCCAGGGCGCACTCGATCTTCGGGAAGATCGTCACGTGCTCGCCGCCGTTCTCGCGGCAAAGCTCGCGGATGCCGCGGACGGACTCGCCGTCGCGGATGAAGGAAGCGGCGATGTAGTCGATGTTCTCGGTCAGGCCAAAGAGGATGTCCTGACGATCGCGCTCGGTGATGGCGGGCAGCGAGATGTTGACGTTGGGCATGTTGACGCCCTTGCGCTCGCCAATCAGGCCGTCATTCTTGACGACGCAGGTCATGTCCTGGCCGCTGACGGACTCGACCTCAAGGGCAACCAGGCCGTCATCGATCAGGATGAGGGAGCCCTTCTCGACCTCGGAGGGCAGAGCCAGGTAGTCGAGGGAGATGTGCTCAGCGGTGCCGTGGAAATCCTCGGTCGTGGGCTGAGCAGTAACGACGATCTTGTCGCCGGTCTTGACGGCAACCTTCTTGCCGTCGACCAGAAGGCCGGTGCGGACCTCGGGGCCCTTGGTGTCGAGCAGGATGCCGACGGGCATACCGAGCTCCTTGGAAATACGACGGACGCGCTCGATGCGACCGTGGTGCTCGTCGTAGGATCCGTGCGAGAAGTTAAAACGGGCGACGTTCATGCCCGCCTTGATCATCTCACGGATGGTCTCGTCGCTATCGCAGGCGGGACCCATGGTGCATACAATCTTAGTGCGCTTGTACATTCAGACCTCCATCTGACATCGTCTTGCGCTGATAGATAAACCATAAGAAATAAAACTGAGATGATTATAACGAAATGACGACCGAATACCCCAAAAAATCGACCGTATGCCGAATTAGAAGTTCATTTTTTGCGGTAAAAACGGTATATGAAAAAACTTTATCAACCGTTCTGACCGCTGCTATCTGGGCGATATTTCAGTTTGACGATGCGCCGAAGAAAAAACGTTTTATCAATGTTGAGCATCACACGGTCTGCATCGTTGCACTCGAGCCGTGTTTCCAATTGGAATGTTTTGGCTAGACGCGCCGCTTTGGGGTACCATAGCCCCACTATCAACTGCCGCTCAGCACGGCAGCCTTGATGAGCCCTTGCCCTTCTCCTGGGAATTATGATCGGGCATCAATCTGCTGAGTGGCCCGAATCCCAGGAGGGGACTCTATATGCAAAAGGAATACCTGTCCGCCGCGGCGGAGGTACTCAGCGACCAAGGTGTCGATGAGAACCTCGGCCTGAGCAACGACGAGGCGTCGTCGCGCCTCGCCAAGACAGGCCCTAACAAGCTCGAGGAAGCCGAGAAGACGCCGTTGTGGAAGCGCTTCTTTGAGCAGATGGCCGACCCCATGGTCATCATGCTGATCGTTGCCGCCGTCATCAGCGCGCTCACGGGCATGGTCAAGGGCGAGGCGGACTTTGCCGATGTCGCCATCATCATGTTCGTCGTTATCGTCAACTCGGTGCTGGGCGTGGTTCAGGAGGCCAAGAGCGAGGAAGCTCTCGAGGCCCTGCAGGAGATGAGCGCCGCGCAGTCCAAGGTTCTGCGCGACGGCAAGCTCGTGCACCTGCCGAGCGCCGAGCTCGTGCCCGGCGATGTGATCATGCTCGAGGCGGGCGACTCCGTCCCGGCCGACTGCCGCGTGCTCGAGAGCGCCACGATGAAGATCGAGGAGGCCGCCCTTACCGGCGAGTCCGTACCCGTCGAGAAGCATGCCAACGTGATCGAGCTCGCCGCCGGCACCGACGACGTGCCGCTCGGCGACCGCAAGAACATGTGCTACATGGGCTCCACCGTGGTGTACGGCCGTGGCCGCGCCGTCGTAGTCGGTACCGGCATGAACACCGAGATGGGTAAGATCGCCGGCGCCCTGGCCGAGGCCAAGGAAGAGCTCACGCCGCTGCAGGTGAAGCTTGCCGAGCTCAGCCGCATCCTCACCATCATGGTTATCGTCATCTGCGTCGTCATCTTTGGCGTTGATATCATCCGCCACGGCGTGGGCAACGTTCTTACCGACCCGACCGCCCTGCTCGATACCTTTATGGTTGCCGTCTCGCTCGCCGTCGCTGCCATCCCCGAGGGCCTGGTCGCCGTCGTGACCATCGTGCTGTCGCTTGGCGTGACCAAGATGGCCAAGCGCCAGGCAATCATCCGCAAGCTCTCTGCCGTCGAGACCCTTGGCTGCACGCAGACCATCTGCTCCGACAAGACCGGTACCCTTACCCAAAACAAGATGACCGTCGTCAAGCACGAGCTCGCCGCACCTAAGGAGAAGTTCCTGGCCGGCATGGCGCTGTGCTCCGATGCCCAGTGGGACGAGGAGCTGGGCGAGGCCGTGGGCGAGCCGACTGAGTGCGCGCTCGTCAACGACGCCGGCAAGGCGGGCCTCACTGGCCTGACTGCCGAGCACCCGCGCGTGGGCGAGGCCCCGTTCGACTCGGGCCGCAAGATGATGTCCGTGGTCGTCGAGACCCTGGACGGCGAGTATGAGCAGTACACCAAGGGCGCGCCCGACGTGGTGATCGGCCTGTGCACCCACATCTACGAGGGCGATAAGGTCGTTCCGCTGACCGAGGAGCGTCGTGCCGAGCTCGTGGCCGCCAACAAGGCCATGGCCGACGAGGCCCTGCGCGTGCTGGCGCTGGCAAGCCGCACCTACACCGAGGTCCCGGCCGACTGCAGTCCCGCCGCGCTCGAGCATGACCTGGTCTTCTGCGGCCTGTCCGGCATGATTGACCCGGTTCGCCCCGAGGTCGCCGACGCCATCCGCGAGGCGCATGACGCCGGTATCCGCACCGTCATGATCACGGGCGACCACATCGACACCGCCGTGGCCATCGCCAAGCAGCTGGGCATCGTCGCCGATCGCAGCCAGGCCATTACCGGTGCCGACCTCGACCGCATGAGCGACGAGGAGCTCGACGCGCACATCGAGGACTACGGCGTGTACGCCCGCGTCCAGCCCGAGCACAAGACGCGCATCGTCGAGGCCTGGAAGTCGCGCGACCAGATCGTCGCCATGACCGGCGACGGCGTCAACGACGCCCCGTCCATCAAGCGCGCCGACATCGGCGTCGGTATGGGCATCACCGGCACCGACGTCACCAAGAACGTTGCCGACATGGTGCTTGCCGACGACAACTTCGCCACCATCATCGGTGCCTGCGAAGAGGGCCGTCGCATCTACGACAACATCCGCAAGGTCATCCAGTTCCTGCTTTCGGCCAACCTTGCCGAGGTCTTCTCGGTGTTCATCGCCACGCTCATCGGCTTTACCATCTTCCAGCCGGTGCAGCTGCTGTGGGTGAACCTGGTCACCGATTGCTTCCCCGCGCTCGCGCTGGGCATGGAGGACGCCGAGGGCGACATCATGAAGCGCAAGCCGCGCAACGCCAAGGACGGTGTCTTTGCCGGACATATGGGTCTGGACTGCGTGGTCCAGGGCCTAATCATCACCGTGCTGGTGCTGGCGAGCTTCTTTGTGGGCGTGTACTTTGACATGGGCTACATCCACATCGCCGATATGATCGCCGGCAATGCTGACGAGGAAGGCGTGATGATGGCGTTCATCACGCTCAACATGGTCGAGATTTTCCACTGCTTTAATATGCGCAGCCGTCGTGCGTCGCTGTTCACCATGAAAAAGCAGAACAAGTGGCTGTGGGCTTCCGCCGCGCTGGCACTGGTGCTGACGGTGATCGTGACCGTGCAGCCGACGCTTGCCGAGATGTTCTTTGGCCCTGTGACGCTTGAGCTCAAGGGCGTTGTAGCTGCCCTGGGCCTTGCCTTCCTGATCATCCCGCTGATGGAGATCTACAAGGCGATCATGCGCGCGGTCGAGAAAGAGTAGGTCGAAAGGCCATCCTTCCCACCGGCCCGACCGCCTGCGGGGTTTCTTCTTCGCTGGTCCTCGCGCTTCGCGCTGCGGGATCGCTCAGAAGAAATCCCTCCCGGCGGTCGGGCCTTCGGATAACCTCTCGGGACCATAAGCTGAGGGAAAGTGTGTGAGTCGGTCGAGCAATTGCTCGACCGACTCTTTTTTGTGGGTAAAATACCTGCTCAGTTGTGATTTATGGTGCTGGGAGGCGCTTGTGGGCAAGGCTAAGGCTAAGGCGAAGAAAAAGACGACGGGGGCGCGGGCTAAGCGCGATCGTCGTCGGAAGCTCGCGACCGAGGCTCCCGTATCTGCTGAGGAGCTGCTGGCAAGCGTGCCGGGGCTTGACGCGCTGCAGGACGTTCCGGCGTTTGATGACCTGCCAGTCGATGAAACCCAGCAGACTGCCTTTGATGATTTCTGCGCACATGCTGAGGAGCCCGAGCAGATGCAGCTTGGCGCCGTGGTGCGCTTAGATCGCGGGTTTCCGCTGGTGGTGACGGCCGACGATACCTTTCGTGCCGAGCATGCCGTGGGGTTTGCCAAGTCGCGCGGCGAGGACGAGGTGCTGCTGCCCGCCGTGGGCGACCGTGCGGCGGTGCGCCGCGCTCCCGGGCACGATATGGGCGTGATTGAGTGCGTTCTGCCGCGCCGTACGAGCTTTGAGCGTTGGCGCGGCCGTGCCCGCGGAGAGCGTCAGGTGCTCTGCTCCAACGTGGATAGCGTGCTAATCGTGCAGGCGCTCGGTGCCGGTGAGGTGCTGCTCGACCGCGTGGCGCGCTCGCTGGTGTTGGCGCTCGACTGCGATGCCGAGCCGGTGGTGGTGCTCACCAAAGCTGACCGCTGCGATGCCGAGGAGCTCGAGCGCGATCTGGACCGCGTGCGCCGCCTGGTGGGTCCGGACGTGCGCGTGATCGTGACGTCCTCTGCTGAGGGCCGCGGCCTGGACGAGGTCCGTGTCTGCGTGCCTGCCGGGAGCTGCGCCATGATTCTGGGCGAGTCGGGTGCCGGCAAGTCGACGCTGCTCAATGCACTGCTGGGCCACGATACGTTGGCGACTGGCGGTGTGCGCGAACGCGACGACCAGGGCCGTCACACTACCGTCGCGCGTGTGATGGTGGCGCTGCCGGGCGACGCCGGCGTGATCGCCGATGCCCCGGGCCTGCGCAGCCTACCGCTCGTGGGTCACGAGCGGGGTCTGGCGCGCGCCTTCCCCGAGATTGTCGAGGCATCGCGCGCGTGCCGGTTTGGCGATTGCACGCATACCCATGAGCCGGGTTGTGCCGTTCGCGAGGCCGAGGACGCCGGGCAGATCGACAGTCTGCGTTTGGAAACGTTCCAAAACCTGGCGTCATCCATGCGCGTGAGTGCTCAAATGCTCGATCCCGATGTCCATCTGTAATTGATTTTTCCTATGACAGCCGTCTCCCAACTGTTCGGGAGATGGCTTTTTTGCTGCGGAAAAGCCTCGAAACATGCAGTTTGCTGACGTGCTGGCCAAAACCTTGCCACGAGCTTGACGGGCTGGTCAGCTTTTGGTCAGCGATTGGTTTGGCATCGAAAACCAAGATCGCGATTGCGCCGCTTTGTGCTCTGACCGCCCAGACAATGGTGGTACGGGCATTCGCCCGGCACTGCCATGAGAGGAGCGGCCGTGAACAAGAGCAAGCGCATCGCCATCAGTCTGGTCGCGGGCGTGCTCGCTGCTCTGCTCTGCATGGTTTACGGCTCGTCGATCCGCTCGCAAGCCGAACAGGTCCAGGCTGAGACCTTGGCCAAGTACGGTGGCGATCGCGTCGAGGTATGCGTCGCGGCGCGCGATATCGATGTGGGCGAGACCCTCGATGAGACCAATGTCATAACCCAGGAATGGCTGACGAGTCTGCTGCCGCGTGACGCGGCGACCGAGCTGCGCCAGGTGCGCGGCGACGTGACGACTTCGCGTATTCCCAAAAACGCCGTGATCTGCAATGTCTACACCAAGGCCGAGAGCCACAAGCTCGAGGTGCCTAAGGGCAAGGTCGCCGTTTCGGTGGCGGTCGATGCCGAGCACTCGGTCGGCGGTGCCACGGGCGTGGGCAGCTATGTGGACGTGTACGTGCAAAAAGATGGCGTAACCGATCGACTGTGCGGCGCGCACGTGATCGATACCAGTGAGAATTCCGGTGCCACGCGCGAGGGCAAGATCGAATGGGTGACGCTGGCGGCTGACCCCGAAGACGTCAAGGAACTGCTGGGAGCCTCGGGCAAGGGAACGGTCAGCTTGACGATTCCCGCCACGGCGCGCGGCAAAAAGAGCGGAGGCGACGAGTGATGAAGGCGATCTGGCTTGCGTGCTGCGCGTGCGGCGATTACGGGCTGTTGCAGCAGGAAGTCGAGGGCCGTGATGCGGGTGCACAGGTGCTTCGCGTGGGTGACCTGGACGGGCTGGTTTCCATGGCGCGGGCGTTTCCGTCGCGCCGCGGGGCTGCCATCATCGCGGCGTCTCTGTTTGATATCGAAGATGTGCGCAAGACTGTTGCGCGCCTGACGGCCGAAGGCCGCGTGAGTCGCGTGGTCGTGTTGATAGAAGTGCTCGATCCGTCGGATATCGAGGGACTGTTTCGCGCGGGGGCGACCGAGGTCATCGCTGCGCACAGTATATGCGGCAACGGGCGCGCGGGCGAGGGAGCGGTTGATTCCGATCGGCGCATGACGATTGAGCCCGATGCTTTTGTTGATAGGGAACCCGGGGCGCCTCGCGCTACAAGAGGCCCGCGTGTTGATGATTATGGAAAAGCGGAAGCCGAGCATGGTCGGCGCCCCCGGAACCCCCTTGTATACGATGACGCTGGAGGGCCGGCACAGCATGCTGGCGACTCCCCGGCTGTAGATATGGGATACGTGCACGGCGTGAATCTGGCGGATGAACTCGACGAAGTTGAGGGCTTTGCCGGGTGCGGCGAGTTGTCGCTGATGCAGCATGAGCAGATTGCACAGAACGAGCCTGCCTTGCAGACCGAACAAGCCGCCATGCCGGCTTGGACGCAGCGTGTGGTTGCGGCGGGGGAGACGGGGACGCTGTCGCCGACGCCCGCCCCGCCGCCTCCGATGCCGCCGACAGACGCTGCCGCTCCGCAGCATCGAGCTCCGGTCATCTGCGCCATTTCGGGTTCGGGCGGTTGCGGCAAGTCGACGATCGTTGCCACCATGGCACACACATCGTCGCTGTTGGGCTTGCGTGCCGCCGTGCTCGACCTGGACCTGATGTTTGGAAACCTTTACGACTTGTTAGGCGTCGATGCTCCGCGCGATATGGCGGCACTTATCGAGCCGGCGGCGGCGGGCGCGCTCACCGAGCCGGATATCGTAGCCACATCGATGCGCGTGGCGCCGGGCGTTACGCTCTGGGGTCCCGTTGCGGCGCCCGAGCAAGCCGAGCTCATGGCACGTCCGGTGGAGCTACTGCTTGATGTTTTGCGTCGCGAATCCGACGTGGTCTTTATCGATACCTCGGTCTTTTGGGGCGACGCCGTGGCGGCTGCGGTGGCGGCGAGCGACCGTTGCCTGGTCGTTGGCGATGCTGCGGTGTCGTCCGCGACGTCGGCGTCGCACGTCATTGAACTGGCGAGTCGAGTAGGTGTGCCGCGCACGCGCATGAGCGCCGTGTTCAACCGGTTCGGTGCGCGCGGGGCAGACGAGGACGTCGCCATGCGCTTTGAGATTGCCTGTGCGTTGAGCTCCAAGATTCGTATCGCCGATGGCGGGCAGGATCTCGCCGCGCTCATGGCGTTTGGGCGCGCTGACGAGGCAGTGGGGCAGACCAGCGCTTTTGCGACCGGCGTGCGCGAGGCCACGCGCGAGATGCTCGTGGAACTGGGGTGCGCCGTCGGCCCTTGGAGCGATATGGTCGCCGACCGTGCAATGCGCACCGAACGCCCGCGTATTCGCCTTCCCTGGTCGCGCGAGGGTGATCAGCGATGAGCCTGCAAACGAGGATTAAGGCTGCCGGCGCTGCAGCGGCGGCAGCGCCTGTAGATGCGGGGCGTCGCCGCGCGGTGAAACGACGCACCAAACGCGCCGTGATGGACCGCATGGGTTACGACGAAGTGGCGCGTATCAGCGCCTATATCGACCCGGCACTTGCCCGCTCGGAATTGCGTCCTGCGGTGGAGGCGGCGCTCAATGTTGAGGAGCCGACCGATCTCGCGACGCCCGAGCGCGAGACTATCATCGACGAGATTTTGGATGACGTGGTGGGCTTGGGGCCGTTGCAGCCGCTCATCGAGGACGACACCGTTACCGAAATCATGATCAACGGCTGCCGCTCGGCTTTCTTTGAACGCGGCGGCGTCTTGTACCCCATCGAGCATGCGTTTGAGGATGATGAGCAGATCCGGGTGCTTATCGACCGCATCATCTCGCCACTTGGCCGCCGTATCGACGAGCGCAGCCCCATCGTCAACGCCCGCCTCAAAACGGGCTATCGCGTCAACGCGGTGATTCCGCCTGTGGCGATTGACGGACCGATTCTCACCATCCGAAAGTTCTCGGACCGCATCTGCTCGCTGGACGAGCTTGTGGGGCTGGGGTCGCTGCCGCTTTGGTATGCGCAGCTGCTGTCGTGCGCGGTGTCGCTGCGACAGGACCTGGCGGTTGCGGGAGGCACGGGATCTGGTAAGACCACCCTGCTCAACGCGTTGTCATGCGAGATTTCCACCGGCGAGCGCATCGTGACGATCGAGGACTCTGCCGAGCTCAAGTTTGCGCATCATCCGCACGTGGTGCGTCTAGAGGCGCGCGAGGCTTCAATTGAGGGCGAGGGCGCGGTGACGATCCGCGACCTGGTGACCAATGCCCTGCGCATGCGCCCCGACCGCATCGTGGTGGGCGAGGTGCGCGGTGCCGAGTGCTGCGACATGTTGCAGGCCATGAACACGGGCCACGACGGGTCGCTCACCACACTTCATGCGGGCTCAGAACAGGAGACCGTGGTGCGTCTGACGTTGCTTGCACGTTATGGCATCGATCTGCCGAGCGAGCTCATCGAGGAGCAGATTGCCATGGCGCTCGACGGCATCGTGATGTCCGAGCGCCACGCCGATGGCAGGCGCTTCGTCTCCTCGTATTCGGGGGTGCGTCGCGCCGCGTCGGGCGGCGTAGAGCTCGAGCGCTATGTGACTTTCGATGCCGCCGAGCGCACCTGGACGCTTGACCGCGAGCCGCCGTTTATCGCAGAAGGCCTGCGGTCGGGGACGCTCACACAAGAGGAGGTGGACGAATGGAGGTCGCTGTGCCCCTCGTCGTAGGGGGTTTGGCAGGGTTTTCTGTCGCGACGGCGTGCGGGGCGGAACCTCGTGTGCCGCAGGTGCCGCCGGCGGAGCCGGCGCGTCAGGCGCTCGAGACGGTGGCAGAGAAACTGCCGCGTGAGCTGGTGGAAAACGATCTGCTGAAAAAGATCGCCCGTTCGTGGGCATCGCTGGCTCCGGCGCATCGCCTTGGCCTCGTGATCGAAGATGCTTCGGGGCGTTTGGCGTTTCTGCTGCTCTCGAGCGGTGTCTGCTGCATTTTACTAACGATGGTGTCGTTATCGCCCCTCGGATTTGCCTTGGGACTTGTTGCTCCGATTGCCGTTGGCGCCGCTCGGGATGGCTTTGAGAGCCGGCGCGAGCAACACGATGCAGAAGAGGCCATGCCCGAGGCGTTTACCGCACTATCCATGTCGCTTGCCTCGGGACATTCGCTGGCCCAGGGCATGCGCTTTGTGGGCGCTCATGCGCAAGAACCGGTGCATACCGAGTTTTTGCGGGTGGCGGCGGCGATCGATTGCGGCATCTCGGCGACCGATGCGCTCGATGACTTGCTCGTGCGCATCGACGCCCCCGGTCTTTCGCTTGTGACCTTGGCGCTTAAGGTGTCACAGCGCACCGGCGCTCCGCTTGCCGACTTACTGTCCGAGGCGTCGAGCATGGTGGGGGAGCGCATTGAGCTCAAGCGCCGCTTGGATGTCAAGACGTCGCAGGCTCGCATGTCGGCGCATATGGTCGCGGCGATGCCGGCGGGCATGTGCGCGGTGTTGGCGCTGCTTTCGGCAGATTTTCGTCGCGGTCTTGCGACGCCTGCCGGCGCGGGCGCTGTGGTGCTGGGTCTTGCCCTCAACGCCGTTGCCCTGGTGGTTATCAGGCGCATTATGCGGGTGGAGCTATGAGCGCCCCGGTTGCAGTTGCGGCTTGCCTGTGCGCCCTGAGTGTATTTGTCGCGACGGGTTTGGATCGGGCGGATGCACGCAAGATCGCAGGGGCCTGCAAGCGCGAGGCGGTGCTGGTCGCTGCCGCGGGTCGCTCGGTGGTCGATGCTCTGACCGCGCGAATAAAGGGCGCGGCTGGAGCGGCCGGCCCGGCGCGAGTGTCGCTCGGCGAAGTGTCCGAGATGATCGATGTTGTGCGCTTGGGTCTTTCGGCCGGTCTTTCGTTTGATGCGGCGCTTGAGATTTTCTGCGCCAACCGCCGGTCGGTGCTGGCTCTTCGCCTTGAGCGGGCCTGCATGGCGTGGCAGGTGGGCGTGGGCACGCGTGAGGACGAGTTGTTGGCCGCCGCGCGCGACCTGGACGTGCGAGCGCTCGAGACCTTTGCCATCACGGTGGGGCAGGCACTCGCCCTGGGTGCCCCACTTTCCGAGACGCTGGCCGCTCAAAGTCGCGAGATCCGTGCGGCTCATCGCGCCGCGGTCGAGCGCGAGATTGAGCGTGCGCCCGTCAAGCTGCTGATTCCCACCGGCACGCTCATCTTGCCGGCGTTGCTTCTGTCCATATTGGGCCCGCTGCTGGGAGCAGGCGGGATGATGTAGGGAGGAATACATGAACACGATGACTGACGTTGCTGGCAAGGTCTGGAGCTGGGCTGTTTGCCAGTTAATTCGCGCTCGCCAGCATGCCGGGGAGCTACTGCAGGAGGAGAGTGCGCAGGGCACCACCGAATACGCCATCTTGGTCGGCGTGCTCGTGGTGATCGCCATCATTGCCATTGTCGCATTTAAGGGCAAGGTCCAAGATCTATGGAACGCTATCAGCGAGGGCATCAACAGCCTGTAGAGGGTAGGCGGCCTGTCGGCGCACTGCTGGTGTTTGCCTGTGTGGTTGTGGCGGTGGCAGTGGCGGTTTGGGGGCTTAACGCCGCGCGGCAGCAGCGTCCTGGGGCCGCCTTCGATTCGGGCTCAGATTCGGCGGTGGCGTCTCAAAAAGATGAGATGCGAGATGCGGGCGATTCGGATGTCGCTGTCACGGCGCAAACCTTTCTGCGGACGCTCGACAAGCGGTCTGGCACTGCGACGGATTTGCCTGAGGACAACGCGATTGCGGTCCGGCTTGCATGGTCCGAGGACCGACCGATGACCGAGGCAGCGGCGGATATGTTACGCGCCTACCGCGAGGTGCCAACGGCCCAGCTCGCCCTGAGCGGCTATCTCGATATTAAGGGCAACGTATGGGGCGCCATCGTGCGCGATGGGCGCGGCTGGGTCGATATGGTGACGGTTGCCGCGGATACCGGCGATGCTTCGTGTCGTCTGCGCGCGGTGCGCCTGGTCCCGCAAACAATAAGCTCAAAGGAGGGATCGTGAAATGCATGGCGTTCTGCGTGAAGAGGTTGCCCAAGCGACTGTGGAATACGCCATCGTCACGGTGGCGCTGCTATCGATCGTGCTGGCGATTGCGGGACTTTGGCGTGCTGGCACCGATGGACGCTTGGCGGCGCTGGTTGAGCGGGCGGCATCCCATGGCGTTGCCTCGACGTCGGTTATCGACGCCGCTGCGGGCGCTAAGGACATCGCGTTGTATTGATATCGCGCGCGAGGACCGGGCGCAGTCTACGGTCGAGGCCGCTTTTTTGCTGCCGACGTTTCTGATGCTCATCCTTCTCGCACTGCAACCGGTGTGCCTGCTCTATACGCGCGCGGTCATGGAGTCTGCCGCTGCCGAGACCGCGCGGCTCATGACCACGACGACGGCGGAGGACGACGATCTTAAGGAGTTCACCCGCCGCCGGCTTGCCGCAGTGCCCAACGTTTCGATCTTTCATGCCGGCGGGCCGTTGTCGTGGGATATCGAGCTTGGTCGGGCCGATGCGGGTGGCGTCTCGTCCGTGTCCGTTTCCGGCGAGGTCAAGCCGTTACCTGTGATCGGTGCGTTTGCGCAGGCTATGGGTGGTACCGCCGAGGGCGGCTACGTTGAGCTCAAGGTCGATGTCTCGTATCAATCACGTCCCGAATGGCTGGAGGGAGATTATGGTTCGTGGATTGCTGCATGGGATTAAGCGTTTCTGGTCTAGACGCGTTTTGACGCGCCGTCCGAGCTGCCATCGCAAGCGAGGCGGCTTTATGGGTCGAGCCGGTATCGACCTGTTTATCGAAGACGGTGCCTACACCACGCTTTCCTCTGCCGTGGTCATCCTAGTGGTGCTCACGTTGCTGTTTTCGTCGACCGCGGCGATATGGAGCATGTCGCGTGCTGGGGATACCCAGGTGGCTGCCGATAGCGGCGCGCTGGCAGGCGCCAATGTGGTGTCGTCCTACCATACGGCTGCGACGGTGGTGGATGCGAGCATCTTGAGTCTGGGGCTGGCGGGGTTTGCCACGATCGGGACGGGACTGGTCGCCATCCTCATCCCGGGTGCCGAGCCAGTTGCCGGCAATATGGTCGACACCGGGATTGAAATCATTAAAACGCGCAACAAGTTTGCCAAAAGCGCATCGGAAGGCTTACAGAAAATCGAGACGGCTCTGCCGTATCTGATCGCCGCGCGTGCCACGCAGGCGGTGTCGGCGCAGGATACCGATAGTGTGACCTATACCGGTACGGCGCTTGCCGTGCCCAGGACATCCGAGTCGGACTTCGCTGCGCTCAAAGGGTCAGAGATCTCAACCGATACCATTAAAGACACTTCAGATGATTTAGAGCGTGCGGCCGAGGAGCTGCGGAAGGCTTCTGAGGACACGGCGAAGGCTAAAGAGCGCGCTTGGCTGGCGGATTGTGGCGGGTCGGACAAGGGCTCGGTCAGCAGCTGTTCTTGCATGTGGGAGCGTGCGAAAAGCCTAGCGGATCTCTCTGGTGCTCAAAATCCACATTACGCTTCGAGCGTTACGTGGGAGCCGCAAGTGGCGCTCGATCGCGCGAAGGCCTACTATCGCCAGCGCCTGGCAAATGAGAAGCCGCTTGGCGAAGGTCCGGAAAAACAGGCAGATTCTGCTGCACGAAAGGTGTTCTTCGCGTATGCGAGCGAAGAAGTCGAGCGGGCATATATAACTGAAAAGGACGGCAAAGTTTCCGCCCGCATCCCTTTCCTTCCGCGAAATCCAGATGAGGCGCGGACGACTGAACTCTATACCGATGCACGTTGGCCCACGAGTGAAGTAGATAAAGTTACCTATTTGCATTATGGGACTGACTGTCCAAATTACAAAAAAGGAAAGCCGGGTGGGCTGGCATCCGTCGCAGATTTTGACGGTCACGAAACGTGTAGCGAATGCCATTTCGGTGTGTCGTCTTTAGGGTACGTTGCGATTGCAACGACTTCTGTCGAAAGGGGCTTCGAGTACCACTTCGATAAGTTCAAAGAGGCTCTGGAAGACTACGTCGAATGCCGCAACAAAGAACTCGAACTTGAGCGTCAGACCGAGGATGAGGCCGACCGTGCGGGCAATGCGTTTGACCAGGCCATTAAAGCGCTTTCCGGCGAGCGCCCGCGTATCGCCCCACCTGGTCGCAACGGCGTGGTCGCCTTTGCAGTTTCGGGTGACATTACCAGCCCCGATCAACTTAACTCCTCGTTTAACGCGGCAGTCAGGCTTGGCGATCGCGGTGCTATCTCTGCCGCGGTGCTGGCGCCCGATGAGGCGACGGCGCAAAACAACGTGCTTTCGCGATTTTTCTCGACATTGAAGGAACGCTCGGGCGGCGTTGCCGGCGTGCTCGACGGCGTCATGGATGTTTGGGGACGGCTACTCGTGGGATACGGTGATATCCAAGGCTCAGCCGACGAACTTATGGACGAGATGATTAAAGGCCTAGGAGGGGGCAGCGGCGCGTTGGACTCCATCGCATCGTGGCTCGGCGATACCGTTTCGACGTCCGTGGCGGCGCTGGGTTTGGAACCGTGCGACTTGCGCCTGCGAAAGCCGGTGCTGACCGATTCCGCCAATATCATTAAGAGTCCGGGGTCTGACATTGCGGGTCTCTCTCAAGCGCAAGACAAACTGCGAAGTATTCCGTTGGGCGTGACCGATCCCAAGGCGCTTTGCGAGGCGTTGGAATATCAAGTCGAACGCACCATTAGCGGTACGGTGTTCACACTTGCGGAGATTCCTCTGCCCGGCGGCGGCTCCATCCCGCTCACCGTCGATGTCGCCACGCTGGTTGGCGCTCTGGGCGGTGGGTCGTAATGAGTATCCGCATGCGTCTGCGCGAGGAGCGCGCCCAAGCGACGGTGGAGATGGCAGTGGTTACGCCCGTTTTGCTGGTGCTGGCACTCATCGTGTACAACGTCATGATCTTTGCCAGCGCTGTCGCGCGCTTCGACCGCGTGGTGCCCGACATCGTGCTAGCGCATGCCGTGGCGTCGGAGGGGGAGGGCGACGAAAGCTCTGCCGATGCCTCGGCGACGGTCCAGACTCAAATTCTGAATGCCATGGAAGGCTATGACTTGCAGATCGAAGTGTCGAGCGAGCAAGGCGCGAAGGCATCAGATGGTGGCCTGCTCTCCCTATCCGGTACGTTTAGGACCTACACCTGCACCATGCACTATGAGCCGTGGCCGACTTCTCTCAGCATCGCTGGCGTTCCGCTGGGGGCGCCGACAACGTTGTCGCACGAGCGCGCGGTGACGGTCGATCCATGGCATCCGGGGGTGGTCATGTGACCGCGGTCTCGTCCTACATCGCCTACGCGCGGGCACTCAATAGGCTGGGTTGGACGCCGGCCGAGTTTGTGGTGGCGGAGTCGTTTGTCGTGCGCCTGCGCGGCATGCTGGGACGGCGTCCGGTTGCCGCCAACGGCCTGTCGCTCGTCATGGCGTTTCCACGCTGCTCTTCGGTCCATACGTGTTTTATGGCCTATCCCATCGACATCGCCTTCATCGATCGCGACGGCAATATCCTCGCGCGCTACGAAAACGTTCGTCCTTGGCGCATGTGCTCCTGCCTCGGCGCCTGGGCCGTACTAGAGCGTCCTTCAATCATTGTTTCGACTCCTGCTCTCCAACGCGTGCCGGCTTAAGAATTGGCGACAGTGGACTTTCGTCATACGAAATTGGGTAAGATGGAGGAGAAGATGCATGGATGTTGAGATCCATCCCAACGCTAAAAAGCACCTGACGGAAAAGCAGGTGCTTAGCGCTTGGCTTGCGGTTACTGAGTGCATTCGTCGCGAGCCGAAGGACGAGCCGCCGAGATGGCTTGCAATTGGATGGCTCTCAGACGGACGAAGCGTGGAGCTTGTCGCGGTCGAGCTTGTCCGTGGGTGGCTTATCATTCATGCCTTGTCTCCAGTCCAGAAGAAATTTTGGCAGGAGATTGAACAGGCTCGGCAAAGGGGTCGATGATGGGCAAGACGTATACGGCCGCTAATGGTCAGGTTGTAACGGATGAAATGATTGACGCGTGGTGCGAGTCGTACGAGCGCGGAGAGTTTCCGGATGGCGAACACACCGTTGGTGGGATCGTGCATGGACGGCCCCCGCTCTCAGGTGAGGGGACGGCAACGCTGTCGGTCAAGATTCCTCTGGGAATGAAGGAGGCCATTCGTCGACGGGCGGCTGCCGAGGGGATGACGCCAAGTGAGTTTGCCCGTGCGGCTCTGAGTGAAAAACTTCTTGCTGCCGGCTGATGCCTCTGACGTGCCGATTTATAGAACCGAGGCTGTGCCCAAAAACTTTTTTAAAATTCTCGGTTGACCGGAACGCGTCCTTGGTTATACTAATCAAGCCTTGAAACAAGGCACACCTCAAATGGCTGGGTAGCTCAGTTGGTAGAGCAGAGGACTGAAAATCCTCGTGTCAGGGGTTCGATTCCCTTCCCCGCCACCTTGAATTGACTAGGACCTCTGCAAAGGGGTCCTTTTCTTTTATTGAGGGCTCTGCGGAAATTGCGTCCCGGAATTTGGCTTCAGAGTGGGATGCGTTTTCCGCTTTGAGGCCGCTTGGGAAAGCGCGACCCGGAATCCGGCGTCAGAATGGGATGTGCTTTCCTTTTGCGGTCTTTGGCGGAAACTGCGTCCCAGATCCCGCGCTCAGAACGGGATGCGCTTTTCGGCCGCCTACTTCCGGCGCATATGTACATCTCGGCGCACCATCCCGAGCCCGTCTGCTCCCAGACATTTCTCCCGCTTTTGCGCCACTTTACAGACCGTTCGGTCGTCTGTCCGCACGCGCGGGTATACTCAAAACGATACTTTTCCTATGCAATACGATGCAGGCTCGGCCTGCACGATCCGAAGGGGGCAGTGATGGAGAGGATACTCGGCGTTAATCTCTCTGGCTGGTTTATTCCCGAGCCTTGGGTGACTCCGTCGCTATACGCGGCGACCGGTGCATCCAACGCGGCCGAGCTGCAGGAGGCCATGGGCACCGCCGCCTATAACGAGCGCATGCGCCGTCATTACGAGACGTTTGTGAGCGAGGACGATTTCCGTCGCATGGCGCAGATCGGTCTCAATGCCGTGCGTCTGCCGGTGCCCTGGTATGCCTTTGGCTCGCAGGAGTCCGATGCGTCCTACATCTCGGTTGTCGACTACATCGACCGTGCAATTGAGTGGGCTGCCAAGTACGACATCCGCGTGCTGCTCGATCTGGCAACTGTGCCCGGTGGCCAGGGCGATTCCAACGATTCGCCCGCCACGCCAGAGGCTGTTGCCGAATGGCATTCGTCCACCAACGGTCGTCATGTCGCACTCGACGTGCTCGAGCGCTTGGCCGAGCGTTACGGCGAGGCCGAGAGCCTGCTGGGTATTGAGCTGCTGGATACGCCGCAGATGAGTGTCCGCAAGAGCCTCTTCACCATGACGGATGGCATTCCGGCGCACTACCTGCGCAACTTCTATCGCGATGCCTATGAGCTTGTCCGTTCGTATATGCCCGAGGATAAGATCGTCGTCTTCTCGTCTTCGGGGCATCCCAGCGAGTGGAAGCATTTTATGCGCGGCGCTAAGTACAAGAACGTCTACATGGACCTTCACCTGTACCATTACCGCGACGAACATGCGCTCGACATCACGAGCCCCCGCGGGCTGACGACGGCGATTTCGCGCAACAAGCGCGAGCTTAAAGAGGCGATTTCGACTGGGTTCCCCGTGCTGGTGGGCGAATGGTCGGGCGCGGCGATCTTTGCCAACTCGTCGGTTACGCCCGAGGGCCGCAATGCCTACGAGCGCGTGTTTATCGCCAACCAGCTGGCTTCGTTTGCGCCGGCTGCCGGTTGGTTCTTCCAAACGTGGAAGACCGAGAAGCGCATTACAGCATGGGACGCCCGCGCGGCGCTCGGTACGCTCGAGCGCGGCATGATTGAATAGGTTGATATGACGCAAAACAGCGCCCATACGGGCAAACTCTATGTGGTCGGAACGCCCATCGGCAACTTGGGCGACCTGTCCCCGCGCGTTGGCGAGGCCTTTGCCGCCGCCGATGCCATCTGCTGCGAAGACACGCGTGTGACGTCAAAGCTGCTGATGCACCTGGGCATTTCCAAGCCGCTTGTCCGTTGCGACGAGAATGTGATCGCCAGCCGCGCCGCCGGCCTGGTCGACCGTCTGCTGGCGGGGGAGACCCTCGCCTTTGCCTCGGACGCCGGCATGCCGAGCGTGTCCGATCCCGGCCAGGCGCTGGTCGAGGCGGCGCGTGAGGCCGATGTGCCCGTAGAAGTTATCCCCGGGCCCTCCGCTTGCGTCACGGCGCTCGTTTCGTCCGGCATTCCCTGCGAGCATTTTTTCTTTGAGGGCTTTTTGGGCCGAAAGCACGGCGACCGCGTGCGCCGTTTGCAGCGCCTTGCCGTGGTGCCCGGCGCACTCATCTTCTACGAGTCTCCACATCGCATCGTGACGACGCTCGAGGCCGTGGCAGAGGTTTTTCCCCAGCGTGAGGTTGCCGTCTGCCGCGAACTCACCAAGCTGCACGAGGAAGTCTTGCGCGGGCCCGCTGCCCAGCTCGCCGAGGAGCTGCGTGCTCGCGGCGAGGTAAAGGGCGAGATTGCGCTGGTCATCGCGCCGCCGAGCGAGGATGAGGAGGCCGGTGCCGTGCCGGTTGGCGCCGCGGCAGCGGATCCCGACGAGGCCCTGCGCGAGGATATCCGCGCCGCGCTCGAGGAGGGGGAGCCCGCGTCTGCGGTGGCCAAGCGCCTGTCTCAGAAGTATTCGCGTCGCAAGCGCGATGTCTATGCCATGGTGCTCGATATGCAATAGATGGAGGATATCCAGCCCTTGCGCTAGAATCATCCCCTGTATGCAACGTTTTTCTGGAGGACAAACCCCATGGATCAAAGCAAGCCTTCGTTCTTTATCACGACGCCCATCTACTACGTCAACGCCGATCCGCACCTGGGCACGGCCTATTCCACCATCATCGCCGACGTTCAGGCCCGTTATCGTCGCTCCGCCGGCTATAACGTCAAGTTCCTGACCGGCATGGACGAGCACGGCGAGAAGGTCGCCGAGGCCGCAGCCAAGCATGGCATGACGCCGCAGGAGTGGACCGACAGCCAGGCCCCGCACTTCAAGGAGCTTTGGAGCAAGCTCGAGATTTCCAACGACGACTTCATCCGCACCACCGAGCCGCGCCAGCATCATGCCGTGCAGTACCTGTGGGAGCGCATGAAGGAGTCCGGCTACCTGTATAAGGGCAGCTACGACGGTTGGTATTGCGTGCCTGACGAGACCTACTTCACTGATACGCAGGTCCAGAAGGGCGACGAGGAGTACGGCAGCGTCGGCCAGCACCTGTGCCCCGACTGCCACCGTCCGCTTGAGCGCGTGCAGGAGGAGTCCTACTTCTTTAAGCTTTCCGCCTTCCAGGACAAGCTGCTCAAGCTCTATGACGAGCACCCCGACTTTGTCGAGCCTGCGTTCCGCATGAACGAGGTTCGCAGCTTTGTCGAGGGCGGCCTCAACGATCTTTCCGTGAGCCGCACGAGCTTTGACTGGGGCATCCAGGTCCCGTTTGACGAGGGCCATGTGACCTATGTATGGTTCGACGCGCTGCTCAACTATATGACGGCCGTCGGCTACGGTGTCGACACCGACGAGGCGCGTGCCGAGCTGGCCTATCGCTGGCCCGCGCAGTTCCACATCGTGGGTAAGGACATCATCCGCTTCCACTGCGTCATTTGGCCCGCCATGCTCATGGCCATCGGCGAGGCCCTGCCCGAGCACGTCTTTGCCCACGGCTTCCTGACCGTGCGCAATGCCGAGACTGGCAAGGCCGAGAAGATGTCCAAGAGCCGCGGCAACGCCATCGCTCCGCAGGACGTTATCGACATGCTGGGCGTCGAGGGCTATCGCTACTACTTCATGACCGACGTCGTTCCCGGTACCGACGGCGCCATCAGCTTCGATCGCATGGAGCAGGTCTACAACGCCGACCTGGCCAACAGCTGGGGCAATCTCATCTCACGTTCGCTCAACATGAGCGCAAAGTACTTTGATGGTTGCGCGCCCGCCAAGCCCGCATCGTTCGATGCGTTCGACAACCCGCTAGCAAAGATCGCCGACGGTCTGGTCGAGCGCTACATGGCCAAGATGGACGTGCTCGATTACGGCGGAGCTAAGGACGAGGTCATGGAGCTCATCCACGCTGCCAACCACTACATCGAGGACTCCGAGCCTTGGGCACTTGCCAAGGACGAGGCCAAGGCTGACGAGCTGGCGTTTGTGATCTACAACCTGCTCGAGGCCATCCGCATTGCCGCTCACCTGCTGATGCCGCTCATGCCCCAGACTTCTGCCGAGGCCCTGCGCCGTCTGTCCTGTGAGGGCGAGGCCGCGAGCGACGACCTCAAGGGCATTTGCACTTGGGGCCTGCTTGCCGGCGGTCAGCCCGTCGAGAAGGGCGATCCGCTGTTCCCGCGTCTGGCGTAGAGACCGCGCGAGCGCCATATCGGCAATTTGCTGTTTAGATGTAAGGGCATGGCCGCAACGGTCCATGCCCTTTTGTTTCAAGACGCCGCCATCATGCTAAGGAGGCAACTATGACAACTTCGCCTTTGGCAAACCCCACGGCCACCAGGGAGCTGCTGGAGGAGTTTGGCCTTGCGACCAAGCATCGCCTGGGCCAGAACTTCCTGATTGACAACCATGTGATTGAGCGCATCTGCGAGCTTGCCGAGCTCACGGGCGATGAGCGCGTGCTCGAGGTTGGCCCGGGCGTTGGTACGCTCACGCTTGCGCTGCTGCAGGAGGCGGCGTGCGTCACGTCAATCGAGGCCGACCCCGAGCTCGAGCCGGTGCTCGACGCCCATGCCGCCGACTATGCCAACTTCCGCTTTATCATGGGAGACGCGCTCAAGGTGGGTCCGGAGCAGATTGAGCAGGCTGCGGGCGGTGAGCCGACGGTGTTTGTCGCGAACCTGCCCTATAACGTGGCGGCGACGATCATCCTGCAGTTCTTCCAGACGATGCCGGCGCTCAAGCGTGCCGTCGTCATGGTGCAAAAGGAGGTTGCCGATCGCATTGCCGCAGTGCCGGGTAACAAGACCTATGGCGGCTATACGGCAAAGCTCGGCCTGTATGCGCAGGTGACGGGTCGCTTTGAGGTGCCGCCGCGCTGCTTTATGCCGGCGCCGCACGTGGACTCGGCTGTCGTGCGTATCGACCGTGTTGACGGCGTGGTGCCCGAAGGACTCGATCGCGAATTTGTGGCCCGCGTGATTGATGCTGCATTTGCTCAGCGCCGCAAGACCATCCGCAATTCTATGAGCGCCAACGGCTTTGCCAAGGACGTGCTCGATGTCGCCTTTGAGGCTTGCGGTATCGCACCCACCACGCGCGCCGAGACGCTTGATGTTGCCGACTTTGTCCGCCTGGCCCAGGAGCTAATCCATGATGCCTAATGCCGCACGCGTGACGTTTACCAAGAAAAAGAAGACGGTTGCCTGCCCCGTGCCCTTGGCACCGCTTGCCGACACGCATGCACATCTGCTTTCGTTTTGGGGCAAAGAAGTGCCCGAGACGCTCGTGCGCGCCAAAGCCGCGGGCGTCGACCTGTTGGTGACGATGTTCGATCCCATCGCTGACAAACGCAGCGTGGCGGACTATAGCGACTGGCTGGTGCGCGAAATTCTGCCGATGCGGGATATTCCGCAGATCAAGTATCTTGCCGGCGTGCATCCGTATGGCGCGCCGGACTATACCGACGACGTTCACGCACAGGTCGTTGCCGCACTCGATGACCCCTTATGCGCCGGTATTGGCGAAATCGGCCTGGACTACCACATGGACTATGACGACGATATCGCGCCGGCACCCCATAACGTGCAGATTGACTGCATGGCGCGCCAACTCGAGCTTGCCGTGTGCCGTAACGTGCCGGTGGAGCTGCATCTGCGCCACGAGGACACGGACTATGAGCGTACCTCGCACGTGGACGCCTACAACGTGCTTCGTGAGGTGGGCGTGCCCCAGGCCGGTTGCGTGCTGCACTGTTTTGGCGAGGACCGCGCCACGATGGAGCGCTTTGTGGAGCTGGGCTGCTATATCGCCTATGGTGGTGCGGCCACCTTTAAGCGCAACGACGACGTGCGCGAGGCATTCGCGGCAACCCCACTCGATCGAATTTTGTTCGAGACGGATTGCCCGTATATGGCTCCGGAGCCCATCCGCGGTCTTGAATGCGAGCCCGCAATGATCTCCATTACGGCAAACGCGCTGGTTAACGACCGTGTCGATCGCACAGGTGAGGACGCCGAAACAATCGCGCAAGCCGCTTGGGAAAATGCCTGCAAACTTTTTCAAAAATAGTTCTTGCGTTCGTGGTGGCGCTCCGTTATTCTAATTCCTGCACGCGGGCGTGGCGGAATTGGCAGACGCGTACGGTTCAGGTCCGTATGGGGGCAACCCCATGAAGGTTCAAGTCCTTTCGCCCGCACCATTAAATGGAAGAGCTCCCAGCAATGGGAGCTTTTTTGTTATGGGCCCTTCGCAGGGACTTGAACCTGCGAAGGAGCGAGCGTAAAGAAAACGCGGAGCGTTTTTAGCGAGCTGGCGAGGACGCCGGCAGGCGGCCGAAGCCGGTGCGGATCCGCGAAGCGGATACGCGGACGTCCTTTCGCCCGCACCATTGAATGAAAGAGCTCCCAGCAATGGGGGCTTTTTTGTTATGGGCCTCTTGTTGATGTCACGTTGCTGCTTCGTGTGGGTATCCTAGTGCCAACGTGTGCCTATCAGAGGAGAGACCATGCTGTTGTCCGGTATCATCGCCGCCCTTACGAGCCTTTTGATTCCCATCATCATTTTGCTGCTGCTGCTTCCCAACGCCTGCTATGTCGTTGAACAACAGCATGCCGTGATCATCGAGCGCCTGGGCAAGTTCAACCGCATCGTCAACGCGGGCTTCCACATGAAGGTACCCGTGATTGACCGCAAAGCCGCCACGGTGAGTCTGCGCACCATGAAAAACGGTTTTGGCATCGACGTTAAAACCCAGGACAACGTGACCATCGGCCTCGAGGTCTCGGCTCAATATCACGTGAGCTATGACATGGGTGCTGGCCCGGCGGATTCGGGCATCTACAAGAGCTACTACATGCTGCAGGAGCCCGTCGACCAGATGCGCGATTTTATCACCGATGCCCTACGCTCTTCCATTCCCGTCTACACGCTCGATGAGGTCTTTGCCAAGAAGGATGACATCGCCAAGGACGTCAACGCCACCGTATCCGAGCAGATGGCCGCCTACGGCTTCACTCTCGTGTCGACACTCATTACCAAGATCGCGCTGCCGACCGAGGTCGAGAACTCCATGAACGACATCAACGCTGCCCAGCGCAAGCGCGCTGCGGCACAGGAGCTCGCCGAGGCAGACCGCATCAAGCGCGTCACCGAGGCGACCGCCGAGGCCGAGGCTATGGAAAAGGCGGGCGAGGGCATCGCCAACCAGCGCAAGGCGATCGCGCTGGGTATCAAAGATTCGCTCGAGATCATCCAGGAGACGGGTGTCGGCAATGACGAGGCCAACCAACTGTTCATGTTTACGCAGTGGTCCGAGATGATGACGGAGTTCGCTCGCACGGGTAAAACCTCGACGGTCGTGCTGCCGAGCGACTTCTCGCAGTCGGCCTCTATGTTCGAGCAGATGCTGACCGCCGGAAAAGTTCAAAACGATTCGAAGGAGTAGACGCGCGTGAAATACACCGTCGTTTGCGTCGGTAAGCTCAAGGAGCGCTTTTGGAAGGATGCGTGCGCTGAGTACACCAAGCGCCTGGGTGCCTATGCCAAGGTCGATATCCGCGAGGTGGCCGATATCGACCCGGCCAAGGCGGGCGGTGTGGATACCGCACGTGACAAGGAGGGGGCGGCGATTCTTGCTGCCCTGCCGTCTCGAGCGCATGTGATCCTGCTGGCTATCGAGGGCAAGGAGCGTTCGAGTGAGGAGCTCTCGGCGCGGCTCGACGATCTTATGCTGCGAGGCAACAGCGACATCGCCTTTGTAATCGGCGGATCGGACGGCGTGAGTGATGAGGTGCGCGCCCGCGCCGACGAGATGCTCAGCTTTGGACGCATTACCTTGCCGCATAACCTGGCGCGTGTGGTGCTGTTAGAGCAGATTTACCGTGCCTGCAAGATCAGTCGTGGCGAGCCGTATCACAAATAGGTCGGCAATACGAAACAATGGCGTGGGACAATACCTTTCGTTTTGAGGAATGTGTCTGAAAGGACTATGCGATATGAAGATTGGATTTGTCGGTTTTGGCAATATGGCGAGCGCTATGGCCGATGGCTGGATCGCTGCCGGTGTAGCTGCGAGCGACATGTGCGCCTGCGCGGGTCGCTACGACGCACTGGTTGAGCGCTGCGAGGCGCGCGGCATGGTCGCCTGCCACGATGCCGCCGAGGTTGTCGTCGCATCCGATATCGTGGTCGCTGCGGTCAAACCGTACATGATCGAGAAGGTATTCGCCCCGCTCAAGGATGCTCTTGCCAAAAAGGTCGTTCTGTCGGTTGCCTGGACCTGGGACAGTGCCAAGTGGGAGCAGGTCCTGCCGGGCGTCGCACATGTCTCGACGGTGCCCAACACACCGGTTTCGGTGGGCGAGGGCGTCATCGCTTGCGAGAAGGCTTCCACGCTTAGTGATGAGCAGAGCGCAGTGGTGCTTGATCTGCTTGGCAAGCTCGGTGCGGTGGTCGAGCTCGATACGAGCCTGCTGTTTGTGGGCGGCACGGTGGGTGGTTGCGCTCCGGCATTTGTCGCCATGGCAATCGAAGCCCTGGGCGATGCGGCGGTCAAGCACGGTATTCCGCGTGCCGATGCCTATCGCATTGTGAGCCAGATGGTGCTGGGTACGGCAAAGCTGCAGCTTGCAACTGGCCAGCATCCTGCGGCGATGAAGGATGCCGTATGCTCGCCCGGTGGCGCCACCATCAAGGGCGTCGTTGCGCTCGAGGACGCCGGCATGCGCAGCGCCCTGGTCAAGGCAATTGACGCAACTCTCCAATAAAACCGACCTAAAAAGACAGGTTTATTTTGGCAGGTTTTTCCTGCGGTTTTGTCACATGTACGAAAAGCGCCCCGCAACTGGCTCAATTCCAGTTGCGGGGCGCTTGCATTTGCCCAGATAAAACCGACCAAAATAAACCTGTCCCTTTTTGGCAGGTTAGTCCCAGAAGCTGTCTTCCTCATCCTCGGACTTGGGCCCGCGGTCGACGTACATCTTATGGGTGCGCTTCTCCATTACAAAGGCAAGAATCGCAAATAACAGGATGCCGCCGGCGAAAAGGATGGCAAAACCGGTGCGGGTGCCAAACAAAAAGGAAAAAACTGCGTCCATTGGGTGCCTTCTTGCGTAGTTGAGTTGGGTCGTAAACGCTCATAAGTATATACTTGCCCATACATGTACAAGGTTGCAACCTAAATGGAATGTATATCGCCGGAGGATCTAATGCTTGATATCAAGTTTGTTCGCGAGAACCCCGATGCCATCGATGTCGCCATGGCTAACCGCCAGACGTCTTGGGATCGCGAGAAGTTCTTTGAGCTCGACGACGAGCGTCGTGCCGTCATCACCGAGGTCGAGGAGCTCCAGGCTACGCGCAATGCCGAGTCCAAGAAGATCGGAGTCCTGATGAAGGAGGGCAAGAAGGACGAGGCCGAGGCCGCCAAGGAGGCCGTGCGCGCCGTCAACGAGAAGATTGACGTTCTGGCCGAGCGCCGCACTGCTCTCGAGCAGGAGCAGTACGACTTCATGGCTCACCTGCCCAACATTCCTTGCGAGGCCACGCCGTACGGCAAGGACGAGGACGAGAACATCGAGCGCCGTCGTTGGGGCACCCCGCGCGAGTTCGACTTCGACTTTAAGCCGCACTGGGATTTGGGCACCGATCTGGACATCCTCGACTTCGAGCGTGGCAATAAGCTCTCCGGCAGCCGCTTTACCGTTCTCGGTGGCGCCGGCGCCCGCCTGGAGCGCGCCCTTATCAACTTCTTCCTCGATACGCACACCAGCCGTGGTTTTAAGGAGTGGTGGCCGCCCATCGTCGTCAAGCGTCAGACCATGTTTGGCACGGGTCAGCTGCCCAAGTTCGAGGACGACGCCTATCACGTCTCGGGCGACAACTTCCTGATCCCCACCGCCGAGGTCGTGCTTACCAACCTGCACGCCGGCGAGGTCCTCGATGCCGACACTCTGCCGCGCCGCTACACCGCCTTCACCCCCTGCTTCCGCGAGGAGGCCGGTTCCGCCGGTCGCGACACCCGCGGCATCATCCGTCAGCACGAGTTCGACAAGGTCGAGATGGTTAAGTTCGCTAAGCCGGAGGAGTCTGACGAGGAGCTCGAGAGCATGACCGCCGAGGCCGAGTACCTGCTGCAGCAGCTGGGCCTTCCGTATCGCGTGATTAGCCTGTGCACCGGTGACTTGGGCTTCTCTGCCCGTCAGACCTACGACGTCGAGGTCTGGCTGCCGAGCTACAACGCCTACAAGGAGATTAGCTCCTGCTCCAACTGCGGTGACTTCCAGGCTCGCCGCGCCAACATCAAGTATCGCGACCCCGAGAACTTCAAGGGTTCGCGCTACCTGCACACTCTCAACGGTTCCGGCCTGCCGGCCGGCCGCACCATGGCCGCCATTCTGGAGAACTACCAGAACGCCGACGGCACCATCACGATTCCCGAGGTTCTGCGTCCTTACATGGGCGGCCTCGAGAAGATCGAGCCGGTCGCGTAACTTGGCTGCATAGGGGATATGCAAGGGCGCTCCTTCGGGGGCGCCCTATTTCGTGCGGAGGTCCATACCATGCCGTGCGGACAGCTCAATAGAAAACACACGAACAACTGTTCTGTATACAGCCATCTACCTGCTATGCTTTTGCTAAATAAGAGCGAGAGAAAGGGGACGCGATGGAACTGTTTGATGATCGGGTGGTTTTGTTTGAGAGCGACGAGGGCGGGGAATACCTGCTTGTAACGTGTGAGCCGTCTGGCATGGGCGGCCTGGTGGTCCGGCAGACGAGTGAGGGTCCGTTGACACAATGGTGCTTTGAGGAGTCGCCGCATGTGGTCGAGACGTTTGTGACGCACGAGGGGCTTGTTGCCCTGGAGCATTTCTATGGGGTCCGGACATCTAACCAGGTTGCTCGCATGTTGAGTATCTTGTTTGCCGATTATGATTGTGCCCAGCGGGTGAGATCGCTCCTGAGGGAACTTGATGCCAAGTTTGACGTGATCGAAAAGCCAATCGATCGTACGGGGAACGGCGGTATATGCGGAGCAGCATGACAAAACTGCGTTCCACAAAAAAGTTTGAGATTGTGCTTGACTCCAATAGGCTAAAGTGGTTTTATATGTCTTGCGCTGCGGCGTTACCTCAGCTGGATAGAGGGTCTGACTACGAATCAGAACGTCATAGGTTCGAATCCTATACGCCGCACCAATCGAACTTAAAGCCTCCGGCAACGGGGGCTTTTCTTTTATGGCAACACCGCATGGATTCGAACCTCGGTCGAGGCGCGGGCGTAAAGAAAACGCGGAGCGTTTTTAGCCCGCGGGCGAGCACGCCGGCAGGCGGGCGAAGCCGGTGCGGATCCGCGAAGCGGATGCGCGGAATCCTATACGCCGCACCAATTGAAATCGAAAGCCTCCGGCAACGGGGGCTTTTCTTTTACGCCGGCACCGCATGGATTCGAACCTCGGTCGAGGCGCGAGCGTCTTAATCATCACTTCGTAAAATTTTTCCAAATTGTCGCTTGACCCATCGAGGGGTCACGTGCATAATAATCCGTGCGTTGCGGCGTTACCTCAGCTGGATAGAGGGTCTGACTACGAATCAGAACGTCATAGG
>UQLH01000021.1:0-39893 GCA_900541805.1 uncultured Collinsella sp.
GATTAATGGATGGAAACGGATGTTCTATCGGGACACACATTTTGTCCTATAAGCCCAGGTGCATTTTATTGCAGGGGGCTTGTTTTACGGGCCATTCGCTCGTCAAATTGAGCCGCCTGCGCTTTTGCGACGCAGGGGGTTGGGCCGGGCCGCTAATATGGACTTGCTGTTACGACGTGCGCTGCGCAGGGAACGCGGCGCCGCTTGTTTGGAGGAATGTCATGAAAAAGAAGCTGCTGCTTGCGCCTCTGATGGCCGCCCTGGTCGCGTGCGTGGTTTTGCTTTCCGGCTGCGGAGGGCCTTCGGTGGAAGAGCTCATCACCAACGACCTTACGAGCCAGTTTGACGAGATCAAGAACGGCGGCGATGATTTCCTCTCCGGTCTGGAAGAGGCTTCGGGCGACGAGTTTGAGCAACTGGGCATCGATCCCAAGGAGTACGCCAAGAGCTATCTCGAGGGCTTTGATTACAAGATCGGCGATGTGACGGTCGATGAGGACAAGGGCACTGCGACCGCCGAGGTTACCATCACCTGCAAGTCCATGAATAAGATCGTCGAAGATTTCGCCACCCAGTATCAGGAGAAGGTCGCCGCACTCGATACGATGCCTTCCGAGGATGATCTGTACAAGATGGCCGGCCAGGTCATGGTCGACGTGACCAAGGCCGCTAAGACCAAGGACACCAAGGTCACCTTTAAATATTCCGCCAACGAGGATAACGAGTGGTCTGCCGACGATTCCGCAACCACCGAGATGATGAATGCGATGATGAGCTAGGGGGTTACGCGGTTTTGCCAAACCGCGTAACTGCTCGACGCTGCAAACGCCCCTAAGCGGCAATCTGACGTTCAATTTCAAGGGCGCGACCAGAAGGTCAGCGCCCTTTCATTTCACGTCACCTTGCTCGCTTAGGGGCGTTTTCGCTGTCCGTCCTCTACCTGCAACGTTGCCATGGTAGTCATTGGGGCGGCACTTGGGGGCACTTCTTTGGTGCGGGGGGCAGCTAAAAGAGTCCCGTCCCACATTAGCAGCCCGTGGGAGGGATGAGCGGTTACTCGCCCAGAATCAGCGCCGTGAGCTCTGCCTGGGTGTCCACCACGTAGTCGGCGCCGGCGGCTTCCAGCTCTGCGCGGCCGCGGAAACCCCAGCTGACGCCCGCGCTCTTAAGGCCGGCGTTGTGGCCGGTTAGGATATCGACATTGGAATCGCCCACATAGAGCGTGGTTGCCGGATCAGCGCCCAACTCCTCCATCACATGCAGCGTGACGGGTGCTTCGGGCTTGGGGGGAAACGCATCGACGCGGCCCTGCACCAGCGCAAAGCGCTCGGAACCAAAATACTTCTCGATAAGCGGAGCCGCCGAGACGTGGTCCTTGTTAGTGAGCACGGCAAGCTGCACACCCGCGGCGCGCAGGCGGTCGAGCATCTCGATCGTGCCGGCATAGGGGGCGGTGTGGTCCTCCTTGTGCTCGCCGTAGTAAGCCCTAAACTCGGCAAGCGTCTGCTCAAACATGCGACCGTCGCCCGCATACTCGGCAGGCATAAAGCGTTCAACCAGCTTGAGCATGCCGTTTCCCACCTTATAGCGGTATTCGTCAACAGCAAACGTGGGCCAGCCGTGCATCTCGCAGGTATGGTTGCCGGCGGCCGCCAGGTCCTCGAGCGTGTTGAGGATGGTGCCGTCAAGGTCAAAGATCACATGGGAATAATCCGCTGCCATGGGTGCTCCTGCCGCTTGAGTTGTAAAACGCACCCCATAATACTGGGCATGCGTGCCGGGCATGTTTGGAATCTGAATATCTTTAATAGCCCTGAGCCTTTGTCGTTAGCAAATTCTCGGCAGCTGCTCTCCCACGAGCATGTCGAGGATGCGGGTCGAGCCCCAGCCAGTGCGCACGCGCACGGCGGGACGGGCGCCCTCGGCAAGTGGCAGCACGCGACCGATAATCGCGGCGTTCTCGCCGTAGTGGGCGGCGCGCATGGCGGCTAGAGCCGCATCGGCCTGCTCGGCCGGCACGACGGCAACCATCTTGCCCTCGTTTGCCACCTGCAGCACATCGTAGCCGAGCATCTCGCAGGCGGCCTGCACGTCGGGACGCACGGGCACGGCATCCTCGTCGACCTCCATGGCAACGCCGCTGGCCTGCGCAAACTCGTTGAGCGTCGAGGCCAGGCCACCGCGCGTGGGGTCGCGAAAGCAACGCGTGCCGGGCGCTGCGGCCAGAACGTCGGCAATCAGGTGGTTGAGCGGTGCGGCATCGCTTTCGATCGTGCTCGAAAACGCCAAGCCCTCGCGCTGGCTCATGATGGCGATGCCGTGGTCGCCCAGCGTACCCGATACCAGGATGACATCGCCGGGCTGGCAGTTTGCGCCGCTGAGCGCCACGCCCGCAGGCACCTCGCCCACGCCGGCGGTATTGATGTAGACGCCGTCGGCCCCGCCGCGCTCGACCACCTTGGTGTCGCCCGTGATTATGGACACGCCCGCCTCGCGTGCCGTCTCGGCCATCGTCTGCACAATCTGGCGGAGCCTATCCATGGGATAGCCCTCTTCGAGGATAAAGCCGCACGATAGGTAGCGCACGTTGGCGCCCGAGGTCGCGACGTCGTTGACGGTTCCGCACACGGCGAGGCGGCCGATGTTGCCACCGGGGAAGAACTGCGGCGAGACTACAAAGCTGTCGGTCGACATGGCGATGCGCCCGCTCGTGGGCAGCGCGGCGACGCCGGCGTCGTTGCCTTCGAGCAGCTCGGGCGACCCAAAGGCATCCAAAAAGACCTCATCGATGATGCGTTTCATCATCTGGCCGCCGGAGCCGTGGCCCAGCAGGACGGTGCTATCGGTAACGCTATGGGACATATCGAAAACTCCAATCGTGGGTGGTGCCGGTGTGCGGGTGTGTCCGGGCTAGTCGCGGTAGCGGAAATATGCTGCGCAACTGCCCTCGGAGCTCACCATGCACGGGCCGACGGGGTGCTCGGGTGTACAAGCGTGACCGAAAAGAGGGCAGCTGCTCGGCGTAATGGCCCCGCGCAGCACGTCGCCGCAGCGGCACCCGCGCGGCTCGACCGTCTCCTCAACGGGCACGTCCAAGCGAGTGCGGGCATCAAAGCGCGAGAACTCGGAGCGGATGGAAAGGCCCGAGTTGGCAATCGGCCCCAGACCGCGCCATATGGTGTCGCACGGCTCAAACACCTGCTCGACCAGTTGGCGCGCCACGGGGTTGCCGTTCGCATTGACACCGCGGCGGTAGGCATTGTCGATCGCCGGTCGGTCCTCGACAACCATCTGGACCAGCATACAGATGCCCTGCAGGATATCGACCGGTTCAAATCCCGTGACCACGCCCGGGGTATTGAACTCGTCGACCAAAAAGCTAAAGGGCGCCAAGCCCGTGATGGTGGCGACATGTCCCGGCAGGATAAAGCCGTCGATGGTGGTCTCGGGGTCGTTGGCGATGGCGCGCAACGCCGGCGGCGTGGTCTTGTGGGCGCAATAGACCGAGAAGTTCAAAAGCCCGCGCGCCTCGGCCTCCAAGATGGCGGCGGCGATGGTGGGCGTCGTAGTCTCAAAGCCCACGCCCATAAAAATGACCGGGCGATCAGGGTTTTGCTCGGCAATGTCGAGCGCGTCGAGCGGGGAGTACACAATGCGAATATCGCGCCCCGCCGCCTTTTGCGCAGCGAGCGAGGTGGATGATCCGGGCACGCGCATCATGTCGCCAAAGGTGGTGATGATGGCGCCGTCTATGTTGGCGAGCGCGATTGCGTGGTCGATGTCGCGGTTGGCGGTAACGCAGACGGGGCAGCCCGGGCCGCTCAGCAGCTTGAGCCCTGCCGGCATAATGGAGCGAAAGCCATAGCGCCCGATGCTCACGGTATGCGTGCCGCAGACTTCCATAAGGTTGATGGTGCGGTCGCCGACAAGCTCATGAATGCGCTCGATGAGCTCGCGAGCCAGCTTGGGATCGCGGAATGCCGAGAAATCGATACCGGAGCGAGCCGGCTGCTCGGGCGCCACTAGTAAGCCTCCGCCGGGTTGGTGGCCAGCTGGTCTTCTTCGACCAGCTCGGACATGGCATTAACAAGCTCGAGCGTTTCCTGTGCTTCCTGCTCGTCGACAATCTGGATGCCAAAGCCGGCGTGTACGAGAATATAGTCGCCAACCTGCGCCGTCGGCACGAGTCGCAGCGACACGGGGCGCTCGATGCCCATCATGTCGACGGTGGCCTTGAGGCCGTCGTCGCGTTTGACTACTTTACCGGGAACGGCAAGGCACATATTGTTCCCCTTGTATACGCTTTGCGCTGGATGAGCGCTCAATAATCCATCAGTTGATGGTAGCGCTCGCGGGGTTCGCGGGCAAACGCGTTACGCCTGTGAGACGGCGGCTTGCGGGCTGGCCGAACAGCCTATTGTGGCGCGACCTGTGCGAGGCGAGTGCGTGCGACTGCTGCCTGACCGTAGGCGATGCAGCCGTCATTGACGGGTACGGTGTGGGGGACAAGGACAGTAAAGCCTGTGCTTTTGAGCTCGCGGGTGAGAAGCTGAAGCAGAAGTCGGTTCATGAACACGCCGCCCGAGAGCGCGACGGTGTCGATGCCCTCGTGCACGCAGATATCGCTGGCGATGCGCGCCGAGGAGCGCGCGACGGCGACATGGAAGTCGAGTGCGAGCCTGTCGGCGGGCGCTCCGGCTTCAATTCCTCCCAAAAGTGCCTCAAAGAGTGCTTTCTGGTCCAGAACATAGGGGCCGTCCAGCCACGATGGGCCAGATGCGAAATAGCCGGCGTTGTCGTCGGGAAAATGGGCGATTTCGTTGTCGAGCGCGCGCCGGGCGGCGGCCTCAAGCTCGATGGCGGGTTCGCCCTCGTAGGTTGCCTTGTCGCAGATGCCCAGAATCGCTGCCGCGGCATCAAAGAGACGCCCCATGCTGCTGGTACGCGGGCTGTTGATGCCGCGCTCGATCATGGTGGCTGTCACGCTGCGCGTTTGCTCGTCGAGGCTGTCCAAAAGCCGAGCGGCACCTGGGTGCTCGAGCAGGCCGAGCTCACTGAGCAGGGCAAAGGCGTTGCGGCGGGCGTCGCGCACGGAGGCCGCCCCACCGGGGAGCGCCCAGGTGCGCAAATGCGCGGCGCGCTCAAAGCCGCCAAGGCTGGCAACAAGAAACTCGCCGCCCCAAATGGTCCCATCGGTGCCGGCGCCGGTGCCGTCAAAGGCGATGCCAAGGACACGCGCGTCGGTTGTAAGCTGGCCCGCGGCGATGGCCTCGGCCATTACACTCGCGATATGCGTATGATGGTGCTGCACCTCGACGAGCGGCAGATTGCATTTTCGCGCCTGCTCGCGCGCCCACTGGCCCGATAGATAGCTGGGATGTACATCGCAGGCCAAGGCGGCGGGCGCCAAGTCAAAGAGATCTTCCAAGCGCGTGCGCGCGGCGTTCCAGGCATCGAAGGTCCCGCCGTTTTCAACATCGCCGATATGCTGCGACACAAAACAGGTCGCCTCGCCGTTCGTCCCTTCACGCGTGAGCGCAATCGTGGCCTTTTGTTGTGGCCCGCAGGCGAGCACGCAGGACGGAGCGCCGTCGAGCGCCGGCAACGGCAGCGGCTGGGGTGCATATCCGCGAGCGCGGCGAACGGGCATAATGGCGCCGTCGACCACGCGCACTACAGAGTCGTCGTAGCGCGAGAGGATCGCGCGGTCGTTACCGAGCAGCGCGTCGGCGATGCCGGCGGCAACGAGGTGTTCCCAGGCAAGGTCGTCGTCGGTCTCGATGGGTTCTTCGCTCAGGTTTCCGCTGGTCATGACGAGCGCGTGCATACCGCAGGCTTCTGCCGCGGCAAGCAACAGATGTTGAAGAGGCGTATAGGGGAGCATGACGCCGAGCTCGGGCAAGTCGTGCGCGACAGATGGCGCGAGAGCGAGGATGTCGGGGGAGCCGCCGCTCTCGCAAACAGCACGTCGGCGCAGCAGCACAATGGGGCGGATACTGCCGGCGAGCAGATCGCGTTCAGCATCGTCGATATGACACAGGCGCCCAGCGTCGGCAAGACGGCGCACCATGACGGCAAGCGGCTTATTGCTGCGGCGTTTGCGGCGGCGCAGCTCGGCTACCGCCTGCTCGTTGGAGGCGTCACAGGATAGATGGAATCCGCCCAGTCCCTTGATGGCGACGATACCGCCGTTGGCCAGCAGCTCAACACAGCGGTCGATGATAGCGTCGCTGGCCTCGCGTGTGGTGCCGACGGCCGGTGTCGCGGACGAATTCCCGCACGCATCGCCGTTCACAGCCTCGCGCCACGTAATATGCGGCCCGCAATCAAAGCAGGCATCGGGTTGCGCGTGAAAACGCCGGTCGAGTGGGTCGGCATACTCCGCGGCACACCTGGGACACATGGGAAAACAATCCATCGATGTGGCCGCTCGGTCATAAGGCAACGATCGGATGATGGTAAAGCGTGGCCCGCAGTTAGTGCAGTTGATAAAGGGGTAGTGATAGCGTCGGTCGGCGGGATCGAACAATTCGCGCAAGCAATCGTCACAGGTGGCGATATCGGGCGAGACGAGCGTCGTGTGCGCGGTCTGGTCCTGCGATGCTACGATGCGAAAGCCCTGTTCGTTGGCGGCATCCCAACCGTTGGCTGCCAAGTCCACAACCTCGACATGCTCTACGCGGGCTGCCGCAGGCGCATGCTCAGAAAGCGCGGCAACAAAAGCATCGAGTGCATCGGTCGGAGCGTGCGCCTCGATATGCACGCCGTCGCCCGCATTGAGCACCCATCCACAAATGCCATGTGCCATGGCCTCGCGATACACAAACGGCCGCATGCCAACGCCCTGCACAATGCCCGTCACATGAATATGCACATGCCGCATGCGACACCCCTCATCAAAACCGACCAAAAAGGGACAGGTTTATTTTGGTAGGTAAAACTTCTAAACCTGCCAAAACAAACCTGTCCCTATTTGGCAGGTGCGCTGCGGGAAATCCCGCTACAGCCCCAGGCTCTGCTTGGTGGCGGCGCACGTGAGCTCGCCGTGCTTAACGCCGCGCAGGCCCAGCAGGCGGTCGGCTAGTTCGTAGACGCGCTCGCCGCGACCCTTGAGCGCCAGAATCTCCAAGCAGTTGTGGTGATCCAGATGCACGTGCATGGTCGATACGATCTCGTCGGTGTAGTCGTGCTGCACTTCGTCCAGACGGCGCGTCAGGTCGCCGGTATGGTGGTCATAGATCATGGTGAGCGACCCGATAACCTGCTCATCGGGCGTGCGCATCTGCTCCTTGGCGATCGAGGCGCGAATCAGGTCGCGCACGGCCTCGGAGCGGTTGGCCACGTCGCCGCGGCGTGCGATCTGCTCGTCAAAACGGCGCAGCAGGTCGTCGGGTGCGGTAACCGAAAAACGGACCAGCTCGGAGCCGGAGCCACTACAATGGCAGCCCGCGTCACCGTCCGCCCCGTGCGGATGCTCGTGCTCGTACCCGCAGCTGTGCTCGTGTTCGGCCACCTTACACCAGCTTCACGGAGCCGACGGAGTTGTGGTCGGCCTCGATGGCTTCCTCGTAGCCCTCGAGTGCGTCGTGGGCCTCGTGCAGCGCGGCCATGGCGGCCTCGAGCTTGGCGCCGATGCGCTCCATGTCAAAATTCTCGGTCGCATGCAGCAGCTGATGGCTCCACTCGTGAGCGAGCTCGATGGTGTCGTCGACCTGCTTGACGCTCATGGCAAGCTGGCTCATGTTCATTCCAACATCATGCATGGGAAATCTCCTTTTGTATGGGGCAGTTCAGTGGTTCAGATTTTACTACGCCCGCTCTGCGCGCAGCTGCATAAGAAAACGGGTACGAGTCTGTGCGACCCGCACCCGTTCACTGGGGGCTGTTTGTGACTACCATACTATCCGTGGTTGCACTCGGTGCATTCAGAAGTCCGGCGAGCGGCGTAAAAGCGCTCATGGACGGCAGGCAGACGGCAACATGTAACAAGCGTATTACAGATGCTTCTCCAGCAGCGCCTGCAGCCTCGCCTTGGGCAGAGCGCCAACCGAGCGGTCAATCTCCTCGCCGTTCTTAAACACAATCAGCGTGGGGATGCTCATGACGCCATACTTCATGGCCAGGTCCTGGTTGTCGTCGACGTTGCACTTGGCAACGGCGAGCTTGCCCGCCAGCTCATCGGCAACCTCGTCAACGATGGGCGAGAGGGATCGACAGGGCCCGCACCACGGTGCCCAAAAATCGACCAGCACGGGCAGGCTGTCGTTAACGATGGAATCGAAGTTCTCGGGGGTAATCTGATTAATGTCAGCCATGGTGACCTCCATAATGCGACGCGGCTCGGCCGCGTAAAACTCAGTACGACCGTGCTTATACCCAGCCGCCCGCAAAGCAACCACTCGCGGGCAGCTCTTTTATATAATGGTGGACACGCAAACGATTGGAGAGCGCATGTCCACGTCACAAAGCCAGAAAAAAGAAGCCATCGCCCAGGCGGCCGAGCAGGAGCTCGCATCGCTTGCGGTCCGTGGCGTGCGTATCGCGGGCAACGCGTGCTCGCCGATCGTGCTGGTCAAAGGCGATTTGGACGAGGCCGAGCGTTCGGGTGGCGAGCTTGCCGCCGGCCCGGATGGCGCGGCGTTGCGCAAGGCGCTTGGGGCCATCGGCTACGCGCCCGAGGATTTTTGCGTGCTGGCAAGCGTCGCCGGCGTGGGTGACGGAGCGGTCGCGGTGGGCGAGACTCTGCCGTGCGAGCTGTTCCGCGAGGCGCTCGAGGCCTTGGACCCCGAGGCGGTGCTACTGCTCGACAACAACGCGGCCGATGCCATGCGCGAGACCTACGCCGATATGCTCGTGGCGATCGATGACTTCGACACCGCCATGCTCAAGCCCGGCCTGGTCGCCCATGTGCAGGGCCGCCGCGTGCTCGCGCTCGACGGCTTTGAGGCGGCGCTGACCGACAAAGCGGCCAAGCAGCGCATGTGGGCCTACATCAAGCAGCTGACTCCGGCGGCCGCTCCGCTGTAGCGGATTGGCGCCGGTGAGCGATTGCCTAGCGGGCAAGACACGCCGCGAGATCGGCGCCGCACTTCTACATCACAGCGCGCAGCTCAAACCGATCGCCGTTAATGCGGAACTGACAGTTGCCGTTCATGCGCTCCACGGCAAGTTTGATGCTCTTGGTGCCAAAGCCGTGGCCCGCATGCCGGGTTACGGGCATGCCGTCGACCATGCGCGGCGCGCGGTCAAACGTGTTGGAAACTAACAGCAGCAGCTGGCCGTCCTCTAATCGCAGGTCAAAGTCGACGAATCGCTTTCCTTGGGGTGCGGCGCTTGCGGCGGTGATAGCGTTTTCCAAGGCATTTGAGAGCACGCTAAACAGGTCGGCGTCACCTACGTGGATGGTTTCGGGTACGGCGGCGCGCAGGTTGGCAGTAATGCCGTTTCTATTGATATCCGAGTTAAATGACGAAAGCGCGATGTTTACGGTCTCGTTGGCGCAGAAGCGGCGTACGGCGGTGCGGTCGCCAGCTTCGCAGAGTTCGTCGATGCGTTTGAGCGCCTCGTCGGTGTGGCCCTCCTCAATTAAAGCGGCCAGGCCGCGTAGGAAGTGGCGCATATCGTGGCGAAGAATCGACAGCTCGCGCCCAGATTGACGCCAAGCCTCGAGCTCTTTGATGGCGGCGCTGTCGCGGGTTTCGAGCATCCAGCGCTCTCGCTCGGCGGTTTCCTTTTCTTCGTATTCGCGCAGGTAAACGGCAAGAAACATAAGATAGAAGGCACAGAGCGCAAATGCCAAAAACTCAACCGTCACCACCGAGCCCGAGTGGAACAGCGTGGTGTAGACGTTGGTGGCATAGTCAAAGATGTAATAGACGAGCGGTAGGATTAAAAGGATGCCCAGCTCGGTGGTGCTTTTAATCGCCAAGCGCGGACCGATGTCTCCGGCCCAATGCAACAGGACGGCAAAGACGGCGAGCGTGGTCGCGATGCGCGCCAGATAGTATGCGATCTGAGAATCGGTTGCGGCAAATGCGGCGATGCCCATCCAATTGCTGAACTGGCAGCTCAGATAGGCACTCGTAATGCCGAGTACGGCAAGCAGCGGGCTCAGGCGGTAGCGCGCGCACAAATAGATGACGAGCGGCAGATGCACGACGAGCGGATATACCTGGCGGGCGAAAAGCTCGCCGCCGACGGCATTGGCGATCGAAAAGGCAGCGCCGGTTGCGGCTCCGACCCCCACCAACTCGAGCGCATGGCGTCGATTGATTTCGACACCGCACAGCGCCGCCGAGGCAAAGACGCCGAAGAGTAGCGTTGTGGCGTGGTGGATTGCCCAAAGGATCATTCCGACCGAGGAGACCATCAGTGTCTTCCACCCTCAAAGCGCACCGCAAAGTAGGCGTCTTGGAATCCCTGCTTGCAGCTGCGCGAAAGCGGGATGCACGCGCCCGAGCGCATGACGATGTCCGTGCGGTCAAAGTGATCGATATTGCGCAGGTTGACCTGGTAGCTGCGGTGGCATTTAAAGAAGACCGCGTTTTGCTCCAAGCGGTCCTCGACGCTGCGGAACGACTCGAGTGCCTCGATATCGCGTCCGTCGCGCAGGTGGAAGACCACGTGCTTGTTGCGCGCCTCGGCATATTCGATGTCGGACAGGCGCAGGGCGTGGTAGCCAAAGGAAGTTTTGATTACGAGCTCGTCGGTTGCCGCCGGGCGCATGCTCGAAAGCTCGTCGAGTAACTGCGCCAGGCGTTCGTAAGTCACGGGCTTGAGCAGATAGTCGAAGGCACGGACCTCGTAGGACTCCAGTGCGAACTCGGGCGACGAGGTGAGAAACACCAGGCGCACGGCGGTGTCGGCCTGGCGCAGTTCGCGTGCGGTGTCCATGCCGTTGACGAGCGGCATGATCATGTCGAGCAGAATGATGTCGGCGCGCGATGCGGCATGGCGGGCCAGCAGGTCCTCGCCGCGCGTGACGAGCGCAACATCGACCGCCGTGCCCGTCTCGGTCGACCAACGGTCGATCATCCGGTGCAGTCTATCTAGAAAAGCGACATCATCGTCGCAGGCAATAATCTTGAGCATTCTAAGCCCCCTTAGTAGTTCGATTTTGCCACATTGGGTGCGGGCCGCTTGTGGGGGTGCGGACCGTTTGCGCCCCACGGCGTGCAACTCGCGCCAAGCGGTATTGCGGTGGCGAAAGATGCCTCCTGCGCCATCGAGAGCTCAGCTATCCTCAGCTTGCCAGTTCGAATATGGACCTGCCACATGATTGAATCTTTATTTCAACTTTACACCTAGGTTTACAGCTGTCTTGTCAGCTGTAAACCTAGGTGTCATACTAAAGCCCCAAGATTCGCCAAAAGAGAGGGGCCTTGATGGCACAGAGCGCGAACATGGATGCGTCGGAGCTTGCACGCGATATCGCGGCCGGCCTGGCATTGGCAACGACGGCAACGGAGCGCGCGGCACTGGTGCCCGCAGAGCTCGTCGAGGCCATTCAGCAACTAAAAATCCAACGCGACGCGGTGATCCTGGCGCACTATTACGTGGCGCCCGAGGTGCAGGCCGTGGCTGATTACGTCGGCGACAGCTTCTACCTGGCTAAGCTCGCTAAAAGCCTGCCGCAGCAGACCATCGTGCTGTGCGGCGTGGAGTTTATGGGCGAGAGCGCCAAACTGCTCAATCCCACTAAGACCGTGCTGCTGCCCGAGCCGGGCGCGGACTGCCCCATGGCTCACATGGTCAAGCGCGAGACGGTCGATGCCGCCCGCGCCGAGTACGGTGACGACCTTGCCGTGGTCTGCTACGTCAACTCGACGGTCGAGATCAAGAGCTGGAGTGACGTGTGCGTCACCAGCTCCAACGCCGTCAAGATTGTGTCCGAGCTGCCGCAGCAGCATATCCTGTTCATTCCCGACCAAAACCTGGGCCGCTTCGTAGCCGAGCAGGTGCCGCAAAAGCACGTCATCCTCAACAACGGCTACTGCCCGCGCCATCACATCATCACCGTCGAGCAGATCGTCGACGCGACGGAGGCCCACCCCGACGCGCTCGTGCTGGCGCATCCTGAGTGCAAGGCCGACGTCCTTGCCGAGGCCGACTACATCGGCTCCACTGCCGGCATCATCAAGTATGCCGAGGAGTCCGACGCGAGCGAGTTCATTATCGTGACGGTTCGCGGCGTGCTCTACGAGCTCGAGCGCCGCTGCCAGGACACCGGCAAGAAGTTCTATTTCCCCGCGGTGCAGCCCACCTGCGTCAACATGGACCTCATTACGCTCGAAAAGCTCGTGCGCTGCCTGGAGACGGGCGAGGGCGAGGTGCAGATCGGCGTCTCGGACGAGGCAGCAGACCAGGCCAAGCTCACGCTCGACCGTATGCTCGAGTACGCAGCACGCTAGAACAATGTTGCATGAGGGACGGTCCCTTATGTCACATTCAAGGGAGAGGATTCCTGTGGAAACCAAGCAATACCCCGATATGGAGTGCGACGTCGTCATTGCCGGCTGCGGCGTGGCGGGTCTGTACGCGGCCCTCAATCTGCCGACGAGCACGCGCGTGATCATGCTCTCCAAGGGCGCGGTCGATGAGTGCGATTCGATGCTCGCGCAGGGCGGCATCTGCGTGCTGCCCGAAGGCTCGGACTACGATGCCTTCTTTGAGGACACCATGCACGCCGGCCACTACGAGAACCGCCGCGAGAGCGTCGACATCATGATTCGCTCGAGCCGCTCGGTCATCAACGACCTGCTAGCGATGGGCGTGGATTTTGAGCGCAAGGCCGACGGCAGCCTCAATTTTACCCGCGAGGGCGCGCACAGCCGTCCGCGCATTGCCTTCCATGCCGACATTACGGGCAAGGAGATCACGACCAAGCTGCTCCAGGCCGTTCGCAAGCTGGACAACGTGCAGATTTTGGAGCACGTGGCCATGACCGACATCCTGACCGCCGAGCGCGATGACGCCACGGTGTGCACCGGCGTCGTCGCCGTAGCCGTGGACGAGGACAACTCGGTTCGCCCCGCCGACGAGCTGGCAAATGCCGCTGAGGGCGTGCATGCCGGTAAGCCGTTTAAGATCCATGCCCGCCACACGCTGTGGGCGACGGGCGGCATTGGCGGCGTCTACGACCACTCGACTAACTACCCGCAGCTCACGGGCGACGCCTGCTACATCGCTCAGGAGCATGGCATTAAGATGGAGCACCTGGACTACGTGCAGATCCATCCCACGGGTCTGTTCTCGCCGCAGCCGGGTCGCACGTTCCTGATCAGCGAGAGCTGCCGCGGCGAGGGCGCGATTTTGCTCAACGCCGCCGGCGAGCGTTTTACCGACGAGTTGCAGCCGCGCGACGTTGTCGCCGCCGCCATCCGCGAGCAGATGAAGCAGGATGACACCGAGCACGAGTGGCTGAGCTTTGCCCCCGTCGAGCGCGACGTGGTGACCGGGCACTTCGCCAACATCCGCGCGCGCTGCCTGGAGGACGGTCGCGACATCCTGGATGAGCCCATTCCCGTTACGCCGACGCAGCACTACTTTATGGGCGGCGTGTGGGTCGACAAGGACGGCCGCACCTCGATGCCCGAGCTCTACGCCGCGGGCGAGACGGCCTGCAACGGCGTTCACGGCAAGAACCGCCTTGCTTCAAACAGCCTGCTCGAGGCGCTGGTCTGGGGTCGTCGCGCCGCGTGGTATATGCGTACCGGCGAGTCGCTGGCCGTGGAGCAGGCGGGCGATCCCGCGCTCGATGGCCGTCATCGCGCCCTGGGCGCCGACCCTCTGGCAATCGATGATTTGGCCCGTGCCGCCGGCACGCAGGCCGTGGAGGAGTAGACCATGAATCCCATTACCATGAAGCTCGTCGTCGATGATCTGATTCTGCAAGCTCTGCGCGAGGACATTACGTTTGAGGACGTGAGCACGGCGAGCGTGTGCCCCACGGCGCGTCCCGCCACGGTGGAGCTTATCGCCAAAGCCGATGGCATCATTGCCGGCCTGGATGTGTTCGCTCGCACCTTTGAGCTGCTGGATTCGCAGAGCTCGGTGCTGTTTGATGTTGCCGACGGTGACGAGGTGCATGCCGGCGACCACGTGGGTCAGGTGCGCGGCGATGCGCGTGTGCTGCTTTCGGGCGAGCGCGTGGCGCTCAACTACCTGCAGCGCATGAGCGGCATCGCTACCTATACGCACAGCATGGCCGCGGCGCTCGAGGGAACCAAGACCGTGCTCGTCGACACGCGCAAGACCACACCGGGCATGCGCGTGTTTGAGAAGGCGGCGGTTGAGATTGGCGGCGGCAGCAACCACCGTTACAACCTGTCGACGGCCGTCATGCTCAAGGACAACCACATCGATGCCGCCGGTGGCGTGACGCGCGCGATCGAGATGGCGCGCGCCCATGCATCGTTTACCACGACGGTCGAGATCGAGTGCGAGAACCTGGACATGGTGCGCGAGGCCGTGGAGGCCGGCGCCGACATCATCATGTTCGACAACATGACCCATGACGACATGGCCGCCGCTATTGAACTTATCGCCGGCCGCGCCAAGACCGAGTGCTCGGGCAACGTGGATGCCAGCAATATCCGCGCGCTTGCCGACCTGGGCGTTGACTTTATTAGCTCGGGCGCCCTGACGCACTCCGCGCCGATCCTCGACCTCTCGCTTAAGCACCTGCGTCTGCTGGACGGTAAATAATGAACGCCCGCGAGCGTCGCCGTGCCATCATGGCCGTGCTCGAGGGGGCCAAGGGGCCCGTATCGGGCAGCGCGCTTGCCCGCGAGGTGGGTGTGAGCCGCCAGATCGTGGTGCAGGACATCGCCCTGCTGCGCGCCGATGGGCACGATATCGTGGCGACCAACCGCGGCTACGTGCTGCAGGAGGCCCCCAGCAGCCCCGCCGTGCCTACGCGCTTGGTCAAGGTTCGCCACAGCGTGGAGCAGGCAGGCGATGAGCTCACGAGTATCGTCGACGCCGGCGGCGCCGTGCTCAACGTGATTGTCAATCACCGCGTGTACGGTAAGATTACGGCCGACCTGGACATCCGCAATCGTCGCGATGTCGAGCGCTATCTGCGCGATATCGAGAGCGGCAAGAGCTTTCCGCTGCTGACGGTGACCAGCGGCTACCACTTCCATCGCATTGCGGCGGAGGACGAACAGACCCTCGACGAGATCGAGGCGATGCTCAAGGAGAAGGGCTACCTTGCCGATTTAATGCCCTACGAGGATGATCTCTCGTAGCCGACGCTGCATCTATAAGTTGCGGTGAAATAGTTCCTAAAATCGGCATCTAAGCCATAAAACAGGAACTATTCCACCGCAACTGCCAAGGGTCCCGCTCCAAATTAGCTGCCCACATATGCAAAAGGAGGCCTCCGCGGCGATGCGGAAGCCTCCTTTTTTGTGCACGGTGTACTTTTGAGTGTGCAAGTGGGGGAGTTGTTACTCCTCGACGATCTCGGTGATCGCGCCAGCGGGGCAAGCGTCCTGGCAAGCGCCACAGGCGACGCAGGAGTCCTCGTCAGCGACGGTAGCGACGTCCTGGAGCTCCAGAACGCCAGCGGGGCAGGAGTCGACGCAAACGCCACAAGCGATGCACTCGTCGGCATCAATTACGGGATGAGCCATGGTAGTTTCCTCTCTGTTGACCGACGCTACAGGCGATGCGCGCCGGTTTGATTCGGGCAAAAACATACCACGGGAGCGACCGTTTGCAATACCCTCTGGCCGGCATCTTCATACCGTTCGCCGAGTATGCCAAGGTTTACTAAAAAACACGCAGGTGGGGCCGTTGAGCTGCGTAAATGTTAGCTAAAGGTGACTTGAATTATTGAGCTATTGAGCGAGCTTTTGGAAAGCGCAACCCAGAATTGGCGTCCAAAACGGGTCGCGCTTTCCGGTCGAGCCCTCTGGCGGAAACTGCGACCCAGAATCCACACTCAGACTGGGATCTATTTTCCCGAGGGCCTTGGTTGCGGAAACTGCAGCCCGGAATTCACGCTCAAACCGGGATTTGCTTTCCGCAGGGCCATCCCGAGGGGTTCCAGACCCAAGCCTCAGCCATCTCTACATAGATCTCGATAGATTTGCCGAGAACTCAATCGGCGCATCTACCTGCGCATTTGAGAACCTAAACTCTCAGAGATAAGAAATCTTATATGAATTGACTTAGATTTTGTATATTCCGGCCCATAAGGGGATACACTACATTCTGAAAGACAAGCCGAAGCGCCGCGCGGCAGACCGCCAAGTCGGCGCGAACGCACAAGAGAGAGGGAATTTCTAATGGGCAAGATTCTTGGTATCGACCTTGGTACTACCAACTCCGCTATGGCCGTCCTCGAGGGCGGTTCTCCGACCATCATCGTGAACGCCGAGGGCGACCGCACCACCCCGTCTGTCGTGGGCTTCCGTGCCGACGGCGACCGCGTCGTGGGCAAGGCCGCTAAGAACCAGGCGGTCACCAACCCCAAGAACACCGTGTTTTCCATCAAGCGCTTCATGGGCCGCAAGTACTCCGAGTGCACCTCCGAGATCAAGACCGTGCCGTATGAGGTCAAGGAGGGCCAGGGTGGCCGTGCCGTCGTCGACATCGAGGGCAAGGATTACACCGCCGAGCAGGTGAGCGCCATGACACTCGCCAAGATGAAGGCCGACGCCGAGAAGTATCTGGGCGAGACCGTCACCGACGCCGTCATCACCGTCCCGGCCTACTTCAACGACGCCCAGCGTCAGGCCACCAAGGACGCCGGTAAGATCGCCGGCCTCAACGTCAAGCGTATCGTCAACGAGCCGACCGCTGCTGCTCTTGCCTATGGCCTGGACAAGCAGGGCACCGACCAGCGCATCCTGGTCTTCGACCTGGGCGGCGGCACCTTCGACGTCTCCATCCTCGACCTCGCCGACGGCGTGTTTGAGGTTCTGTCCACCTCGGGCGATAACCACCTGGGCGGCGACGACTGGGATCAGCGCGTCATCGACTGGATGGCCGATAAGTTCCAGCAGGAGAACGGTGTCGACCTGCGTCAGGACCCCATGGCCCTGCAGCGTCTGAAGGAGGCCGCCGAGAACGCCAAGAAGGAGCTCTCCGCCGCCCAGCAGACCACCATCAACCTGCCGTTCATTACCATGAACCAGTCCGGCCCGCTGCACCTCAACTACACGCTGACCCGCGCCGAGTTCGAGAAGATCACCCGCGACCTGCTCGAGCGCTGCAAGCAGCCTGTCACCAACGCCCTGCGCGACGCCAAGCTTAAGCTCTCCGATCTGACCGAGGTCATCCTCGTCGGCGGCTCCACCCGTATGCCCGCCGTCCAGGAGCTCGTCAAGACCATGACCGGTAAGCAGCCCAACATGTCCGTGAACCCCGACGAGGTCGTTGCCGACGGCGCTGCCGTCCAGGGCGGCGTGCTTACCGGCGACGTCGAGGGCATCCTGCTGCTCGACGTTACCCCGCTGTCGCTGGGCGTCGAGACCATGGGCGGCATCATGACCAAGATGATCGACCGCAACACCACGATCCCGACCTCCAAGACCGAGGTCTACTCCACCGCTGCCGACAACCAGACCAGCGTCGAGATCAACGTGCTCCAGGGCGAGCGCGAGCTTGCCCGCGACAACAAGTCGCTCGGTAAGTTCCAGCTGACCGGTATCCCGGCTGCCCGCCGCGGCGTGCCGCAGATCGAGGTCACCTTCGACATCGACGCCAACGGCATCGTCAAGGTCTCCGCTAAGGACAAGGGCACCGGCAAGGAGCAGCAGATCACCATTTCCGGCTCCACCGCTCTGTCCGACGACGAAGTCGATCGTATGGTCAAGGACGCCGAGGCTCATGCCGAGGAGGACAAGAAGCAGAAGGAAGAGGTCGAGGTCCGCAACCAGACCGACAGCCTGTGCTACTCCACCGAGCAGACCCTCAACGAGCTGGGCGACAAGGTTTCCGCCGACGTGAAGTCCAAGGCCGAGGCCGCTATCGCCGACGCCAAGAAGGCGCTCGAGGGCTCTGACGTCGAGGCCATCAAGGCCGCCGGCGAGTCCCTGCAGTCTGTGGCCTACGAGCTGGCTCAGGTTGTCTACGCCGACGCTCAGCAGCAGACCGACGGTGCCGCCGGCGCCCAGCCTGCCGACGATGACGTCGTCGACGCCGACTACGAGGTTGTGGACGACGAGGACAAGTAATCATGTCCGCTCGTAAAGCTCGCACGGAGGCGGCTGCCGCTGGCGCCGCCCCCGTTGACTCTGAGGAGAAGGACGTGAAGATTCCCGTAGAGGCCGCAGACGATACCGAGGCCAACGAGGCCGAGGCCGCCGAGGCTGCCGAGAACCAGGTAGAGGATTCCAACAAGGAGGCGACGATGACCGAGGACGAGATGGTGGAAGCTGCTATCCGCGCCGGTGAGGAAGCCGCCGACAACGACTTTAAGCTCAAGTTCGAGCAGGCTCAGAAAGAGCTTGCCGACGTGCGCAATGAGCTCGATGCTGCGGCAGAGGCTCAGAAGGCCGCCGAGGACAAGGCAAAGGACGCCACCGAGCGCACCGCCCGTCTGCAGGCCGACTGGGAGAACTTCCGTCGCCGCACCGCCAACGAGCGTATCGCCGAGCGCGAGCGCGCGACCGAGAAGCTTGTCACCGCGCTGTTGCCGGTGATCGACGATATCGAGCGCGCGATCGACCATGCCCGCAGCCAAGAGCTTTCCGACGACTTTAAGCAGTTCGTCGATGGCGTTGACGCGGTACATGCCAAGCTGCTGGACGTGTTTGCGCACGAGGGCGTTGAGCCGATCGATCCCAAGGGCGAGGCGTTCGATCCGCTCGAGCATCAGGCTGTGGGTCGCGTCGAGGACGCATCGCAGTACGACGAGACCGTCAACGATGTGTACCAGAAGGGCTACCGCATGGCGGATCGCATCCTGCGTTCCGCGATGGTGACGGTGACCTACGGTGGCGAGAAGCGCCCCGCACCGGAGCCCGAAGCGGCGCCCGAGGATGCTACGGCCGATACGGCCGAGAGCACCGAGGAGTAATTGAGAAGGGCCCCGGGGCAACACCCGGGGCCCTTTCTGGCCTAGTGCCATATGAAAGCATGAGCCGCCGCCCGCTGGGCGGCGGATGAAACAGGAGAGGAGCTACGATGGCTGCAGGCAAAACCTTCTATGACATCCTGGGCGTATCCAAGAGCGCCTCCGACAAAGAGATCAAGAGTGCGTTTCGCAAGCTCGCGCAAAAATATCACCCCGATGCCGGCGGCGACGAGGCCAAGTTCAAGGAGATCAGCGAGGCCTACGAGACGCTTTCGGACGAGAAGAAGCGCAAAGAGTACGACCAGATGCTCATGTTTGGCGGCATGCCGGGCGCGGGCGGCGCGTATGGCGGAGGCTACGGTGCCGGCGCGGGTGCCAGCGGCTGGGGCGACATCTTCGACAGCATCTTTAGCGGCAACGGCGCCTGGGGCAGCGATTGGGGCTCGGGCTTTGCCGGGGCTGCGGGCGCTGCCGGTGCCGGCGCGGGTCGCAGCCGCGCTCGCAAGGGCGGCGACCTGTCGCTGACCGTTGATGTGACGGCCGAGGACGCGTTTCGCGGCGTGACGCACAAGGTCACCTATCGCATTCCCTCGACGGGCGAGCAACAGACCATTACGGTCTCGGTGCCCGCGGGTGCGGTTGACGGCGGCAAACTGCGCTACAAGCGTCGCGGCGAGTACGGCGTTGCCGGCGGCGAGCGCGGCGACCTGGTCGTGACCACGCACGTGGAGGAGCATCCGCTGTTTAAGCGTAAAGGTGCCGACGTGACCATGGAGGTACCGGTCTCGGTCTATGAGGCGGCGCTCGGCTGCACGGTGGACGTGCCGACGCCCGGCGGTGCGACGGTTCGTCTGAAGGTGCCCGCGGGTACCCAGACGGGCAAGAAGTTCCGCTTTAAGGAGATGGGCGCGCCCGACGTTAAGCACCGTGGCCGTACGGGCGCGCTGCTCGTCGAGATCAAGGTGCAGGTTCCCACGAACCTGTCTGATGACGAGCGCGATGCCATGACCAAGCTGCGCGAGGCCGACACGCGCGACTATCGCGAGAAGGTCAATCGTTACAAGGCGACGTACTAGGGCGGTCGCGGCGCACGACCACGCCCGCGGGCTTATGATGGACGATAACGAGACGGAAAGGGGTCAGGTAGCATGGCCGAGGACAATAGGAACAAACCGCTGTACATGATCAGCGTGGCGGCCGAGCTGACCGGCATGCATCCGCAGACTCTGCGCGTCTACGAGTCCAAGGGCCTGGTGAACCCCCAGCGCTCGGGCGGCAACACGCGCCTGTATTCGCGTGCCGATATCGAGCGCCTGGAGCTCATCAACCAGCTGACCGACGAGGGCATCAACCTTGCCGGCGTGGTGCGTATCCTCGATATGAAGGAGCGTGCCGAGGAGCGTGAGCGCGAAAACGAAAAGCTCCGTGCTCGCGTGCGCCAGCTCGAGGACGAGCTGCACGAGTACAAGATGCAGAAGAAGATCACCGCCCTGGCCCCGCGCGACGGCTCAGTTAACCCCGAACAGGTCATGCGCAAGCTGCTGGGCGCCGGCGGGGATCTCTAGGTTACGCCGTTCTGCCGAACGGCGTAACGGCTCGACGCTGCGCGACGTCCAGAGCGACAATTTGTCATTCAAAAGGCAAGGCATGACCAGAAGGTCTATGCCTTGCCTTTTTCATGCCAACTTGTTCGCTCTGGACGTCGCTCGCTGTCCGTCCCCTGCCTGCGGCGTCGCCTTGCTCCGGATGCGGTAGTCGTTGGTAGCCATTGGGGCCCCGCTCGCTGTCGTTGCCAAAACATCGACGTTGTTATGGGTAGACATTGGGGACGTTCTTAAATGACTAGTCGAAAGGGACGCCCTTGCGCCAAATCTTCCGACCCACACTGGGCTCGTCCTTTACTTTACTGAGATAAAGTGAACGTGCAGATTCGTAACCCACTCGCAACCGTTCTATGGCACGATATTGAACGAATGTATGCTATGCGCCCGAGCCTTTCGGGCAGAGTGGGAGACAGTATGGTTAAGCTGTACGAGGACGGCATCTACCTGCGCGGCGGCAGCGAGGTTGTGCCTGCGGCCGAGGCTGCCGAGCGCGGTATTACGCAGACACCCGAGGACGCCAAGCGCGGCACCATCGCGTATTCGATCCTCCAGGCACACAACACGTCCGGCGACCCCGAGGCGCTCAAGATTCGTTTCGATGCCATGGCGAGCCACGATATCACCTTTGTCGGCATCATCCAGACGGCGCGCGCTTCGGGCATGGAGCAGTTCCCGCTGCCCTACGTGCTCACCAACTGCCACAACTCGCTGTGCGCCGTGGGCGGCACCATCAACGAGGACGACCATGTCTTTGGCCTTTCCGCGGCCAAGAAGTACGGCGGCATCTTCGTTCCGCCGCACATCGCCGTCATCCACTCCTTTATGCGTGAGAACTTCGCCGGTTGCGGCAAGATGATCCTGGGTTCCGACTCGCACACCCGCTACGGCGCCCTGGGCACCATGGCCGTGGGCGAGGGCGGCGGCGAGCTGGCAAAGCAGCTGCTGCGTGACACCTACGATGTTGCCTATCCCGGCGTTGTCGCCATCTACCTCACGGGCGCCCCGCGCCCCGGCGTCGGCCCGCACGATGTGGCGCTCGCCATCATCCGCGCCGTCTTTGCCAAGGGCTACGTCAAGAACAAGGTCATGGAGTTTGTGGGCCCCGGCATCGCGAGCATGACGACCGACTACCGCAACGGCGTCGATGTCATGACCACCGAGACCACCTGTCTGTCGAGCATCTGGGCCACCGACGAGGACACACACGCGTTTTTGACCATGCACGGCCGCGGCGACGACTACCGCGAGCTCAAGCCCGCCGATGTCGCCTACTATGACGGCTGCGTCGAGGTCGACCTGTCGAGCATCAAGCCCATGATCGCGCTGCCGTTCCATCCTTCCAACGGCTTCGAGATCGACGAGCTCAACGAGAACCTCGAGGACATCCTGCATGAGGTGGAGCTCGAGGCTGCCAAGATCGGCGAGGGCAAGACGCACTTTAGCCTGCTCGACAAGATCGTCGACGGCAAGCTGCACGTGCAGCAGGGCGTTATCGCCGGCTGCTCGGGCGGTAACTACGATTCCGTGGTCCAGGCTGCCCGCGTGCTCAAGGGCGCCAACACCGGCTGCGGCGAGTTCTCGCTGTCGGTCTATCCTACGAGCCAGCCCGTGGCACTCGAGCTTACGCGCCGCGGCTATATTTACGACCTTATGGAGGCCGGCGCGATTGTGCGCACGGCATTCTGCGGCCCGTGCTTCGGCGCCGGCGACACGCCTGCCAACAACGGCCTTTCGATCCGCCACACCACGCGCAATTTCCCCAACCGCGAGGGTTCCAAGCCGGGTAATGGCCAGCTGAGTGCCGTAGCCCTGATGGACGCCCGCTCCATTGCGGCGACGGCTGCCAACGGTGGCGTCCTGACGCCGGCAACCGACCTGCCCGAGGAGACTTGGGACGAGGCCTGCGAGTACACCTTTGACGACGCCCCGTACAAAAAGCGCGTGTACTGGGGCTTTGGCAAGGCGGAGCCTGCTGACGAGTTGGTCGAAGGCCCCAACATCAAGCCGTGGCCCGCGATGGAACCGCTCGGCGACGATATCCTGCTCAAGGTGTGCTCCAAGATCATGGACCCGGTTACCACGACCGACGAGCTCATCCCCTCGGGCGAGACGAGCTCCTTCCGCTCCAACCCGCTGGGTCTGGCCGAGTTTACGCTCAGCCGCCGCGATCCGGCCTACGTCGGTCGTTCCAAGGAAGTCGATGCCGTGGAGAAGCGTCGCGTTGCCGGTGAGGCCGCGGGCGACCTGGCGGCGCTCGATGCCGAGCTTGCTGGTGTGTTTGAAGAACTGGCCGGCGCGGGTGTCGCGGCCGATGCCAAAACGACCGAGTACGGCTCCATGCTCTATGCCAAGAAGCCGGGCGACGGCTCTGCCCGCGAGCAGGCCGCGAGCTGCCAGCGCGTGATTGGCGGCCTGGCCAACATCGTCCACGAGTACGCCACCAAGCGCTATCGCTCCAACGTGATGAACTGGGGCATGGTGCCCTTCCAGATGGAGGCCGAGCCCAACTTTGAGGTGGGCGACTACGTCTTTGTGCCGGGTATCCGCGCCGCGCTCGATGGCGACCTGAAGGACATTGCCGCCTACGTGGTACGTGCCGATGGTGCGGTCGAGCAGATTGAGCTCTACATTGCCGATATGACGGCAGAGGAGCGTGCCATCGTCAAGGCCGGCTGCCTGATCAACTACAACAAGTTCAAGGCCGCTGCCGAGTAACTCTGCTGTACGCCCCGGCCACACCTTTCCCTCGTGCTCACGCGCTTCGCGAGGGTCGCCCGAGGGAAAGGTGTGTCCGGGGCTACCGCGACGTTCTCGTTGGGTCTTGAGGGACGCTAAAAAAAGACTTGCTTGATGCCGCCTCTGTTAATGGGGCGGTTTCTTTTTGTCGAAAACCACCACATTGGGGACAGTGCACCTTTGTGGTGGTCCCGTTTGTCTCGACCTGCAACATCTGGGCCCCTATTTGACGAGCGGTTGTTACAGATTGAGACAAACGATCGCCGCTGATCATTTCATCTCAATCTGTAACATCTAAGATCGAAAAGGGCCGCTAGATGTTACAGATTGAGACAGTTGAGCGCCAGAGTCGAAAACCACCACAAAGGGGCCTGTCCCTTTCGTGGTGGTGGGGGCGAGCTCGATGCTGCCGTGCTCGCTGAACGACATTCTAATGAGCGTCTCTACAGGATTTTATCTGGGCTGGCGGGCTTGGTTGTTTTGGGGATGCCGAGTTTGGATGACGCGAAATCGTCAACATTGTCCTTAATTCCGTCTTTGGTGTAGACAGTGACCATATAGGTGCTGTGTCCGAATTCGCCCTTGTCGCGTGTTGCCCAGGCATCCCAGTAGGCGGCCCCGTTTCGCCCTTTGATTTTTCCGACACGGCGGAGTTCTGTTCTCTTTAATTTCTGGTTGCTATAGATGGTTCGACCGGCCTCCTCGGTGAGCCCGCACTGTCCAAGCATCTTGTCGAGGACTTGGTTCATGTGGCGCTCATCGGTGTTTGGTGCGTAGTCGTAGGCGAGGGTGACGGAGTCGAGTGGCTGGTCGTCGATTAGATAGTTTAGCGCCTGAGGTTCAAGGCAGAAATAGGGGGAGCATCCGTCGACCTTGCCGAGCAACGGTAACTTGGACTGCCAACTTCCGGTGGGAATTGCATATTCGTAGAACACGCCACGGCAGACAAAGGAGAGCGAGGTGGCACGCGAGCCGGCGTCGATCATCCCGCAAAGATCGAAGGGCGAGGCGATGCCAAGGGAAAAGGGCGTGATGACGATAAGGAAGAGCATCACGATGGGTATGGCGAGAATGGCGATGACGTTGCGACCGGTGGAATGAGACGGCTTCATATGCGCTCCTCGAGACAAAGATCTGTTGAGGATAGGCAGAAATGGATATGTTCAGAGAACAATTCAAGTTTAATCTCATGGCGCGAGATGGTCGACCGTTAGCGTCGAAAACCACCACAAAGGTGCCTGTCCCCCTTGTGGTGGTGAGGAGCACGCGGCTTCTTTTGGTAATAGTGTTAGCTGGCAGTATCATTAGTGCAGGTGGCGAAGGTTTGCATTGTGGGGTGTTTTGCCGTGAGCCGTTCTGCCCGTATTGGATTGATTGTTTTGGCGCTTGCGATCACCGTGGTTGCCATGGGCGCTGTCGGCATGGCGTTTCTACCTGCTGCGGTGACGGAGCCGGTGGTCAAGCCTGTGACTCAATCTGTCGAACTTCTGACCGGCGCTGCCAAGCCCGAGACCATTACCGTTGATTTTGATGAGCAGCCGGCTGCGCTGGGCATTAGTAATTATCCACTTATTCAGCTTGGGGCTATGCGCTATACCACGGATTCTAGTCTGATCGACAGGGCGTCCGAGCTGCTCAAGGGCAAAATCTTTAAGCGCTGGTATGGATATGCGTCCTATCGGGCAAAAGCGAACGACATGGTTGGCGGATGCCACTCTTCCATCGAGCTGGACACTGCAAACGGCGCAAAGTTATGTGATGTCTCGTACGATCCGGGCTACGAGGGCAATGAGGGTCCGGGCATCTACATCATGGACGGCGATGTCGCCTATGTCATGGAGGGCGACCAGATCGAGCTCAACGATTTTATGGGTCAGTGTATCCAAGATGCCTATAAACAGACCTGCTTGCCTGACCCGCAGACTGCACGCGATAGTGGGTCTGCCCGTACGTGGCTGTTCGAGGATGAGATGCCCTGGACCGTCGAATCGGGAAGTACGGGTTCGGCGAAGGAGTAGAGACCGCGACCACCACAAAGGTGCCTGCCCTCTTTGTGGTGGTTTTCGGTCTGTCTCGATCTGTAACATCTTGGCCGCTAAAAGTGGGCCTGGTGTTACAGATTTAGATTTTTGATCCGGGTGTCTTCTGTTTGTCTCAATCTGTAACAGGTAGAGCTCTATTTGCCGAGTAGATGTTACAGATTGAGACAAACGGGTGCCGCTGGTCATTTCATCTCGATCTGTAACATTTAGAGCTATAAACAGCCGCTAGATGTTACAGATTGAGATAGTAAGGGGACGAGGCCGTAGCGGGTGAGCGCACCTGCCCCCTATCCCTCAATCACTCAGAAAATCTTATATATAGAGACTTAGATTTGTGTATAAGATCGCGCAAAGCTGGCAACAATACATCTCGAACAACGTGAAGCCGCCCCGTAGGGCGGCCACCCCAAGAGAGGTGATTCCATGAGAATCGATAAGCTAGCAATGACGTCGCGCGAGGCGCTGCAGACCGCCATGAGCACGGCTGCCGACGCGCAGGCCGGCGCGGTGGAGCCGATTCACCTGCTGTCCGCCCTGCTTGGTGCCGGCGAGCGCAATATCTCCGTGATCATCGAGCGCATCGGTGCCGACCCGGCTCAGCTCGCACGCTCCACACAGGATGCCATCGACCGCGCGCCCAAGGTTTCGGGCGAGGGTCAGCAGATGGGTCTGTCTAACGAGCTCGTCCGTGTCATCGAAAAGGCCGAGAAGAAGGCCACCAAGATGGGCGACAGCTTTGTGGTGACCGAGCATCTGCTGATGGCACTTGCCGAGGACAAGGGCGAGGCGGGCCGTGTGCTGCGCGACGCAGGCGTGACCAAGGAGCGCATCGAGCAAGTCTACGAGGAGCTGCGAGGCGATGACCGCGTGACGTCTGCCGAGGACAAGACGCAGTTTGAGGCACTGGAGCAGTACGGTCGCAACATTTGCGACCTCGCCCGCGCCGGCAAGCTCGACCCGGTCATCGGCCGTACCGATGAGATTCGCCGCACCATCCAGGTCCTGTCCCGTCGCACCAAGAACAACCCCGTGCTCATCGGTGAGCCGGGCGTCGGCAAGACGGCCATCGTCGAGGGCATCGCCCAGCGTATCGTGGCCGGCGACGTGCCGAGCACCCTGCGCGACCGCGACCTCATCGAGCTCGACATGAGCGCGCTGGTCGCCGGCGCCAAGTACCGCGGCGAGTTTGAGGACCGCTTAAAGGCCGTGCTCAAGGAAGTACAGAAGTCCGAAGGCAAGGTCATCCTGTTCATCGATGAGCTCCACACCATCGTGGGCGCGGGTGCCACTGAGGGCTCCATGGACGCCGGCAACATCCTCAAGCCGGCGCTTGCTCGTGGCGATCTGCACGCGATCGGCGCGACCACGCTCGACGAATATCGCAAGTACATCGAGAAGGACGCGGCGCTCGCCCGTCGTTTCCAGACCGTTATGGTGAGCGAGCCTACCGTCGAGGACACCATCTCGATCCTGCGTGGTCTCAAGGAGAAGTACGAGATCTTCCACGGCGTGCATATCACCGATAGCGCACTCGTGGCGGCTGCCGACCTCTCCGATCGCTACATCGCCGACCGTTTCCTGCCCGACAAGGCCATCGACTTGGTCGATGAGGCCGCAAGCCGCCTGCGCATGGAGCTCGACAGCATGCCGGTCGAGATCGACGCCACCACGCGTCAGCTCACCCAGCTGCAGATCGAGGAGCAGGCGCTCATGAAGGAGACCGATGACGCCTCCAAGGAGCGTCTGGAGGCCCTGCGCCAGGAGATCGCCGAGGTCCAGGAAAAGCTCAACGTGCAAAAGGCCGGCTGGCTCAACCAGAAGAACGCCATCGACCACGTGCAGGAGCTCAAGGGGCAGCTTGACGAGGCCAAGAGCGAAGAGGAGCGCGCGACGCGCAACGGCGACCTGGGCCGTGCGTCCGAGCTGCGCTACTCCGTGATTCCGGGTCTGCAGCAGCAGATTCAGGATTCCGAGGCTGCGCTCGAGGCGCAAAAGCAGCAGGACGGCGAGGGCCTCAACGAGCAGGTGACCTCCGATGAGATCGCCGAGGTCGTGAGTGCCTGGACCGGCGTGCCCGTGTCCAAGATGATGCAGGGCGAGCTCGACAAGCTGAAGGGCTTGGAGGGTGAGCTGCATAAGCGCGTCATCGGTCAGGACGAGGCCGTCTCCGCCGTTGCCGCGGCCGTGCGCCGCAGCCGTGCGGGTCTCTCCGATCCGGACAAGCCCATCGGCAGCTTCTTCTTCCTGGGCCCCACCGGCGTGGGCAAGACCGAGCTCGCCAAGGCGCTTGCCGAGTGCCTGTTCGACGACGAGCGCGCACTCGTGCGTATCGACATGTCCGAGTACATGGAGAAGTTCAGCGTCCAGCGTCTGATCGGTGCGCCCCCGGGATACGTAGGCTACGACGAGGGCGGTCAGCTCACTGAGGCCGTGCGCCGTCGTCCGTACTCCGTGATCTTGCTCGACGAGATGGAGAAGGCCCATCCGGATGTCTTCAACGTGCTGCTGCAGGTGCTCGACGACGGCCGTCTGACCGACGGTCAGGGTCGCCAGGTGTCCTTCAAGAACACGATTATCATCATGACGAGCAACGTGGGCTCCAAGGCTATCGCCGAGCTTTCCGGCAAGGACGAGGAGGAGATGCGCCATCAGGTCGACGCGGCCATGGCTCAGACCTTCCGCCCCGAGTTCCTCAACCGTATCGACGATATCGTGGTGTTCCATCCGCTCGGCATGGCGCAGATTGAGAAGATTGTCGACATCCAGCTTGCCGACGTCCGCGCGCGTCTGGCCAAGGAGCGCATGACGCTTGCCATCACCCCGGCGGCCAAGCAGATGCTCGCCGTGGGCGGCCTGGACCCCGTGTTTGGCGCCCGTCCGCTCAAGCGTCTGGTTCAGCGCGAGGTCGTGGATGCCATCGCCGCCGCTATCATCGACGGCACGGTGCGCGAGGGCGATCAAGTGACGGTCGATGTCGACAAGGACGGCGGCTTTACCGTCGTGTGCGACAATACGCCGGCGGCCACCTACGAGGTCCCCGACGCCGAGTAGATTTTTGGGAGATGCCTTAAAACCTGCCAGTCGTCTCTAAACGCCAAGGGCGGCGGATCCAATTGGGTCCGCCGCCCTTTTTCGTGCGACAATCGATGATGTTGAACGGATGCGATGCAAGGAGCTATGCAGATGAAAGACGAGAACAAGACGAACGCACCGGCGGCTGAGGCAGTGCCCGCCGCACCCAAGCCTGCGCCTAAACCGGCGCCCAAGCCGCGCGACCCCTACATCCGCGCCGAGAACGAGGACGACGACGGCTACGATCCCTACAGCGATCGCCGCCCCGAGCGCGAGCCGATGTTCGAAGCCGACCCGTGGCGCTAAGTGCCACCCAAAAGGCCGCCAATAAGTTGCGGTGAAATAGGGACTGTTTTGCAGTTTGATCAGCAAAAACCGTCCCTATTTCACCGCAACTGCGTTAGGGATGGGGTGTTGGGCGGCTGTCTTCGGGCCAGCTAGTCCTGGGCTTTGATGCTCGGCAGGAGAATCTGGGCGAGGTAGTCGGTCTCGAGTTTGGTCGCGGCGTCGGCCTTGCCGTCTTTACCGACCAGGTCGTTTTTGATCTGGCTGTATGTGTAGCGGTTGCCGGTCGTGAGCTCGACAAGCTCAATCGCCGTATCCATGGGGTAGGTCGACACGGGGTTCTGCGTGTGTCCATTAACGGTTTGCGGAATCACGTACGGATAGACAGGGCCGCTGGCGTAGACGGTGTAGCCGTTGCCTAGGCTGACCGTGCCCAAAACCGTATCGCCGTCGTCGGGCGTAAAGGTCTCGCCATCGCGCACCGCGACGAGCGTCACGAGCGGTGTGTTGGTGTCGCCGTCCAGATAAATGCACAGCGTGTTGCCGTTCTGCCAGGTTGCGACCTTGCCATACCACTCAACCGGAATATCGAGCTGATACAGGTTCGTCGCCTTGTGCCGAGCGTCGGCATCGCGGGCGGACTGAGCCTCGCTTGCGCTTACGGCGTTGGCGGCGGCATCGCGGCGCGTAATTGCCGCCTGCTGGAGTATCTTTGCCGCGGCGGCAGAGCTCGCGCCGCCTTCTTCGGCGTACTTGGCGGCGGCATCGATCTGGTCGTCGGTCACCGTGTCGGCTGAGGGCACCTTAAGCTTAAAGGTGGCTTGAGCGCGCAGATCCTGCCCGTCATTCTTGACCGTAACCTGGGCCTTGGTGGTCGGGACGGTGTAGATGGTGCCGTCGGCCGCGATGGGGGAGGCGGCGATGGAGAACGTGTAATCGCCGGGCAGCAGCTTAATGCCGCGACCGTGCTCGTCAACGTAGAGCGTTTCGCTCACGGAAGAACCGTCGGAATCCTGACCGCTCACCTGCACGGGAATCTTGGAGCCAGTTGAGCAGTCGAGCCCCGCGGCATGTACGCCAATTTGCACCGACATCATGGTATGGGCGTTTGCGGCAACCACGGCGGCCTGCTCTTGCCGGTATCCATTCCAAGCGGCATAGCCTGCGCCGCCGGCGACAAGCGCGACGGCTACGACGCCTGCCACCATCAGGTTGCGGCGCTTGGGCGACATCTTACGGTGACGAACCTCGGCTTCGCGTGCCGAAGGAACGGACGGTAGGGGAATATCGCCCATGGCGATGGTCTCGTCCACGGCAGGCGCAGAGCCTAAGCCAGGGAGCTCGCGGGTCAGCGAATCTTCGGCCGGCAAGTTGTCGAGCAAGATGGTTTCCTCGCTCGTGTCGGATCCGGGCTGGTCGTCGGCCTCGCTTTCGGTGTCTTCGTGATCTGCCTCATCCTCGGCAGGCTCAACGTCGCCTGTATCCTGATCATCGGGCTGTGCCTCGATTTCCGGCTCATCCTGCACATCAACGCTCGAATCGTCAAACGCAACATCGTCAAGCGAAATCCGGTCTAGGCTTTCCAAGGCCTCGGCACACGCTTCTGCATCTTGGACCGCGTCCTCTTGGCCCGTCGTCTCATCTTTCATATATCCCCCAAGCTCAATATCGGGACAACACTGTACCCAAAAACAGGACCCTATAGAGCCGCCTCATGATTTGAAATCCGATTTTATATATGCGCATGTTTTTGAATAGATGAATAGAGACGCAACGACAAAAGCCCCCGAAAAGCGAGCGAAACGCTTTCCGGGGGCTCTGCGAGGCATTGGATGAAAAACCTGGCGGGCGGGCCTATGCCCAGGCGCCAACAGCGACCAACATGTTACTCGGCGTGCGCGTAATCCACCTTGGCGCGACGAGCGGTGGCCTTCTCCCAATCGCTGGTGCCCTCAAAGACATCCTGCTTGTAGGGATTGCGGCCGAGCTTCTTGGCACGGTAGGCGATGTAGATGATCGCGGCGATGTTGGCGATCAGCGCGACGATGGAGACCGCGGTGGCAGCGGCGGGGTCGAGCGTGGAGTGGGTCACAAAGATAGACTCCTCCTGGAAGTACGGGAACACCTGGGCAAACATGCACCAAATGGCCAGCGTGAAGGCGCGGTTCTGAATCCAGCCGCCCTTGTTCCAGATAAAGGCGGCGACGGTGGGCGCCAGCAGCAGCGCAAAGCCGCAGAACCAGGAGTGGGTGGGCAGGCAGTTGTAGGTGTAGCAGAAGTTCCAGATATCGTAGGCGATGATGTAGACCCAAGTCATGTCGGGCCACAACATGTCGGTCTGATCCTCGGAGGCGTAGACGCTCCACCAACCGGTCATGCAGAAGATGTTGATGAGACCGGCGATGCCGTTGAACACGTTGTTCCAGCCGGCAAGCTGCGTGGCACCCTCGGAGGTGACCCAGGTGGACTGGCCCAGGACAAAGAAGTGATAGGCGCTCTCGAAGTCGGACACGACGGCGATCATGATGTTGATGGCGACGATCACAAACGGCCACGCGCGGAACCAATGCGCCTTGCCGATCTTGCCCCACTGGTACTTAATGGCAATGAAGCCCCAGCAACCGGCCAGCGCCGCGTACACCTTGGCGTAGTGGAACCAGCTGTTCTGGTACACATGGGTGGGGTTGGTGAGTGCCCACTCGGCACCCTGCGAAACGCCGATGGCGATGGCGACGCAGTAGATGGTCATGGCCAGCGGAGCCACGCCAAAGATGATTGCCGCGCCCAGCTTGGTGCGGCGGCCGACCTCGTTGAGCACGATGAGGCCAATAAAGACCATGGCCCAGCCGGCCCAGTGGATAAGGGTATCGCTACCCCAAACATCGAACAGCATGCTGCTCTCTTTTCACATGCCCGCGGCCCCTCTTCTGATCGCGGGCAGTTTGGCCAAATGTCGTCAGTTCTGGGGCATGCGCTCCGGATACTTGGCGGTATAGCCCTCGATGTGGAGCGTCGAGGCGATGATTTCCTTGACCGTCTCGTCGGGCACATCGGGGTGCGTGCGGATATACATCAACAACCCCATGATGAGGGTGTAGAACGTTTCGTAGACATGGTCGATGCGCAGCTCGTGGTGGGCGACAAAATCCACCACGGTGGTGTCGCAGATATACTGCGCCACACGCTGGACCACGTTGTGCAAAAAGCCGCCGTAGAGCGCGCCGCTGTTGGAGGTCAGAGTGTGCGGCAGTTCGTGGCCGCTGGCGACCAGGCGCTTAAAGAGCGGGGCGACGGTGTCGAGCGCGCCCTCGATATCACCGACGGTGCGGTTGGCATTCCACTGCTCGAGTTCGGAGATAAAGCCGTCGATCGCCTCGTCCATGACGGCGGTGACGGCGGCGTCCATGTCGGCGAAGTAGTGGTAGAACAGCGAGCGCGTGCAGCCGGCTCGCTTGGCCACGGCCGATACCGATAGGTGGGACACGCCTAGCTCGGAGCTTACGGTGCGCACAGCATCGAGGATCTCGCGACGGCGCTCGTCGCCCGTCAGGCGCTTTGCCGCGCTATCGGATGCGGGAACGGCATCGACCACAGAGGTATCTGCTGTGTTGTTGCCCATGTTTTGCCGCCTTTCATCCTCTTTTGCCTGACCGTTCGCCTAACAGTCTTGAATATTGTTGACGGTTCGTCAATACTATTTTCGACACAATGTCAACTAATGGCGGGTGAACGGCATGGGGGCATGCCCGGCCTGCAAAAAAGAGGGGTGCCGCGGTCTCGCCGGGCTGTGGCAAGGGAAGGGACAACCATGATTCTCAACGGACCGGGGATTAGCTATACCGAGCCCGATATCGGCGCAGAGTTCGTGCCGCCGCTGCCGGAGCATCCGCGCGAGGCAATCGTCAAACTGTGTGAGCACTGCACCAACCGTCTGCTGCATCGCGACGAGCTGCTGGGCTACGAGTACTGGTCGTTTGCCGAGGCCGCAACCGACGAGCAGGCCGAAGTGCTCTGCAAGATGAAGATGCGCCGTCCCTACACGCTGCCCGAGATGGTCAAGCTCACCGGCATGCCCGAGGCTGATATCGAGAAGATGCTCGACGACATGAGCTACACGGGCCTGCTCGAGTACAACTGGGAAAACCCCGAGCGCGCCAAGCAGTGGGTGCTGCCCATGCTGGTGCCGGGTTCCGCCGAGTTCCTCAACATGCGCGTGGGCCAGCTCGAGGAGCACCCGGTCTATGCCAAGTTCTTTGAACAGGCGTCCAAGGGACCGCTGTCCAAGGCCACGCCGATGGTGCCGCCCGGAGGCGCCGGTATCGGCATGCACGTCATTCCGGTCGAGAAGGCCATTGACGCCGCGAGCACGTCGGTGCCTATTGAGCATATCGAGCATTGGCTCGACAAATACGAGGGTAAATATGCCGCCAGCACCTGCAGCTGCCGCGCGAGCCGTCGCGTGATGGGTGAGGGCTGCGCCGACGACCCGGCCGATTGGTGCATCGCCGTGGGCGATATGGCCGACTACGTGGTCGAGACCGATCGTGGCCATTATGTAACGCGCGACGAGGTCTACGACATCCTGCGCCAGGCCGAGGACAACGGCTTTGTGCACCAGATCACCAACATCGACGGCGAGAACAAAATCTTCGCCATCTGCAACTGCAACGTCAACGTGTGCTATGCCCTGCGCACCTCGCAGCTGTTCAACACGCCCAACCTGTCGCGCTCGGCCTATGTCGCCAAGGTCGAGAAGGACAAGTGCGTGGCCTGCGGTCGCTGCGTTGAGGTGTGCCCGGCCGGTGCCGCCAAGCTGGGCCAAAAGCTCTGCAGCAAAAAGGCCGGCGGACAGGTGCCCGAGTATCCGCGCCAGGAGCTGCCCGATGCCACCAAGTGGGACCACACCAAGTGGTCGCCCAACTACCGCAACGACAACCGCATCGAGACGCATGAGTCCGGCACCGCTCCCTGCAAGACGGCCTGCCCCGCGCACGTTGCCGTTCAGGGCTATTTGAAGCTCGCGGCTCAGGGTCGCTATGACGAGGCCCTAGCACTCATTAAGCGCGAGAACCCGCTGCCCGCTATCTGCGGCCGTGTGTGCAACCGCCGCTGTGAGGATGCCTGCACCCGCGGCCGTGTGGACGCCGCCGTGGCCATCGACGAGGTCAAGAAGTTCATCGCCCAGCGCGATCTGGATGCCGCGACCCGCTATGTCCCGCCTGTGGTGACCCCGACGCGTGCCGGCGGCTTCGACCAGAAGATCGCCATCATCGGTGCCGGTCCGGCCGGCCTGTCCTGCGCTTTCTACTTGGCCGAGAAGGGCTACAAACCTGTCGTGTTCGAGAAGAACGAGCGCCCGGGCGGCATGCTCACCTACGGCATTCCCAGCTTTAAGCTGCAGAAGGATGTTATCGAGGCCGAGGTCGAGATCATTCACCTGATGGGTGCCGAGTTCCGCTATGGCGTGGAGGTCGGTCGCGACGTGACGCTCGACGAGCTGCGCGAGCAGGGCTTTAAGGCCTTCTACGTTGCCATTGGCTGCCAGGGCGGCCGCCTTGCCGGCATTCCGGGCGAGGATGCCGAGGACGTGACCGTGGCCGTCGACTTCCTTCGCGAGGTTAACAGCGGCAAGATCGACGCTTTGCCCGGCCGCACCATTGTGGTGGGCGGCGGCAACGTGGCCATCGACGTTGCCCGCAACGCCTGCCGTCTGGGTTCCGAGCACGTTGAGATGTTCTGCCTGGAGAGCGAGGCCCAGATGCCCGCCAGCGAGGAGGAGCGTCGCGAGGCCGTTGAGGACGGCGTGCACATCAGCTGCGGTTGGGGCCCCAAGGAAGTTCACCTGGACGAGGCCGGTCGTGTGTGCGGCATCACCTTCAAGCGCTGCACGCGTGTCTTTGACGACGAGGGCCGGTTTGCGCCCGAGTACGACGAGAACGATCTGCGCCGCGTCGATGCCGATCGTGTCGTCATGTCGATCGGGCAGTCCATTGTGTGGGGCGACCTGCTGGCTGGCTCCAAGGTGGAGCTCGGCCGCGGCCAGGGCGCCCTGGCCGATCCCCAGACTTACCAGACCGCCGAACCTGACATCTTTGTGGGCGGCGACGTCTACACCGGCCCCAGCTTTGCCATCGATGCCATTGCCGCCGGCCACGAGGCTGCCGTGTCCATCCATCGCTTTGTGCAGCCGGGCTCCACGCTCACCATCGGCCGCAACCAGCGCCGCTACACCGCGCTCGACCGCGACGATGTCGTGATCGAGAGCTACGACAACGCGAGCCGCGAGGTTGCGCATGTGGACCGCGAACACGAGAAGGCTGCGCCGTTTAGCGAGTATGTTGAGACCTTTACCGAGGAGCAGGTGCGCGCCGAGACCGCCCGCTGCCTGGGCTGCGGCGCCTCGATCGTCGACCCCAACAAGTGCATCGGCTGCGGCCTGTGCACCACCAAGTGCGCGTTCGACGCCATCCATCTGGATCGCGACCGCCCCGAGTGCTCCACGATGGTCAAATACGAGCAAAAGCTCCCAAGTCTGGGCAAGTATGCTTTGAAGCGCGCCATCAAGATTAAGTTCGGTCGCAAGTAAGTAGTCATAACGGGAACGGCGGAAGGAAATAAATGCACGAGCTCGGAATCGTCTATCACATCATTCGTGATGTTGAGAATGTGGCGCGCGCCAATGGCGTGAGTCGCGTTTCGAGCGTCACGCTGCTGCTGGGCGAGGTCTCGGGCGTCGTTCCCGATTTGCTGCTCGACGCCTGGCGCTGGGCGGCAGATAAAAAGTCCATTACCGAGGGTGCGGAGCTTCTTGTGGAGCCTGTCGAGGCCGTGACGCATTGCGAGGCGTGCGGCCGCGACTATGCGACCGTCGAGCACGGCAAGACCTGCCCTCAGTGCGGCAGCGGCGAAACATACCTGCTGCAGGGCCAGGAGGTCATGATCAAGCAGATCGAGACCCCCGACGAGGACCCGGCAGGCGCTGCCCCCGATGGCCCTTCCGACGCTCCCGACGCCGTCGACGCCGCCAACCCCCTCCGCATCGTCTAGTCCTTAGTCGTTGGGGACGTTCTTACATGACTAGTCAAACAAGAACGTTCCCAACGACTACTTGCGCTGGAACATAAGTCACGAAAATAGTCAAGCCATGTCTGTTTAAACAAAATAGCAGCAGTACAAGTACATTCGCACTTGCTTAAAATCATTATTAATGAACAGCCTGCTTGTATCTGTAAAGTACATGGCTTGATGAGCAACGCTTTGGCGGGTAATGAGTCGAAAAGCAGCAACGTAACCAATTTGTAACAAACTTAGACGTTTAAACAAATAATCCAACCTTTTGCGAATTTAGCTATAATTCCACAATCCAAACAGGTATACTCCTTTCATGTCGTGTAGGAAATACGTAGACAAAAAGGAGGTTATGTGATGGTAAGTATTGTTCTTGCTAGCCACGGGGACTTGGCAGCTGGAATCAAGCAGACGGGCTCGATGGTCTTTGGCGATCAGCCGTCTGTTGCCGTGGTCTCGCTCGAGCCGAGCATGGGCCCCGACGATTTCCGTGCCAAGGTCGAGGAAGCAGTCGCTTCCTTCGAGGACCAGGAGCAGGTGCTCTTCCTCGTTGATCTGTGGGGCGGCACGCCGTTCAACCAGATCAGCGGGCTCATCGAGGGCCACGATTCCTGGGCTATCGTCACCGGTGTCAACCTGCCTATGCTCATCGAGGCATATTCGCAGCGCTTTGACGCAAAGAACACTGCACATGCGATCGCAAAACATCTCGTGACTGAGGCTAAGGCTGGCGTGCGCGTCAAGCCCGAGTCTCTGGAGCCCGAGGAGAAGAAGCCGGCTGCGGCCGCCGCTGCTCCTGCAGGCGCCATCCCTCCGGGAACGGTCATCGGCGATGGGCACATCAAGATCGCCCACGTCCGTATCGACACCCGTCTGCTTCATGGCCAGGTGGCCACCACGTGGACCAAGCAGATCAACCCCAACCGCATCATCGTGGTTTCCGACGGCGTTGCTCACGACGAGCTCCGCAAGACCATGATCGAGCAGGCTGCCCCTCCGGGAGTCCATGCCAACGTCGTGCCCATCAAGAAGATGGCCGAGGTCGTCAAGGACACGCGCTTTGGTGACACCAAGGCCATGCTGCTCTTTGAGAACCCGCAGGATCTGCTCAAGGCCATCGAGGCCGGCGTCGACATCAAGGAAGTCAACATCGGTTCCATGGCTCACTCCAAGGGCAAGGTCGTCGTCACCAACGCCGTCGCTATGGGCGATGACGACGTTAAGACCCTCGAGGCCCTCAAGGCCAAGGGCGTCAAGTTCGAGGTCCGCAAGGTTCCTTCGGATGCCTCTGAGGATCTCGACGACATGTTGAAGAAAGCTAAGGCCGAACTGGCCGCTCAAGCATAGTAAAGGAGGGTCCGATACATGTCTGCAATCACTATTCTGCTTGTTGCGATTGTCGCGTTGCTTGCCGGTATGGAAGGCATTCTGGATGAGTTCCAGTTCCATCAGCCGCTCGTGGCATGCACGCTTATCGGTCTCGTAACCGGTCACCTTCAGGAGGGCATCCTCCTGGGCGGTTCGCTCCAGATGATGGCCCTTGGCTGGGCTAACGTCGGCGCTGCCGTCGCGCCTGACGCCGCTCTGGCCTCGGTCGCTTCTTCGATCATCATGGTGCTCGCCCTCAACGGCGGCGCCACTGATTCGGCCAAGGCCGTTACCGCGGCCATCGCCGTCGCCGTCCCGCTGTCGGTCGCTGGTCTGTTCCTGACCATGATCTGCCGTACCATTGCTACCGCTATCGCTCACGCCATGGACGGTTGCGCCGAGAAGGGCGACTTCTCCGGCATCGAGCGCTGGCAGTATGCTGCCATCCTCATGCAGGGCCTTCGTATCGCCATCCCGGCAGTGCTTCTGTGCGTCATCCCGGCCGAGGCCGTTACCAACGCGCTTAACGCTATGCCCGACTGGCTGTCCGGCGGCATGGCTGTCGGCGGCGGCATGGTCGCTTCCGTCGGTTACGCCATGGTCATCAACATGATGGCCACCAAGGAGACCTGGCCGTTCTTCATCCTCGGCTTTGTCCTTGCTGCCATCCCTCAGCTCACGCTGATCGCCCTTGGCCTCATCGGCATCTCCCTTGCCCTCATCTACCTTGGCCTTAAGGATCTGGCCAAGCAGGGTGGCGGCATGGGCGGTGGCTCCGGCGACCCGCTCGGCGACATTCTGAACGATTACGAGTAGGAGGGGAGTGATACATATGGCAGAGAACAAGATTCAGCTCACCAAGGCTGACCGCAAGAAGGTTTGCTTCCGTCATCAGTTCCTTCAGGGCTCGTGGAACTACGAGCGTATGCAGAACGGCGGCTGGTGCTTCGCAATGATCCCTGCGATCAAGAAGCTCTACACCAGCAAGGATGACCAGATTGCCGCTCTTAAGCGCCACCTGGAGTTCTATAACACCCACCCCTATGTTTCCGCCCCCGTCATTGGCGTTACCCTCGCTCTCGAGGAGGAGCGCGCCAACGGTGCCCCGATTGACGACGTCGCCATTCAGGGCGTCAAGGTCGGTATGATGGGCCCGCTCGCCGGCGTCGGCGACCCCGTCTTCTGGTTCACCCTTCGCCCGATTCTGGGCGCTCTGGGCGCTTCCCTGGCCATGTCCGGCAGCATCGTCGGTCCGCTGCTGTTCTTCTTCGCGTGGAACATCATCCGTTACGCTTTCCTGTGGTACACGCAGGAGTTTGGCTACAAGGTCGGCTCCTCCATCGCCAAGGACCTCTCCGGTGGTCTGATGGGCAAGGTCACCGAGGGCGCTTCCATCCTGGGTATGTTCATCATCGGCGCCCTGGTCGAGCGCTGGGTGTCCATTTCCTTCACCCCGATCGTCTCCACGGTCAAGCAGTCTGCTGGCGCCTTTATCGACTGGGCTAGCCTGCCCTCCGGTTCCGAGGGTATCAAGGAAGCGCTGACGATGTACAACTCCGTCGGTGCTACCGCCCTTGATCAGATGAAGGTCACCACGCTTCAGGCCAACCTCGATCAGCTCATCCCCGGCCTTGCCGCCGTGTGCCTGACCCTGCTGGTCTGCAAGCTCCTCAAGAAGAAGGTCAGCCCGATCGTCATCATCCTGGCTCTCTTCGCCGTCGGCATCATCGGTCGCTTCTGCGGCTTCATGTAAGCACGCTTCGGCTTAAGACCGAGAATTGCTAGGCAAGGGCTTTTGAGCCATTGAAACGGACCGCACCCGGTGGGTACACTGGATGCGGTCCGATTGTTTTATTTGGAGGGCGAGGCGCGCATGGCGCAATCTCAGAACAGCACGGTCGATCTGGCAACGCCGGCAACCTGCCTGATGGGGCTTACCAGCCACGGTAACGTGATGGTGGGCAATAAGGCGTTCGAGTATTACAACGAGCGCAATCCCGAGGATTATATTCAAATCCCGTGGGACGAGGTCGACTATATTGCCGCCGAGGTTTTACGCGGCACCAAGAAGATCACGCGTTTTGCCATCTTCACCAAGGACAACGGTCACTTTACGTTTTCGACGCGCGACGACAAAGAGACGCTTCGTGCTGTCCGCAAGTACGTCGACGAGGATAAGCTTGTGCGTTCGCCCGACTTTATCGATGTGACGGCCAAGGGCGCCAAGAGCATCCCCGCTGCCATCAAGAGCCTTTTCCACAGAGACAGCTAATCGTTGGCGATAGATGGCGGAAAATGCATCCCGGAATTTGTTCTCATTCCGGGATGCATTTTCCTTTTGAGGGCCAGTTGGGAAAGCTTGTCCCATTATTTCGCGTTATTCCGGGTTATTCTTTCCGATATTGAGGATTGCCCTCGGAAACTATTCGCTATAGAGCCTTCTCGATGAGTGGCCATGCGCTACATGGCAAAGGGGTAAATCTGCTACACTAGTACAACATGCCTCCGTAGCTCAGGGGATAGAGCACCGCTCTCCTAAAGCGGGTGTCGACGGTTCGAATCCGCCCGGGGGCACCAGGGAATATGACGGCGTCGCGGGAGCGGCGCCGTTTCTGGTTTCAAGACTTTAGTCCGCTGGCCGCGCAGCGGCCAGCTTTAAACCACCCGCTACGCGGGTGGAGACAAACG
>UQLH01000022.1:0-34669 GCA_900541805.1 uncultured Collinsella sp.
AAAGGGCGGAGGCGGGTCATGCCCCGCCTCTTACACCACATCTCTGCGCGCTACCGTCGAAATGGCGATGAAAGCACGATTTTGATCCAACTGTTAGTCCTTATAATGGACATATGTTGCGTAACTTAAGCAAATACTATCTTTTTATATGTTGCAAACAAAGTAGCAGTACTCATTTTTGCCATTTTTTGGCCACGGACCTTGAAATAAGGGGTCCTTAGGGTTCGAATCCCATGCGCTGGGCCCAAACAAAAAACGGTCCCCTTGCGAGGACCGTTTCCAATTCAGTGGTGGGCGATGAGGGATTCGAACCCCCAGCCTTGTGCGTGTAAAGCACCTGCGCTAACCGTTGCGCCAATCGCCCGTGCGGAGAGAGTATAGCAAAACAATCGCCCCATTCACCTCATATCCATTAAAGGTAACTCGCGCGTGTCACAGCGGAGCTGATTCAGTTGAGATTGCCTGAACATTCCGCCCCTCTTTACGCCCTCGGGTATACTCAAAAGCTACTGATTCGATTTGATGCCCAGCAACAGCAGAGGGGATAGTATATGTGCGGTTTTGTCGGTTTTGTCGGTGGGACGGATAACCAATCCGAGGTGCTCACCAAGATGATGGACCGCATCGTCCATCGCGGTCCCGACATGGGCGGTCAGTTTATCGACGGCCGCGTTGCCCTCGGCTTCCGCCGCCTGTCGATCCTCGACCTGACCGAGGCTGGCGCCCAACCCATGGCCAACGAGGACGGTAGCGTCGTCATTGTCTTCAACGGCGAGATCTACAACTTCCAAGAACTCCGTTCCGAGCTCGAGGCCAAGGGCTACAAGTTCCACTGCGGCGCCGACACCGAGAGCCTCCTGCACGGCTACGAGGAGTGGGGCGAGGCCGTCCTCGATCGCTTACGCGGTATGTACGCCTTCGTCATCTGGGACAAAAAGAAGAACAAGCTTTTTGGCGCCCGCGACATCTTTGGCATCAAGCCGCTTTACTACTATCCCATGGCCGATGCGGGCGACGGCGCTCCGGGCGTGCTCTTTGGTTCCGAGATCAAGAGCTTCTTGGACTACCCGCACTTCCACAAGGCGGTCAACAAAAAGGCCCTGCGTCCGTACATGACGCTGCAGTATTCGGCAACCGAGGAGACCTTCTTCGAGGGTGTCTACAAGCTGCCACCGGCGCACTACTTTACCGTCGATATCCCGACCGGCAAGATGAACATCGAGCGCTACTGGGATTGCGATTACTCTGCCGTCGAGAAGCCGTTCGAAGAGTATGTCGATGAGCTGGACGAGGTCGTGCACGAGAGTGTCGAGGCCCATCGCATCGCCGACGTTAAGGTCGCGTCGTTCCTCTCCGGCGGCGTCGACTCCAGCTATATTGCCGCTTGCCTCATGCCCGACAAGACCTTCTCGGTGGGCTTTGACTACAAGAACTTCAACGAGACCAACTACGCCAAGGAGCTTTCCGATAAGCTCGGCGTCGAGAACGTCCGCAAGATGATTACCGCCGACGAGTTCTTCGGTGCGCTTGAGGATATCCAGTATCACATGGACGAGCCGCAGTCCAACCTGTCTTCCGTGCCGCTGTGGTTCTTGGCCGAGATGGCCCGCAAGGACGTCACCGTCGTGCTTTCGGGCGAAGGCGCCGACGAACTCTTTGGCGGCTACGCCTACTACGAGGACACGGTCCCGGTGCGCAAGTACAAAAAGATGGTGCCGCTGCCCATCCGTCGCGCGCTCGGTAATCTGGCGCTGCATATGCCGTACTTCAAGGGACATAACTTCCTGGTCAAGGGTGCCGAGATCCCTGAGAAGTCGTTCCTGGGACAGGCTCTGGTATGGCCGGAGCGCGAGGTCGACGGCGTGCTCAAGCCCGAGTACAACACCGGCGATGGCGCCTTCGAGCTTGCCGCTCCCATCTATGCGCGCGTGAAGGGTCAGCCCGAGCTGGTCAAGAAGCAGTACCTGGACATGAACATGTGGCTCCCGGGCGACATTCTGCTCAAGGCCGACAAGATGTGCATGGCGCACTCGCTGGAGCTGCGCGTGCCCTTCCTGGACCGCAAAGTCATGGAGTTCGCCGAGCACATTCCCGACCGCTACCGCATCAACGAGAACGGCAACAAGCAGGTACTCCGCCACGCTGCCAACAAGTCGCTGCCCGATGAGTGGGCCACCCGTCCCAAGGTGGGCTTCCCGGTGCCGATTGTCTACTGGCTGCGCGAGCAAAAGTGGTACGACTATGTCAAGGAGTACTTCACCGCGCCGTGGGCAAGCGAGTTCTTCAATACCGACGAGCTCATGCACCTGCTCGATCTGCACTTTGCGGGCAAGGGCGATTTCCAGCGCAAGATCTATACGCCGCTCGTGTTCCTGGTGTGGTACAAGCGCTTCTTTATCGACGAGGGCCAGCCTTCTGTTCAGGCTGCCTAGTCTCGGCCTACGAATGCCTGCGCGTAACGGCTCCTCCGGGAGCCGTTTTTGCGCGAGCACGTTTCAGTTACTATGAAAACCGTCCCTGCCAAATGGCTGAGAAAGGTGAAAGATGCACCATTCGGATTCCGCGACCGTGACCACGGTCGATACGCTTGCCAAGCTGCTCGATGTGTGCGGCGAGCTGCGCGCATCAGAGCAGGTTGACGAGCGTGCCGTGACCGGTTGCTCGTTTGATTCGCGCGCGGTCTCGGCAGGTGACGTGTTCTTCTGTAAAGGTGCTGCCTTTAAGCCCGCGTTTTTGAGCATGGCGCTCGATGCGGGCGCCGTCGCATTTGTGTGCGAGGAGTCGCTGGTCGAGTCTCTGGAGCCGCTGGCGCAGGAGAGCGGTGCTGCGATGCTGGTTGTTGATAGTGTTCGCACGGCCATGGCCCTGTTGCCGCCGGAGGTCTACGACCGTCCCGACCACGACGTCAAGATCGTGGGCATCACCGGCACCAAGGGAAAGACCACGGCCGCTTTTATGCTCCAGTCCATCATCAAGGCGGCGGGCGAGTCCTGCGGCATGATCGGCTCGGTGAGTACCGACGATGGTATCGAGTGCTACGAGAGCACCAATACTACGCCCGAGGCCCCCGAGGTTTGGCGCCATATCGCCAACTGCCGCACGTCCGGTCGCCAGTCCATGGTCATGGAGGTCTCGAGCCAGGCGCTCAAGTACCAACGCGTCGAGAATCTGCCGTTTGACGTGGCGTGCTTCCTCAACATCGGCCGCGACCACATCTCGCCGATCGAACACCCCACGTTTGAGGATTATTTTGAGAGCAAGCTCAGGATTTTTGACCAGGCAAAGACCGCCGTGGTGAATCTGGGCACCGAAGAGGTCGACCGTGTGCTGGAGGCAGCGTCGACGGCCGAGCGCTTGGTGACCGTTGGCGTCGAGCATCCCGAGGCAAGCCTGTGGGCGAGCGACGTACGCATGGTCGGCTTTAGCATCGAGTTCAACTTGCATGGCCTGTGTGCCGACGAGTCCGAGGCGGGGGAGAAGGTCCTGCTGGGTATCGCGGGAGACTTTAACGTGGAAAACGCGCTGGTCGCTATCGCCGCTGCGCGCGAGATCGGCATCGGTATCGAGGCTATCAAGAAGGGCCTCTCAAAACTGCGTGTGCCGGGCCGTATGGAGGTCGTGGAGTCGAAGGACGGCCGCGTGATTTGTGTCGTCGACTACGCGCACAACCAGCTTTCGTTCCGCTCGCTTTTCTCGTCGGTCAAGCGCGCGTTTCCCGCTAGTCCGGTCATTGCGGTGTTTGGCGCTGCCGGCGGCAAGGCGCAGGAGCGCCGCGAGCAGCTTCCGCGCGAGGCCGCACCGTATTCCGACCTGATGATCTTTGCCAATGAGGACCCGGCTCACGAGGACCCGATGAAGGTCTGTCGCGAGCTTGCCGAACATGTTCCCGACGATACGCCGAACAAGATCATCCTCGATCGCGAAGCCGCTGTGCATGCGGCGTTCAAGGCGGCGCGCGAGGAGTACGTCAACCCCGATGCTCCCACCATTGTCTTGCTGCTGGCAAAGGGTGACGAGGAGCTCATGCACGTGGGTGACGAGTTCGTGCCCATCGAGAGCGACCTTTCGTTGGCCAATCGCCTGATCGATGTTACCCAGTTTGACTAATGAACCATGATGGCGGCGGCGCCCTGAGTGCGCTGTCGCCATAAGCGTGTTCCCTCAATCAAAACATGCCGTCCAAGTCCAAACCCTTCTACGTAAACGGAGTAACCATGTCCCACAATACCCTGCCGACCGTCGCTGAGCTTTCGGGCGAGATGCGCGAGCGCTTGGCCAAGGTCAAGTACGTCTTTACCGACCTGGACGCCACGATGCTTGCACCCGGCTCGTGCGTGCTGCGCGACAACGACGGCAACCCCTCGACCAAACTCGTCGAGGCCGTCGTGGCGCTCGCTCGCGCTGGTATTCAGGTGGTTCCCACCTCGGGCCGCAACCGTACCATGATCCACGAGGACGCGCGCGTGCTCGGCCTCAACTCCTACATCGGCGAGATGGGCGGCCTGGTCATGTACGACCTCAAAGCCAACGATTGGGAGTATCTGACCGGCGACATGCCTTACGACCCCGCCTGCGGCCTTACTCCGCACCAGGTGATCGAGCAGACCGGCGTGTGCGAGAAGATCCTCGCCCGCTGGCCGCACAAGATCGAGTATCACAACGACATGTCGACCGGCTACAAGTACCGTGAGGTCACCGTCGGCATGCGCGGCGATGTGCCCGACGATGAGGTTCAGGCCATCCTGGACGAGGCCGGCTGCGGTCTGATCTGGGCTTGCAACGGCCATCTGACGCATCTGTCCAAGCCGACGACGCTCGAGCTCGATCGCGTCGAGGACGGTCGCGCATTCAATATCAACCCCGCGGGCCTCAACAAAGGCGTCGCCATTGCGCGCTTCTGCGAGCACCTGGGGATCGAGCGCGAGGAGACACTCGCGCTCGGCGACTCCGAGTCCGACTTCTACATGGCCGATCACGTGGGCACGTTCTGCTTGGTCGAGAACGGCCTGACGAGCGCCGGCGCGCCCGAGTTCCTGGCTGCTTGCGAGAACGCTTTCGTTACGCGAGGCAAAATTGTCGACGGTTGGGCGGCGACGGCAGAGCTGCTGGTCGCGGCGCGTTCGTAGCGCGGCGTCGCCGCACGTGGACATGTCTTTTCGAGAGAGACTGGTGAGGTAATGTCCGATATCGAGAATCCGGCAGGCGACACGCGCCCGATTGGCGTGTTCGATTCTGGTTTGGGCGGTCTGACGGTTGCGCGCGCGATCGCGACGGCGCTGCCGCACGAGTCCGTCTACTACTTCGGCGACACCAAGCGCTGCCCCTACGGCACCCGCACCGAGGATGAGGTGCGCTCGTTTGCGTTGCAGGCGGGTCGTTGGCTTTCGAAGCACGACGTCAAGATTATGGTCATCGCCTGCAACACGGCGACCGCTGCGGCCTTGCGTCTGGCCCAGCAGGTGCTCGACGTTCCCGTGATCGGCGTGATCGCGCCGGGTGCCCGTGCGGCAATCAACAGCACCCGCTCGCGTCGCGTGGGCGTGCTCGCCACCAACCTCACCATTCGTTCGGGCGCCTACACGCGCGCCATTCAGGATCTAGATGCCGGCGTCGATGTATACGGCTGTCCTGCCTCGAGCTTTGTCGAGGTTGTCGAACACGAGCTCGCCTCGGGTGCACATCTGCAGGAACAGTGGCTTGAGAACGAGGACATCTTCGATACGCCTGCCGTGCGTGCGCTGGTGGGTGCCACGGTTGAGCCGCTGCGCGACCACGGTATCGATACCGTGGTGCTCGGCTGTACGCATTTCCCGCTGTTGGTGGGACCTATCCGCCATGCGCTGGGGCCTGGGGTGCGCGTCGTGAGTTCCGCCGAGGAGACCACGCGCGAGCTGACCGATATCCTCACGCGCCGCGAGCAGCTGGCGGGCGACGCCGCCGAGCCGCAGCATCGTTTTGCCACGACGGCCGATAACATTGCCGAGTTTGCGGTGGCGGGCAGCTTTATCTTTGGTCAGCCGCTCAAGAGCATCGAACATATCGATATCGATGAGCTGAAATAGATGTAAGGCAGCCGCCAAAGCCTTCGTCACATCTTTTGCCGAAAGGAAATTTCTATGGAGTACATGCAGGTCAACCGCGCCAACGGTCGCGCCGCCAACGAGTTGCGCCCCGTTAAGCTCACCCGTGGCGTCATGAAGCACGCCCACGGCTCGTGTTTGGCCGAGTTCGGTGACACGCGCGTGCTGTGCGCCGCCACTATCGAGGAGGGCGTGCCGGGCTGGCGAAAGGGAGCTAAGGCCGGCTGGGTGACCGCGGAATACGCCATGCTGCCGGCGTCGACCGGCAAGCGCTGCAAGCGCGAACACGCCAACCGCAAGGGTCGCTCCATGGAGATCGAGCGCCTCATTGGCCGCAGCCTGCGTACCGTCGTCAACATGAAGGCGCTCGGCGAGTACACCGTCACCGTCGACTGCGATGTGATTCAGGCCGATGGCGGCACGCGTACAGCGAGCATCACCGGCGCCTGGGTGGCGCTGCACGACGCCCTCGCCATGTGGGTCGAGGCGGGCAAGATCGAACGCATCCCGCTTATCGGCCAGGTGGCTGCCATCTCCATGGGCGTTGTCGACGGCAATACGCTGCTTGACCTCGATTATTCGGAGGACAGCCATGCCGAGGTCGACATGAACCTCGTCGCCACCGACACCGGCGAGATGATCGAGCTCCAGGGCACCGGCGAGCAGGCGCCCTTTGACCGCAAACGCCTCAACGCCCTGCTCGACCTGGGCGACAAGGGTATCGCCGAGCTCATCGAGCTTCAGCGCCAAGCCATCGCCTAACCTGCCAAAAGGGACGGGTTTATTTTGGTAGGTTTTATCTGCTGAAATGCTGCGTTGAAAGGTCCGATCGCCTGAGAGGGGAGAGGTCAAGTGCCCAAACGCCCCTCACGCGGCTTGCTATAGAGACAAGGAGGCCAGTTATGGCACTTGAGAAGATCGACATCGACACCCTCGACCCGGCGGCGACCATCGTCGTGGCAACCGGAAACGCTCATAAACTCACCGAGATCGAGGCCATTTTGGGCAAGGTCATGCCCGAGGTGCGCTTTGTGGCGCTCGGCCAGCTGGGCGATTTTGAGGATCCCGAGGAAAACGGCACGACGTTTTTGGAGAACGCCATCATCAAGGCGCAGGCTGCGGTCGAGGAGACGGGTCTTATGGCCATTGCCGACGATTCGGGCTTGGTCGTCGACGCGCTGGACGGTGAGCCCGGTGTGTATAGCGCGCGCTACGCGGGCGTTCACGGCGACGACGCCGCCAACAATGCCAAGCTGCTCGTGAATCTGGATGGCGTGGCCGACGAGGATCGCACCGCGCGCTTTATGAGCGTCGTCGCGCTCATCGACACGGACGGTTTGGTCACCTATGGCGAGGGCACCTGCGAGGGCGTTATCGCGCACGAGGGCCGCGGCGATCACGGCTTTGGCTACGACCCGCTGTTCCTGCCGGTCGACACGCCGGGCAAGACCATGGCCGAGCTGACGGCTGACGAGAAGAACGCCATCAGCCATCGTTTCCACGCGCTCGAGCATCTGTCCGCCAAGCTGACGGGCGAGGAGTAGACCGTGCGTGCGGTGGTGCAGCGCGTGCTCAACGCCGGCGTGACGGTCGACGGCGAGTGCGTGGGCCGCATTGGACGCGGCTACCTGGTGCTGCTGGGTGTGGGCCATGGCGATACGCATGCCGAGGCCGACAAGCTGTGGGGCAAGCTCCGCGGGCTGCGTATCAACGAGGACGAGAACGGCAAGACCAACTTGGCGCTTGCCGATGTCGACGGCGAGGTGCTCGTGGTGTCGCAGTTCACGCTGTTCGCTGACTGCCGCCACGGTCGCCGTCCGTCGTTTACCGATGCCGGCGCGCCCGATGTTGCCAACGAGCTCTACGAGTACTTCCTGACGCTCGTTCGTCAAGATGTCGAACACGTGGCGCACGGCATCTTTGGCGCCGATATGAAAGTCGATCTTGTCAACGACGGTCCGTTCACCATCGTCTTGGACACCGACAACCTTTAGGTTACGCGGTTTTACCAAACCGCGTAACAACTGGTCATGCGAGATTGTCGTCTGGTACGTATTTGGGACGGGGCTTATTTAGCTACTTGCGTATGGCGGCAGCAGGGTGCTATAGTATTAGAGTTTTGTCTATCTTAGGGGTATTATCCCCTTTTTGAATTGCACCTTCTGGAGGCCCTGTTCATGGAAGAGATGGAAGTCAATCACGTCGACGACATCCACGAGAAGCTGACCGATATGGTGGGCGATCGCGTCAAGGTTAAGGCCAACATGGGCCGTACCCGCGTCGTCGAGCGCATGGGCACCATCAAGAGCGTCCACCCCGCCGTCTTTATCGTCGAGGTTGACGAGCGTCGTGGCCGCAAGTCGCGTCAGTCCTACCAGTATATCGATGTGCTCACCGGTCAGGTCGAGCTGTTCGACCCCGAGAGCGGCGAGCACATCTTTACCCCGCTCGGCAATCAGCTCGAGGAGCATTAACGGTGACCGATCGGTCCCTGACTCTTTCCGCGCCGGCAAAGATTAACCTCTACCTGGGGGTTCATACCGAGCGCGATGACCGCGGCTACCACAGGGTCGATTCCCTGATGGCGGCCGTCGGTCTTTCCGATACCGTGACGGTCACGCCGTCGCAGGCGCTGACCGTCCAGACGGTTCCAGCATCAGATTTTCCCATGCAAAAGAATACGGCGTATCGGGCTGCGGTTGCTATGGCCGAGCATTATGGTCGCGAGGCAAACATCTGCGTGACGATTGAGAAGCGCATTCCATTGTGCGCCGGCTTGGGCGGCCCCTCGACGGATGCGGCCGCGGTCATTGTCGCCTTGGCAGAGCTCTGGGGCATTGATCGCACCGACCCAGCGCTCGATGACATTGCGCGGGGCATTGGTGCTGACGTCCCGTTCTTTTTGCACGCGAGTCCTGCGTTCTACGTAGGTGGGGGAGACGTGCTGGCAACTGAGTGCCCCGCGCTGCCCGCGACGCCCGTCGTGCTGGTCAAGCCGCGCGAGGCTAGCGTTTCGACAATTGAAGCCTATCGACGTTTTGACGAGGCCCCGGTGCCTGCGGACAAGCCCGGCGCGATAGCTTCTGCCTTGCGTGCTGGTGATGCCGAGACGGCATATGCACTCATCCATAACAACCTTGGTGTCATTTCCGCACAGATGGAGTCGCAGATTCAAACGGTCCTCGACTGGCTGCGTAAACAGGACGGAACCGTTGCTGTAGATGTGTGCGGATCGGGTGCCTGCTCGTTTGCCATTTGCGACACCGCTGCCACGGCCGAAAGGCTTGCCGATGCTGCCCAGCAAAATGGCTGGTGGGCCTGCGCGACTGAGCTTATTCCCAACACGGTTCAAATCGACGCGCCAAAGAAATAAAAATTTCTCTAGCACGCGGCGAAAATCTTTGTTACTATAGTCGAGCTAACGGGTTGTGGCTCAGTTTGGTAGAGCACTGCGTTCGGGACGCAGGGGTCGCTGGTTCAAATCCAGTCAACCCGACCAGAGCATGAGGAGGGACCGCTTCTTGCGGTCCCTTTTTTTAGCTAGTGTTGTGATACCGCGATACCCGCGGTATACTCATTCGAGCTTGTCTCGCTGTATTGTGGAGGTCTACATGTTTGGACTGAGGGCTCCTGAGCTCATCATTATTCTCGTCGTTGTCCTGATTATCTTCGGGCCCAAGAACCTGCCGAAGCTCGGCAAGTCCCTCGGCTCTACCGTCAAGAATATCCGTGAGGGTATGGAGGGCGACGATAAGGCCGAGACCAAGCAGGCCGAGGAGGTCGTGGTCGAGCAGTCCGAGGAGGACAAGGAGATCGCTGAGCTCGAGGCCAAGCTCGCTGCTGCCAAGAAGAAGCAGGCAGAGGACAGCGACGCGGACGCAGAGTAGTCCCATCCCTTTGGGGTGAGCACCTGACCGGCTTGCCCGCAGGCTAGCCGGTCTTTTTCGTTTTGTTGACAGTTGATTGTTTGATCAGAGTTGGGGAGATATCCGTATGGACGCAAGCCAGATCGTACTGACCGCTGAGGGCCGCCAGAAGCTCGTCGAGGAGCTCGCTTGGCGTGAGGGCGATTACGCCAAGGAGATCGTCGAGGACATCAAGGAAGCCCGCGCGTTCGGCGACCTTTCGGAGAACTCCGAGTACGATGCCGCCAAGGACAAGCAGGCCCAGAACGCTGCTCGTATCGCCGAGATCCAGGCCATTCTTGCCAACGCTCAGGTTGCTGCCACCACGGGCGATCTGACCGTCTCCATCGGTTCCACCGTTTCGCTGATTGATCCCAACGGCGAGGTCATGGAAGTCACGCTCGTCGGTACCACCGAGACCAACTCGCTCGAGCACAAGATCTCCAACGAGTCTCCGGTCGGTCACGCCATCATCGGTCACGGCGAGGGCGACTCCGTCGAGGTCGTTACGCCTTCCGGCAAGACTCGCGTCTACACCATCGCCAAGATCGCACGCTAGACCACGGTCCCGCGTAAAGGTATGTTTTCGCTCCCTGGGACCGAATCCTGGGGAGCGTTTTAGTTTGAGGAGCTAACTTATGGCAGAGAACCAGAACGCCGCAGATCAGGCATCGACGCTCAACGACGAGCGCGCCACCCGCCTGGCCAAGCGCGCCGCCCTGTTCGAGGCGGGCCAGAACCCCTATCCTGAGCACTCTGAGCTTGAGGACTACGTCGCCGATATCGAGGCTAAGTACGCCGATCTTGCCGATGGCGAGGACACCGAGGACGTCGTGAAGATCGCCGGCCGCGTAGTCGCCAAGCGCGGTCAGGGCAAGATCATGTTCATCGTCGTGCGCGATGCGACTGCCGAGATTCAGCTGTTCTGCCGCATCAACGACATGGACGAGGCCGCCTGGAATACGCTCAAGGCCCTCGACCTGGGCGACATCCTGGGCGTGACCGGTGTGGTTGTGCGCACCAAGCGTGGCCAGCTTTCCGTCGCCCCCAAGAGTGCGACCCTGCTTTCCAAGGCCGTTCGTCCACTGCCCGAGAAGTTCCACGGTCTTTCCGACAAGGAGACCCGCTATCGCCAGCGCTATGTTGACCTGATCGCCAACGACGACGTTCGCGAGACCTTCCGTAAGCGTTCGCAGATTCTCTCCACCTTCCGTCGCTTTATGGAGTCCGACGGCTACATGGAGGTCGAGACCCCCATCCTGCAGACCATCCAGGGTGGTGCCACGGCCAAGCCGTTCATTACCCACTTCAACGCGCTCGATCAGGAGTGCTACCTGCGTATTGCCACCGAGCTGCACCTCAAGCGCTGCATCGTCGGTGGTTTTGAGCGCGTGTTCGAGATCGGCCGCATCTTCCGTAACGAGGGCATGGACCTTACCCACAACCCCGAGTTCACCACGATGGAGGCCTACCGTGCCTTCTCCGACCTCGAGGGCATGAAGGCGCTCGCCCAGGGCGTCATTAAGGCGGCTAACAAGGCCATCGGCAACCCCGAGGTCATCGAGTACCAGGGCCAGACCATTGACCTTTCTGGTGAGTGGGCCAGCCGTCCCATGACCGACATCGTCTCCGACGTGCTCGGCAAGCAGGTCACCATCGACACGCCGGTCGAGGAGCTTGCTGCCGCCGCGCGCGAGAAGGGCCTGGAGATCAAGCCCGAGTGGACTGCCGGCAAGATCATCGCCGAGATTTACGATGAGCTGGGCGAGGACACCATCGTCAACCCGACCTTCGTGTGCGATTACCCCATCGAGGTCAGCCCGCTCGCTAAGCGTTTTGAGGACGACCCGCGTTTGACTCACCGCTTTGAGCTGGTCATCGCCGGCCACGAGTACGCCAACGCATTCTCCGAGCTCAACGACCCGGTCGACCAGGCTGAGCGCTTTGCTGCCCAGATGGCCGAGAAGGCCGGCGGCGACGATGAGGCTATGGAGTATGACGAGGACTACGTGCGCGCCCTCGAGTACGGTATGCCTCCCGCGGGCGGCATTGGCATTGGTATCGACCGCGTGGTCATGCTGCTTACTAACCAGGCTTCTATCCGCGACGTCCTGCTGTTCCCGCACATGAAGCCCGAGAAGGGTTTCCAGTCCGGTGCCGCTGCCGCCAAGGCTGCAGAGGCCGGCAACGCCGCGAGCCCATTCGTTAAGTCGCTTAAGCCCACGCTCGATTACTCCAAGATCGCCGTTGAGCCGCTGTTTGAGGAGTTCGTCGACTTTGATACCTTCTCCAAGAGCGATTTCCGCGCTGTGAAGGTCAAGGCATGCGAGGCCCTCAAGAAGTCCAAGAAGCTGCTGAACTTTACGCTCGACGACGGCACCGGCACCGACCGCACCATCCTCTCCGGTATTCACGCTTATTACGAGCCCGAGGACCTGGTTGGCAAGACCTTGCTCGCCATCACCAACCTGCCTCCGCGCAAGATGATGGGTATTCCCAGCTGCGGCATGCTGATCAGCGCTGTCCACGAGGAGGAGGGCGAGGAGCGCCTCAACCTGATCCAGCTCGACGCCTCCATCCCCGCCGGTGCAAAGATGTACTAGGGGGTTACGCGGTTCTACGAACCGCGTAACCAGTTGACGCTGCGCGCCGCCCAGGGCGACAATTTGTCATTCAAAAGGCAAGGCATGACCAGAAGGTCTATGCCTTGCCTTTTTCATGCCAACTTGTTCGCCCTGGACGTCGCTCGCTGTCCGTCCTCTACCTGCGGCGTTGACTTGGTTGATACTTAGAACATCGATGTAGTCATTGGGGACGTTCTTAAACGACTATCCAACGGCTATTGCGCGCATGGCTCGCATGACAGCCGTCTCTTTTATGTTTCCTTTAGCCGTTGCTGCCTAGGATGGGGGTTAGTCGGTAGGAAGGGAGCGTCTATATGGACGACGCGAGCGAGCGTGCAATCGAAGAGGACATGCTCGATCAGTTCAATTACTTTGATGATGAGGATGAGGAGATAATCAATCGTCGTGAGCCGGCATCGCTTGACTCATTTGATCTGGTCGATGAAGAGCCCGACGAGGACGAGGGCGAATTAACGGAGCCCCCACAGCCTTCGCGCCTTGACTCGCTGCTTTCGAGAGCCCCCATGCACCACGGCGTTCGTGCCGGCGCGCTCCATATGAAAACTGACTGGCACCAGATCGTGACGGCAGGCGATGAACTTGCCGTCGATGCGCCGCTCACCGATAAATCATCCATCATCTGCCGCACCGGTATGCTTATGCTCGCGAGCGGAACGGGTGCCTGGCGTGTACGCGATACCATGAATCGTGTTGCTGACGTGCTCGGCGTCACAATTCACGTCGACCTGAGTCTCCTATCGTTTGAGTGCACCTGCATCGAAGATGGCCACTGCTTTAACGAGGTCGTCAGCCTGCCCACAACGGGGGTCAATACTCATCGCATTTGGATGATGGAGAGCTTCCTAAAGGAAATCGAGATTTACGGGCGCCGGTTTACCGTGCACGAGTACCACGAGATGCTCAAGACCGTTGAGAGCTCAAAGCCCGATTACGCTCCCTGGCAACAGGGCCTTGCGGCAGCCTGTGCTTGCGGCGCCTTCGTCTTTTTGCTCGGCGGCGGCCCTATCGAGATGGCCTGCGCATTCGTAGGCGCTGGTGTCGGTAACTTTGCTCGCTCCCATATTCTCAAGCAGGGTCTTGGCCAGTTTAGCGCGCTGACGACTGGTGTTGCGCTCGCTTGCGTTTCGTATCTGCTGGCATTGCTCGGCCTTGGCCAGGTCATTCCAGGGGCAATGTCGCACCAAGAAGGCTATATCGGCGCCATGCTCTTTGTGATTCCCGGCTTTCCCCTCATTACGGCAGGCCTCGACATCGCTAAGCTTGACATGCGAAGCGGTATCGAGCGTCTTTCGTATGCTGTGTCGATTATAGTGATGGCGACCCTCGTAGGTTGGATGGTTGCCGAGTGTGTTGGCCTGGCGCCGGACGACTTTGCCCCACTGGGCCTTTCGCCGCTTGCCCTTACGCTCCTGCGCGTGGTGATGAGCTTCGTTGGCGTATTCGGCTTCTCGGTGATGTTCAACAGCCCGGTAAAGATGGCCGCGGCAGCTGGGTTGATCGGCGCCGTGTCCAATACCCTGCGTCTGACCCTTGTCGATGCCCCGATGATGATTCCCTTCCTGGGCCTCAGCACGGGAATGCCTCCCGAGGCAGCAGCGTTTATCGGCGCGCTGATATCGGGTCTGCTGGCAAGCTTGGCCGAAGTCAAGCTCACCTACCCGCGCATCGCCCTCACGGTGCCTTCGATTGTCATTATGGTGCCGGGTTTGTATCTGTATCGCTCGATGTATTACATGTGCACCTTCGACACAGTCAATATGCTCGGCTGGTTTGTGCGCGCAGTGCTCATCGTGGCGTTTTTGCCCGTTGGCCTGGGTGTGGCGCGTACGCTCACCGACCCTCGCTGGCGCCACACCAGCTAATTGGTGCAAGGGGGACAGGTTACTTTGCACCAAATGAGTTGCGGTGAAATAGGGACTGAATTGCTGCTTAAAGGGTCAAAACAGTCCGTATTCCACCGCAACTTATGGGGTCGGGGGATTATTGGTGCCCCGTATCTCCACAAACTCAACGCTTACGAAGCCCGTGCTGTTCATGGTAGGGTGAAGCCATCACATAAGTAGTCGCAGACGCGTTCATGAGCGGGCGAGACGAACAGCCTGGTTGCCAGGTGGGTTTGCCTCGCCCGCTTTTTTGCGCGCCCGCGCCGATGGAAAGGAACCCTACCTGTATGCCTACCAATAAACGCGAGTCTCTGATCTTTACGTTCATCATGTGTTTCTGCATGGTGCTTTGGATGAGCATCTATAACGTTGCGCTTCAGTACGGCGAGTTCAACGGCAAAATCATCGCCGAGGCCTGGCTCGGCTTTCCACTCGCCTACATTTTCGCGATGTGCTGCGACTGGTTCATCGCAAGCCCGATGGCCAAGGGATTTGCTTTTACGCATCTCGTGACCCCGGGCAAGAGCTCGCCGCGCGCCATGGCGCTCGCCGTGGGCTCCTGCATGGTCGTCCCCATGGTTATCATCATGTCGCTGTACGGTGCCTGTGAGGGTCTGACGCACATGCCCGGCGGCATCCTTGCGAACCTGTATTCCGTGCCCGCGATCTGGATGATCAACATCCCGCATAATTTTGTGATGGCGCTGCCGTGGAACCTTTTGGTAGCCGGTCCGATTTCCCGCTTCGTCTTCCGTCGCGCCTTCCCTGTGGGGACGGTTTTCGAGGAGGAGCATGCCGAGCTCTTGGAGCAGGCTATGGCTCCTGAGTGCGAGTAGCTCGCTTAGGGATCTGCTGAGCGCGGGCGACTTGCTTGGTCGGAGCCCTAAGCGTGGATAGCTCTCTCGGCGACATCGCGGGCGTGAGCGGTGCGCATGACCGGAGGGCCCGTGCTGCTCCGTTGCCCGACGTGCTAGCGAGCAGAACAATCTGTTGGTGCATTCGGCGGCTGCTGAAGCGTTTCGGCAGCCGCTTTTTATACGGAGTTTAAATACAACAGTCTGTTGTATTACGTAGAGTGGTATATCTCTAGCAGGAAAAATGCGAGAGACGGAGCATTATGGCGTTGCTAGTAGGACTGGACGTAGGGTCGACGACGACCAAAGTTTACGCGATGCACGAGGATATGACCGAGGCGTGGTGGGGATATCGCCGCCACGGGGCGTGTCAGACAGCGAGCGTGCGCGCCATGCTCGGCGAGCTCGCCGAGCGCTTTCCCCATGAGTCGCTGCGCGTTGCGGTGACCGGCTCGGGTGCGCGCGATATCGCGACCGCGCTGGGCGCCTCGTACGTTCAGGAGGTGGTCGCCAACGCGCTCGCGATCAGCAGGTTCTATCCGCAGACGCGCTGCGCCATCGAGCTGGGCGGCCAAGACGCCAAGATGATCTTCTTCCGCACCAACGATAAGGGAGACATCGAGGTTGCCGACATGCGCATGAACGGCTCGTGCGCAGGCGGTACCGGTGCATTTATTGACGAGATGGCAAAGCTCATGGGGGTCGGCACCGAATCGGGTGAGTTCGAGCAGCTCGCAAGCCGGGGAACGACCGTCCACGAGGTCTCGGGCCGCTGCGGCGTGTACGCAAAGACCGATATCCAGCCGCTGCTCAACGAGGGCATTCCTACCACCGACCTGGCGCTTTCGGCGCTTCACGCGGTCGCCCGCCAAACGATCGGCGGTCTGGCCCAGGGTATCGACATCGAGCCGCCGGTAATCTTCGAGGGCGGTACGCTCGCCTACAACCCCACGCTGGTCCGCGTGTTCCGGGAGCAACTGAATCTATCGGACGATCAGGTTATCGTCCCGCGCGATCCGCAGATCATGGTCGCGCGCGGTGCCGCCCTGTCGCTGACCGACATGTTCGCATCGTCCCAACCGATCGACCTTCCCGACGCTTTTGTCCGGCTGGATAAGCTCGAGACGGTCGCGCCCGCAAGCGGGGAGGGACGTCTTGCCCAGCCCTTTTTTGCCACACCTGCCGAGCAGGCGGATTTTACGGCACGCCATGGCAAAGAGACGCCGGCAAAGGGTCCGGATGCGTATGCGCCCGGAGAGACGGTGCGTGTGGCGCTCGGTATCGATTCGGGGAGCACGACGACCAAGTTCGCCCTGGTCGATGAGGCGGGTGAGCTTGTCGATTCGTTCTACGCGTCTAATAACGGCAGGCCGCTCGACGTCGCCCAACAGGGTCTTGTCAGCTTGAAGAACCGCTGGGAGACAGCGGGAGTCACGCTTGCGATCGATGCCGTGGGCACCACGGGATACGGCGAGGAGCTTTTCGCGCGCGCGTTCCACGCCGACTACCATACGGTCGAGACGGTCGCGCACGCCCGCGCCGCGTGCGCATACGTTCCCGATGCGACCTTCGTGCTCGACATCGGCGGACAGGATATGAAGGCCATCTGGCTCAACCACAGCGTGCTGACCGATATCGTCGTCAACGAGGCGTGCTCTGCGGGCTGCGGCTCGTTCCTCGGGGGTTTTGCCAAAAACCTCGGAATAGCCGTTGAGGATATCGCGACCGAGGCATTTTCGTCCAAAGCCCCCGCCGTTCTCGGCAGCCGCTGCACGGTGTTCATGAACAGCAGCGTCGTTTCCGAGCAGCGGCGCGGTAAGGGCCCGGGCGACATCATGGCCGGTCTCTGCCGTTCGATTATCGAGAACGTGTTCACCAAGGTCATTCGCGTTTCAAATCTCAACCGTCTGGGCGACAAAGTCGTCGTCCAGGGCGGCACGTTCCGAAACGACGCGGTGCTGCGCGCATTCGAGCAGTATCTGGGCAAACCCGTCACGCGTGCGCCCCACCCGGGGCTGATGGGCGCTATCGGTATCGCCCTGCTCGCGCGCGAGGAATGCCGCAAGGGCGACGCCGGCACGTCGTTTATCGGGCTCGATGCCGTGGAGCGCTTCGAGCATCGCGAGTTCGGCGGCGCTACCTGCCGTCGGTGCAACAACCGCTGCCAGCGCGCGGTCGTGGCATTTGGTGACGGCTCGCTTTACGTCACGGGCAATCGCTGCCCGCGCGGCGGCGCCATCTCATGGGATGAGCTCGTGCGCGAGGTTCCCGCGGCGGAGGAGCTGCGTCCGCAGGGTGCTTGCGAGGCACAGGCACCCGGCACGGGGCGCGACCGGACCGCGGCTGCCCCCAATCTCTTTGTCGACCGCGAGAAGCTGCTGTTCGAGTCGTGCCCCACGGTTCCCGTCTGCGGGGGGCGCGATGTCACGATCGGCATTCCCCGTGTGCTCGAGTTCTGGGACACCATGCCGTTCTGGTCGACGTTCTTCAGCACGCTCGGCTTTAAGGTGCGCGTCTCGGGACGCAGCACCAAGGCGATGTACGAGCGCGGTCTGGCGCACGTCACATCCGACACCGTGTGCTTCCCGGCCAAGCTCGTCCACGGGCACATCCGCAATCTCGTCGACGCCGGCGTCGACCGCATCTTCATGCCCATCATCACGACGGTGCCCACCGAAAACACCGCCTCTACCAGCGAGTGGATGTGCGCCGTCGTAAAGGGATACCCCTACGTGATGCGCAATTCCGATAACCCGGAGGAGCGTTTCGGCGTTCCGTTCGATACGCCGCTGTTCCACTGGTACGACGAGGGCGACCGAAACCGCCAGCTCAAGGCGTGGTGCAAGGAGACCTTCGATATCGATGCCGACCTGGTTGCCAAGGCGACCGAGCAGGCGGACCGCGCGCAGCAGACGTTTGAGAACCAGCTGCAGCTGCGCGGCAGGCAGGTGCTCGAGAACGTGCGCAAGGACGGCGGCTACGCGGTGGTGATCGCTTCGCGCCCGTACCACAACGACCCGCTGGTCAACCACGGGCTGCCCAAGCTCTTCTCTGAGCGCGGCATCCCCGTGCTGACGCCCGATGCGGTGCCGGGGGTCTGCAACGTCGATCTTTCCAACAGCCGCATCGACATCGTGAACAACTACCATGCGCGCATGCTGTCGTGCGCGGTCATCGTCGCATCGACGCCCGAGCTCGAGCTCGTGCAGATGGGCAGCTTCGGCTGCGGCCACGATGCGTATCTCACCGACGAGATCGCGCGCATGATGGGCGAGATGGGCTCCAAGGTTCCGATGATGATCAAGCTCGATGAGAGCGACGTCGCCGGTCCCATGGGCATTCGCGTGCGTTCGTTTATCGAGTCGGTCAACCGTCGTCGCGCGGAGGAGCGTGCCGAGGGCGCCCGGGTGCACGCGGTCCATCCGCTCGACGACCCGTATAAGGTCAAGTACACCAAGCGCGACCGGCACGACAAGATCGCGCTGGTCCCCAACACCTCCCATGCGTTCTGCAGGCTCATGACCGCGGCGATGCGCAATCAGGGCGTGCGCGCCGAGGCCCTTGATATCGGGCGCGAGGATGCCATCCGCCTGGGCAAACGCTATGTGCACAACGACATCTGCTTCCCCGCGCAAATCGTGATCGGCGAGGCGCTCGCGGCACTCGAGAGCGGTAAGTACGACCCGCACGACGTCGCCGTGGTGACTGGCAAGTATATCGGCGACTGCCGCCTGACGCACTACATGCCCCTGCTGCGCCGCGCGCTCGACGACGCGGGATACGACTATGTCCCGGTGCTCACCAACGACGACGTCGATGCCCACAATGCGCATCCGGGCTTCAAGCTCGGCCTTGGCCCGAGCATCCAGATCGCCTACGGTCTTCCCATGATCGATGCCCTCGAGGCCATGCTTAGGCGCATCCGTCCCTACGAGCTCGAGAAGGGCGCGGCGGACGCTGCGTTCGACCGCGCGCTCGATGAGGTTATCGAGGGCATGGAGCGCTCCGGGCTGAGAGGCCAGGCGACGGGCTTCAAACGCGCGCTTGCGATCATGGACGCCGTTCCGTACGACCGCTCGAACCCGCATCCGACCGTTCTCATCGTGGGCGAGTACCTGCTCAATTTCCATCTCGGCGCCAACCACGAGATCGAGCGCTACCTCGAGGACAACGGGCTCGAGGTCATCGAGGCGCGCATGACCGACGTGATCCGCAAGACCTATTTCTACAAGCATGCGCAGTCGCGCGAGTTCCACGTCGACCTGTCGCTGCCCGAAAAGGCCTGGTACGCCACGGCGGACAACCTGTTCGAGCTCGCGCACGACCGTTGCGACCGCCTGGGCGCGGCGAGCCCGCTCTACGAGCCGCCGACGCGCATGCCCGAGCTCGTGCGCGCGAGCGATAAGATCCTGCACCATACGTTCGATGCGGGCGAGGGCGTGCTGATTCCGGCGGAGATCCTCGAGCACGCCAAGCGCGGCTGCCGCAACTTCGTGATCCTGCAGCCGTTCGGGTGTCTGCCCAACCATGTCGTGGGGCGCGGGCTCATCCATGCGCTCAAGGAGCAGTATCCCACGGCGCAGTTCCTGCCGCTCGACTACGATCCCGACGTGAGCTTCGCCAACGTGGAGAACCGTCTTCAGATGCTCATCATGAACGCCAAGGCGCAGGGGTGCGGTGAGGCGCATGGCGAGACCGCGTAAGGACGCCGATGCGCCCGATGCACGCACCCGTATCATCGAGGCGTTTTGGGAGCTCATCGAGAACAACAGCATCTTCGAGCTGTCGGTTGGCGAGGTGACCCGCGCCGCCCAGTGCAATCGCGGAACGTTTTACTACTATTTTCACGATTTCGATGAACTCGTCGCCATCGCCATAGCCCAGCTGCTGCAGGATAACGAGCTCATCACCGATGTCCTCTGGCATTTTTCGAGCGAGGGCGACCTTTCGGCGTTCGACCGGCGCGACGTCCGCTGCCTGCTGCGGCGCATCGTCATCACCATGAGGGCGGGTGCCGCCGAGCAGGTCGTGCAGGGCATCCATACGATCATCATCGACCGCGTGAGAGAGATCGTCCATCCCGACGGAGAAGAGCTCAAGGCAGATTCGAGCTTTGCGGTGGGCTTTCTGGTCTCGGGCATCATGGGCTTTGTGATGGCGGTCGGCTTTGCCCGGGAGGGCGGCGAGGAGATAGACCTCGAGCAGCTGGGGGACAGCGCGTGCGCGTACCTGAGGGCGGTCGCCATGCAGACGGTGGAAACGGTCGCGCAAGTCGAGGGTGTCGATACATCCGAGCTGCTCGAACGCGTCTCCAAGGAGGCCGATGCCTATCGCGCATCGCGTGCGACGAGTCCCGACGTGGTGAAAGACGCCTAGGGTTTCTCTTGCGGGGCGCCTGTCGCGCATCGCGCGGTGAGTCCCGCGATGCGGTCATAACCTGCATTCATGTGAGCCGGGTTTATAGATATTCCTCCAGCTGTTAACATAGACAACCTGTGGGTAAAGAGACAAAAGCGCCGCCGACGGGCGGGCGTTTTGATTTCGATGAACTCATGTAAGGAAACGAGCATGTTAGATAGATTTACCGATCGAGCGCGCAAGGTCATGTCGATGGCCAAACAGGAGGCGCTCGACCTGCATACCAACAAGGTGGGTACCGAGCATCTGCTTCTGGCGCTTGCCAAGGAGGACGAGGGCATTGCCGCCGAGGCGCTGCGCTCGCTCGATATCGCCTACGACGACATCATGGACACACTCAAAGAGGTCCAGACCACGGTTCCCGAGTCCAGCGAGGAGACCGAGGCCGCTAAGCTCGCCTTTACGCCGCTCGTCATCAGCGTGATGGAGCGCTCTTTCCGCGTGGCACGCGAGAACAACCAGACCTATGTGTCGACCGAGCACCTGCTCATCGGTATCGTCGAAGAGGGCAACGGCATGGCCATGGACATCCTCATGCGCCTGGGCGTGTCGTCCGCTTCCATTAAAAAAGCCATCGAGAAGCTTACCGCCAAGGATCAGGATAAGAAGCGTCCGCTCGCCGGCGCCGGTGCCGGGCGTCCCGGTGCGGGCCTGCCGTTCTTTAGCGGTTCGGACGCCTCGCAGCAAAAGGGGGGCGGTACCGATACACTCAAGCAGTTCGCCACCAACCTTACGCAGAAAGCACGCGACGGCGAGCTCGACCCCGTGATCGGCCGCGAAAAGGAAGTCCAGCGCATGATGGAGATCCTTTCGCGCCGCACCAAGAACAACCCGCTTATCTTGGGTGACCCCGGTGTGGGCAAGACGGCCATCGTCGAGGGCCTGGCGCAGCAGATCGCTGCCGGCAACGTGCCCGAGAACCTTATGAACCAGAACATCTGGACGCTCGACCTGCCGGGTCTTGTCGCGGGCGCCAAGTATCGCGGCGAGTTTGAGGAGCGCCTCAAGAACGTGATACAGGAGGCAACCGAGGCCGACGACGTCATCCTGTTTATCGACGAGATGCACACCATCATCGGTGCCGGTTCTGCCGAGGGTTCCATCGATGCAAGCTCCATGCTCAAGCCCGTGCTCGCGCGCGGCGCCTTCCAGATCATCGGTGCCACGACGGCAGAGGAGTTCCGCAAGTACCTCACCAAGGATCCGGCCTTTGAGCGTCGCTTCCAGACCATCGATGTCGAGGAGCCGAGCGTCGAGGACACGGTCAAGATCCTGACCGCGCTCAAGCCGCGCTACGAGGAGCACCACCATGTGCGCTATACGCAGGGTGCTATCGAGGCCGCCGCGAACCTTTCCAACCGCTACATCCAGGATCGCTTCCTGCCCGATAAGGCCATCGACCTCATTGACGAGGCCGGTGCCCGCGCCCGCATTGCCGCCAATCGCGCGCCCGAGCCGGTGCGCGAGGCCGAGCATCGCGTCGAGGAGCTCAAGGCTGCCGCACAGGAGGCCACCGAGAGCGACGACATGAACAAGGCCGCCGAGATCACTGAGCAGCAAAAGGCTGCCGAGATTGAGCTTGCCGAGGCAAAGGCTGCCTGGACGGCCGAGCTCGACGCGAGCCCGCTCACTATTGACGTGAGCCAGATTGCCGATATCGTGTCCGTGACCTCGGGCGTGCCGGTGTCCTCGCTTACCGAGAGCGAGAGCCGTCGCCTGCTACAGGCCGAAAGCGTGCTCAAGACCCGCATTATCGGCCAGGACGAGGCCGTCGAGGCCGTTGCCAAGGCCGTGCGCCGCAGCCGCTCGCCGCTCAAGGATCCGCGTCGCCCCGGCGGCAGCTTTATCTTCCTGGGCCCCACCGGCACGGGCAAGACCGAGCTCGCCAAGACGCTCGCCGAGTATCTCTTTGGCAGCAAGGACGCGCTCATCAGCTTCGACATGTCGGAGTTCGGCAGCGAGTTCGAGGTCTCCAAGCTTATCGGTAGCCCCCCGGGCTACGTTGGCCATGACGAGGGCGGTCAGCTCACCAAGGCCGTTCGTCGTCACCCGTACTCGGTCGTGCTGTTCGACGAGATCGAGAAGGCGCACCCCGATATCTTCAACATTCTGCTGCAGGTGCTGGAGGAGGGCCGCCTGACCGATAGCCAGGGCAAAACGGTCGACTTCCGCAACACCGTGATCATCATGACGTCCAACGTGGGCGCCCGCGAGATTGCGCAGGATGCGAGCGTGGGCTTTGGCACCACCGGCGAGCAGGGTCTCACGTCGAGTGAGATCCGTGGTCGCGCGATGGGCGAGCTCAAGCGCCTGTTCCGCCCCGAGCTGCTCAACCGTATCGATGACATCGTGGTGTTCCAGAAGCTCTCGGGCGAGAATCTCACCAAGATCGCGCACCTGCTGGTGGACGACCTGCGTCAGCGTTTGATTGCCAACGGCATGAACATCAAGCTCACCGATGCGGCCTATGACAAGATCGTGGCCGAGGGCACCGACCTCACCAACGGTGCGCGTCCGCTGCGCCGTGCCATCCAAAAGCTCATCGAGGACCCGCTGTCCGAGGAGCTTCTGGCCGGCGAGTGGGGCGAGGGCGATACCGTCCTGTGCGACGTGGCCGATGGCAAGTTTGTCTTTAGCCACGGCACGGGCGAGATCCCGGCACCGCGTCCGGCGGGCACGCTCGGTGGCGATACCGCCCCGGCGGCACCGCACACCGGCAACGCCGCGCCCGTGAGCGGCGGCGTGACCTCGGGCCCCGGCGGCATGATGCAAGCCGGTTCCGGCGCGCTGTAGGGTGTGGCGACAATTTGATCTGTGCAATCGAGGCGTTCCGGCAAGGGCGCCTCGATTTGTAGAGCTGTGAAGTTGTGACCGTTACGCTATGCGGTCCACCGTTAGCCGATGATGCGAGGGCGCTCGGCGTTTTCGAGTGGTTTATGCAAACGAAGTCTGGGAATATACAAGGCGCATGTCTTATTGTCTAACCAGTTGCGCCAAGGAGGCACCATGGACTACAAGATTACTGGCTACGAGCCCGTCCAGCTGTTCCATTTCTTTGAGGAGATCAGCGCGATCCCCCGTGGGTCTGGCAACGAGAAGGGCATCAGCGATTTCTTGGTTGCGTTTGCCAAGGAGCGCGGCCTCGACGTGTATCAGGACGAGGTCTACAACGTCATCATTCGTAAGCCCGCATCTGCCGGCGCCGAGAATGCCCCGACCGTGATGCTGCAGGGCCACATCGACATGGTGTGCGACAAGCTTGGCTCCGTTGAGCACGACTTTACGACCGATGGTATCGACCTGGTCGTCAAGGACGGCGTCCTCACCGCTAACGGCACCACCCTGGGCGCCGACAACGGCATTGCTGTCGCTCTGATGCTCACCGTGCTCAACGACGATTCGATTGCTCATCCGGCCCTCGAGTGCGTGTTCACCACCGACGAGGAGACTGGCCTGGTTGGCGCCGAGACGCTCGACAAGTCCCAGATTAGCGCCCACACCATGATCAACCTCGATTCCGAGGAGGAGGGCGTGGCCACCGTCAGCTGCGCCGGCGGTGTCGTCGTTACCTACACCTGCCCGATCGTGCGCGAGCACAAGACCGGCAGCACCCTTACGCTCGAGATCTCCGGCCTGCTGGGTGGTCACTCCGGCGCCGACATCCACCTGGAGCGCGGCAACGGCAACCTCATCATGGCCCGCATCATCGACCGCCTGATGGTCGCCGGCGAGCCCGCCATCGTCAGCTTTAACGGCGGCACTAAGGACAACGCCATCAACCGTGAGTGCAAGGCCGAGCTGGTCTACACTGATCACGCTGCCGCCGAGGCCGCGGCCCAGATCGCAAAGGGCATCATTGCCGACGTCACTGCCGAGCTCGAGGTCTTTGACCCCGGCTTTACCTGCACCGTCGAGATTGCCGACGACGCCGAGGTCGAGGCCATGGATCAGAAGTCCGCGCTTGCCCTCATCCGCGCCCTGCGTCTTGCCCCTAACGGCGTGATTCGCCGCAACGTCGCCACCGACGGCTCCGTCGAGGTTTCCTCCAACATCGGTGTGGTTGCCACTTCTGACGACGAGGTCAAGATCATGCTGTCCCCGCGCTCCTCGATTACCTCGCTGCAGAACGAGTTCAAGGACCGCCTGCAGACGCTGGCCGATGTCCTGGGCTTCGACGCCAAGTTCGAGTTCGAGTATCCCGGCTGGAGCTATGCCGAGCATTCGCCGGTCCGCGACATCTTTGTCGAGAGCTATCGCGAGCTCTTTGGCTCCGAGCTGCGCATCGAGTCCATTCACGCCGGCCTTGAGTGCGGCCTGTTTGCCGAGGCCCTGCACGGCCTGGACGCCATCGCCGTGGGCCCGACGCTCTCCGATGTCCACACCCCGGACGAGAGCATGGAGCTTGCTTCTGCCGAGCGCTTCTACGAGCTGCTCATCGACGTCCTCAAGCGCCTCGCTGCGTAAAGGTTGCGCTAGTAGCAGTCCGAGTCATGTGCTAACGGATTGCAAATGACATTACGAGAGGGGGCATTCGAGCGTTTGCGACGGGTGCCCCCCTCTTTTGTTTGATAATTGCGAAATTACGGCCACCTAGTCCATTTCTGCCCTGATGAGGTCGAGAGTGCGCTGGCAGTTTTCGCGGACGGGGCCGAGCATATGCTCGCGCAGGTCCGCCATGCCGGGCAGGTCGGCGTATTCGTCCATGACCTCTTCCATGCAAATGGGCACCTCGTAGGCGAGGTCCATCATGGTCGCAAAGCAAAACTTCTCGGATAGCCCGGCATCGGTGAGCGTCGCCTCCAGCGCGGGATCTCCCATACCGTGGTATTGGCGGATAGCGCCTGGACCGATGCGCCCCACACGATTTTCGCCGCCAACGCTCATGGCAAGACGCGCCCGGCGGCGCATGCGCTCGTATGCCAGCCCCGATGCGACATCGTACATTCGAGCCATCATGGCTGCGCCGTCGTTTCCAAGGAGTAGGGAATAGTTTTTCGCGTGCGCATCCGGTGCGCCGATAATGGCGTTGAAGAACAGTATCTGCGTAAACAGATACAGGTTAAGTTGATGGTGGCTCGTATTTACGAGGAGCTCTTGAATGTCGCGGGTGGTCGGGCCGCCGTCTGCTGTGTACTTTTGGGCGGGCATCACCCCAAGTGCCTGACAGAGGTCTTCTTGATGTAGGCGCCTGATCGTTCCGTCTTCGACTTTCACGCGGTCATAGCGCTCAACAATGAGGGCAGGTTCGTCCTCAAACATACGATATTCGACGTTTGCCGTTGCGATATCTGCGCGCTGGGCGCTTTTCATGCAGACAAACTCATTAAGGGCCTCGAGCTTAAATCCGATAACGCCATTTTTGAAAATATGCGTCGTGGGCGATGAACCCATGCATTCGCACCAGCTGCCGTCTATAAGCGCGAGCGCGAACTTGCCCTGGTTGCCCCCAAGTGACCAACTTTCATCTAGGCCCATCCAGGATGCCTCGCGGTCATCTCTGATCGACTTGAGACGGAGAGCAATATCGTGGTCGTCTATAGGGCGGTATTCGCCGTCGCGATGCAGGACGGCGTCGAGATCTTCTTCGGCACAAAACTGCACTCCGCCCGGACAGTCGAGTCCGATATGGCTGAGCAGCGCAACGGGATTGTTGGGCCTGGTGTCGAATTCGACGGCGATCGCTTTTCGCTGGTCCTCGCTGTCAGGCAGAAGACCAAACAAGTACGGATTCATGACCTGTTGGCCGTATATGCGATTTGATACGGGTATGTTTGTCGATAGGGCTGGCCCGTCATAGTCTCGATCGTAGGCAAAGCTGACAAGACCGTTCTCATCTTGCGTGAGCGTTCCCGCAGGTACGCCGCAAATAATAGTCCGAAGCGTTTTGCTAGTCATTGGCTACCTCCCTTTGGGCCCGGTTTGGGCAGATGGGTTTGCGGCAATCGAGACTCCGAGATTGGACATGGCAAAATCGGCGAAGGCCTTGTCGTAGAGCTCGGACGTAAAGGGGGCATCTGCGAGAGCCGGAACGGCTGCACTGCGACGGTTGCGATGGTGAAAACGTTGAGCGTGATGACGCCTGAGAGTGCTACGAGGTTGCAAATCAGCATGCGGGGCGTCGACTGGTTGCTCGTTTTTCGATTCGTCGATATCCCCTTGTGCTGCGAGCGCCAGTTCAAGAGCGTCGAAAATCGCCAGCAACTTGTCGAGTCGAATGCCGGTGGCGTCTCCTAACTCGAGCGATGCAAGCAGGCGCTCCGAAACACCGGCCTTTTTGGCGAGGGTGGCACGGGTGAGACCTTGAGTCTCGCGTGCCTGGCGCACGTAGATGCCAGCTTGGCGTGGTGTGGTGATGGGAAGGGTATCCACGGCTATCTCCTAACGTGCAGGCTTTTGCATATCAGTATGACATGCAAAAGTCTGCACGAATAGGCATTATGCAAAACTCTGCATGAGACCCCTACATTGACGTTGGCTTATGAGAGGCGTTTTTATATCGCGAGAATCCCCAGATGCTCAAGCAAGATCTTAAGCCCGATGAGGACGAGCACGACGCCACCCACGATGGTGGCGGGCTTTTCGTAGCGCGCGCCAAAGGTGTGGCCGATCGCTACGCCGGCAACGGAGAAGACAAAGGTCGTGATGCCAATGAGCGACACGGCGGGAACGATATCGACCGAGAGCGCGGCAAACGAGATGCCCACGGCAAGCGCGTCAATCGAGGTGGCGATGGCAAGGATTAGATATTCGCCCAGGTCGATCTTTTCGGCATCCTTGCCGTCGCCTTCGTTCTCGTCCTCAGTAAAGGCTTCCCACAGCATCTTGCCGCCGATAAAGGCGAGCAGGATAAAGGCGATCCAGTGGTCGATGGGGCTGATGATGCCCATGAACTGGCTACCAAGGGCCCACCCAATTACGGGCATGCCGGCCTGGAAACCGCCAAAGAACAGGCCGAGTATCACGGCGACCTTAAGGTTGATCCTTTTCATGCCAAGGCCCTTGCAGATGGATACGGCAAAAGCGTCCATAGAAAGGCCGATAGCGAGCAACACAAGCTCTGCGAGTCCCATAGTCTGGCTCCCTCTCTGCGGGCGGGCCCGCGTGTACCTCTTGGGGGAGTAACAAAAAAGACCCGTGGCGTACGCGTTGCGCGCACAGCCACGAGTCTCGTTCATTAAGGCAAGCCAGGCCGCATCGGCCAGTGTGTTGACTTGCCGCGCCACCGGAGGCGAACCCGATCACGCGACTACTCCCTCATTTATGCGAATCCCGATGCTACCACATAAGCAGCTCATTAAGATTGGGGCTCTCAGCTGTGTTCGCTCATTCTGTAAGCATCGGATTTTGCGGGCGTCACAGGGGCAAACCGTGAGAAACTTATTGACGTTTATGGAGCGTATACGATGGGAGCGATGCCTTGGATAAGAACGAGCTGCAAAAGCGTATGGAACAGGCCATCCGCCTGACGGCACCTGGTCAGCCGATCCGCACCGCCCTCGACATGATCATCGCCGGTCACCTGGGCGCCCTTATCTGCGTCGGCGACACCGAAAACGTGCTCGCTGCCGGTAACGACGGCTTCCCGCTCAACATTTCGTTCACCTCGAACCGTCTGTTCGAGCTCTCCAAGATGGACGGTGCCATCGTCATCGACGGCGACCTCACCCAGATCCTGCGCGCCAACTTCCACCTCAATCCCGATCCCTCGCTCGCCACGAGCGAGACGGGCATGCGTCACCGCACCGCCGCTCGCATGTCGGTGCTCACCGACGCCATCGTGATCTCGGTCTCGGCCCGTCGCGCCGTCGTCAACGTGTACGTCCACGGCAAGAGTTACGAGATCCAGCCCGTCACCACCATCATGAGCTCGGTCAACCAGCTCGTCGCCACGCTCCAGACTACCCGTCAGTCGCTCGATCGCTCCCTGCTGCGCCTGACGGCCCTTGAGCTCGACGACTACGTCACGCTCGCCGACATCACCGGTATTTTCTCGAGCTTCGAGATCATGCAGCAGGCAAAGACCGAGCTTAAGGATTGCATTGTCAAGCTGGGCAACCAGGGCAAGCTCGTGCAGATGCAGCTCGAGCAGCTCGCCGGCTCCAGCATGGATACCGAGTACGACCTGATGATTCGCGACTACGCGAGCGATTCCTCTGAGGCCAACGCCGAGAAGATCCGCGCCGAGCTGAGTCGCATGACGCCTAAGGACCTGTCCGACCCGCAGCACGTGGCGGCAGTTCTGGGCTATGACGACCTGGACGAGGACTCCGTCATGACGCCGCTAGGCCTGCGCACGCTTTCGCGTGTGTCCGTCGTGCGCGACGGCGTGGCCGAGAAGATCGTCGACGAGTACGGCTCGCTGCAGGAGCTCATGGACGACATTAGCGAGGATCCGGAGCGCCTGGGCGACTTTGGCGTCAACAACCCTGCCATTCTTGCGGACTCGCTGTACCGCATGAAGGGCACCAAACAGGGGAACGCATAATGGCGCCCGTATGCGCCGTGGTCGTTGCCGGTGGCAGCGGCCAGCGCTTTGGAAATCCCGGCGGCAAGCAGCTCGTTAACGTGGCGGGCCGTCCGCTCATGAGCTGGTCCATCCGCGCGTTCGATCGTAGCGACAAGGTCGGCCACATTGTGGTGGTGTGTCCTGCCGAGCGCCGTGCCGAGATGCGCCGCCTGGCCATCGACCCGTTTGACTATGACACGCCCATCAGCTTTGCCGATGCCGGCGATACCCGTCAGGATTCCACCCGTGCCGGCGTGCATGCGGTGCCGGCGGGTTTCGAATATGTCGCCATCCACGACGGCGCCCGTCCGCTCATCACGACCGAGGCCATCGACCACGCTATCGACGTGCTCATGGGTGACCGCTCGCTCGACGGCGTCGTGTGCGGCCAGCCCGCGATCGACACGCTCAAGATCGTCGATGGCGACAATATCGTCGAGACGCCGCCGCGTGAGCTCTATTGGGCCGCGCAGACGCCGCAGATCTTTAGCGTCGATGCTATGAAGCGCGCTCACGCCGCTGCTATCGCCGAGGGCTTTATCGGCACCGATGATTCGTCGCTGGTCGAGCGCATGGGTGGGCGCGTCCGCTGCGTCCAGAGCCCGCGCGATAACCTTAAGGTGACGGTGCCCGAGGACTTGCGTCCCGTAACCGCGATTCTGCTTGGCCGCATGGCCGAGGGAGAGGACCTTCCCCATGTTCAGTAACCTGCGCATTGGCCACGGCTACGACGTCCACCGTTTGGTGGAGGGGCGTCGATGTATCATCGGCGGGGTCGACATTCCCTACGAGCGCGGCCTGCTGGGCCACTCAGATGCCGATGTGCTCGCGCACGCCTTGGCCGACGCCATTCTGGGCGCCTGCCGCGGGGGAGACATCGGCAAGCTATTCCCCGATACCGATCCCGCCTACGAGGGTGCCGATTCGATGGTGCTGCTCGCTCGCGTGATGGACTATGCGCGCGAGCTGGGCTTTGAGTTTGTCGATGCCGATTGCACCATTGCCTGCCAGCAGCCCAAGATCACCCCGCACCGCGATGCCATGCGCGCCAACCTTGCCCATGCCCTGGGCGTTGACGTCGAAAACGTGGGCGTCGCCGCCACTACGACCGAAAAGCTCGGTTGGGAAGGCCAGGGCGAGGGAATCGGCGCTTGGGCCGTCTGCCTGCTACAGAAAACCGTTAAGGAGTAACGAATGCGTATCTACAACAGCGCTACCCATAAAAAGGAAGAGTTCCAGCCCATCGAGTCCGGCAAGGTCCGCATGTACGTGTGCGGCCCCACGGTCTACGACAACATCCACATCGGCAACGCCCGTACGTTCATCAGCTTTGACGTGATTCGCCGCTGGCTCATCGCGAGCGGTTACGAGGTCACGTTCGCCCAGAACCTCACCGATGTCGACGACAAGATCATCAAGCGCGCCAACGAGCAGGGCCGTACGGCCGCCGAGGTCGCGACGGAGTTCTCCGACAAGTTCATCGGCGTCATGCGCGCCGCCAACGTGCTCGATCCCGATGTGCGCCCCCGCGCCACCAAGGAGATCGGCCCCATGATCGCCATGATCAAGACGCTTATCGAGCAGGGCCACGCTTACGCAGCCGATAACGGCGATGTGTACTTTGCCGTGCGCAGCGATCCCAACTATGGTCAGGTCTCGGGCCGCAACATCGACGACCTTATGGTTGGCGCGCGCATCGAGGAGAACGAGGATAAGAACGACCCGCTCGACTTTGCCCTATGGAAGGCCGCCAAGCCCGGCGAGCCCAGCTGGCCGAGCCCCTGGGGTGAGGGCCGCCCCGGTTGGCACACCGAGTGCGCCGCCATGGTGCACCGCTACCTGGGCACCCCGATCGACATTCATGGCGGCGGCTCCGACCTTGCTTTCCCGCATCACGAGAACGAGTGCGCCCAGGCCACCTGCGCCTGGCACCAGGGCTTCTCCAACACCTGGATGCACACGGGCATGCTGCTGGTAGACGGCGAGAAGATGTCCAAGTCTCTCGGCAACTTCTTTACGCTGGCCGAGGTCCTCGAGCAGCACTCCGCTGCCGCCCTGCGCCTGCTGATGCTGCAGACGAGCTATCGCTCGCCGCTCGACTTTTCTTGGGAGCGCCTGGAGGGTGCCGAGAACTCGCTCACGCGTATCGCCGGTACGGTCGAGAATCTGCGCTGGGCCGCGAACCATGCGACGACCGATGCCGATGAGGCAGCATCCGAGGCGTTTGCCGCCAAGGCCGCCGAGACTCGTGCCACCTTTAAGGAGTGCATGGACGACGACTTTAACACCGCTGGTGCCATGGGTGCCGTCTTTGGCTTTGTGACCGAGTGCAACCAGTATTTGGAGCAGGCGGGCGACGCTGCCGACAAGGCTGCCGCGCTTGCCGCCGCCGACACGCTGGCCGAGCTGCTCGATACGCTTGGCGTTGAGCTCCCCGAGCCCAAGGTCGAGCTGCCGCTGGGTCTGCTGGGCGTTGCCGCCGGTCTGGTTGCCTACACGGGCGACGACGTGGACGAGGCCGCTGCCAAGATTCTCGAGGCCCGCGCCGAGGCCCGCGCCGCCAAGAACTGGGATTTGGCCGATGCCATCCGCGACCAGCTCAAGGACCTCGGGCTGACGATTGAAGATACCGCCGCCGGCACTCGTATCAAATCTCTCTAATCCCCGCGGGTTTCCCAAGCACCCGACCTTGCCGTTCAAACCGTCGCTCGCGTACTCAAGTACGCGTCGCTCCTCTTTCACGGCAATCTCGGGCACTTGGAAAACCCGTACCGACCGCCCGAATTAATATTCATGGGCGGTCGTTTATTTTGTTTCGTTTGATAGTTGTATTTAGGAGGTCGCTTTATGGCCGACAATCGCAAGCGTGCGCCTCGTGGCGGCAAGCAGGCCGCTTCTGGCTCGCGTCCGATTCACCGCAACGACCGCGCTGCCGCTCCCAAGGGCCAGCGCGATCGTACCCAGGCTGCACGTCCGCAGCGCGAGCGTGGCCGCGACGCTGTCCAGGCTCCCAAGGGTGAGTTTATCGAAGGCCGCCGTGCTGCCGCCGAGGCGCTGCGTACCGGCTTTCCCGTCAAGTGCGCGCTCATCGCCGAGGGCGGCGAGCGCGATGCCGCCCTGTCTCGTCTGGTCGATGACCTCAACGCCGCGGGCGTCCGCATTAAGTATGTGCCGCGCGCGCAGCTCGATGCGCTGTCGAGCCATGGCGCTCACCAGGGCATTGCGCTCGAGGTGGGCAACTTCCCCTACGCCGATGTCGCCGATATCCTCGACCGCGCGGGCGACGGTCCGGCGCTCGTCATCGTGCTCGACCATGTGACCGACGACGGCAACTTTGGCGCCATCGTGCGCTCCGCCGAGGTTGTGGGCGCGGCCGGCGTCGTCATTGCCAACAAGCGTGCCGCTGGCGTGACCGTGGGCAGCTACAAAACTTCAGCCGGCGCCGTCATGCATCTGCCTATCGCGCAGGTGCCCAACATCGCCCGTGCGCTCGACGATCTTAAGGCCGCTGGCTTTTGGGTGGGCGGTGCCTCCGAGCACGCCGAAGGCAGTTGCTGGGATGCTCCCTTCGAGGGTCGCGTGGCGCTCGTCATGGGCTCCGAGGGCGACGGTATCTCGCGCCTGGTGCTCGAGAAATGCGACTTTTTGACCAAGCTTCCCCAGCGCGGCATGACTGAGAGCCTCAATGTTGCCCAGGCGACCACGGCGCTGTGCTTTGAGTGGCTGCGCCGCAACGCCGGCGAGCTCATGGGGGAGGAGTAGCGCATGTCCAAAAAGAACCGTGCCAAGTCCAAGGCCAAGCGCTTTGGCGAGGGCTCGGCCAAGCCGATTGTTTCGGCCGCGACCTATGGCGTGGGCGGCAATGCGTTTGCGCAGGCTATCGCCGACCCAGTCTCGACGGTGCACTCCAACAAGCCCGAGCTGCTGGTGGTCGACGGTTACAACGTGATCCACTGCACGCCGCGCTACGAAAAGCTCGTGTACGACCATTCCGACGATCCGTATTCCAGCGACGTTCACGATATGGCGCGCACGGCGCTCATTAATGACGTAGCTGCGTTTGCCCAGGGCCGCTACGAGGCCGTGATCGTATTTGACGGCGCGGGCAATATCTCCAGCGAGCGCCCCAACCTACCGGCCCGCGGTGTGCGCATTGAGTTTTCGCCGACGGGTGTTTCGGCCGATACCGTGGTGCAGAAGCTCTGCATCGAGGCGCGCGAGGAAGGCCGCGCGTGTTCTGTAGTGTCGAGCGACGGCACGATCCAGGCCGTCGTCATGGGCAAGGGCGTTACGCGCATCTCGAGCCGTATGCTGGTGGACGAGATCAAACAGATCGACAACGACGTGCACGAGGCCGAGGAGGCTCCACAAATCAAGATGACTCTGGGTAGTCGCCTGAGCCCCGATGCCCTGGCCAAGCTCAAGGCCCTGCGCGGGAGGTAGGGAAGTTGACGGGGCAATGCTGCCTCGCTAACTCCATTCAGCGATGTCGATCATTCTTTCGAGGCGCCACGTTAGCGCCTCTTTTAGATATGGCAGCCTTGCCGTGAGCGCGTCGTTTCTGGAAAGAATCTCGATTGCCTCGTCAACGAAGCCTTCGAGTTTGTCGCCGTCAAACCAGCCCATGTCCTCGACGAGCAACATTTGTTTGGCGGGGCTTGAATGAAATTGTGCGCTGGTAAAACTGTGCTCTCCCGCCCTAAGCTCCTCTAGTGATATGTTGCACCAGAGCGATGAGCCCGAATCGAAGATGGGGGCAGGTCTGCAGGCTTGCGTGTTTACGTTTCGCACGAGGCCGAAGTTGCGCCAATGACGATCGTAGTTGGCAATGATGTCGTCACATACGATCATGCGGTCAAGGGCATCCTTGACGCCTGTCGCCCCGAGCTCCTCGCAGTTTGCTACATACCGTTCGTAATCGGTTAGTCGCTCGTCTGCATTTGCATGCTGGTTTACATAGAACGCAGGGACATACTCTTCTTCATCAGTTAAGAAGACATCGCATATGCTCAGGGCGGAAGTGCCCGTGCCCTCGAGCGAGTAAGGCACATAATCGCAAGCGTTTAGGATGCGACGGTGAAGTGCAGTCGCCACCAGCTCGTTATAAGGTTCCTGGTTTAGATGTGCACCTGTCTTGTGGAGGATTCGACGGTCATCCTCGCATGTCCAGTACTTTTGAAGATTGCCGTCCGAGGTGTTATCGGGCTTTGCAGCAGCCGCTTTTCCCTCTGGGGCAAAGGGCGCAATGGACAGTGAGACGTCATCAAAGGCGTTATTGAAGAAGTTGATATCCTCCCAGGTGAGACCGGAACCTTGGGGCCTAATCCAATACTGGTCGGATAAGGAGAGGCCGAGATTTCGCTGGACGAGTTCATCGG
>UQLH01000023.1:0-33698 GCA_900541805.1 uncultured Collinsella sp.
CGAGATGTAGAGAGGTCTCGTGGGCTCGGAGATGTGTATAAGAGACAGTTGCTATGTTGCGTGTTTTGATATCCATGCGGACGAGTATAGCGCGGGGCGCGGTGGGGGAGACGCTGCCGTGGCCTGCAAGTTGCCGAGGCCACGCGTTGCGCGTGCCGGACCACCGGCTCGGCACCTTAATCGTCATCAATCAATCTAGCCCTCAAACGACAGAAACCCCGGCAGCTCTTCGCAACTGCCGGGGTTTCCGCGGAAAAGGGGGACATGATCCTCGAACGAACGGCAAAGGGGCAAACCGTTTTCGCTCAACTGCTTTATGCCCCTCGGCTGGCGGCTCAATCAGCGCATGCCGCGCCCACACAAAGCCGCTACACCTGTGACGGAGCTATGAAGTGATATCTATTGCTGGCGCAGGCCATGCCAAGGAGTGTCCCAGATTGCCGGCAGATAAGGAACGTCCCCAGGTGCCGGCCGCGGGCGTGACTTTCGTCCCGTTTGATACTCCGCTGGCCTAGATGTTCGTCATGTGCGCCCGTAAACGTGGGACAATGGCGTTGCTGGTATCACAGACAAAGGATGTGCCTATGAACGCCCCCGTTGCCAAAACCTGTCGGCAGCGCCGCCCGTTTGCGCGATTTGCTTCCGTCTGCGCACTCGTCGCGCTTGCATTGCTGCTACTGCCCGCCGCCGCACACGCCGACGGTTATTCCATGACCCAAACCTACATCAGCGCCACGGTCGAAGCCGACGGATCGCTGACCGTTGTCGAGGGACGCCAGTTTGATTTCGACGACGACATCAACGGCGTGTTTTGGGAGATCAATACGGGCTCCAACCAGCAGGGTGGCTCGGCGGCCGTCGACGTGCTGAGTGTCGAGGAAGAGGACACCGCGTTTAACAAAGTCGATAGCGCGAACAAGGGCGATTCTGGCGTCTACACGGTCGAGCAGACCGGTGACGGCGTAAAGATTAAGGTATTCAGTCCTCACGAGAGCGGCGACAGCGCGACCTATTACGTGAGCTATACCATGACCGGTGCGGTTATGAACTGGGCCGATACCGCCGAGCTCTACTGGAAGTTTGTGGGCGACGGCTGGTCTGCGGATTCCGACGATGTCGAGATGGAAGTGCGCTTCGCAAATGCCGCTGCCGGGACGGCGGCCGTCAAGGGCGATAACTTCCGCGCATGGGGCCACGGTCCGCTGACGGGCGACGTGTCACTCGATGAGGACGAACCCATGGTCACCTATACCATTCCCTGCGTGCATCAGGGCGAATTCGCCGAGGCACGCATCGCCTTCCCTAGCGACTGGGTGCCGCAGCTTGCCGCTTCGGGCGAAGAGCGCATGTCAACGATCATGAGCGAAGAGAAGGAATGGGCCGACGAGGCTAACGCCCGCCGCGCTCACGCTCGCATGATTGCCAATTCACTTGCCGTGCTAAGTGTTGTTGCGGCGGTGGCCTTTACCGGCACAATCGTTATGCTCAAGCTGCGCAAGCGCAAGCCCAAGCCGCTTTTCCAGGACGAATATTTCCGCGATGTGCCTTCGGCCGACCATCCCGCCGTGCTTTCGGCCCTCATGAGCTGGAACGAGGTGCCCGATCAGGCATATATCGCCACGCTTATGAAGCTCACCGACGACCGTGTGATCAAGCTGGAGCAGGCGACCGTGACCAAGGCCAAGAAGGGTCTGTTGGGGCGTGAAAAAGAAGAGCAGACGTATCGCGTGACGGTGAGTGATGCGGGCTGGAAGTCGGCCAAGGGCATTGACCACATGGTGCTCAAGGTCTTCTTTGCCGGTGCTAAGCCTGACGAGAACGGTGACCGTTCGCGCACGTTCGACGAGCTGCAGCACTACGTCAAGCAGCACGCTACACCCGTGGGTGATAAGCTCGAGGACTATCAGAACACCGTTAAGGGCAAGCTGGCCGATAGCGAGTACGTTGCCTCGGACGGCATTGTTGCAATGGTGTTTTGCCTGGTTCTTGGTATCCTGATTGCCTTTGTTCCCGTGGGATCCATCTTCTTTACCGATGGCGCGCAGGCGAACATTACCGCCGCGGTTATCTCGGTGCCGATTGTGCTGGTGGGTATCGGCGTGGGCCTTACGTTCCGCCGCTTTACGCCGGAGGGCGCCGAGGTGGCGGCTCGCTGCAAGGCACTTAAGCATTGGCTCGAGGACTTCACGCGTCTAAAGGAAGCCGTCCCCGGCGATCTGGTGCTGTGGAACAAGCTGCTGGTGATGGGCGTGGCGCTGGGTGTTTCCAAGGAAGTGCTGCGTCAGCTTGCCGAGGCCGTGCCGCCCGAGGTGCGCGAGGCCGACGGCTTCTATGACAATTATCCCTGCTACTGGTGGTACTACCATCATTACGGCAACGAGTCTCCGCTCGATTCGTTCGATGACGTGTATCACGAGAGCATCCGTGAGCTGGCGTCGAGCTCCGACAGCTCGGGCGGCGGCGGAGGCGGCGGCTTCTCTGGCGGCGGAGGCGGCGGCGTCGGCGGAGGCGGCGGCGGAACGTTCTAGCGAGTTCTGATTTTTGGGATGGATCTTCTCCGGCGACTGTTGGCGGATCCATCCCATTTTCATGCGCTACCTACGAAGGCTGTCCCCAACGACTAATCACTGGGAACATCCCTAAATGACTAGGTATGGCTGCCGGGTTTAGGCTGTTAGATCGAGTTCGTAGAGGAAGCTTTCGCGCGGCATGTCGTGACGGCGCTCTTCGCGGTTGGCGCGGTGCGTGGCCGTGCGCTTAAAGCCGTGCAGCTCGTAGAACTTCCACGAGCAGTTGGAGTCGGTGTACAGGTGCGCCCTCGTCGCTCCAAGCGAGGACAGGTGCGAGACTGCGGCATCGAGCAGAACCGTGCCAACGCCCAGGCCATGGACATCGCGATCCACGGCAAGCAGCGTGACCTCGTTGTCGTGCGGCAACGGGCTGCTCTCGAGCAGGCGGTTGTTGGTTCGGATGGTTGCGCGCACAAACGAGAGATACTCGGCGCACGCATCGGGCTCTAGCTCACGCATCTGCGATAGCAGCGCGCGTTCGGTATCCATCCAATGCTCGTTGATAGTGGCGCCGGAGCTCTGTCCCGCACGCGCGAGCGAAATGCCACGCGCCTGACCGTCGATTACGGCAACCTGTGAAAACGTCGACGACGAAAGGCAATAGGCGAGGTCGCACGCGGCCTCAAGGCGGTTGTACTCATCGTTATCCGAATTGTTATGCCAAAGCTGCTGCAGAATCAGCGCGATGGCGTCGAAGTCTTCGGTATCAAACGGTCGGTAGAGAACCCGCGAGACCATGGTGCCTCTTTCTTTTGCGGATGCATATCGAGCACAGTTCTACCACGCCATTGGCATCTAATTATGGTGCCCCTGTGTTCCATGAACTCACCGTGCCCGGTGCCATGCCCATCCCCTCCGCTCGCAAACTTTTTCTGCACATGCGCCCGTTGCGGGGTGCATCGATGCGCTCGATGCGCTACATTAAATCAGTATTTTCAATGCCGCTGCGCAAGCGCTGCAGATCGACGTATCACCGACTCACAGAGCACGGCGGCGTACCAGACAGGAGGACTGCATGGGATCTGATGTGAAGATCGCACGCGCGTTGATCTCGGTTACCGATAAGACGGGCGTCGTCGATTTCGCACGGACGCTGGTTGACGACTTTGGCGTCGAGATCATCTCTACGGGCGGCACGGCTCGTGCCATCGAGGACGCGGGCGTTCCCGTAACCCCCATCGAGGAGTTCACGGGCTATCCCGAGATGATGGACGGCCGCGTCAAGACGCTGCATCCCAAGGTTCACGGCGCGCTGCTGGCCCGCCGCGATTCCGAGCAGCACATGCAGGAGGCCGCTGAGCACGGCATTAAGTTGATCGACCTGGTCGTCGTCAACCTGTACGAGTTCGAGAAGACCGTTGCCAACCCCGAGGTCACCTTCGCGGACGCTATCGAGCACATCGACATCGGTGGCCCCTCTATGCTGCGTTCTGCCGCCAAGAACGCCACGAGCGTTACCGTCATTTCCGACCCGGCCGATTATGATGCCGTCCTGGCCGAGATGCACGAGACCGGTGGCTGCACCACGCTTTCCACCCGTCGTCGCCTGCAGGTGAAGGTCTACCAGACCACCGCCGCCTACGACACGGCTATCTCCCGTTGGCTTGCCGCCCAGGCAAGCGACGTGGCGGACACCTCTGCCAAGCTCGAGATCTCGCTGGAGAAGGTCGACGACCTGCGCTATGGCGAGAATCCTCAGCAGAAGGCTACGGTCTACCGCTTTGCCGAGGGCTGCGAGAACACCGCGAGCTCGCAGTTCCCGCTCGTGGGCTCCGAGCAGATCCAGGGCAAGCCGCTCAGCTACAACAACTATCTGGATGCCGACGCCGCCTGGAACCTGGTCCGCGAGTTCGACGAGCCGGCCTGCGTAATCCTCAAGCACCAGAACCCCTGCGGTTCCGCCGTTGCCGAGGACATTACGGCCGCCTACGACCGCGCCTTCGCCTGCGATCCCAAGAGCGCCTTTGGCGGCATCATCGCCTGCAACCGCGAGGTTCCCTATGAGCTGGTCGAGCACTTTGCCGATCAGAACAAGCAGTTCGTCGAGGTTATCATCGCCCCGAGCTACACCGACGAGGCGCTCGAGCGCATGGCCAAGCGCCCCAACCTACGCGTGTTGGCAACCGGCGGCGTGGACCACGGCGCCCAGGTGGAGCTGCGCTCCGTCGACGGCGGTATGCTGGTGCAGGAGGTCGACCACGTGACCGAGGATCCCGCGACCTTTACGTTCCCCACCGACCGCAAGCCCACCGATGCCGAGATGGCCGAGCTCGAGTTTGCCTGGAAGGTCTGCAAGGGCGTTAAGTCCAACGCCATCCTGGTCTCCAAGGGCAAGGCCGGCATTGGCATGGGCCCGGGTCAGCCTAACCGGGTGGATTCTGCGCTGCTGGCCTGCGAGCGCGCCGAGGACTTCTGCGAGCGCGAGGGCGTGGAGAAGGGCGGCTTTGCCTGCGCAAGCGACGCATTCTTCCCGTTCCGCGACAACGTCGACGTGCTTGCCGAGCACGGTGTGACTTGCATCATCCAGCCCGGCGGCTCCAAGCGCGACGACGAGAGCATCCAGGCCTGCAACGAGCACAATATTGCTATGGTGTTTACGGGCGCCCGCCACTTCCGCCACTAAGTAGGGAAGCGGCGCTGCGGCTTGCCCAGCCACCGCACCTTGCCGTTCATTCGTCGCTCGCGTACCCAAGTACGCGTCACTCCTCTTTCACGGCAATCTACGGCACCTGGGCAACCCTCGCCGACCTGTTAGGTTGACTGGGGAGGATGGGATGCGATCTCGTCCCTTGGACTGGCCTCGCTTCTAAAATAATCTCCGCAAAAGACGGCTGCTCCGTTTGGAGGGCCGTCTTTTTGGTATAAGAGGACGGAATGACTAACACGAAAGGTACAACCATGCCCCAGATTGATGATGCCGAGCTGTTTGGCAATGCCGAGGATCAGCGTGCGTACGAGGACTTTTGCGCCAATCAGGAGGCGGTCGAGAAGTTCACGCTCGACAAGCCCGCGCTCATCTGCCGTTGGCGCATGTCCAACAAAAAGGTGCCCATGCTCAACCGCCACATCCGCGCGCTGTCCGAGCGCCTGGTGCAGGGCGAGCCGCTTACCCATAACATGCTCAGCTGGGCAAAGCAGCACGTTGAGTGGTCACTTGCTGAGGGCGATTACACCGCACGCGACGGCGTGCTCATGCTGGTGATCGACGTTAACGGCAACGCCGCCATGACGGTGGGGGAGTACGAGCCGCTGGCCGACACATCGGCCAAGGCGTTGCGTGCCCGTTCTGCCGAGGCTCGCTCCGAAGCTGACGAGACCGGCGTGGCGCCCGAACTGCTCGCTGCCGTCAACGACGGTGAGCTTGCCTTTGTGGCGCCGGCAGACGAGTGCCTGTGCGGCACGGCGACGCTCATTGAGCAGCTGGCCCAGACCAAGGGCATCCCGGTTACGCGCGTGGACATTCCCGCACAGCTCAAGGGCGCGCTGTTCCTGGTGAGTGACGAGCACGGCGTGGTTCCCGCAACCGAGACGGAGGCCGCCGAGGCCGACGCCGCCACGGTCGCCTTCTTTGCCGACGGCTACGAAAAGCTCCGTGCCCGCCGCTAAATGATTTTTCTGGGACGGGGATTTAATAATCATTTTGGTCCCCGTCACCGCTGCGAGTGCGAGGCGGACAAAACGCCCCCGCTCGCGAACAGTTCTGTCACTTTGGCACCGCTCGTGGTGCATACCTGCAGGTTCGCAGCCATAATGGTGGCAAGACAACCAAGAGGGGAGCGGAATCCATGGCGCTGATCTATATCGTTGAGGACGACGAGCCCATTCGTCGTGAGCTTGTCGACATCCTTGCCCGCGCCGGTTTTGAGGTTGAGACATGCGAATCATTCGAGCATGTCTCGCGCGATATTCTCGCCGCCGCACCCGACCTGGTGCTGCTCGACCTCACGCTTCCCGTCAAAGACGGCCAGCACATCTGCCATGAGGTCCGTCGCGAATCCGAGGTCCCCATCATCGTTCTCACGTCGCGCACGACCGAGATCGACGAGGTCATGGCCATGACGCTCGGCGCGGACGACTTTGTTCCCAAGCCCTACAGCGCGCGCGTGCTTGTGGCGCGCATCAACGCACTGCTGCGTCGCACCGCGGCGGCAGGCGAGCGCAGTACACTTGTCCACAAGGGGCTGGAGCTCGACCTCGCCCGCTCAATGGTCACCAACACGCAAACCGGCACTAGCACCGAGCTCACCAAAAACGAACTGCGTATCCTCTCACTGCTTCTGAGTCGCGCGGGCAAGATTGTTTCGCGCTCGGCCATCATGCAGGACCTGTGGGACTCCGACGCCTTCGTGGACGACAATACGCTCACCGTCAACATCAACCGCCTGCGCACCACGCTCGAAAAAATCGGCATCAAGGGGTATTTGACGACGCATCGCGGCCAAGGCTATTCGGTCTAGGGGCCGGCTATGTCGTTTGGCAAATTCTTTAAAGATGCGCTGCTTCCCGTCGCCGTGTGGACGTGCGGCGTGCTGCTGAGCTGCTTTGTGCTGACGGTCGCCGGTGCACCCGTTTCTATTGTGGTCGTGGCGGTCGGCGTGTCCTTTATCTTTGGTATGCTCGGCATCGTGGTCGAGTACGCGCGTCGCCGCCGTTTTCTGCGTCAGCTGGAGCGCGCGGCCGAGGAGCTCGAGAGCCCCGCATGGGTGCAGGAGATGGTGCAATGCCCGACCTATGCCGAGGGCGAGCTCGAGTACGAGGTCTTGCGCCGGGTGGGCAAAGCCGCTTGCGACGAGGTTGCCGAAGGCCGGCGTCAGACCGATGACTATCGCGACTATATCGAGAGCTGGGTCCACGAGGCCAAACTGCCCCTGGCGGCGGCTCATCTAATTTTGGAAAACCTGGATGGCAGCGAAGACGACCTGTCTCGTGTGGATGACCTGGGCCGTGAGTTGGCTCGCGTGGAGCGCTATATCGACCAGGCGCTGTACTACGCGCGTTCGGAAGTCGCGGAGCGCGACTACCTGATTCGCCGCTGGGATCTCAAGACCTTGGTGACGGGCGCGATTAAGGCCAACGCGCGCGAGCTCATCGCGGCGCACGTGGTCCCGGTGTGCGAGAACCTCGACTTTGAGGTCTTTACCGACGAGAAGTGGCTCGAGTTTATTCTGGGCCAGCTCATTCAGAACAGCATTAAATATGCGCGCGAGGACGGCGCAAAGATCGTGTTTTCGGGCGCGTTGCTGGACGAGGGCCTGGCGAGCGAACGCATCGAGCTCACCGTCGCGGACAACGGCTGCGGCGTGAGCGCGGCCGACCTGCCGCGCGTGTTCGAGAAGGGCTTTACCGGCGACAACGGCCGCACCACCAAGCGCGCAACGGGCATTGGCCTCTACCTGGTGGCGCGTCTGTGCTCCAAGATGGGTATCGATGTCACCGCGGCATCCGAGCCCGGCGAAGGCTTCGTCGTCACGTTTGCCTTCTCAACCAACAAGTTCCAATACTTTGAGTAGTCAGCCCGTATGGCGTAGCCGTTCAGGATCTTCCCATGTAAGAAGAAATCAGGCTTTTCAGCAGCTATATTCCTGAACGGGAACATTGCTAATGTAGTCAACACTATATTCCCGTACATGAACATAGTGCTACAGTTTTATACTAAGTTCACGGACAGGAATATAGCTGGAGGCGTCATGAGAACGGTGACAACGATTAAAAAGCTGGATGGGCGCATCAAGCTCAAACCGTCGGAAGTCGCTTTCTCGGAGCGCACGGTTTTCGATCCCGCCGAGATGGGGAAGGCCCTTAGGCTCAGAAGGCGTGAACTCGGCTTGACTCAACGTGACGTCGCGACTATGACGGGTCGCAGCCTTCGTGTGATTGGTGATATCGAACGGGGGCGGACAACGGTCGAAATTGGTGTCATTTTCGATTACGCCTCCATCGTGGATGTTGATTTTATTCTGAAGGTGAGGGGGAAGTAATGGATGGCACGCTGTTCGTTCACCGTGAGTTTAATGGGTCTTACCAGCCGGTTGGCATATTGGAGGAAAATGCGGGGTTTCCGATATTCACCTATAGCCCCAAATATCTCGAGAGCGGTGATGCGGCGCCGATTTCGATCTCGCTGCCGTTGTCGGCCGAGACATTTAGTCCGGACGCAACGGGTTCCTTTTTCTCCGGCATCATTCCGGAGGGGCAGCTCAACAGGGACCTTGAGAAAAGGGCGCGAGCGGAACGCGGAGATTACTTTAAGGTGCTCGATTTGGTCCGCGACGAACCTGTCGGCGCTCTGGTTTTGACGCGAGAGCCTTCGGCCGACGGTCTCGAAATGGGCTATGAAGAGATAGATGCGGAACAGCTAAGCGGACTGGCATACGCACCGGCGGAGATTGCTTTTGATTTAACGCTAGAGAGTCGAATCTCCCTTGCAGGTGCTCAGGCGAAGGTCGGTCTCTACCATACGGGTGATGACCCATGTGGTGGATGGTACCTGCCTCATGGAGCGGCCCCATCCACACACATTCTCAAGGCAGGGTCGAAAACGTTCCCGGGCGAGACAGTGTGCGAAGCGATGTGCGTGAGAGCCGCCTCTCTGATGGACCTATCGGCCGAAGAGTGCTTTCTTATCCGAGTTGAGGATGCCGAGCCAATTATCGCCGTGAAACGATTTGACCGAGTAACGCCTGATACCGGACGCTCGGTTGACGGATTGCCAATTCCATACCGTTTGCACCAGGAAGATGTTTGTCAGGCCAAGGGCATCTCGCGTGAGCTTAAATATGAGCCGACGGGCGTCAATTACCTGGGGCTTATCGTCGATGCGGTGCGAAGGGCGTCGACGAATCAAATGGAGGACAGGTTCCTTGTCGGCTATAACCAGCTGTTCGACTATGCCGTAGGTAACTGTGATAACCATCTAAAGAACTGGTCGCTCGTATGGGACGAAAGTTGGAAGCAGGTGAGGTTGGCGCCGCTCTATGACGTGCTGTCCACAACGGTTTACCCCAGTCTCGTTCGTGAGATGGGCGTCTCGTTTGGTGGGAGCCGCAAGATTGACGACGTAACGCGTGGGTCGGTGATGAGCCAAATGATTGAGGCTGGTTTGCCCGGGGGAATTGTCGCCGGAATGATTGCTGATACCTGCAATGAGGTTCCAGACGCGCTAAGAGACGCGGCGCGCGGTCTCAAAGAAGAGGGTTTTCCCGAGGCGGAGGTAATGTTCGAGAAGATCATTCCAGAAGTGCAAGCTCGTTTAAGCAGGATCGCCTTATAACAAAAACGTGCCGCCCAAACAAAACGTGCCGCCCCAAACGGGGCGGCACGCCATTTTTCTATCAGATAACTCGCTGAAGTACGGTGACGAAGGCGCAAGGCCGGGAGGGGTTATCTAAGCCGACATCCCGCAGCCGCGAAGCGGCGAGGACGTCGGCGTGATAACCCCGCAGGCCTTGCGCCGGCGGGAAGGAACCTATTTCACGACCAAGATGTCGCAGTCGGTGTTGCGCAGCAGGAACGTCGAAATTGAACCCAGGAGTGCATACTTGATCGAGGACAGGCCACGAGCGCCGCAGAGCACCAGGTCGGGCTTGACCACGTCGAGCATCTCGTCTTTGAGCGTCTCGCGAATGCGGCCGGCGCGAATCATGACCTCGACCTCGGGAATGTCGGGATTGGCCTTGGCCTCTTCGAGCTGCTTGGCGATGGAGTTCTTAAATGCCTCCTCTAGGCCGTTGACCAGATCGACCGGATAGGAACCGGCGCTCTCGAGTGCCGTGGAATCGATAACGTGGCCGATAATCAGCTTGGCGCCGTTGTTCGCGGCGACCTTGATGGCGCGTGCGAGCACAAAATCCTGCTGCTCAGTACCGTCGAGTGAAACAAATACCTTGGTGTAGCCCTCGTTCATGGTTTCCTCCTTGGTCTATCGCACGGGCGTGGGGCTCGTGCATCGGGCGGGCGCGGATGCGTGGCCGCTGGACACTTTATCTTGTTGCAGTTATACCCAAGGATTTGGGTTTGACCGCTCGCAATTCTGTGAACGGGCGAGTTTTTTGGTAAGGGTGGGCGCGGTCGCGGCCGAACGGTTGATAATGGGACATCGCCCGCAACCGTCCGCAGAACAATATCGGCGGGTGTCTAACGAGGGGGTCCTTTTGGATATCATTGAGCTTCTAAAATCTGCCTTCATGGGCCTGGTCGAGGGCATCACCGAATGGCTGCCTGTTTCGTCGACCGGTCACATGATCTTGGTGGACGAGTTCGTCAAGATGAACGTGAGCGAGACGTTCTGGAATATGTTCCTGGTCGTGATTCAGCTTGGCGCCATTTTGGCCGTCTGCGTTTTGTTCTTCTACGACCTCAACCCGTTTTCTCCCAGCAAGGGCAAGGAGGGCCGTCGCGACACCTGGGTGCTATGGGGCAAGATTGTGCTCGGCTGCATTCCCGCCGCGGCGATCGGTCTGCCGCTCAACGACTGGATGGAGGAGCATTTCTACAATGCTCCCGTCGTGGCGCTGGCGCTCATTGTGTACGGCGTGCTGTTTATCGTGATCGAGAACTGGCGCGCGAACAAGCGCGACCAGGCTGCTCTTGCCGGTTCGTTTGGTTCGCGTGCCGTGGTGGTGGGCGGACGCCCCGCCGGTGCGCATTTTGCCGCGCCCGCTGCGACTGCCGCTGAAGACGATGACGATAACCTGGACTTTGGCTCCATCACTACGCTCGAGGATCTAAGCTGGAAGACCGCGCTGGGTATCGGTTGCTTCCAGGTGCTCTCGCTGGTGCCGGGCACGTCGCGCTCCGGTTCCACCATCATCGGCGGCCTGCTGCTGGGTTGCACGCGCTCGGTGGCGTCTAAGTTCACGTTCTTCCTGGCCATTCCCGTCATGTTTGGCGCGAGCGCGCTCAAGCTGGTCAAGTACTTTATTAAGGGCGGTACCTTCGGCACCAACGAGATCGCCATCCTGGGCGTGGGCTGCGTCGTCGCCTTTGTGGTTTCGCTCATTGCCATCAAGTGGCTTATGGGCTTCGTCCGCCGTCACGACTTCAAGTGCTTCGGCGTCTACCGCATCATCTTGGGCATCGTGGTGCTCGCGTACTTCTTTGTCTTGGAGCCGATGCTCGGCCTCTAACTTAGTCGACGCTGCGCGGCGGCCAGAGCGACAACTTGTCATTCAAAGAGGGTGGCATGACCAAAAGGTCTATGCTGCCCTCTTTTCATGCCAATTTGTTCGCCCTGGCCGCCGCTCGCTGCTGCTGCCATGACATCGGCGGTTCCGTGATTGTCAATAGATTGGTGCAAAGCAACCTGACCCCATTGCGCCAAATCCGCTGGGGCGGGCCTGACGATCGCGCACGGAGTCGTGGTGTGATTTGCGTCGGTGTCCGCGCGGCTCGGTATACTGGTACGGCTCAAACTATGGCGCCGCCCGCAGGCGCGCCGTCCGTCAGATGAGGAGTCGCCCATGACCCAGCCCTTGCCCTGGGAAAAGAACGCCGCGGTATCCGTGCCGCCCGCGCCGGAACCCGTGCCGCTCGATGCATACACCGCCCCCGCTGCGCCGGAGCCCGAGCTCGTCCCGCTCGACATTTACGACGCTCCCGCGCCGGCGCCCAAGCCCGCCAAGCCGCTCGTCGACATTGACAGCCTTAATCCCGCCCAGCGCGAGGCGGTCCTGTCCACCGAGGGCCCGTTGCTGGTGCTCGCCGGCGCCGGCTCGGGCAAGACCCGCGTCTTGACCTTCCGCATCGCACATATGCTCGGCGACCTGGGTGTTAAACCTTGGCAGGTTCTTGCCATCACGTTTACCAACAAGGCCGCGGCAGAGATGCGCGAGCGTCTGGCGGCACTCATTCCCAGCGGCACCCGTGGCATGTGGGTGTGCACCTTCCATGCCATGTGCGTGCGCATGCTGCGCGAGGACGCCGACCTGCTGGGCTACACCGGTCAGTTCACCATCTACGATGACGATGACTCAAAGCGCATGGTGCGTGACATTATGCAGGCGCTCGGCATCGAGCAAAAGCAGTTCCCCATCAACATGATCCGCAGCAAGATCAGCTCGGCCAAAAACGCCATGATCGGCCCCGAGGACATGCTCAAGAGCGCCGATAGCCCCAACGACAAAAAGGCCGCGCAGGTCTACCTAGAGCTGGAGCGCCGCCTGCGCGCCGCCAATGCGATGGACTTCGACGACCTGCTCGTGCGCGCGCTCGAGCTGCTGCGCACCCGCCCCGAGGTGCTCGATAAGTACCAAGAGCGCTTCCGCTACATTAGCGTCGACGAGTATCAGGACACCAACCACGTCCAGTACGAGATCGCCAACCTGCTGGCCGCCAAGTACCAAAACCTCATGGTCGTGGGCGACGACGACCAGTCCATTTACAGCTGGCGTGGCGCCGACATCACCAATATCCTGGACTTTGAGAAGGATTTTAAAAACTGCAAGACCGTCAAGCTGGAGCAGAACTATCGTTCCACGGGTCATATCCTGAACGCCGCCAACGCCGTGGTACGCCACAACTCGCAGCGCAAGGACAAGCGCCTGTTTACGGCCGAGGGCGATGGCGAGAAGATCCAGGCCTTCCAGGCGAGCGACGAGCGCGACGAGGGCCGCTGGATTGCCGGCGAGATCGAGAAGCTGCATGCCAAAGGCACGAGCTACGACGACATTGCCGTGTTCTATCGCACCAACGCCCAGTCGCGTATCCTCGAAGATATGTTCCTGCGCGCGGGCGTGCCCTACAAGATCGTGGGCGGCACGCGATTCTTCGACCGTGCCGAGATCCGTGATGTCGTGGCCTACCTCAAGATGATCGTGAACCCGGCCGACGAGATGAGCGTCAAGCGCGTCATCAACACACCGCGCCGTGGCATCGGCTCCACCTCGATCCAAAAAATCGAGCAGCTGGCGCGCGACAACCGTTGCTCGTTCTTCCAGGCTTGCGAGATCGCGTGCGCCGAGACGGGCATGTTTAGTGCCAAGGTGCGCAACGGCCTGTCGAGCTTTGTGTCGCTGGTGCGCGAGGGCCGCCGCATGGACGGCGAGCTCAAGGACGTTGTCGAGATGATCGTCGATAAGACGGGCTTGCTGCAGGCGTTTCGCGCCGAGGGCACCATGGAGTCCGAGAGCCGCGCCGAGAACATTCAGGAATTCCTGGGCGTCGCCGCCGAATTTGAGGAGACGCACGAGGATATCGAGGGTACGCTCGAGAGCTTGGAAGAGCTGCGCGCAGCCGGCGTTGCCGACGTGCCTGCTGGCGCCGAGTCCGAGCCCGTCGTGGTGAGCGCGCCTGCGCCCGAACCGGGGCCGTCTGCCCCGGTATCCTCGTTTGAGGCGCTCGTTGGCGCGCGTGACGCCGCGGGCTCCAATCCGCTCGATAGCTTGGCCGCTCCGGCGCTCTCGCCGCAGGATGCCCTGGCCGCCGCCATCGCGGGCAACGCGTATGCCGCGCCGACGGAGATGCCGGCGGGTGCCGTGCATGCCGACGAGATTGAGCGCACCTACGGTCCGCTCACCTGTAAGGCGCTGCCGGCACTCATGGAGTGGCTGGCCCTGCGCTCCGACTTGGATTCCCTGGCCGGCGAGACGCATGCCATTACCATGATGACCATCCACTCCGCCAAGGGCCTGGAGTTCCCGGCGGTGTTCGTAGCCGGCATGGAGGAGGGCATCTTCCCGCACGTGCACGACTCTGGCGGCAGCGATGACCCGGGCAAGCTCGAGGAAGAGCGTCGCCTGGCCTACGTCGCCATCACGCGTGCCCGTAAGCGCCTATTCCTGACCTATGCGGCCACGCGTCGCACCTACGGCTCGACCTCTGCCAACCCGCGCTCGCGCTTCCTCAATGAGATTCCGTTTGAGGATATCGAGTTTAGCGGTATCGGTTCTGCCGGTTTTGAGGGCACGGGCTGGGAGAAGCGCGGCGACCGTCACGGCACCTTTGGCTCGGGCATGGGTTCGGATATGTATGGCGGCAAGGTGTTCGGTTCGCATACGCGCTCGACCGGCGGTTCCGGTTCGCGCGGCGGATCGAGCTTTGACGATTTCTTTGGCGGCAGCAGCTACGGGACCGAGCGCCATCGTGGGGTCTCGCCCGACGCCGGCCGTGTTGCCTCGACCTTTGGTTCGGGTGCGCCGCGAGCCAAAAAGCCGTCGTCCAAGGTGTCTCCGACGGTGGAGCGCAAGGTCGATCGCGCCAGCGCATCGCAGGACTTTGCCGCGGGCGATACCGTGAGCCACAAGACCTTTGGCACGGGTACCGTGATCTCGGTCGCTGGAGACATGATCGAGGTTCAATTCGAAAAGACCGGCCAGACCAAAAAGCTAATGAAGGGCTTCGCGCCGATCGTCAAGCTGTCGTGATCCTGGCGGACCTGGGCGGGCGTATAGGGCAACATCGCCTGCTCGGGCAGTCCTGCGCAAGACGGAGAGCACATTAAGTGCTCTCCTTTGCGTGCGGAACTCGCGATCGATGTTGCCCTATACGCCCGCCCAGGTCCTTGGGTAACGGTGCTTGCGAACGTCGCTCTGCTCGTTCGCTTTTTGATCTGGAGAGCCGGGTGGGCTGATAGATAAATAGATGTGAGTAGGGGCTCCCCCGTATATGGACGGGGGAGCCCCTTGTTGCGTTTGGGTTGTTGGTGCGATCTACAGATGCGAGACGATCAGTTCCATCTTGCCTTTGAGGTCGATGGAGCTGATGGTGCTCGGGGCCAGCAGGTGGCTTCCCTTGTGGACGGGGTCGCCGCAGACGGTGCCTTCGCCGTCGATGACCGACAGGCACATGAAGGGCCAGCGCTGCTCCAAGGTCTTGCTGCCGTCGACACGCACGCGATCGACGGTGTAGCAGGGGTTGGACTCGAGCTCGGTCACGCCGTCGACCTCAGGCGCGTTCACCGTGCCGTCGGTCGGAGCCTGAACATCAAAGTCGATGCAGTCGAGGCTCTGCTTAATGTGCAGCGGGCGCAGCTTTCCGTCGGTGCCGGGACGGTCGTAGTCATACAGGCGATACGTCACGTCGCTCGACTGCTGCGTCTCCAAAATGAGCGTGCCGGTCTTGATGGCGTGCACGGTACCGGAATCAATCTGGAAAAAGTCGCCCTTGTGGATCGGCAGCACGTTGAGCATGTCGTCCCAACGGCCTTCCTCGATCATCCGCGCGGCTTCGGCGCGGTCGTGCGCACGCTGGCCGACGATGATCGTGGCGCCGGGCTCGCAGTCCAGTACATACCAGCACTCGGTTTTGCCTAGGCTGCCGTTCTCGTGCTCGGCGGCGTACTCGTCGTTGGGGTGAATCTGGATCGAAAGGTCGTCCTTGGCGTCCAGAATCTTAATGAGCAGCGGGAACTCCTTGCCCTCGCAGTTGCCAAAGAGCTCGCGGTGCTCGGCCCACAGCCATGACAGCGTGTGACCGGCGTACGGGCCCTCGGCGATCTGGCAGTCGCCGTTGGGGTGTGCCGAGATGGCCCAGCACTCACCGATGGGGCCATCGGGAATGTCGTAGCCAAACACGGTCTCCAGCTGGCGGCCGCCCCAGATCTTCTCGTGGAAGATCGGCGTCAGTTTAATCAAATCGGACATGTGCATACTCCCATAAGGTTGTGCGGGTGCCGCGTAAGACAGCTCAAAACGAGCACCCACCGGATTACAAAACTAGGCCAGCGTTACGTTGTGCAGCTCAAAGCGGTCGCCCACGTTGTGCGAGATAGAATATTCAAACGCGGTGCCGCTATCCAAGAAGCCAATCTGGTTGAGTTCGAGCAGGGGAGAGCCGGGTTTGGTATCCAGGCGCTCGGCTTCTTCCTCGGTTGCCGCCACGGCGCGGATGGTGCGATGGAAGCTCGAAATCTTCAGCCCGCATTGCTCGCGGATAAAGCCGTAGACCGATCCGTACAGGTCCTTCTTTTTAAGGCCCGGGATCAGTTCGAGCGGCATATAGGTGTACTCGATGACGATGGGCTTCTCGTCGACCTGGCGCACGCGCACGATGTGATAGGCGAAGTCATCCTCGGCCATTCCCAGCTGGGTCGCAACCTCTGCCGGTGGATTGACGATCGAGAAATCGTAGACCACCGAGGTCACTTTCTCCCCGCGATGCTCGTACGAAAAGCCTTGGGCACGGTCGTTTTTGCCTTGAAAAAACACCTGGCCGGGAAGCCCCGCCGTGTCCTTGACGTAGGTGCCCGATCCGCGCCGGCTGGTAATAAGACCTTCTTCGGTGATTTGTTCAATAGCTCGTTTGACGGTGATTTTGGAAACGTTATAGAGCTTGCAGAACTCAACGACGGTAGGAAGCTTGTCGCCCGGTTTAAGAGCGCCATCCTCGATAGTGCGACGAATATCTGCAGCTATCGCCTCGTATTTGGGAATCATGGAACCTCCTTTCCAACTTGGTTGAGTATAAAAGAAAGTATAGTTAACACCTAAGCATCCCTATTATATATTTAAAAAGTTCGAGAAAGATATAATTAAAAGTCGCTTTGCATATAAATTAGAGCGCTCTAAATAGATAAACATCTGAGTAATGTCGTGTTAAGCGGCCATTCGCGTTTTCCCAGATAAAACCTACCAAAACAAACCTGTCTCTTTTTGGTAGGTTTTTGCCTTGGGAGCGGTACCATACAGGCAATGTTTAAACGAGAAAGGCGGGCTCCCATGGAACCTAAGCAGTATTACATCGGCATCGACGTCGGCGGTACCTCGGTCAAGGAGGGTCTGTTCGATGAGGACGGAAACCTGCTTGCCAAGGCCAGCGTGCCCACGCCTCCCATCGTTGACGCTGCGGGCTTTGCCGCGGTGACCGAGGCTATTGACCAGGTGGTCGCCAAGGCCCAGATTCCGCGTGCCTTTGTGTCGGGCATTGGCCTGGCCGTCCCGTGCCCCATCCCGGCATCGGGCGATGCTAAGGTCAAGGCGAACATTGCCATTAACCTGCCCGAGCTCAAGATCGCCATTCAGGAGCACTGCCCCGACGCGGTCGTTAAGTACGAGAACGACGCTAACGCCGCTGCTATGGGCGAGGCCTGGCTCGGTTCTGCCAAGGGCGTGCAGAACGTGGTGATGGTCACCATTGGTACCGGCGTGGGCGGCGGCGTTATCGTTAACGGCGACGTGGTATCGGGCGTTGTGGGTGCTGGCGGCGAGATTGGCCACATGTGCCTGAACCCGGCCGAGGAGCGCACCTGCGGCTGCGGCGGCCATGGCCACCTGGAGCAGTATTCCAGCGCCACCGGCGTGGTGAGCAACTACCTTGCCGAGTGCAAGAAGGCGGGCGTCGAGCCCATCGAGCTGACCGGCCCCTCCGATTCCAAGGACGTGTTCCAGGCCTGCCGCGAGGGCGACAAGCTCGCGCTGGCCGCGGCCGATACCATGGCCGACTATCTCGGCCGCGCACTGGCGCTTATTGCCAACGTGGTTGATCCCGAGATGTTCCTCATCGGCGGCGGCGCCTCCGCCTCGGCCGATGTCTACCTCGACAAGGTTCGCGAGCACTTTAAGCAGTATGCGCTCTCCGCCTCGCGCGAGACGCCCATTAAGGTTGCTTCGCTCGGAAACGACGCCGGTATCATCGGTGCCGCCTACGTAGCTCTGCGCGCCGCCGGTAAATAGCTGGTGCAAGGGGGACAGGTTACATTGCACCAACATGGTGCAAAAGGGACAGCCTTGGCCCCCGTGCCTGCGCCCCAAAATATGCCGTGGCCCTTCCGTCTGCGAAGGCTCGGCATCGGCGTGCTACCATAGCTACGTCCAAGTACACATATCAAGTGGAGGATATCCATGGCAAACGTTCTTGTCTTTGGTCACCAGAACCCCGATAACGACGCCATCATGAGCGCCGTCGTCCTGTCCCAGCTGCTCAACCAGGTTGAGTATGCCGGCAACACCTACGAGGCCTGCGCCCTTGGTCAGCTTCCGGCCGAGTCCGCCAAGCTGCTCGCCGACGCCGGCATCGCCGAGCCCCGCGTGATCGAGTCCGTCGAGGCTGGTCAGCTCGTCGTCCTCACCGACCACAACGAGTCTGCCCAGTCCGTCGCCGGCCTTAAGGACGCCACGGTCTTTGGCGTCGTCGACCATCACCGCATCGGCGACTTCGAGACCGCCGGCCCGCTGCACTACATCTGCCTGCCCTGGGGCTCCAGCTGCACCATCGTCACCAAGCTCGCCGGCGTGCTCGGCGTTGAGCTTTCCGACGTCCAGGCTAAGCTGCTGCTCTCGGCCATGATGACCGACACGCTCATGCTCAAGAGCCCCACCACCACCGATGTCGACCGCGCCGTCGCCGCCAAGCTCGGCGAGCAGGTGGGCGTCGACCCGGTCAAGTTTGGCATGGAGGTCTTCCTCACCCGTCCGTCCGGTTCCTTCACCGCAGCCGAGATGGTCGGCAACGACATCAAGATGTTCGAGCCCGCCGGCAAGAAGCTGCTCATCGGCCAGTACGAGACCGTCGACAAGAGCCGCGCGCTCGGCATGATCGACGAGATTCGCGAGGCCATGCGCGCCTACGCCGCCGAGAAGGGTGCTGACGGCATTGTCCTGTGCATCACCGACATCATGGAGGAGGGCTCGCAGGTCCTGCTCGAGGGCGAGACCGAGGCTGCTCAGAAGGGCCTGGGCATTGCCGACGAGCACGACGGCGTCTGGATGCCGGGCGTCCTCTCCCGTAAGAAGCAGGTCGCTGCCCCCATCATGGCTGCCTGCTAGGTTTAGCTGACCAAACGCCACGACCGGATCGCGGACACCCCGCGCTCCGGTCGTTTTTTGTGCACGGCGCCGCGTCGTCTTTTGGACAGGCGTGCCCGCGCCGTTGAGCAAATAATGTTCAACCTGTGGTTCCGCTTTTCGGCCACGCCTGCGTGCTTGTCGTGCAGGGTAGGCTAGATGCAAGCGTAATACGTTAGAGCGCGGCGCCGCCACTTGGGCGGGCCGTGCTTTTTTAAGACGGGAGCTTTCCCGTGAAAGGAGCCGCCCATGGCAGCAACTGAGCAGCTGTTCAACGTTCGTGAGCGCAAGCGCTTTGAACGTCACGACATTTGGGAGCGCATCGCCGAGAACGGCACGATTTCCGCCGCCGTCATGGTCTTCGCCGCCATCGCCGCCGTCATTTGCGCCAATACCGATGCCTACGAGGCCATCCATCACTTTTTGGAGACCCCGCTGTATGTGGGTCTGGGCAACTTTACGGCCGGTCTCACCGTTGAGCTTTTCGTCAACGACTTCCTCATGGCGATTTTCTTTTTGTTGGTGGGCATTGAGCTTAAGTACGAGATGACGGTCGGCGAGCTCAAGAATCCGCGTCAGGCCATGCTTCCCATGCTGGCGGCCGTGGGCGGCGTCGTCGTTCCCGCCTGCATCTACCTGATCTTTAACCATGCCGGCGCCCGCAACGGTTGGGCCATCCCCATGGCAACCGATATTGCCTTTGCGCTGGGCGTGCTGTCGCTTTTGGGCAACCGCGTGCCCAACGGCGTGCGCGTGTTCTTCTCGACGCTCGCCATCGCCGACGACCTTATCTCCATCGCCGCCATCGCCATCTTCTACGGTCAGAGCCCCAATCCGTTTTGGTTGGGCGCCGCTGCGCTTGTGACCTGCGCGCTCGTGTGGCTCAACAAGACGCAGCATTACCGCCTTGCCCCGTATTCGGTACTGGGTCTGCTGTTGTGGTTCTGCATGTTTAAGAGCGGCGTGCACGCCACGCTCGCCGGCGTCATCCTGGCCTTTACCATTCCGGCCAAGTGCGGCGTCAAGCTCGATAGCCTCACCGATTGGTTGGGCGAGTGCCTGCCGCTGCTCGATGACCGCTACGACGACGAGGCGCACATCTTGGGCCAGCATGACTTTACCGTCTCGACCACCAAGGTCGAGCGCGTCATGCACCGCGTGACCCCGCCGCTCATCCGCATGGAGCGCCTGATCTCCACGCCGGTCAACTTTGTGATTCTGCCGATCTTTGCGTTCGTAAACGCGCAGGTTCGCCTGGTGGGCGTGGACATGAGCACGCTGCTGACCGACCCGGTGACGCTCGGTGTGTACTTTGGCATGCTGCTGGGTAAGCCGATCGGTATCTTTGGCATGACGTTTGCCCTGGTCAAGCTCAAGGCTTGTGAGCTGCCGCATAACGTCAACTGGCACATGATTGCCGGTGTGGGTATTCTGGGCGGCATCGGCTTTACCATGTCGATTCTTATCAGCGGCCTTGCCTTCCCGACGGCCCAGTTTGAGGTTCTGGCCGCCAAGGCCGCTATTCTCGCCGGCTCTGTCACCGCGGCCGTACTTGGCATGATCTATATGAGTGTGATCTGCAAGCACCCCGCGCCCAAGGACGAGTAAGAGCACATACAAGTTTGAAAACGCCGCCTGTGAACACCATCACAGGCGGCGTTTTAGTCATTCGGGACGTTCTTAAATGACTAGGTTTATTCCACGGTGCCGTAGACGGCGCCCCAGCCGTGGGCGGCAAGGGCGGAGTTGAGCTGGTCGCAAAGTGACTGGCGGTCGTAATAGCCGGGCGGTAGCAGGTTCACGATTTCCATGAGGTCGGGCGCCAGGTCCAAGATCTCGGCCTGCACGATGAGGTCCAGGCGGTCGATGGCGTGGCGGTCGTAAAACAGCCCATCGACCAGGCGCTGTAGGTCGCCGAATTCCTCGGCTTGGAACGATCCGTACTCCATAGTGCCTCCTTGGGCGCCCCATGCCGGCATGCGCGGCGATTCGTAATTTATTGCGATGGACTTAATCTATCACGGCTTCATACCGTTGCGGCGGTGGCGGTCTATACTTAGACGAACTGCAACGTACCGCTTCGCGAAAGGTCGCACCCATGCAGACGATCTACCAGAAGATGGAAACCACCGAACTCGATGCCGCCATCGAGGCGCTCAAAGCCGAGGTCGCCGAGGTCAAGGCCAAGGGCCTGGCGCTCGACATGGCCCGCGGCAAGCCGTCGCCCTCCCAGGTGGACATCTCTCGACCCATGCTCGATATCCTCAATGCCGATGCCGATCTGCACGACGGCAACGTCGATTGTTCCAACTACGGCTGCTTTGAGGGTATTCCCTCGGCACGCAAGCTGGCAGGGGAGTTCTTGGGCTGCCCCCCCGAGCAGACGCTCGTGCTGGGTTCGTCGAGCCTGCTGATTGAGCACGATATCGCCGGTATGTTCTGGCGCTGCGGCTCGTGCGGCAGCGAGCCTTGGGAGGCTTACGAGGCCGCGCATGACGGCAAGAAGGTCAAGTTCCTGTGCCCTGTTCCCGGCTACGACCGCCACTTTGGCATCACCGCCGATCTGGGTATCGAGAACGTCCCCGTCGCGATGACCGACAACGGCCCCGACATGGACGAGATCGAGCGCCTGGTTGCCGCCGACGACTCCATTAAGGGCATCTGGTGCGTGCCCAAGTATTCCAATCCCACGGGCATCACCTTTAGCGAGGACACCGTGCGTCGCCTGGTCGAGATGCCCACGGCCGCGCTCGATTTCCGCATCTTCTGGGACAACGCCTACTGCGTGCACGACCTGTACGACGAGACCGACGAGCTCGCCAACATCTTCGATCTTGCCCGCGCGGCGGGCACCGAGGATCGCGTGGTGGCATTCGCCTCGACGTCCAAGATTACCTTCCCGGGCGCCGGCATCGGCTTTATCGGCGCGAGCCCCGCGGTCATCGCTGAGTTCTCCAAGCGCCTGAAGGCCGGCCTCATCAGCGCCGACAAGCTCAACCAGCTGCGTCACGTGCGCTTCCTTCCCACCATCGAGGCGGTCAAGGAGCACATGAAAAAGCATGCCGAGTTTCTGCGTCCGCGCTTTGAGGCCGTCGAGCGCAAGCTCACCGAGGGCTTGGGCGACACGGGCTGCGCCACCTGGACGCACCCCCGCGGCGGCTACTTTGTAAGCTTCGATGGTCCCGAGGGCTCGGCCCAAAAGGTCGCCGCGCTTTGCGCCGACCTGGGCGTCAAGCTCACGCCGGCCGGTGCTACCTGGCCCTATGGCAAGGACCCGCGCGACACCAACATCCGCATCGCGCCGAGCTATCCTACGGTCGAGGACCTGGAGGCCGCGCTTGATGTGCTGGTGCTGGCCGTTAAGCTTGTCGCTGCCGAGCTTGCGCGTGCCGAGCGCGCCTAACGCGTAGGGCCCCGCAAGTCCGCGCCCAGTACTATCCGCACTTTCGATACGTAAAGGAGCGTATACATGGATTTGGGTATTTCCACCAACCCCACGCCGGAGCTCTACACCATCAAGGTGGCCGGCGAAATCGATATCTCTAATGCCGACAGTCTGCGTAACGCCATCGACTTGGCGCTCGAGCAGCCCACTGAGGCCGTTGAGCTCGATTTTGCCCAGGTGAGCTACATCGATTCGACGGGCATTGGCGTGCTTGTGGGCGCCGCGCACCACGCGGTCGACCACGGCAAGCGTTTTAGCTGCACCAATGTGCAGCCCCCGGTAATGCGCGTGGTTCAGCTGTTGGGCGTCGACCAGGAGATTTCGATCACCGCTGCATAATCTTTGCCCCCAAAAGGGCGTGCCGTTTGGCATATGTTTGTGATGCGCTCGGACGTTTTGGCGTCCGGGCGCTATACTTGACCGAATGAATAGACGAGTTCCGGCCGAATGGCGCGGTGCGGGCTCGACTCACATCGAGCCTTGGAGGTATGTGTGTTTGGTATTGGAGAGGGTGAGCTCGCGATCATCGTGGTCTTCGGCTTTTTGCTGTTTGGCCCGGATAAGCTCCCGCAGATGGGCCGCACGATCGGCCGTGCCATCCGTCAGTTCCGCGAGACGCAGGAAAAGATGACGGCCGTTGTTCAGTCCGAGATTATCGATCCGGTGAGCGAGGCCGCGTCGGCCCCGGTCAAGCCCAAGAAGGCTGCCGTCGATGATGATTCCGATTCGGACGAGGATGCCGTCGAGACGGCTGCGCCCGCAAAGAAGGAGACCTTTGCCGAGCGCCGTGCCCGCCTTGCCGCCGAGAAGGCCGCGAGCGAGGGTGCTGTCGAGAAGACTGAGACCGAGGGTGCCGAGCCCGAGCCTGCCGCCACTGCCGCTGCTGCCGTCGAGCCCGAGCCTGCTGCAGAGCCGGAGCCCGAGCCCGAGCCGGCAGAGCCCACGACGGCTGACCTCTACGCCCGTCGTCCCCGTAAGCGCAAGGCCGTCGTCGACCAGCTCGCTCGCGAGCTCGAGGCCGAGGACGACGCCGCTGCCGCCGACGCCCCGAAGGGAGGCGATGAGTAATGCCTATCGGACCTGCGCGTATGCCGCTCTTTGATCACCTGGGAGAGCTCCGTCGCCGCCTGACCATCGTGGTCGTGTCGGTCTTTGCCGCCGCTATCGTGCTGTATTTCGCCACGCCCGTGGTGCTCGATATCCTGGAAGACCCCATCCGCTCTTTTGTGCCGGACGGTAAGTTCTACATCACCACCACGCTCGGCGGCTTTGGCTTGCGCTTCTCGCTGGCCATCAAGATGGCCGTTGTCATGTGCACGCCCATGATCATCTGGCAGATTCTGGCGTTTTTCCTGCCGGCGCTTCGCCCCAACGAGCGCAAGTGGGTTGTGCCCACGGTACTCGCCTCGACGGTGCTGTTCTTCCTGGGTGCCATTTTCTGCTACTTCATCATCATTCCTGCGGGCTTTGAGTGGCTCATCGGCGAGACTTCGGCCGTCGCTACGGCGCTGCCCGATCTGGAGAACTACGTCAACATGGAGCTCCTCTTTATGATCGGCTTTGGCGTGGCGTTTGAGCTGCCGCTCATCATCTTCTACCTGTCCGTCTTCCATATTGTGTCCTATGCGGCCTTCCGCAGTGCCTGGCGTTACGTATACGTTGGCCTGCTTGTGGGCTCGGCTGTGATTACGCCCGACGGCTCGCCCGTGACGCTGGGCCTCATGTATGGCGCCCTGCTCTCGCTCTACGAGATTTCGCTCGCCATCGCACGTGTGGTCATTACCGCGCGCGAGGGCAAGGAGGGCTTGTTTGTGAGCCGTCTGGACCTGTTTTCGGACGACGAGGACGACGAGGAGTAAATCGGTATGCACGAGGTTGGCATTGTCAACGGCATACTCGATACAGTGATTCGCGCGGCGCGTGGGGCGGGGGCCTCGCGCGCCGTTTTGGTAACGCTGCGTATCGGGGATATGACCGAGGTCGTGCGCGAGGCGCTCGACTTTGCGTGGGAGACGTTTCGCGATGAGGACCCGCTCACGAAGGGCTGCGAGCTTGCCGTGGAGGAGGTCCATCCACAAAGCGAGTGCCAGGACTGCGGCGAGGTCTTTGAGCACGACCGTTTCCATTGCCGTTGTCCCCAATGTGGCGGCGCCAACGTGCGTCTGCTGCACGGCCGCGAGCTCGACATCGCCAGTATCGAAATCGAAACCCCCGATGATTAACCCATCAGCCATCTGGTGACGGGGTATAAAGGGGCCAAAGTAAGGAGTGTCGAGTATGGCCGAGAAAACGATTGATATCGCATCGCCGATTCTGTCGCGCAATGAGCGCCTGGCAGATCAGCTACGTCAGCGATTTAATGAGACAAACACCTATGTGATCAATGTGCTGTCGAGCCCCGGCTCGGGCAAGACTACCACGATTCTGGGCACCAACGAGCGCCTGCGTGACAAGGCCGGCTTGCGCTGCGCCGTTATCGAGGGCGATATCGCCTCGGATGTCGACGCCATCACCATGAAGGAAGCCGGCATGCCCGCCATCCAGATCAACACGGGTGGCCTGTGTCACCTCGAGGGCAACATGATCATGGAGGCTGTCGACGCGTTCGACCAAGCGGTGGGCCTTCAAAACATCGACGTCATCTTTATCGAAAACGTGGGTAACCTGGTCTGCCCAGTCGACTTTGACCTGGGCGAAAACCTGTCCATCATGATTCTCTCGGTGCCCGAGGGCGACGACAAGCCCATCAAGTACCCGGGCATCTTCCAGCACGCCGGCGCGCAGCTGCTCAACAAGGTCGATGTGGCCCCGGCTTTCGATTTTGACATGGATAGGTATACTAAGACACTCGATGACCTCAATCCGCAGGCGCCGCGGTTTTCCGTTAGCGCGCGTAAGGGCGAGGGCATGGATGCCTGGTGCGATTGGCTCATCGGGCAGATTGAGCAAGCAAGGGCGTAAGTCGGCCGCCATACGGGCGGGCGTAGCCGCAGAGATACGAGATAGGAGCCTCTTTTGAAGCTCATCATCGCCGAGAAAAACGACGCCGCGCGTCAGATTGCCGAGCGTCTGTCCACGGGCAAGCCCAAAAAGGACAAGGTGTACAACACCGCCATCTACCGTTTTGAGTGGAAGGGCGAGGAGTGCGTGACGATCGGCCTTGCCGGTCACATCCTTGCGCCCGATTTTTGCGACAGCGTGCTGTTCGATAAAAAGCTGGGCTGGTATTCGGTCACCGAGGACGGTGAGATACTGCCGGCCGACATGCCCGATGGCCTGGCTCGTCCGCCTTACGACACCAAGCGTAAGCCGTTCCTTGCCGATGGCATTTCCATCAAGGGCTGGAAGCTCGAGAGCCTGCCTTACCTCACCTGGGCGCCTGTCATTAAGCTGCCGGCCGAGAAGGAGCTCATTCGTTCGCTCAAGAACCTCGCTAAAAAGTCCGACAGCGTCATTATCGCCACGGACTTCGATCGCGAGGGCGAGCTGATCGGTTCGGACGCCCTTAACAAGGTGCGCGAGGTTGCGCCCGACTTGCCGGTCGCCCGTGCCCAGTACTCTTCGTTTACCAAGGCCGAGATCACGCAGGCCTTCGATAATCTCGTCTCGCTCGACCAGAATCTGGCCGACGCCGGCGAGAGCCGCCAGCACATCGACCTCATTTGGGGTGCGGTGCTCACGCGCTACCTGACGCTCGCCAAGTTTGGCGGCTTTGGTAACGTGCGCTCTGCCGGCCGTGTGCAGACGCCGACGCTTGCCCTGGTGGTCGAGCGCGAGCGCGAGCGCATGGCGTTTGTGCCCGAGGACTATTGGCAGATCCGCGGCATGGGCGCCGCACAGGGTGCTGCCGAGGACGACCGCTTTAAGATTGCGCACAAGACGGCGCGCTTTACCGACAAGGATGCTGCTGAGGCGGCGTACGGCCATGTCGACGGCGTTGCGACGGCAACCGTCGCCGCGGTGACCAAGCGTTCGCGCAAGCAGCAGCCGCCCACGCCGTTTGCGACCACCTCGCTGCAGGCTGCCGCCGCAGCCGAGGGCATCTCACCTGCGCGTACCATGCGCATCGCCGAGTCCCTCTACATGGCCGGTCTCATCAGCTACCCGCGTGTCGACAATACCGTGTACCCTGCGACGCTCGATCTGGGCGCCGTGGTGAGCGACCTGGCAAAGATCAACCCGGCTCTGGCGCCCGTGTGCAAAAAGGTGCTCGCCGGTCCCATGAAGCCCACGCGCGGCAAGGTCGAGACCACCGACCACCCGCCTATCTATCCTACGGGCGAGGGCGACCCGTCCGCGCTCGATGGCGGCCAGCGCAAGCTCTACGACCTCATCGCCCGCCGCTTCCTGGCGACGCTCATGGGGCCTGCGACCATCGAGAACACCAAGCTCGAGCTCGATGTGAACGGCGAGCCGTTCGTGGCTTCGGGCGATGTGCTCGTGACCCCCGGTTTCCGCGAGGCATACCCGTACGGTCTCAAGCGCGACGAGCAGATGCCGCCGCTGGAGCAGGGCGATACGGTCGACGTGTTCGACATTAAGCTCGAGGCCAAGCAGACCGAGCCGCCCGCGCGCTACAGCCAGGGCAAGCTCGTGCAGGAGATGGAAAAGCGCGGCCTGGGTACCAAGTCCACGCGCGCGAGCATCATCGAGCGCCTGTACGCCGTGCGCTATCTCAAAAACGATCCCGTGGAGCCGAGCCAGCTGGGTATCGCCATCATCGATGCGCTGTCGCGGTTTGCCCCGCGCATCACGAGCCCCGATATGACCAGCGAGCTCGACGGCGACATGACCCGCGTGGAGCGCGGCGAGGACACCGAAGAGCATGTCGTGACGCACTCGCGCGCGCTGCTGGCCGGCGTGCTCGACGAGCTGCTCAAGCATACGCAGGAGCTGGGCGACGCCATCAGCGACGCCGTCACGGCCGATGCGCGCGTGGGCGCCTGCCCCAAGTGCGGCAAGGACCTGGTTATGAAGACGAGCGCCAAGACCCGCGGCAGCTTTATCGGCTGCATGGGATGGCCCGACTGCGATGTGACCTATCCGGTGCCGAGCGGCGTCAAGGTGAGCCCGCTCGAGGGCGAGGCTGCCGTGTGCCCCGAGTGCGGTGCGCCGCGCATTAAGTGCCAGCCGTTCCGCCAGAAGGCTTTCGAGATCTGCGTGAACCCGACGTGCCCCACCAACTACGAGCCCGACCTTAAGGTGGGCGAGTGCAAGGTGTGTGCCGAGGCCGGGCGTCACGGCGACCTGATCGCACACAAGAGCGAAAAGAGCGGCAAGCGCTTTATTCGCTGCACCAACTATGACGACTGCGGCGTGAGCTATCCGCTGCCGGCGCGTGGCAAGCTCGAGGCGACGGGTGAGACCTGTCCCGAGTGCGGCGCCCCCATCGTGGTGGTCAACACAGCGCGCGGTCCGTGGCGTATCTGCGTCAACATGGACTGCCCGACCAAGGAGAAGAAGCCCGCCCGCGGCCGCAAGACTGCGACCAAGGCGAGCACGGCGAAGAAGACCACGGCGGCAAAGAAGACTTCGACCGCTAAGAAGTCGACCGCCAAGAAGACTGCCGCGAAAAAGACGACCACCAAGAAGGCCGCCGACAAGTAACCGAGCACATATAGACGCGGCGGGGCCGGGTGCGCAAATGCAAATGCGCGCCCGGCCCCACTTCTAAGTTGCGGTGAAATAGGGACTGTTTTTGCTGGCAAAAGGCCTAATTAATCCCTATTTCACCGCAAGATTTGATCAGTTGTTGGGATTACTTCACCTCGACAGGCTTGGCGCCGGGATAGCGCTCCTCAAAGTCTAGGCGATACTTATTGTCATTGGTGCCCGCCACGTTGTCGCGCGACAGCGGCGCCACGATCTCATTCTTGTGGTCCGCAGGCTTGGCGTATTTCAGGCTGATCTCCCAGGCATCACAGATTGCGTCAATGCGGTGATCCAGGTCGTCGTACAGGGCGATGATGTCCTTCCAGGAACTGTAGTTCTTGGAGCTCGTCGGGACGTCCAGGTCCTCGACGATGTCGTAATACTGCTCGATGGTGTCCTCTGTGCGCTCGGCGACGTCGGCGAGATTTTGACGGGTGGTGCGATCTTCTTCCAGATAGCTGCCGTTGAAGTTCTGCGCGCAGCCACGGACGTAGTTGTCGAGGTCTTCGAGCAAGTCGTAGTATTCGCTCAGTCGGCGGTAGAGGTTCTGCTCGGAGAGCGTTGCTTCGCCGCCATCCTCGTCGTCATCGTCATCATCGTCGTACAGGCTGTTGGGATCGCCGAGAGGCTTTAGGTCATCGTCGTCGACGTCATGGTGCAGCTTAGCTACCTCGGCAGTCATCTGCGTGGCGGCGTTGTCGAAAGGCTTGATCACAAAGAAAACGACCAGGGCGATGATGATCGCCACCAGCACAACGATAACGGCGATAAGCGGCCCGGTGCCGCTCTTTTTGGGAGCGGGGGTCTGTGGCGAAGCGGGCGCGTATGCGGGAGCCGGCTGCTGTTGGGGCGAGCCGCTCGCGACGGGTATGCGCTGCGTGGTCTCGACGGCCGCGGGGCCTGCGGCGAGGTCGGGGCGATAGGCGAGGGGGTCGTCCGCCTTGGCTTGCGGCGTATCGAGGGAACCGGTCTGCTCAAAAGCGGGCTGGCTATCGCTCGCGGTTGTTTGTTCAACGGATGCACCGCACGAGGTGCAGAACTTGGCATTATCTGCAAGAAGCTTGCCGCACGAGGCGCAATACCGAGACATTGCCACTCCTTTCGCCACATTTCAATGCAATACGACGATTATACCCAGCACCCCAAAAAGCCGGCAGTTGGGACGTTCCTTTTCGGCCGGCAGTTTAGGAACGTCCCTAACTGCCGCCTGAGTAGCCATTGGCTAGGTGGGATTTGGGACGCGCCGAGCACTGGGGTATCATGGCTTGGTTGCTATAACTCGCATTTACGCGCCTTGTAGGAAGGGGCTGCGCCCATGGCTTTTGAGCCCGCTCAACATAGCTTTATCACGCTCGAGGGCGTTGATGGCGCCGGCAAGTCCACGCAGGCGCGCTTGCTTGCCCGCGCGCTCGAACTCGCTGGCTACCAGGTTGTGAGCCTGCGCGAGCCGGGCGGCACCGCCATCAGCGAAAAGATCCGCGCCCTGCTGCTCGATCCCGCCAACACGGCCATGGGAGATACCTGCGAGCTGCTGCTCTACGAGGCCGCACGCGCCCAGCTGGTGCACGAGGTCATAGCTCCCGCCCTCGCGGCCGGCAAGGTGGTCCTGTGCGACCGCTTCTACGATTCCACGACCTGCTACCAGGCGTTTGCCGACGGCCTCGATCGCCAGATGGTGCGCGACGCCAACAACCTGGCCGTCGCGGGTACGCACCCGGCTCTCACACTCGTCTATCGCATCACGCCCGAGCAGGCGGCGCTGCGCATGGCCGCCCGTGGTGCGGCCGACCGCATGGAGGCCAAGGGCATGGCCTTCCAAGAGCGCGTCTACCAGGGATTTTGCGCCATTGCCGCCGAGGAACCAAACCGCGTAAAGCTCATCGACGCGACCGCGTCCATCGAGGACGTCTTCGCGCAGACGGTCGAGCAGGTTCGCGTCTACGGCCTCGACATTCCGCAAGATGTCGTCGCCGCCGCGCTTGCCAAGGAGGCCGAGTAACATGGCCCCCGCTCAGGCAAGCCTGCTGGCCAAGCTCGACACCCAAGAGCGCGTGCGCGACTTTTTGACCAATGCCGTCGCCAGCGGTCGCGCATCGCACGCCTACCTGTTTTTGGGCGCGCCCGGCGCGGGCAAGCTCGACGCCGCGTGGGCGCTCGCCCAAGCCTTCCTGTGCGAGCAGGACGGCTGCGGCTCATGCGATAGCTGCGTGCGCGTCGCCCGCCATACACACCCCGATGTGCACTATTACACGCCCGAGAGCGCCACGGGCTACCTCATCGCCCAGACCCGCGAGCTGCTCGACGACGTGCCGCTGGCGCCCATCCGCGCCAAGGCCAAGGTCTACATCATTGACCGTGCCGAGCAGCTGCGCGCCAACACCGCCAACGCACTGCTCAAAACACTCGAGGAGCCGCCCGAGGGCGTTATGTTTATCTTGCTGGGCACCTCGGCAGACGTGATGTTGCCCACCATCGTGAGCCGCTGCCAGTGCGTGCCGTTTCGGCTGGTGTCGCCCGCCGTCGCCGCTCAGGCCGTGAGCCGCGCCACCGGTCAGGACCCTGCGCGTTGCCGCATGGCCGTCGCCGTAGCGGGAAGCCCCACGCGTGGCATCGAGTTCCTCAAGAGCGCCGAGCGCCAGGACGCCCGCCGTCAGATGGTTCGTGCCATCGATTCGCTCATTGCCGCCGACGAGGCCGACGTGCTCAGCCGTGCCAAGTCACTCATCGTCGCCGTTAAGGCGCCGTTAGCCGAGGTCAAGTCCACGCAGGAAAAGGTGCTCGAGCAAAACGCCGACTACCTGTCGCGTGGAGCATTGAAGCAGCTTGAGGACCGCAACAAGCGCGAACTCAACGCGCGCGAGCGTTCGGGTATCATGGAAGCGCTGGCGAGCGCGCGGACGCTCATGCGCGACGTGCTGCTGACGCTTCAGGACAAGGCAGCCGACGTGGTGAACGAAGACGTGCGCGACACGATCGGTCGGCTTGCCGCCGCGACCAATGTTGCGGGTGCCACACGGGCGCTCGAGGCAGTCGCGACCGCCGAGCGCAACATCGCCAGAAACGTTACTCCCCAGCTGGCCATCGAGGTCATGCTGTTCGATATCAGGAAGGCACTGAAATGCCGTTAGTTGTACCCGTTAAGTTTACCTACGCCTCGCGCGACCTGTGGTTCGATCCGCAGGATTTGGATATCCTCGAGGCCGATTATGCCATTTGCTCCACCGAGCGCGGAACCGAGATCGGCCTGGTTACGGCCGACCCCTTCGAGGTGCCGCAAGATGAGATCGGTCAGCCGCTCAAGCCCGTGCTGCGCGTGGCGAGCGACATCGACCTGCAGCTTGCCGACGACTTGGCCATCCAAGGCGACGAGGCGATGGTCGATTTCCGCCGTCTGGTCAAAGAGCTCGACCTCGAGATGAAGCCGGTGGGCGTCGAGTACCTGTTTGGCGGCGAGAAGGCCGTGTTCTACTTTGCGGCCGAGGAGCGCGTCGATTTTCGCCAGCTCGTCAAGGATCTGTCCTCGACGCTGCACATTCGCGTCGACATGCGCCAGATCGGCGTGCGCGACGAGACCCGCCTGGTGGGCGGCTATGCCCAATGCGGGCAGGAGCTCTGCTGCACGCGCTTTGGCGGACAGTTTGAGCCCGTCTCGATTCGCATGGCAAAAGAGCAGGACCTACCGCTCAACTCGTCCAAGATCAGCGGCGTATGCGGCCGCCTGATGTGCTGCCTGCGCTATGAGTTCGAGGCGTACAAGGACTTTAAGAGCCGTGCGCCCAAAAAGAAGACGCTCATCGATACGCCGCTTGGCAAGGCGCGTATTCAGGAGTATGACACGCCGCGTGAGCAGCTGGTGCTGCGCCTGGAGAACGGTAAAGTCTTTAAGGTCAACCTGGCCGATATGACGTGCTCGGAGGGCTGCAAAAAGAAGGCCGCCGAGCAGGGCTGCAGCTGCCGCCCCGACTGCGTGACGCGCGACGTGCTCGAGCGCATCGAGTCGCCCGAGATGCGCCTGGCGCTCATGGAGCTCGATCGCGAGAACGGCGTCGACGTGGGCGATGGCCTGTCGAGTGCCGACCGTCTGGCCGGCACGTCGATGCCCAAGCGCCGTCGTCGCGACGTCGATTCCGATGCCCGCGCTGCTCAGAGCCAGGGCGAGGGCCGTGGCCGCGGAAAGGGCCGCGGCAAGGCCGAGGCGCCCGAGGCCGAGGGGGCGGCCGATGGCCGTCGCCGCCGCAAGCGCGCGGGCTCGGGCGATGCTACCGAGGCTGCAGCCGCGGGCAAGCACGCCTCTCGCGAGCGCGAGGTTCAGCAACCCCAGCAGCAGAATCGCGGCGGTGGCATGAACCCCACACGCCGCCGCCGCCGTCATCTGTCGAGCGAGGATCGCGAGGACGCCTTCCGCGCCGCAGCTGCTCGCGAGGCCGGTGCCGCTTCCAAGGGCGCCTCGGCCTCCGATGCGCCTGTCGACAAGAGCGGCAAGTCACGTGGCGAGGAGGAGCGCGCGCCGCGTCCGCGCCGTCGCCATTCCTCGGGCGCGCAGCAGAAGCCCTCAGTGCCCTCCGTGGCCGATCAGGTCTCGGATGGCGAGGTCAAGGTCACGCGCCGTCGTCCCGGAGATGGCGGGGGAGCGGCTGCCAAGGCTTCGCGTGGCGCCGCTCGCGACGAGCGCGAGCCGCGCGAGGATCGCGGTGGCGAGGGCTCGGCCGACCAGGGTCAAAAGCGCCGTCGCCGTCGCCGTTCCCGCAAGCCGCGCCAGGATGGTGGCGAGGGCTCGACCCCGTCTTCGCCCGCACCACAACCGCCCGCCGGCGAATAACGCCCGCGAGCGGATTTAGCCCGCCTTGCCCCGAGCGCATCGGGGTATCATAGCGCCGAATCAACAACCCTCCCTGCGACCGAGCGTAGGGAGGGTTGTGTCTTGAAGAGCCATCTGAACATATTGAGCCGTCTGCAGGGTGCCGGTGCCCTACCGTTTGCGGACGAATTGCTACCGTTTGCCGAGCGGGTGGCACACGAGGCGCTCGAGGCATTGTCGCCAACACGATGTGCCGGCTGCGAGCGCGCCGGTGCGCTTATTTGCCAAGACTGTCTGGCTGCGCTCACGCTCATCGACCCGTGTCATAGCTGCACCCGATGCGGCGCCCCGTTTGGGGATTTGCTGTGCACTGAGTGTTCGGTCGAGGGCACGTCCTCGGCAATGGCGGAGGCGCTCGACCGCTGCCTGGCGTGCGCCGTCTATGCGCATCCGCTGCCGCGCATCATTAAAGCGTACAAGGATGCGGGCGAGCAACGTCTGGCTCCGTATCTAGCGGA
>UQLH01000024.1:0-33381 GCA_900541805.1 uncultured Collinsella sp.
ACGCGCATAAAGAAAGCCTCCCATTTCTCATGTCCAAGAAATGGGAGGCAGTTCAAAGTCGGCGGGCTCATCGCGCTCATCGCGCTCATCGCGTGCGACGCAGCGGTGCTCGTCAAAGGCGGCAAGTGTCGGCGACGAGAAACGGCTGCCGAGAAACGTCTTCTCGTCCACCTTGAGGATAGTGTCGACGGTGCTGTCGGCGATGGTGCGCATAATGTCGATCTTGTCACCATCGCGCACGATATCGCAGAAGCTCCGCGTGCGCACGTCGAGCTGCGCGGGTAGGCGGAAATCGCTGTGATAGGCAATGCTCGCTCGGATGAGCTCATCTTCTGCCGGGTCATCGATAAAGTCGCGGATGCTCGTTACGGCGGGTGCATCGGCGGGATTCTCGCCAAAGAGGACCTCGATGCCCAGCGCCGCATGGCTCATGCTCTCGGCGTCCTTAAAGGTGTCCCAGCGTCGCAGCTGCTCAAAGCGGCCCATATCGTGTAGCAGGCCGCAAAGCCATGCCAGGTCAATATCTTCTGACGACCAGCCCTGCTCGCGCGCTACGGCATCGCATGCCTCGGCCACGTGGTACGTATGCTCGATTTTGAGCGCGATGCGTGGGTTGGTGGCGTCGTAGGCATCGGTGTAGCTTTTGAAGGCCGCGCGCGCCCGGTCTCGATCGATAGCTGTCATAATGACTTCCTAAAAAGTTGTGTCTTTCGATCCGGTGGCAATTGTAGGTGAACTCGGTTGCTGTCGGATGATGATTCTGCCGTGTCGCTACATGCGGCTCGGAGACCTTGTCAGGATGAGAAGCGTATGGTGCTCAAAATCGTTAGAACCGTCTGGCCGGTGATGCTTACCTATGTTGCAATAGGCGCGCCGTGCGGAATGATCATGGGGCAGACGGGAATGGAGCCCTGGATGGTCTTTGCTCTGAGCAGCACGTTTGTGACGGGCAGCGGGCAGTTTATGATCTGCAACCTGTGGCTGGCGGGTGTGCCTGCGGCATCGATCGTCGCGAGCGTCGCCGCAATCTCCTCGCGCTTTGCGCTTTACTCGGCATCGATCGCACCGCATCTGAGGGGTGCCTCGAAGCGTCAGACGCTGGCTGTTGCCGCGACACTTACCGAGGAGGCCTACGGCATCTCGCTTGCCAAGTTGGTTGAAGGGGAGGATTGGGGCCCGCGTGAGTCCTTCGTGCTCAACGTGATCCTTATCGCAACATGGGGCGTTTCGTGTACGATGGGCGCCATCGTCGGCGCCGTTGTCGATGTTCCCACCGCCATTGCAGCCTTTGTCTGCACCTCGCTCTTTATCTGCCTGCTCTTTTCGCGGCGGCTGTCGCGCGGCAACGTTGTCGCGGCGGTTTCGGGCGCGGTGTCCGTCGCCGTATGCAAGTTCTTGGGCCTCGTGAATATTGCCGTGCCGGCAAGCGTCGTGGTCGGCATTACCATTGCGCTGGCGTGCGATGCTGTATTTGACGGAAAAGGTGCCCGCGATGCCCGTTAACGAGTTCTTGGTTCTGTGGCTGTCGTCGTGGGCTGCCATCGCGTTCTTTCGCATCGCGCCGGCGTTCGCCTTGCGCGGCCGGACCCTGTCGCCCCGCATTACCGAGGCCCTGGGCTATATCCCGCCCGCTGCCTTTGCCGCGCTGGTCGCCAACGACTTGGTGAGCCCCGGCGCGTTCGACGCGGGACTCTGGCCTGCCTTGGTTCCCTGGATTGCGGCCGCCGGCGTCGTGGTCGTGGCGGTCAAGACAAAATCGATGCTGTGGTGCTGCGTCTCGGGCATCGTACTCTATATCGTCTTGAGTCTTATATAGGGGTGGCGTCGCGGGCGCCGAATCTCGTTCCATTCCAACTTGTCGAATTTTTCACCGAGCTGGTCTTTTTCTTCTGGTACCATGGTCAAACTTTACTGTAGCAAAGCGTGACGTGGTCTTTTGTACCCCGTCAGCGGAAATGGGGGTTTCATGGCACAGGAAGCAACCGCCAACGAGCAAAAGAAATTCAGGGTCCCGCGCATCCCGGGCGACATCATGATTTACCCGATGATCGTCGGTCTTTTGCTCAACACCTTCTGCCCGCAGGTTTTTGAGATCGGCGGCTTCTTTACGGCTGCCTGCCGCGGTGGCTCCAATACCATCGTCGCCGCGATCCTGCTGTTTGTGGGCGCCGGCATCAGCTTTAAGTCCACGCCGGGCGCCATCAAGACCGGCATCGTCGTGCTGATTCCCAAGCTTGTTGTTGCGGCCGCCCTTGGCTTGGGTGTGGCATATTTCTTTAACGATAACTTCCTGGGCCTGAGCTCCGTGTCTATCATCGGCGGCATCACGTTTTGCAACATGGCGCTCTACACGGGCATCATGGGCGAGTTCGGCGACGAGTCCGAGCAGGGCGCCGTCGGTATCCTGTTCTTCACGGCCGGCCCCGCCGTCACGATGATCATCCTTGGTGTTTCGGGTCTTGCCAACATCCCTGTCGGTACTATCATCGGCTCCATTTTGCCGCTCGTTATCGGCATGGTTCTGGGCAACCTGTTCCCGTTTATTAAGAACCTGCTAGTTCCCGGTGCCAACCCTGCGATTGCCGTCATCGGATTTCAGCTCGGTGCGTCCATGAGCCTGTCGAGCTTTATCACCGGCGGTATTTCCGGCATCTTGCTGGGCCTTGTCACGCTGTTTGTCGTCGGTCCCATCACCTTTGCGTTCGAGCGCCTGTGCGGTGGTAACGGCAAGGCTGCCGTGGCTTGTTCCACCATCGCCGGCACGGCTATGACCACGCCGGTTGCTCTCGCCGAGGTCGCGCCGCGCTACGCCGAGCTTGCGCCCACCGCGTACGCCCAGATCGCCACTGCCGTTATCATCACGGCAATCATGGCTCCGATTCTGACCGGCTGGGTCGACAAGAAGTTCTGCCAGGGCAAGGAGGACCTGTCGCCTGCCGGTGTCGAGGCCATCGAGGAGGCCGTCGCGACCGACATCGATGGCGAGTAGCAATCGCTATCAATCAATAATGCCGGCGTGCAATTCGCGCCGTCCGAGCGCCCGAACAGAAACTGTTTTGCAGTGATGTTCGGGCGCTCTGCTATGATTCCCTTTGCCCCTGCGGAGTAAAGGGGTGTTTGTTGCCCTGATTCGAATTGGGCGATTCTGACCATTCGGATATTGAAGGGATGGCGTCTAGTGGTTAAGGCACTCAAGATTGAGATATTCCTGCTATGCATGATTGTTCTTATCGGGCTTGCCGCACGAAGTCGTCGCTCCTTATTCTCGAGCACCCTGCAACTATTGTTTAGCATGCTTGGCTACACCTCTGCCGCGTACATATTATTCGATATGATCTGGACGCTTTCGGATGGTGCGGACGGCACGTTGGGTATTGCTGCCAACTGGATTTCCAACGCGGTTTCGTTTTCGCTCTTTGCCATCGCGTGTCTCATTTGGTTTATCTATTCCGAGACGATGCAGGGCTCTCGCCTTGTGACCTCGCGCTATAGGGTGGTGCTTGTAACGTTGCCTACGGCTCTGGTGGTCGTGCTGGCGTTTACCAGTTACTGGACGCACGCCCTGTTCTATATCGATTCGCAGGGCGTGTATCGTCGCGGCTTTGCTTATATGATCCAGCCCATTGTCAGCTACTGTTACGTTATACATGCGTCCCTGCATGCGTTTGTGCAATCTCGCAGGGTCGAGAGCCTGCAGACGAAGGCTATCTATCGAACCTTGGCATTTTTCGCCATTCCGGCCCTGGTGGGCGGTACCTTTCAGGTCGTATACTCGGTGCCCGGCCTTTGTGTCGGCATAATGATTAGCATGTTGCTGCTCTACATCATCTGCCAGGAGCAGCTCATCTCGACCGACCCGTTGACTGGCCTCAACAATCGCAACCGTTTTGAGACCTATATCCTGTCGCTCTTCTCAAATGTGGATCAGGCCGAAGATGTGTATCTGCTCATGATGGACGCCGACGGCTTTAAGCAGATTAACGATCGCTATGGACATGTGGAGGGCGACCATGCTCTTCAGGTTATATCCGCTGCGCTCAAAGAGGTCTGCTCGGCGTCTGGTGGCTTTATCGCACGCTACGGTGGCGATGAGTTCGTGGTGCTCCAAAAGGCAGTGGCGGAACAGGATATCATGCATCTGTGCGCGACAATCAACGACGAGCTCGCGCATGCCGAGGTGCCGTATGCATTGCGGATGTCCATCGGTTACGCGCGGGTCGGCGATAGTGTTGATACCTGGCAAGACTTACTTCGCGCTGCCGATGCGGAGCTCTACCGCGTCAAGGCCGAGAAAAAGAAAGCCGGCGTTCAGATACGCTAGGAAAAGGGGCACACGACCGCATTGATGGTCGTGCGCCCCTATTGCGTTGGCGGGATTAGTAGCGGCTGTCGAAGATACGCCTCGTCTTTTTCTTGGAACGAGGCAGTTCGCTAGGCCTTTTTGGGCTTGTTTACGATGATGATGCCGCCGCAAACCAACAGCAGGGCAACGATGACAGTAACGGGGCTCGTGCCAGCGCCCTCGCCGAGCAGCAGCGCGCTCAGCAGCACGCCAAAGACCGGGTTCATAAACCCAAAGACCGAGACGCGGCTGACGGGGTTGACGGCAAGCAGGCGGGACCACAGCGAGTAGGCGACCGCGGAGATAAGCGCCATGTAGATGATGAGCGCGATGGCGGGGGCGATTTCGGTGGGGGACAACGTGCCGCCCATCAAAAACCCGATGGCGGTAAGGACCAGGCCGCCGACCAAGAACTGCCAGCCGGCGAGCAAGACGCCGTCATGTTCGCGCGAGAAGATGCCAATGAGGCAGGTCGACAGGGCGCCCGCGACGGTGGAGGCTAGGATAAATCCCTCGCCGTCGAGCGTAAAGCCAAAGGTTCCATCCGCGCCCGAAAGGTTGACGAGCGCGACGCCGGCAAAGCCCAGCACACAGCCAAGCACCTTGGCCGTATTGAGCTTTTCGGTGCGAAATGCCAGGGCGGCAAAGAGGATTGCGAGGAAGTTGGCGCTGGCCTCGATGATGGAACTCGACATGGCGCTGGCGCGCGAGAGTCCCAGGTAGAAAAAGAAGTACTGCCCGATAGTCTGGAAGAGCGACAAGACAAAGATGGGCTTGATGTCACGAGCCTGCGGAATGAGGGGGCGGCGTTGGGCCGCACTCATCCCAACGATAACCAGGGCGCCGGCAAGGGTGAAGCGCAGGCCCGCGAAGAGCAGCTGCGAGGCGCTGTCGTGCGCGGGAATACCAAAGAGGCCGTAGCCGATCTTGATGCAGGGGAAGGCGGAGCCCCAGAGCGCGCAGCAAACGAGACAGCCCAGGATGAGTCCGGGCAGGGTGGCGAGATACGGCTTGTGGCTTTCCATGATGTCCTTCTCCTATACGCGCAAAGCAAAAAAGAACCCGCCACCGGGGGTGCCGGTGGCGGGTGTTGTTACCCGAGGGGATTGTACCCGATGGAAACGTATTAAGCGAAGTAGGCTACGCCGCTCTCAAAGATCGGCATGAATTTGTCGCCGGGGACATGCTCGGGCACGTTGCGGTACAGGTTGTCGCCGCGACGCTCGGCATGGCCCATCTTGCCCAGGACACGGCCGTCGGGGCTCGTGATGCCCTCGATGGCGAGTGCGGAGCCGTTGGGGTTGACGGAAAGGTCCATGCTGGGCTTGCCGTTCTCGCCCACGTACTGCGTGGCGACCTGGCCGTTGGCGATCAGCTGGGCGAGCACTTCATCGTTGGCGACAAAGCGGCCCTCGCCGTGGCTGATGGCGACGGTGTAGGGGTCGTCCAGGCTGCACTGCGACAGCCACGGGGACAAGTTGGACGAGATGCGGGTGCGCACCAGACGGCTCTGGTGGCGACCGATGGTGTTGAACGTCAACGTGGGCGCATCGGGCGTGGCGTCGACGATGTCGCCGTAGGGCACCAGGCCGAGCTTGATCAGGGCCTGGAAGCCGTTGCAGATGCCCAGCATCAGGCCGTCGCGGGCCTTGAGCAGGTCGCGAACTGCCTCGGTGACCTCGGGAGCGCGGAAGAACGCCGTGATGAACTTGGCGGAGCCATCGGGCTCGTCGCCGCCCGAGAAGCCGCCGGGGATCATGACGATCTGGCTTGCACGGATGCGGCGGGCAAGCTCGTGGGTGCTCTCGGCGACGGCCTCGGGCGTGAGGTTGTTGATCACGAAGGTGTCGGCTTCGGCACCGGCTGCGCGGAAGGCACGTGCGCTGTCGTACTCGCAGTTGTTGCCGGGGAACACGGGGATGATCACGCGCGGACGGGCGATCTTGGCGCCGCTGTACACGTGGATGTCCTTGGCACGGAAGTCGATGGTCTCGACCTCGGAGGTCTCGTCGGCGCTGCGGTAGGCAAAGACGCCCTCGATGCCGCTCTCCCAGGCCTCCTGGAGCTCGGAGAGCTCGATGACCTCGGAGCCGGTGTCGATGACATAGCCCTCGACGGTGGTGCCCAGGGGCTCGACGACAACGCCGTCGGCGACCTCGGGCAGCTCGGCATCCTCGGCGAGCTCGACGATAAAGCTGCCGTAGAGCGGGGTGAAGAGGCTCTCTACGTCTACATCCTCGGCAAGCTCGATGCCGATCTGGTTACCGACGCACATCTTAAAGAGGCTCTCGGCGCCGCAGCCGTAGCCGGGCGTGGAGATGGCCAGGGCGTTGCCGGTAGCGGTGAGCGCCTCGACGGCGTCAAACGCGGCGAGCAGCTGCTGGGCGTCGGGACGGTAGTCCTCGCCATAGGTGGCGGGGGCGATGCGGACGACGCGGTGCGTGAGGCCCTTGAACTCGGGCGAGACGGCGCGGGCGGCCTTGCCCACGGCGACGGCGAAGCTGATCAGGGTCGGCGGAACGTTGAGCTCGCCGGTCTCGTCCTCAAACGAACCGCTCATGGAGTCCTTGCCGCCGATGGCACCGGCACCCAGGTCGACCTGGGCCATAAGGGCACCCAGGACGGCAGCCATGGGCTTGCCCCAGCGCTCTGCCTCGGTGCGCAGGCGCTCGAAGTACTCTTGGAAGGAGAGGTAGGCGCGCTTGTGCTCAAAGCCGGCGGCAACGAGCTTGGCGATGGACTCGACCACGGACAGGTAGGCGCCCGCAAACTGGTCGGCCTCCATCAGATAGGGGTTGAAGCCCCATGCCATGGCGCTCGCCGTGGTGGTCTCGCCGTCCACGGGGAACTTGGCGACCATGGCCGAGCTTGGGGTGAGCTGCGTCTTGCCGCCAAAGGGCATGAGCACGGTCGCGGCGCCGATGGTGGAGTCGAAGCGCTCGGAAAGGCCCTTGTTGGAAGCGACGTTGAGGTCGGTGACGAGCGAGGTCATGCGCTCGGCGAGCGTGGTGCCGGCCCAGCTGGGCTGCCACACGCTGCGGGCACAGACGTGGGCGACCTGGTGCTTGGGCGCACCGTTGGAGTTGAGGAACTCGCGGGACAGGTCGACGATGGCGACGCCGTTCCAGGCCATGCGCATGCGCGGCTCGGCGGTAACCTCGGCGATAACGGTCGCCTCGAGGTTCTCCTCGGCGGCGTAGCCCATGAACTCCTCGACGTCACCGTCGGCGACGGCGCAGGCCATACGCTCCTGGGACTCGGAGATGGCGAGCTCGGTGCCGTCCAGGCCGTCGTACTTCTTGGTCACGGTGTCCAGGTCGACATACAGGCCGTCGGCAAGCTCGCCCACGGCGACCGAGACGCCGCCGGCGCCAAAGTCGTTGCAGCGCTTGATCAGGCGGCAGGCGTCGCCGCGGCGGAAGAGGCGCTGCAGCTTGCGCTCGACCGGGGCGTTGCCCTTCTGGACCTCGGCGCCCGAGGTCTCGATGGACTCGGTGTTCTGGGTCTTGGAGGAGCCGGTGGCACCGCCGATGCCGTCACGGCCGGTGCGGCCGCCCAGCAGGATGATCTTGTCGGTGGGGGCGGGGCACTCGCGGCGCACGTGGTTTGCCGGGGTAGCGCCCACGACGGCGCCGACCTCCATGCGCTTGGCCACGTAGCCGGGGTGATAGAGCTCGTTGACCTGACCGGTGGCAAGGCCGATCTGGTTGCCGTAGCTGGAGTAGCCGGCGGCGGCAGTAGTCACGAGCTTGCGCTGCGGCAGCTTGCCCTCGAGCGTCTCGGAAACCGGGACGGTGGGGTCGCCGGCGCCGGTGACGCGCATGGCCTGGTACACATAGCTGCGGCCCGAGAGCGGGTCACGGATAGCGCCGCCCACGCAGGTGGCGGCACCGCCGAAGGGCTCGATCTCGGTCGGGTGGTTGTGGGTCTCGTTCTTAAAGAGGAATAGCCAGTCCTGGTCCTCGCCATCGACATCGACCTTCACCTTGACGGTGCAGGCGTTGATCTCCTCGGACTCATCGACATCGGTCATGACGCCGGTCTTCTTGAGGTACTTGGCGCCGATGGTGCCCATGTCCATGAGGCAGACGGGCTTGGCGTCGCGACCGAGCTCATGGCGCATCTCCATGTAGCGGTCGAAGGCCTGCTGCACCACGGCGTCGTCGATCGTCACGTCGTCCAGGACGGTGCCGAAAGTGGTGTGGCGGCAGTGGTCGGACCAATAGGTGTCGATTACGCGGATCTCGGTGATGGTGGGGTCGCGGTCCTCATCGCGGAAGTACTGCTGGCAGAAGGCGATGTCTGCCTCGTCCATGGCAAGGCCGCGATCGGCGATAAAGGCGGCAAGGCCGGCCTCGTCGAGCTTGCGGAAGCCGTCGAGCACCTCGACGGGCTGGGGCTCGGGAGTCTCCATGTACAGCGTCTCGGGCAGGTCGAGCGAGGCGATGCGCGCCTCGACGGGGTTCACCACGTAGTGCTTGATGGCCTCGATGGCGGCTTCGTCCAGAGCGCCCGAGATGATATAGACCTTGGCGGAGCGCACGGCGGGGCGCTCGCCCTGGCTGATGAGCTGCACGCACTCGCTGGCGGAGTCGGCGCGCTGGTCAAACTGGCCAGGCAGGAATTCGACGGCAAAGACGGCGCCATCGCTTGCGGGGAGCTCGTCGTAGGTCACATCGACCTGGGGCTCGCTAAAGACGGTCGGCACGCAGGAGCGGAAAAGCTCCTCGTCGATGCCCTCGACGTCGTAGCGGTTGATGATCCTCAGGGCCTCGATGCCCTTGATGCCGAGAATTTCGGTCAGCTCGCCCTTGAGCTGCTGAGCCTCGACGTCGAACCCGGGTTTCTTCTCCACGTAGATACGAGAGACCATTGGTTCCTGCCTTCCTGATCGGTTGGGCGTACGGTACGGTATGCGGCAGCGGTCGGTTTGCGGGGTCTGCCCTGCGGTCGCCTTGAGCCACATGTTTGTAAACCTCACTATGATACGACAGCTCGCGGCGCGTTGAGGACGGCGAGGGTGCTACAGTGAAGCGCAAACAAGAGAAAGGCATCACATGGCATTCGTTTCGCTCGCCATCATCGCACTCGTGGCCTTTGCGAGTCCTTTTATCGCCTCGGCGATTCCCGGAAAACCCGTTCCCGAGACGGTCTTTTTGCTCGTGCTCGGCGCGGTGCTGGGACCCCATATGCTCGGCGTCATCCATGTAGATGCCGAGGTCTCGCTTGTGTCCGAGCTGGGCCTGGCCTTCTTGTTCCTGCTTGCCGGCTTTGAGATCGACCCCAAGAGCATCACGGGCGTCGAGGGGCGCTACGGCTTGGCGACGTGGGTCGTCACGTTTGGTATCGCCTGGCTTGCCGTGCGCTTTACCCCGTGGTTCTCGGTCAGTCATTTCGACGGTATCGCCGTGACGCTTGCCCTCACTTCTACGGCGCTCGGCACGCTCGTGCCCATCATGCGTGAGCGCTCGCTCGCCGGCACGCGTGTGGGCGACTCGATTCTCGCGTATGGCACCTGGGGCGAGCTCGGTCCCGTGCTCGCCATGTCGGTGCTGCTGTCTGCTCGCACTGGCATCCAAACGCTCGTAATCCTTGGCTTGTTTGCGGTGGTTTGCGTGTTGCTGGCCGTAGTCCCAAGCCGCTCCAAGCGCGTCGGCAGCCGTTTCTTTGCGTTTGTCGAGGAGCGCGCCGATACCACGTCGCAGACCTTCGTGCGCCTGACGGTGCTCATCCTGGTCACGCTCGTGGCGTTTTCGGCCGTCTTTGATCTCGACATCGTGTTGGGTTCTTTTGCCGCCGGCTTTGTCCTGCGCTATATCATCCCCGAGGGCAACCATACGCTCGAGACCAAGCTCGACGGCCTGGCCTACGGCTTTTTGATTCCGGTGTTCTTTACCGTATCGGGCGCAAAGATCGACCTGACGGCCGTGGCGTCGCGCCCCGGGCTGCTCGCGGGCTTTATCGTGGCGTTGCTGATCATTCGCGCCGTGCCCATTCTCATCTCTATGAGCATTTGTCCTGCGACGCGCGATGTGTCGGCGTATGGTCGCATTACCGTGGCCCTGTACTGCACCACGGCCCTGCCGATCATCGTTGCCGTGACGAGCGTTGCCGTCAACGCGGGCGCGCTGTCACAAGATATTGCGTCGGTCATGGTTGCCGCCGGTGCCATTACGGTGTTCTTGATGCCATTGCTCGCGCAGCTCTTTTACCGCGTGGTCGACGCCGCGCCGGTCGCCGCCGTGGCAGAGGTTGCCGAGCATCCATCCGATGCGTTCGATATCCTGCGCGCCCATCACGATTTGGCGAGCCTGCTCGCACGCGAGCACGAGCTGCTGACCTCGCATGGTCACGGTCGCGTATTCGAGGGCCTGCCTACGCTCGATACGATTGCCGAGCGTCTTTCCGCCGAGGCGGCGAGCGGCCATATCGATGCCCGTATTGTGGACGCGGCACATCTTCTTGCCGATAAGACCTATGGAGACGAGGTTGACCCGTCCGAGCTGACTCCGCGCGAACGTCGCCGCCTGGAGCGCGCCAAGCTCGCCGTGCGCGAATACCGCCGCCGCATGCTGGAGCTCTATGCGCGCGATGAAGCCCAGGACGACGACGGCAAGTAGCAAGGAATGTCGGGATACGGGTTCCGTCCAAATAATAGAAGGCGCGCTGCCTGCGGTTGATGCAGACAGTGCGCCTATTGCGTTGGGCCTCGTTGAGACTCGAAGCCGTGGTTCGCGACCTTTAAGAGCGGGCGGCTCCGTCGACGGGGAGCACGGCGCCCGTGACATAGAAGGACATATCGCTCGCTAGGAAAACATATATGCCGTATAGCGAAGAGCGAATTAGTTGGCCATGACGCCTTCGGTCCAAGCCTCGACGTCCTCGATGCGCAGGACGTTGGCGACCTCGGCCACGCAGTCGACGCTGGCAAGCTCGGCGGCGGCAGCCTGGACGTCCTTCTCGAGCGCGCGGTGCGTCAGGAAGATGACCGAGCAGGCATCGCTGACGCCCGACTTGCCGTCCTCGACCTGGTTGATGAGCGAGATCGAGATGTTGTGCTTGGCAAAGATGTCGACCGTCTCGGACAGGGCGCCTACGCGGTCGGCGACTTTCAGGCGCACATAGTACTTGGTCTGGAGCTCGTCCATGGGCTTAAAGGCGAGGTTGTGACCATAGGGCTCAATCTCGGGCAGAGGAGCAACGCCGCGGCTGATCTGCTCGGAGAGCGACAGGATGTCGCCCACGACGGCACTCGCGGTGGGGAAGGAGCCTGCGCCGGCACCGTAGAACATGGTCTCGCCCACGGCGTCGCCTACCACGTAGACAGCGTTCATGGCGCCGTTGACCTTGGCAAGCATGTGGTCGGCGGGGATCAGCGTGGGATGCACACGGACGTCGACGCCGGCGTCGGTGTTGCGGGCGATGCCGAGCAGCTTAATGGTGTAGCCGAGCTCACGGGCCTGGGCGATGTCCTCGGCACCGATGGTACGGATACCCTGCTGGTACACATCGTCGGTGGTAACGCGGGTGCCAAAGCCGATGGAAGCGAGGATCGCCGTCTTGCTGGCGGCGTCGAAGCCGTCGACGTCGGCGGACGGGTCGGCCTCGGCATAGCCCTTGGCCTGCGCGTCGGCAAGCACGTCAGCGTAATCGGCGCCCTCGGCGTCCATGCGCGACAGGATGTAGTTGGTGGTGCCGTTGAGAATGCCGGCGATGGTCAGGATCTTGTTGCCCACCAGGTCATGCTCAAGCGTGCTCACGATGGGGATGCCACCGCCGCAGCTGGCCTCGCACTTAATCTGCACGCCGCACGCGCGCGCCTTCTCGGCGAGCGTCTCGACATGACGGCCCAGCAGGGCCTTGTTGGCAGAGACGACGTGCTTGCCGTTCTCGAAGGCGGTGGTGAAGATTTCGGTCGCGGGGTGCTCGCCGCCGATGAGCTCGACGACGATGTCGACGGCGGGGTCGGTGACGACATCGTGCCAGTCGCTCGTAAAGGCCTCACGCTCAATACCGGCTGCCTCGGCCTGCTCCCAGGCAAGCGCGCAGGCGCGGGTCAGCTTAAGGTCGATGCCGTAGGCTGCCAGGTACTCATCGTGGTGGCTCTTGATCAGACGGGCCACGCCGCCGCCGACGGTTCCCAGACCGATCAGACCGACGTTCACGGTGCGCAGGGGTTCGCTCATAGATAGCTCCTTCGTGCATCTTATGGATGGATTAACCGCTTAAAGGTTGAGTGCATTCTAGCGTGAACCGAGGGCGCGTGCTCGCCAGGCAACAGGAGTCGCACAAAACGGCACCCCCGAAACGCTGCGGAAACATTGGAAACATGCTCGCTACAAACGAAACCCCGTAACAAACTGTCAACGTTTGCGCCATAAGGTTTGCCCCGTACCGCAAGACGGCCGCACTGCGGCCAGCGAAAAAGGGGGACACCATGTTCAACATCAACAGCACGCTCAGCCGTAGGAACTTTCTCGCCGGTGCCGCGGCGCTCGGCAGCACCGTGGCACTCGCTGGTTGCTCGTCGGGTGGCTCGGACGGCGGCTCCGCCGATGACGGCAAGACCTTCAAGATCGGTGTCATCGGCCCTCTGACCGGCGCCGCGGCAACCTATGGCGTTTCGGCCGAGAAGGGTGCCAAGCTCGCCGCCAAGGATTTCTCGACCAAGGACCTCAAACTCTCGCTTAAGTCCGAGGATGACGTCGCTGATGGCGAGAAGGCTATCAACGCCTTCAATACCCTGTGCGACTGGGGCATGCAGGCGCTCGTCGGTCCGGTCACCACCGGTGCTGCCGTCGCCGTCTCGGGCGAGATTGCCGACGACATGCTCATGGTCACGCCCTCGGCCTCGTCTCTCGACGTCACCAAGGACAAGACCACGGTTTTCCAGGTTTGCTTTACCGACCCCACCATGGGCGCGAGTGCCGCGAAGTTCTTGGCCGAGAAGTACGCGGATGCCAAGATCGCCCTGTTCTACAACTCCGGCGATACGTACAGCTCGGGTGTTGCCGATGCCTTTGCCGAGCAGGCCAAGGAGTCCAAACTTGATATCGTCGATACCGAGACCTTTAAGGACGATTCCTCCACGAGCTTTACCAACCAGCTCACCAAGGCCAAGGAGGCCGGCGCCACGCTCATCTTTGCGCCGATCTACTACACGCCGGCGTCCGTTTTGCTCAAGAACGCCAAGGACATGGGCCACGACATGACCCTCATGGGTACCGACGGCATGGACGGCCTGCTCTCTGTGGAGGGCTTCGATACCTCTCTTGCCGAGGGCGTATTGCTCATGACCCCGTTTTCGGCTGACGATGAGAAGAATGCCGACTTCGTCAAAGCCTATAAGGATGCCTACGACGAGACACCCAACCAGTTTGCCGCCGACGCCTACGATTGCGTCCACGCCATTGTCGAGGCCATCGACAAGGCGGGGATTGACATTACGGCCGACGGTGCCGACATTGCCGGCGACCTTGCCAAGGCCATGCGCAAGATCAAAATCGAGGGCCTGACAGGCGAGCTGACGTGGAATGACGAGGGCCAGGTCGAAAAGCCCGCCACAGCCTATGTGATCCAGGACGGCAAGTACATCGCCGCCTAAGTGCGCATAAAGCGCGACCGGTGAGGCCGTTTTATTCAGGGCAGGGACGCCTGTAACAGAACGGAAACATTACTTTCACACAATAAAGTGGCATTACTGCATAAAGTAATAGAAATACGCAGAATTATGGATAAATGAACAAATCCAAAGAAAAGTTGAAATAATCGCCACTTTCCTTAACTAAAGCGTCTAGTATTTTGCGAACGCCGAACACGGCGAAGGATGGCCTGTCGGGTAACCGAAACCCGACGAGATTTGAGAGGAGAGCCGCATGTCGAGCCTCACCGGTAAGTCATTGAACCCTGTTATGAATCGCAGGAGCGTTATCGCGAGCGCAGCAGGTCTGGGGGCGATGTCCATTCTAGCCGGCTGCTCCTCCAACGGCGGCGATAGCGGTTCCGCTTCGGGCGACGCTTCGTTTAAGATCGGCACCATTGGCCCGCTGACCGGTGCCAACGCGTCCTACGGCAAGTCCGTTACCCAGGGTGTCGAGCTTGGCTGCAAGGATTTCTCGACCAAGGAGCTGCCGCTTGCCAGCAAGGCCGAGGATGACCAGGCCGACGGCGAGAAGGCCGTCAACGCCTTCAATACCCTGCTCGACTGGGGCATGCAGGCCCTCGTCGGCCCGACCACCACGGGTGCGTCGGTTGCCGTTGCCGCCGAGTGCGGTAACGACCCCAAGACGTTCATGATCACTCCGTCCGCGTCCTCCGAGGACGTCACCGACGGCAAGGATTGCGTCTTCCAGGTTTGCTTCACCGACCCCAACCAGGGTGTCAACGCTGCCAAGTTCCTGGCGCAGAAGTATGCGGACGAGAAGTTCGTGCTGTTCTATAACTCCGGCGACGCCTATTCTTCTGGCATCGCAGATTCCTTTAAGGCCCAGGCCGCTGAGTCCAAGCTCGAGATTGTTGACGAGGAGACCTTTAAGGACGACTCCGCCACGAGCTTTACGAACCAGCTGACCAAGGCCAAGCAGGCCGGCGCCACCATGATCTTTGCACCGATCTACTACACGCCGGCGTCCGTCCTGCTCAAGAACGCCAAGGACATGGGCTACGACGTCAAGATGATGGGCTGCGACGGCATGGACGGTATCCTGGGCGTTGAGGGCTTCGATACCTCTCTTGCTGAGGGTCTGCTGCTCATGACCCCGTTCTCCGCCGACGACGAGAAGAACGCCGACTTCGTCAACGCTTACAAGGATAAGTACGGCGATACCCCCGACCAGTTTGCCGCCGACGCCTACGACGGCGTGCACGCGGTGGCCGAGGCCCTCAAGGAGGCCGGTCTTGGTGTCGACGCCGACCCGACCGAGGCCGCCGAGAAGCTGTCCAAGGCTATGCTCAAGATTACCGTTGACGGTCTGACCGGCAAGCTCACCTGGAACGATAAGGGCCAGGTCCAGAAGGAGCCCACGGCGTACGTCATCACCGACGGCAAGTACGTACAGGCCTAATTGGCCGCCTTACATAGAGCGGTTTTGATCCCAAGCAGGGGAGGTTTTGGCCTTCCCTGCTTGCTTGGTATCTAGGGACGATGTAACGTCCCTGTTTCATACATCAACTGGAAACCTATTCGAAAGGGGGATGTGGAACATGACGGTCTTTATCCAATACCTGGTCAACGGCCTGTCCATGGGCAGCGTCTACGCCATCATCGCGTTGGGCTACACCATGGTCTACGGTATCGCCAAGATGCTGAACTTCGCTCACGGCGACGTCATCATGGTCGGTGCCTATGTCTCGTTCTGCGCCACGTCGTATCTCGGCCTCCCGGGCTGGGTATCTGTAATTCTTTCTTGTGTGGTCTGCACGGTTCTCGGCGTTCTCATCGAGGGTCTGGCCTATAAGCCGCTGCGCCAAGCAGGCCCGCTGGCCGTTCTGATCACGGCTATCGGCGTGTCTTACTTCCTGCAGAACGCCGCGCAGCTTCTGTGGGGCGCCACGCCAAAGAACTTCACTTCGCTCGTCACCTTCCAGGTGCCGGAGTTCTTGGCCAAGTTCAACGTAAGCGCCGTCTCGCTCGTCACCATCGTCGCCTGCCTGGTTATCATGGCCGGCCTGATGTTCTTTACAGGTAAGACCAAGATGGGCAAGGCCATGCGCGCCGTGTCCGAGGACAAGGCCGCCGCTCAGCTCATGGGCATCAACGTCAACCGCACCATCTCGATGACGTTTGCCATCGGCTCGGCGCTTGCCGCCATCGCCGGCGTGCTCCTATGCTCCTACTCGCCGGTGCTGCAGCCCACGACGGGTGCCATGCCTGGCATCAAGGCCTTCGACGCCGCCGTCTTCGGCGGCATCGGCTCCATCCCCGGTGCCTTTGTCGGTGGCATTCTCATCGGCATTATCGAGGCGATGGCGCAGGCTTACATTTCCACGAGCCTTGCCAACTCCATCGTCTTTGGTGTTTTGATCATCGTCCTGCTCGTCAAGCCTGCCGGCCTCTTGGGCAAGTACGTCCCCGAGAAGGTGTAGGTGAGCGTTATGAAGTTTCTTAAAGACAAGCAGACGCGTCACGACTTTGTTACGTACGCCATGTGCGTCGTGGCGTTCGCCATCGTGTTCTTTATGCAGTCCAACCACATGATCCCGCGCATGATTGCTGGTCAGTTGGTTCCTATTACGGCCTACATCGTCATGGCCATTTCCCTCAACCTTGTCGTCGGCATCGCGGGCGACCTGTCGCTGGGCCATGCGGGCTTTATGAGTGTCGGCGCCTACACGGGCATCGTCACCGCGGTCGCCCTCGAGAGCGCCGTTCCCTCCGATCCGGTGCGCCTGATCATCAGCATCGTGGTCGGCGCCATCGCTGCCGCTATCCTGGGCTTCTTGATTGGCATCCCGGTCCTGCGCCTGAGCGGCGACTATCTGGCTATCGTGACCTTGGCTTTTGGCGAGATCATCAAAGAGATCGTCACCTGCCTCATTGTGGGCGTCGACTCCCGCGGCCTGCACGTGATTTTTAACATCACGGGCAACTCTACGATCGACGACCTGCACCTGCTCGAGGACGGCACCGCCATCATCAAGGGCGCCCAGGGCGCCTCGGGCGTGTCGACGTACTCGACCTTCCTTGCCGGTGCCATCCTGGTCATGGTCGCACTCGTGATCGTGCTCAACCTGGTCCGCAGCCGTACCGGCCGTGCCATTATGGCCGTGCGCGATAACAAGATTGCAGCCGAGTCCGTAGGCATCTCCGTCACGGAGTACCGCATGATCGCCTTCGTGGTTTCCGCTGCCCTCGCCGGTGCTGCCGGAGCTCTCTTCGGCGGTAACTTCTCGCAGCTCTCCGCCACCAAGTTCGACTTCAACACGTCCATTCTCATCCTGGTGTTCGTGGTCCTGGGCGGTCTGGGCAATATGCGCGGCTCCGTCATCGCGGCGGCGCTGCTCACGGTGCTTCCCGAGCTGCTTCGTCAGTTCTCGGACTACCGCATGCTCATCTACGCCATCGTGCTGATCATGGTCATGATTTTTACCAACAACCCGCAGCTCAAGGCGTTCTTCGGTCGCGTCAAGGACCGCTTTGCTTCCAAGAAGGAGGTGGCAGCCGATGCCCAGTAAATTTGAGTTCAAGAAGGGCAAGATGGTCCCGTATCCTTCTGGCGCCATCGTTCCCGATCGTGACCTGGGCGAGCGCCCTGCACTCGAGTGCATCCACCTGGGCATTGAGTTCGGTGGCCTTAAGGCAGTCGACGACTTTAGCCTGACTATCGGCAAGACCGAGATCGCCGGTCTGATCGGTCCCAACGGCGCCGGCAAGACCACGGTCTTCAACCTGCTCACCAAGGTGTACCAGCCCACGCATGGCACCATCCTGCTCGACGGCGAGGACACCTCGGGCAAGTCGGTCTACCAGGTCAACCGCATGGGTATTGCCCGTACCTTCCAGAACATTCGCCTATTCAACACCATGACGGTGGAGGATAACGTCAAGGTCGGCCTGCATAACCAGGAGCGTTACTCCGGCTTTGAGGGCGTGCTGCGCCTGCCGACGTATTGGAAGCACGAGAAGGCTGCTCACGAGCGCGCCATGGAGCTGCTGTCCATCTTTGATATGGAGCATCTGGCAAACGAGCAGGCCGGATCGCTGCCTTACGGCGCTCAGCGTCGTCTGGAGATCGTCCGCGCGCTTGCCACCAACCCCAAGCTACTGCTGCTCGACGAGCCTGCCGCCGGCATGAACCCGTCCGAGACCGCGGAGCTCATGGAGAACATCGTCAAGATTCGCGACACCTTTGGCATTGCCATCATGCTTATCGAGCATGATATGTCGCTCGTTATGAACATCTGTGAGGGCATCTGCGTGCTCAACTTTGGTAAGGTCATCGCCAAGGGCACGGCAGAGGAAATCCAGAACAACGACGCTGTTATTGAGGCATATCTGGGCAAGCAGGATAAGGGGGAGAACTAAATGGCAGAGCCGATGCTTTCCGTCTACAACATCAACGTCTGGTACGGCGCCATCCACGCCATTAAGGACATCTCCTTTAACGTTAACGAGGGCGAGATCGTGGCCTTGATTGGTGCCAACGGTGCCGGCAAGTCCACAACGCTCAAGACCGTCTCGGGCCTGCTGCGTTCCAAGACCGGTTCCATCAAGTTTATGGGCGAGGACATTACTCATACGCCCGCTGATAAGCTGGTTGGTAAGGGCCTGGCTCAGGTTCCCGAGGGTCGTCGCGCCTTTTTGCAGATGACGGTCGAGGAGAACCTGGAGATGGGTGCCTATACGCAGCCCAAGTCCACGGTGGCTCCGGGCCTGGAGCGCGTCTACGAGCAGTTCCCGCGCCTGAAGGAACGTCGTCGCCAGGTCGCCGGCACCCTTTCGGGCGGCGAGCAGCAGATGCTCGTTATGGGGCGCGCCCTTATGAGTAACCCCAAACTGCTTATGCTCGACGAACCTTCCATGGGTCTGGCACCGATTCTGATCGAACAGATCTTCCAGATTGTCGAGGACCTGCACAAGGCCGGTACCACGGTACTTCTGGTCGAGCAAAACGCGCAGATGGCGCTTTCGATTGCTACGCGCGGTTACGTGCTCGAGACCGGCAAGATCACCATGACCGGCACCGGCCAAGAGCTACTGCACGACGATAACGTGCGTAAAGCCTACCTGGGTGGTTAATCCATTCAACAAAGGGGGCGCTGACCAACCCGGTCAGCGCCCCCTTTTTAAGTTGCGGTGGAATAGGGACTAAATGGGAGTCTCAGAGGCCAAAACAGTCCCTATTCCACCGCAACTTCATGGGGATGTGTGACAATGCCCGTCGGAAAACATCTGCTGTCTTTGGGGGTCTATCTATGCTGTACGAGTTTTGTGCCGAGAACTTTGAGCGGGTGCCGGCGGCTATCGATGCCGGTGCAAGGCGTATCGAGCTGTGCGACAACCTTGCCGTTGGTGGTACCACGCCTTCGGCCGGCGTTATCAGCGCTACGACCAACTATGCCCACGAGCACGATGCACGGGTGATGTGCATGATTCGCCCGCGTGGCGGCGACTTTCACTACAACCAGGACGAGCTGCGTATGATGGAGATGGACCTGGGCCTTGCCGTAAGCGCCGGCGTTGACGGCTTGGTCTTTGGCTGCTGCAAGCCCTGCGCTGGCGGATGGGCGCTCGACGAGCTTACGTTGGGCGCCCTCGTGATGGCCGCGGGCTGCGCGACCGAGGAATGCAAGCGTGAGCCCATCGACATCACCTTCCACATGGCGTTTGACCAGCTCTCGCCCGAGACTCAGCTCGATGCGATTGATACACTTGCCGACTGCGGCGTTACGCGCATCCTCACGCATGGCGGCGCTGCCGGTACGTCGATCGAGGATAATTTCGATTACCTGGCTCGTTTAATCGAGTATGCGGGTGATCGTTTGACCATCCTTCCCGGCGGCGGCATCACTACGGCAAATCGCGACGCGGTCGCGGCGGCGCTAGGCGTCTCCGAGCTCCATGGCACCAAGATCGTGCCGCTGGAGGTATAACCCGTGGCGCTGGTATTTGACGTTCAGCAGGCGAGCGGTAAGCCCGACGATAATCGTCGCCCTGGCACCGCGTGCCCCTTTTGCGACACGGAGGGACTTGCCAATATCATCCAGCGCGATGGTGACTGTATCTGGCTCGAGAATAAGTTCAAGACCTTGCGGGCCACACGTCAGACCGTATTGATCGAGTCTGCCAATCACGACGCCGACCTGGTGACCTATGAACCGGATGAGCTGCATCATGTGATGCGGTTTGCCCTGGGCTGTTGGCAGCAGATGATCGATTCCCAACAGTACCGCAGTGTGCTCATGTACAAGAACAAAGGCCCACTTTCGGGCGGTAGCCTCGTCCATCCACACATGCAGATTGTGGGCCTGGAACAGGAGGACGGCTATGCGGCGCTGACCTCAGCCAACTTTGAAGGCATCAGTGTCTGGCAACAGGGGAGAATCTCGGTCGACATCTCAACCGAACCGATCATGGGGTTCTTTGAGGTCAACGTTTCAGCCCCGCAGGGAATCGCCGCCAGCGATGGCGCGCGAGACCAAGCCGAGACGGACCTCTTCGCCGATGCGATTCAGGTAGCTCTGCGCTATATCCTGAACGAGCACCATGGTGGTCGCGCAGAGTCGTACAACTTGTTCTTCTACCACATGGACGGTCGGACCATTGCCAAGGCGCTTCCACGTTGGGTGGTTTCGCCCTACTTTGTCGGGTATCGGCTGGCTCAGGTCAATGCTGAGACCACGCTCGATGTCGATGCTGAGCGCCTGCGTGCGCATCTGGAAACGCTCGCGTAGCAAGGCGAGCGCCTGCGAAAAGAGTGCTGCTTAGCGTGCCATCGCGTCGCGCCCGGCCTCGACCCGCTTGCGCTGTTTGGCGCGCTCCTCGCCGGTCAGACGTTCAAAGAGATGTCCGATAAGCGAGGCGAGTACCTGCTGAAACATCGTGCCGCACATGACGGGGAACACGACCTCGCCGGGAAAATACTGTGTGGCGATGACGGCGCCCGAAGAGATATTGCGCATGCCACAGGTAAAGCACATGGTGGTCGTCTCGCTATACGGCAGATGCAGGACACGTGCGACCAGGATGCCGATGATAAAGCCACTGATGGCGAACGCCAGGATAAAGAGGGCGACTTCCAGGCGTACCATGTTCATGTGCAGCACGTACTCGCTCATGGCGGTGGAGTTGGACGCGATGACGCCCATCATCATGAACTTGCAGGCGGGCGAAAGCGCGGGGGAGAGTTTCTCATGACCCCAGCCGCGCGTGAGTTCGTTAATGACGATACCGAGCACGGCGGGTATGGCGATCATAAAGGCCATATTCTGCATCATGCTCGGCACGTCGATCGAGACGGTGGCGCCCAGCAGGAGCTTGAGCGTAAGAGGAATCGTCACAGGTGAGATGACCGAGGACGTCAGGATGATGGTGAGCGCGAGCGGGCCGTTGCCGCCGAACATGCTAATCCACATAAAGGCAGTGACTGCCACGGGTACGCTGTACTCGAGCACGATGCCACAGACAAGGTTGGGATTGGAGCCAAAGAACAGTGAGCCCATGGCATACGCTGCGATGGGGATGATCACAGCCGAGACAAATAACGCCAAAATCAGATGCAGGGGACGATGGAACACCTCAGCCACCTGATGAAAGGTGTTGCTGAGCGCACCCTGAAACGTCATGAAAGCAAACAAGGTGGGAACGATGGGCTTGAGAACGCCGATCTGCTGGGGAAAGAGCACGCCGAGCGCCACACAAATCGGAACGATGACCTGCATGTGCCCCGCGAGAAACTTGCCCAGTCCAACCCATTGTTTCATATACTCTTGTGACTCCCTTTGCTCGTGAATTCGTTTTGAATGGATATGCTAGACGCTCGCATGCGTCCGTGCGTCAGAAACGCTCGAATATTTCGAGGCGATTACCGGCATCGTTTACCGAAACCGCGGCGTGCTGCGGCGATTTGCGTCCGCGCTGCACGGTATAATAAATCCGTTCAACAGATCTGCCTGCCGAAGCGGGCATACACAGAGGACTCATCGCTATGAACCGTGAGAGGTATCGCGGCGACCTGCCCCTATCGGGGGTGGGCGCCTATGTCATCGCTTAAGACGACGCATCGCTGGGCGGTCGCTCAGCAAAACCCCGAGCTCGAAAAGGAGCTTTCGGCTGGCCTGGGCATACCCGGGCTGGTGGCGCGCATTATGGTTGCGCACGGCATTACATCCATCGAGGAAGGCCAGCTGTTTTTGACGCCTTCGCTTGATCGCGACTGGGCCGACCCACTCATTATCCCGGGCATGTCGGTCGTTGCCGACCGCGTTGAGCGCGCTATTCGCAACCACGAGCACATCGCGGTCTTTGGCGATTTTGACGTTGACGGTATTACGTCGACCTGTCTGTTGACCGAGGCACTGCGCACGTTTGGCGCCAACGTCACGCCGTTTATTCCGCATCGCTTTGACGAGGGCTACGGTCTTTCGCGAGCGGCGCTCGACCGCGTTAACGAGCTCGCTCGCCCCCAGCTGATCGTGACCGTCGATAACGGCATTGCCGCCAAGGAAGAGGTCTCCTATCTGGAGAGCCTGGGGATCGATTTGGTGGTCACGGATCATCACGAGCCGTCCGACCAGGTGCCGCAGGGCGTGCCTCTGACCGACCCCAAGCTCGAGGACGAGGGTCCTTCGCGTGAGCTTGCCGGTGCCGGCGTGGCACTCAAGCTGGTGCAGGTTCTGGGCGAGCGTCTGGGCAAGCCGCCGTATTGGCGTTCGCTGATCGAAGTTGCGGCGCTTGGTACCGTGTCCGACATGATGCCGCTGACGCCCGAGAACCGCGCGCTGGTCGCCGAGGGCATCCAGCAGATGCGCGTAACCGCTCGCCCCGGCTATATCGCGCTTGCCGCGCTCGCCAAGGCGGACCTTTCGAGCATTACGGCGGATGGCCTGTCATTCTCGCTCATTCCCCGCTTGAACGCCGCCGGCCGCATGGCCGATCCCAAGCTGGCGCTCGACCTGTTGCTTGCCCGCGACCCCATCGAAGCGAGCGCGCTTGCCGCCGAGCTCGAGGAGATCAACCGGCAGCGTCGCGAGATCGAGGCGGAGCTCACACGCGATGCCATGGCAAAGGTCGAGGAGACCTATGATGGCGGTCGCGCAATCGTCGTGGGTGGCGAGGGCTGGCACGAGGGCGTCAAGGGTATCGTGGCGAGCCGCCTGACCAACCGTTATCACGTGCCGGCGCTGCTGTTCTCGATCGAAAACGGTATCGCTCGCGGTTCGGGTCGCTCGGTGGGCAAGGTCAACCTGTTCGACGCTGTCGAGCGCTGCTCAGATCTGCTGATTCGTCGCGGCGGACATGCGGGTGCGGTGGGCGTGACCATCGAGGCGTCCAAGCTCGACGAGTTCCGCCGTCGCCTTTCGGCCGTGCTATCGGAGCTTCCCGCCGAGGACTTTGAGGACACCGACGAGGTTGCCGCCACCGTTGACCTCTCCGAGCTGAATATTGAGACCATCGAGCAAATCTCCCGTCTTGAGCCGTTTGGCCAGGGCAACAAGGTGCCGCTGTTGGCGGCCGAGGGCGTGACAATGTGCGATCGTGCCGTGGTGGGCAAAACCGGCGAGCACATGCGCTTCGTGGCGACCGATGGCGCTGCGAGTGTGCCGGCCATTATGTTCCGCGTGCCGCAGATCGATAAGCTCATCAATTGCGATAGCGCCGTCGACCTGGTATTCGAGGCCGTGGCCGAGCATTGGCAAGGTCGCGTAAAGCCCAAGCTCATGATCAAGGATGTCTTGGTCCGCGATACCACGGCGCCCAGCGTTGACGACCCGGCATGTGAGCTTCGCCGTGGCGTGGAGCCTGCGGACGCCGGTCTTCGTCTGGAGTCCCGCAAGCGCCAAACGCTCGCCCAGCTTTCCTATACCGAGCTGACGCGCTCGCTTATCCATAACTTTATCGGTTCGAACCAGCCGCACCGCGCGCAGGTCGAGGCGCTCGATGCCCTGGCCGATCGCCAAAGTGTTCTGGCCGTTATGGGAACGGGGCGCGGCAAGTCTCTTATCTTCCATGTGCATGCCGCGCGCGAGGCGGTCCTTCGCGGGCGTGCGAGCATCTTTGTCTATCCGCTGCGCGCGCTCGTTGCCGACCAGGCCTATCACCTCTCGTCGACGATGGCCGCGCTCGGCATTGGCGTAGGCGTGCTGACCGGCGAGACCGTGGAGGCGGCGCGCGATGACGTGTTTGCCGGCTTGGCTTCGGGCCGCACCGGCATCGTGCTCACGACGCCCGAGTTCCTGTCCATTCACCGCGACCGCTTTGCGCGTTCGGGGCGCATCGGGTTTGTCGTTATCGATGAGGCGCACCACGCCGGCCTTGCCAAGGGCGGCGATCGCAGCGCCTATCTCGACATGCCCGATATCCTCAAGGCCCTGGGCGACCCGGTCGTTCTGGCCACGACTGCCACCGCAACGGCTCCGGTTGTGGCCGAGCTCGCCCGCGTGCTACCGATTACCCGTACGGTGGTCGACGAGACGGTGCGCGAGAACTTGCAGCTCGAGGATGACCGAGACCTTGCGAGCCGCGAGAACCGCCTGGTGTCAATTGTGGCGACGGGGGAGAAGACCGTCATCTACGTCAACTCGCGCGACCAGTCCGTGGCGCTTGCTAAGACGCTGCGCAAGCGGGTACCCGATTGCGCGACCCGCATCGCGTTCTATAACGCGGGGCTTGCGCGCTCCGATCGTCGCCGCGTGGAGGAAGCATTCCGAGACGGAAGCCTCAGCTGCATCGTTTCGACCTCTGCCTTTGGTGAGGGCGTCAACCTGCCCGATATCCGCCATGTCGTGCTCTACCACATGCCGTTTGGCAGCATTGAGTTCAACCAGATGAGCGGACGCGCCGGTCGCGACGGCCAACCTGCCGTGATTCACTTGCTCTACTCGTCGCGTGACGCTCGCATTAACGAGCGCCTACTCGACTGCTATGCGCCCGAGCGCGACGAGCTCGTCACGCTCTATCGTGCGTTGCAGACCATGTGGCGCTCCAACCGCGGCAAGACCGGGGACGATTCCTTTAGTGCGAGCGATATCGACATCGCGCAGATGTGCCTTGCTATCGATGCTCGCACGCCGGTCGACGAGCGCTCGGTGGAAAGCGGCCTGGGAATCTTCGAAGAGCTTGGTTTCTGTCGCGTTTCGGGGTTTGACGACACCCGTCGCATCGCGATGGCAGAAAACCCGGGCCGTGTGCAATTGAGCAGGTCAATTCGCTATTTGGAGGGCTTGCGCTCGCGCATGGAGTTCTCGGCTTTCCGGAGCTGGGCGCTCGATTCGTGCGCTTCTGATATGCTAGCCAAAGTTAACCGCCCGATCGTACCGCGGGCCTAGGGGAAGGGGACCTCGATGGATGCCGCAGCCCGTACCGCCCATGATTCCACCCTCCAACCGTTCTCGGAGATGGAGCACTATAAGCATGCCGATGAGCTGCCGCCCGAGATTATGGCGGACAGCTACGACAAGCTGGAGCGCCTGTGCCTCAAATATATGAATGAGGACGACTTTTCTAAGGTGGAGCAGGCCTACTGCTTTGCCGCCGAGAAGCACTGCAACCAAAAGCGGCGCTCGGGTGAGATGTACATCAACCATCCCGTCGAGGTAGCCATCATTTTGGCCGACCTCAAGATGGACTGCGATGTGGTGTGCGCCGCGCTGCTGCACGATACCGTCGAGGATACCGAGACCTCGCTTGCCGATGTGTCCGGCCTGTTTGGCGATACGGTAGCCGAGCTCGTCGATGGCGTGACCAAGCTCACCAACATCGAAGTCGACAGCATGGACGAGAAGCAGGCGCTTACGCTGCGCAAGATGTTCCTCGCCATGTCCAAGGACATCCGCGTTATCATCGTCAAACTTGCCGACCGCCTGCATAACATGCGTACGCTGGCGGCCCTGCGCGAGGACCGTCGCCTGTTTAAGGCTCGCGAGACCATGGACGTGTATGCGCCCCTGGCCGACCGTCTGGGCATGAGCTCTATTAAGTGGGAGCTCGAGGACCTGTCCTTCTTCTACCTGGAGCCCGATGCCTACCAGCGCATCGCGCGCATGGTGGCGGAGTCGCGCGAGGTCCGTGAGCGCTATCTGGCCGAGACCATCAAGACGCTCACCGACGAGCTCAACCGCATTGGCCTGGAGGGCTTCCAGATCAATGGCCGCTCCAAGCACTATTGGTCCATCTACCAAAAGATGAAGCGCAAGGGCAAGGAGTTCTCCGAGATCTACGATTTGGTGGCGCTGCGCGTTATTACCCATTCGGTGCGCGATTGCTACTCCACGCTCGGCGCGGTGCATACGCTGTGGCACCCCATGCCCGGTCGCTTTAAAGACTATATCGCCATGCCCAAGGTCAATAACTACCAGTCGCTCCATACGACGGTTATCGGCCCCACGGCCCGCCCGCTCGAGATTCAGATTCGAACCTATGAGATGCATGAGCAGGCCGAGTACGGCATTGCCGCCCACTGGCTCTATAAGAAGTCGGGCGGATCGTCTGCGTCTAAGACTAATGATGCCCAGCGTCTAGACGACCAGATTAACTGGCTCAAACATTCGCTCGATTGGGCTGCGTCTGACGAGATCACCGACGCCAAGGAATACCTGCACTCGCTGAAGGTCGACTTGTTTGACCAGGAGATTTTTGTCTTTACGCCCAAGGGCGAGGTCATGGCGCTTCGTGCTGGCTCTACACCGCTCGACTTTGCCTACGCCGTTCATACCGAGGTCGGCAATCACTGCGTCGGCGCCAAGATCAACGGTGCGGTGGCGCCGCTTACGCACGAGATCAAGACGGGCGACCGCGTTGAAATCCTGACCAACAAGAGCTCCAAGCCGTCGCGTGATTGGCTCAAGATCGTCAAGACGCCTTCGGCCAAGTCAAAGATCCGCCGTTATTTCGCCGCTGCGACCAAAGACGATGACGCTGCCGCCGGTCGCGATATACTGGCCAAGGACCTGCGCAAACGCGGGTATGGCATCTCTACGCCGCGATCCACGCGTGCGCTCAACGCCGTGGCGGAGCAGTTTAACTACAAACAGCTCGAGGACCTGTTCGCAGCCGTTGGCGCGGGCAAAGTCGCCCCACGTGCCGTGGGTAACAAGGTCGAGCAAATTTTGGACCCCAAGCCCGAGGAACAGGTCACCAAGGCCGAGGCTATCGCCGAGGTCGTGAAACAGCCGGCTCGAGGCTCCAACCGCAAGCCGCAAAAGCGTGGCAAGAGCGCAAGTAACGGCATTATCGTCAAGGGCGAGAGCAACAGCGGCCTGCTGGTCCGTCTGGCGCATTGCTGCAATCCGGTGACGGGCGACGATATCGTCGGCTTCATCACGCGCGGCCGAGGTGTCTCGGTGCATCGTGCCAACTGCCCCAACGTCAAAGGCCTCATGGAGCACCCCGAGCGCATGATTGACGTGGAGTGGGACGGTGCTGCCGATACGCTTTTCCAGGTCGAGATTGTGGTCGAGTGCCTGGATCGTATGGGTCTACTCAAGGACGTCACCATCGCCATTGGCGATGCGGGCGGCAATATCCTTTCCGCCGCTACCTCGACCAACCGCGAGGGCATTGCGACCCTGCGTTTTATGGTCGAGATTTCGGACGCGAGTGGTCTGGATCCGCTGCTGGCCTCTATCAGCAGCGTTGACTCGGTCTACGACGCGCGCCGCCTGATGCCCGGCGAGGGTGGAGCCCAGCTTAAGCGCCGTGTTTAGTCGCGACGAGCGCGCGACAGTAATGATATTGGTTACGTTCGGGGCATCGTTTGATGCCTCGACGTTTATAGAAGGAGGGCGCACACATGGACGCTGCGGCTTTGGACTTAACCCCTCGGGGTACGGCTTCGATTGAGGTGCTTGTAAACGGGCCCATCCAGACCAACAGTTACGCCGTTATTTCGAGTGGCGAATGCTTGATTATCGATCCCGCTTGGGAAGGCGAAAACCTCGTTGCGCACATCCGAGCCGAACACCCTGGCGTGCATGTGCTCGGTTCCGTCTGCACGCACGGTCATGCCGACCATGTTGGCGGTGTAGCCGGAGTTCGGGCCGCCGTTGGCGCTGACGCTTTGTACGAGCTGTGCGTTAAGGATGCGACTGTGCCGCATGCGAATATAGAGGAGCAGCGAGCGATGTGGGGCATCGAGACGCCCGATCCGGGCGAGCCGACGCGGCTGCTTGCCGAGGGCGATACCATTGAGCTAGGCGACATTTGCCTGCAGGTTATCGAGGCGCCCGGGCATACGCCGGGTGGCATTGTCTTGTTTGCTGCCACCGAGCAGGGGAACATTGCCTTTGTGGGCGATACACTATTCCCGGGCAGCCACGGCCGCACCGATCTTTCTGGAGGAGACGAGGCGGCGATTCTGCGCTCGCTCTCCAAGCTCGCCCGGCTTCTCCCGCCCGATACCGTTTGCCTAACCGGCCATGGCGATTCGACCACTGTGGCACGCGAGCTTATGCGGAACCCTTTCATGCAGATGTAGCTTTGTAGTCAGCTTCTGAAGCACGAGAAGCGTCCAAACGTCAAGATATTTTCCCCAACGGGTCGATTCCGTAGGGCAAACGGTCAAAAAAAGTCTGTTTGGACGATATTCGTGAACAAACGAACGTTTATGCTCGGATACGCCGTGGTAAAATCACAGGCGTTATCGGAGCAACCTTACAGGAGGTTTCTTTTATGCTCGTCAACGCAGCAGACATGCTCAAGAAGGCCGAGGCCGGCAAGTACGGTCTCGGTGCCTTCAACACCAACAACCTCGAGTGGACCCTGGCTATTCTCCAGGCCGCCGAGGAGGCCAAGTCTCCGCTGATCCTTCAGTGCACCGCTGGTGCCGCTAAGTGGATGGGCGGTTTCAAGGTCTGCGCCGACATGGTCAAGGCTGCCGTCGAGGCCACGGGCGTTACCGTTCCCGTCGCCCTTCACCTCGATCACGGTTCTTACGAGGACTGCTTCAAGTGCATCGAGGCCGGCTTCACGTCCATCATGTATGACGGCTCTCACGAGGAGACCTTCCAGCTTAACCTCGACCGCACCAAGGAGCTCGTTGAGCTTGCCCACTCCAAGGGCATGTCCATCGAGGCCGAGGTCGGCGGCATCGGCGGCACCGAGGACGGCGTGACCTCCAGCGGCGAGCTCGCTGATCCTGCTGAGTGCAAGCAGATTGCTGACCTGGGCGTCGACTTCCTCGCCTGCGGCATCGGCAACATCCACGGCGTGTACCCTGCCGACTGGGCTGGCCTTTCCTTCGAGCGTCTGGGCGAGATCAAGGCCCAGACCGGCGACCTGCCCCTCGTCCTGCACGGTGGCACCGGCATCCCCGAGGATCAGATCAAGAAGGCCATCTCCCTGGGCATCTCCAAGATCAACGTCAACACCGACCTGCAGCTCGTCTTCGCCAAGGGCGTCCGCGAGTACATCGAGGCTGGCAAGGATCAGCAGGGCAAGGGCTTTGACCCCCGCAAGCTCCTCAAGCCTGGTCGCGACAACATCGTTGCCCGCACCAAGGAGCTCATGGAGGAGTTTGGCTCCGTCAACAAGGCGTAAGCGTCGCTAAACTTCCCGCCGGAAGCCCCGTCTCCCTACACTGTTTCCTTTGCGCTCACCTGGCTTCGCCAGAAGTCGCGCCAAGGAAACAGTTCCGGGGGACGGGGCTTCCTTTGTTTAACGCCGCAGGGTTACGAGGCTGAATTAAGATGGCTACTGGCTTCGCCAGAAGTCGCGCGACGGAATCAGCTCCGGGGAAACGGGGCCTCCTTCGTTAACTCGCTACAGGGTTACTGGGCGGAATTCATTTTTATGGGTACCGTTTATCGGTGTTGAGGGTTCCTTTATTGGGGCTTTCTTTTTTATCTCGCTACAATGGGCTTCGAGAGTTCTAATGACTTGGAGTTTGGTATGGCTGTTATTAATGTGCTGCCTTCGGATGGGAAGGTTGTTGACGAGGGTCCTGTTGGTTGCTCTGTTGATGTTTGCTGTGATGACTTTCGTTTTCTGGATGTTGGCTTGCCACCCGAGATCCTGCATTTAAAGGATGCGGGGTATCTTTCGCAGGCAATTGAGGCTTGTGATCGCCTGCTTGCCCAAGATCCCGATCCCTCGCTTGCTGCCTGCGTTCGCGCCGAGCGGTATCGCATGATCGAGACGCCGCTTCATTTTTCGGTGTCGCGCGATCGGGCTATCAAGATGATTCGCGAGGAGTGGCCAGAGTTTACCGAAGAGCAGCTTGACGACCTGATTAATCGCAAGCGTATTGACTGGCGTTTTATCGATGGCGAGCTGTTCGTTCTCGACAACTTCCTTGATTCTTTGCGTGTGTATCCCAAGGAGGTTCCGGGTCTACGTCCCGATTCTGCGGATGGAATTGCACTGCGCAACCAGATGCTTGAGGAGATGGAGTCGCAGGGCGGGCTGTCTCGCATCATTACGCTTAAGGCATGCGTGTCTGTTCCCGGTGCTTTGGAGGGGGAGACCGTTCGCGCGTGGCTTCCCGTTGCCGCCGCCTGTCGCCAGCAGTCCCAGGTCGAGATACTTGATATGACGCCGGAGGGGGCCATTGCTCCTGCGAGCGCCTCGGCGCGTACTGCCTCGTGGGTCTCCTCGACCGATCGCTCATTCTCGGTGACCTATCGCTATCAAATCGATGCCGCTTATCGCGATATCTATGGGGGTGCGCTTCCGGCGCATCCGTGTATGGACGCGCCGTTGCCCGAAGATATTTCCGAGGACCGTCCGCACATTACATTCACGCCGTATCTGCGACAGCTGACCGAGCATGTCGTTGATGGCCTCGAGGATCAGCTCGATCGCGCTCGGGCTATCTATGATTACTTGACACAGCATATCGACTATCGCTATCAGCCACCGTACCTGCTTTTGGGATCTATTGCCGATGACTGTGCACACTCGCTCCGCGGCGATTGCGGCGTTATGGCGCTCACGTTTATCACCATGTGCCGCATCGCGGGCGTGCCTGCCCGTTGGCAGAGCGGCCTGTATGTTGCGCCCGATTCGGTGGGGCCGCACGATTGGGCTGAGTTCTATACGCCACAGACCGGTTGGCTTAACGCCGACGTATCGTTTGGCTCCTCGGCGCGCAGGATGGGGGAGGAGTGGCGTCGTCGTCACTACTTTGGCAATCTCGACCCGTGGCGTATGGTGGCCAACGATCGATTCCAGGCCGAGTTTGTGCCCGCTTTCGATGGCATGCGTGAGGATCCCTATGACAATCAGATGGGCGAAGTCTTGGTTAACGGACGCGGGTGCCGCCAGCGCGAGATGCTCCGCTCGGTCGAACTCATCGAAATGTTCGAAGTTCCATTTTCGGACTAATCGGTAGAAAGCTGTGATAAACTAACTCACGCATTACGTGCCCGAGTGGCGGAATTGGCAGACGCAGTGGACTCAAAATCCACCGTTGGCAACAACGTGCGAGTTCGAGTCTCGCCTCGGGCACCATACATGCAAGTGAGCGTTCAAGGGGGTTGCGGCCCCCTTTTTCGTGCCGAACTCGCGTGAGCGCGCGAAGCGTTAAGCAAACAGGCCTGCGGCCTGTTTGTAGCGGAGCGTGGCGAGGGCGCCATGCGCCCGAAGCCCGGGGCTTCGCGAAGCGAAGGCCCTTCGAGTCTCGCCTCGGGCACCATACATGCAAGTGAGCGTTCAAGGGGGTTGCGGCCCCCTTTTTCGTGTACGTAATGTGATAACGCGCTGTACGTGTTATTATTCGCAAGGCGTTGTTCCCGCAATGCCCTAAAGAGGAACCCGAGGGCTCCCACCTTTTGGCGCCAATGAGCAGCTGACTGGTCATACAACTTAGACCCACTTCCTCAAATCGAGGATGTCTATGTGTACGACCTGGATGCTGAGAAGCGCCGGGTTATTTTTTTATGAATGGAGGTAGGGAAAATAGCTAAGTCTGATGACACCCGCATCAACGACGAGATCACTGCATCTTCGTGCCGTTTGATTGGCGTCGATGGCTCTCAGCTCGGCCTGTTCGCCATCCGCGATGCCCAGCGCGTCGCCGACGATCAGGGTCTCGACCTGGTCGAGATCGCTCCCAACGCGGAGCCGCCGGTCTGCAAGGTCATGGACTACGGTAAGTTCAAGTACCAGCAGGCCATGAAGGCCAAGGCTGCTCGTAAGAACCAGTCCAAGGTCGAGGTCAAGGAAATGAAGTTCCGACCCAAGATTGACGTTGGCGATTACGAGACCAAGAAGGGCCACGTTCTGCGTTTCCTCAAGAAGGGCGCACGCGTTAAGATCACCATCATGTTCCGCGGCCGTGAGATGGCTCACCCGGAGCAGGGTCTTAACGTTCTCGAGCGTCTCGCCGAGGATCTCAAGCCTTACGCTACGGTCGAGTCCAAGCCTAAGATGGAAGGCCGTAACATGCTTATGCTGCTCGCCCCGATTAAGGGCGCCTTCGATGAGGATAAAGCGGCAAGCGATACTAAGTAACTAGTGTTCTGTAACCGATTAAGGAGTATTTCATGCCTAAGATGAAGTCCCACAGCGGCACCAAGAAGCGTTTCCGCAAGACTGGTACCGGCAAGCTTATGCGCGCCAAGGCTTTCAAGAGCCACATCCTGAGCAAGAAGTCCACCAAGCGTAAGCGTGGCTTCCGTCAGGAGACCGAGATCGCCGCTGCCGACCGCAAGGTCATCAAGTCGCGTCTCGCCTAAGTTCGCGTTCCCGTTTTTCGTTTTACCGTCTAGGAGTTGATAGAACATGGCACGTATTAAGCGCGCTGTTGCCGCCAAGAAGAAGCGCCGTACCGTTATGCACCGTGCGAAGGGTTACTACGGTGCCGCTTCGCGTACTTACAAGCATGCTAAAGAGCAGGTCCAGCACTCCCTGCAGTATCAGTATCGTGATCGCCGCAACAAGAAGCGCGAGATCCGCTCTCTCTGGATCACCCGTATCAACGCTGCTGCTCGCCTGAACGACATCTCTTACTCTCAGTTCATGCACGGCCTGAAGGTTGCCGGCATCGAGCTCGACCGCAAGGTCCTGGCTCAGATGGCTTACGAGGACATCGAGTCCTTCAACGAGCTGGCCACCATCGCCAAGAAGGCTCTCGAGGCCTAATAGATTCTCTTGAATCGCTAGGGGAGTGTCGCGTTGTGCGCGGCGCTCCCTCTTTTTATCTGAAGCGCTGGTTTATATAGCAAAAGCGCGGGTAGATAGACACTTACAGGTGACCGATCTTTAAATATCTCTTAACCGAAGGGTCATCATCTGATACGTGCAGTATTTCTGCACCAGCCTTTCTATGACTTATATAGAAAGCAATGTATTGTGTAGGACTTGTGAAGAGTGGAATTGACGTCTCCCGGGGCCCCTCCGGTCTGGCAATATATCTCCTTGCCGCGCGGCCCGGTGCAACCGGATG
>UQLH01000025.1:0-31654 GCA_900541805.1 uncultured Collinsella sp.
CTTGCGTTTGGCGGTCAGCCGTCGGCGCGCTTACACCAACATTTCCGACGCGATCCAGAACGGCTAATCAGTCCGTATATCACCGCAAGTTATGGATGGGTGGGTGGATTTTGTCCTAAAACGGTGTGCGGCCCCTCGTTTGGTACACTTAAAAGTACTGGACAAGTGAAGAGATGGGGGAGAACGTGCTCAAGTTCGGTACCTACGTCCGTGTTGGAAACGCGGCCGAAGCCTATGAGCTCTTACAGAAGAACCGCAACAACAAGATTGTGGGCGGCGGCATCTGGATGCGCCTGGGTTCGCGTCGCGTGGCGACGGCGATTGACCTTTCGGACTGCGGACTCGATCAGATCGAGGAGACCGAGACCGAGTTTCGCATCGGCGCCATGTGCACCCTGCGCCAGCTCGAGCGCCATGTCGAGCTCAACGCGCTTGTCAACAATGTCTTTGAGTTCGCCGTCCACGACATCGTGGGCGTGCAGCTGCGCAATACCGCCACGGTGGGCGGCAGCATCTACGGCCGCTTTGGTTTCTCGGACGTTCTCTCCGCCTTTCTCGCGCTTGATTCCTATGTTGAGCTGACGGGCGCCGGTCGCGTGCCGCTCGCCGAGTTCGCGGACATGGGCTATGTGCGCGACGTGATCGAGCATGTCGTGGTCGTCAAGCACGATTACCGTGCGAGCTACGAGGCCGTGCGCAAGGCCGCGACCGACTTCCCCTCGCTGAACGTTACCGCCGCCTGGTGGGACGGCTCCTGGCACGTCACCGTGGGCGCCCGCCCGCTGCGCGCGACCTTGCTGCAGGGCGAGGCATCTGGCCTCACCAGCGAGCAGCCTTCCGAGGACGAACTTCGCGCCCTGGCCGCATCCGTGCGTTCCCTGAGCTACGGCACCAACCTTTGGGGCTCGGCCGACTACCGTCGCCGCATCTCGGCCCCGCTCGCCATCCAGGCCGTGCGCCGCGCCGCCGGCATCGAGCTTTCTGCCGCGCTTGCCCGCGAGCTCGAGACCGTGCAGGTCCCCAAGTTTGCCACGGACGAGTATTCCTGCCGCCGCGTGCCCGGCGTCGATTCTAGCGAGGTGCGCTAATGGCTGCCAAACTCATCGATCTTTCCTTTACGCTCAACGGCCGTAAGGTCAAGGTTCAGATTGCCCCCGACACCATGCTCTTTGCGCTGCTGCGCGAGCAGGGCTGCGCGTCGGTGCGCTGTGCCTGCGAGACCACCAACTGCGGCCTGTGCACAGTGTGGCTCGACGGCGACCCGGTGCTGAGCTGCTCGGTTCCCGCCGCGCGCGTCGAGGGCCGCTCCATCACTACGCTCGAGGGCCTCAAGGCCGAGTCTGAGGCGCTCGCCCGCGCAATGGCTGCCGAAGGCGCCGAGCAGTGTGGTTTTTGCGCTCCCGGCCTCATCTTGAACGTGCTGGCGCTTGCCCGCGCCGCCAAGGAGGACCCGAGCCTCGTCGCCACGCGCGAGGAACTCTCGCGCCAGCTCGCCGGCAACCTCTGCCGTTGCAGTGGCTACGAAAGCCAGCTGCGCGCCATCGTCCGCTTCCTCAACGAGTCTGGCGTGCAGGTGGGCTTCGAGATGCCCGAGCTGCCGGTCAACGACACCAGCTGCGACGGCGTCGCGTACAAGCAGATTACCCACAAGCAGCCCAAGAAGGACTCGAAGGCCCTGCTCGAGGGTCGTCCCGTCTACACGGGCGACATGGTGCCCGCCGGCGCGCTCATCGTCAAACTCAAGCGCAGCCCCTATGCCCGCGCCAAGATCCGCTCCATCGATACGTCGCGCGCCCTGAAGGTGCCCGGCGTCGTGGGCGTCTACACCTACGAGGACGTGCCCAAGCGCCGCTTTACCATCGCCGGCCAGAGCTATCCGCAGCCGAGTCCCTACGACCGCCTAATTCTCGAGAACCTCGTCCGTTACCAAAACGAGGAGGTGGCGATCGTCGCCGCCGAGACTGAGGAGGCTGCCGACAAGGCGCTCAAACTCATTAAGGTCGACTATGAGGTGCTCGAGCCCCTGCTCGACTTTACCAAGGCACTCGATAACGACATCGTGGTTCACCCCGAGGGCGACGTGACCTTTATGTTTCCGCAGGGCGGCGACGTCCCGCGCAACTTGGTATGCAGCGGCACGAGCGACTTTGGCGACTTGGACGAGGCCTTCGCCCAGAGCGACATCGTCTTCACCCGCACCTACACCAGCCAGGCCACGCAGACCGCGCCCATGGAAACCTTCCGCGCCTTCGCGACGACCGACGCGTTCGGCCGCATTTCGGTGACCACCTCTACGCAGGTGCCCTTCCACGTGCGCCGCATGGTCGCGCAGTCGCTCGATATCCCGCAGTCGCAGGTGCAGGTCATTAAGCCGCGCATCGGCGGTGGCTTTGGCTCCAAGCAGACGGGCTGCTGCGAGATCTTCGTGGCATTCGTCACCCAGCAGACCGGTCGTCCGAGCTACTGCTGCTACACCCGCGAGGAGACCATCACCGCGGGCAACTCGCGCCACCAGATGCAGATGACCGTTAAGCTGGGCGCCATGAACGACGGCACCATCACGGCCATCGACCTGCACACGCTGTCCAATGCCGGCGCGTACGGCGAGCACGCCACCACGACGATCGGCCTCTCGGGCCACAAGAGCCTGCCCATCTACAACCACGTGAAGGCGAGCCGCTTTAGCTGGGACGCCGTCTACACCAACACCAACCGAGGCGGTGCGTATCGCGGCTACGGTGCCACCCAGGGCCAGTTTGCCGTGGAGAGCGCCGTCAACGAGCTCGCCGACATGCTGCACATGGACCCCGCCGACCTGCGCCTTAAGAACATCGTGCGCGAGGGCGAGATCATGCCGCAGTACTACAACGAGAAGCTCAACGCCTGCGCGCTCGACCGCTGCCTGCTGCGCGCGATGGACATGATCGGCTGGCGCGACAAGCCGCTGGCCGTCGACCTGGGCGACCGCGTGCGCGCCCTGGGCTGCGCGCTCACCATGCAGGGCTCGGGCATCTCCAACGTGGATATCGCCGGCATCGACATGCGCCTGGAAGAGGACGGCTTTATTACCATCGGCACCGGCGCCACCGATAACGGCATGGGCGTCGATACGATCCTGGCGCAGATTGCCGCCGAGGAGCTGGGCGTGGAGAGCTCACAGATCGTGGTGCGCGGCGTGGACACCGACGTGTCGCCGTTCGACGCCGGCTCGTACGCGAGCTCGGGTACGTACGTGACGGGCCTTGCCGCCAAGAACGCCGCGACCGAGCTGCGCGAGAAGATCTGCGCCAAGGCCGCCCAGATGTGGGATGTGGACGCCGCCGACGTGGTCTTTGATGGTCAGTACGTGCGCCTGTCCGACGAGCGTGCCGCGCGTGAGCAGAACCGCTACCTCACGCTGCGCGACTTTGCCAACCTGTGCGTCAAGAACATCGCAGGCGGCGACGCGCTCACCTCGCATGCCTCTGCCTGCCTGCCCGTTTCGCCCCCGCCGTTCATGGCCGGCATTGCCGAGGTCGAGGTCGACAAGGCCACCGGCAAGGTGACTGTGGTGGACTACGCGGCGGCTGTGGACTGCGGCACCGTGATCAACGAGGCACTCGCGCGCGTCCAGGCCGAGGGCGGCATTGCCCAGGGTATAGGCCATGCGCTCTACGAGATCGTCGAGCACGACGACCGCGGTCGCCTGCGCACCGGCAACTTTATGAGCTACAAGCTACCCACGCGCCTGGATATCGGCAGCATTCGCGTGGCCTTTGAGCCGAGCTACGAGCCGACGGGCCCGTTTGGTGCCAAGTCGATCGGCGAGGTCGTCATCAACACGCCGCTCGCCGCCGTGGCCTCGGCAGTGGCGCACGCCACCGGACACCAGGTCCGCTCGCTTCCGATCACGCCCGAGAAGGCCCTGCTGGGGGAGTAGGCGAGGCGACGCATCCGCCGCTCTTTGCCTAGCCCTGGGAAACTGCAGCCCACTTTTCGACCGAATTGTGGGCTGCAGTTTCCGTTTGAGGCCCTCGGCGGAAAGTGCATCCCGGAATAGGGGCTCAAAACGGGTTGCAGTTTCCGGTTGATGGCTATAGCGGAAATTACATCCCATTCCGAGGCCCCAAACCGGGACACGCTTTCCGGCGCATGGCCAGCATCGCCAGGCTGCCGAGTCCCGCCGAAGTTGCGGTGGAATAGGGACTGTTTTGGAGGACTGGAGCCCCAAACAGTCCCTATTCCACCGCAACTTCGATGGGGCGGCGGGGGATCCGATGCGTACTCGTGGTGAGGTCGTGAGCTTGTAAAAGGTGTGCGTGCGCTTGTCGTTCGTATCTGCTATCATTCCTAGTCTGTGCGCTCATGCGGGCGTGGCGGAATTGGTAGACGCGCCAGATTTAGGTTCTGGTGGGATTCCCGTGAAGGTTCGAGTCCTTTCGCCCGCACCAACGCACCAGCGTCGGCCTCGGCCGTCGCGACACTTTGTTGCATAAAGGTACCAGCACCTCAGATAAGCTGGGCAGTATGAGGAGGAACGTGTTGAACATCACCGCTTCTGACGTCAAGGACGCCAAGCTCACCGCTACGGTCACCATCCCGGCCGCCGACGTCGACGCCGCGATCAAGAAGGCCTACAAGGACACCGCCAAGAAGTACCGCTTCCCGGGCTTCCGCGCCGGCAAGGCCCCCCGTCCGGTCATCGACTCTGCTCTTGGCGCCGAGGCTACCCTCGCTCAGGCCACCAACGACCTGATCGCCGCCAACGAGCCCGCCGTCCTCAACGAGCTGGACATCGTCCCCACCAAGAACGGTGACTACAAGGAGCTCGACCTCGCCAAGGATCACGAGGACTACACCTACACCGTCGAGTTCTCCCTGCGTCCCGCCGCTGAGCTCTCCTCCTTCGACGCTGTCGAGATCGAGATGCCCCCTGCGGAGGTCACCGAGTCCGAGATCAACAACCAGGTCGAGATGCTCCTCAACTACCGTGCCACCTTCGAGGACGTCGAGGGTCGCGCCGTCGAGGCCGAGGACTACGTCACCGTCGACCTCAAGGCCGTCGAGAACGCCGACAACTTTGCCGCCGAGGGCCGCATGCTCATCGCCGGTAGCGACAGCAACCCCAAGGAGTTCAACGAGGCCCTGATCGGCGCTAACGTTGACGACGTCAAGACCGTCACCTGGACCGACGAGGTCGAGGAGGGCGAGGAAGCCGAGACCCACACCGTCGAGGTCACCGTCAAGGGCATCAAGGTCCGCAACACCCCCGAGCTCACCGACGAGCTCGTCAAGTCCGACTTCGGCTTCGACAGCATCGATGCCATGCGCGACGCCATCAAGATCGAGATCGAGCAGGACAAGGCTTCCCGCCTGCCGGCTGAGAAGGAGAACCGTTGCGTCTCCGCTCTCGCCGAGCGTCTGCAGCTCGACGAGATGGACGCCGACTACGAGCAGTCCGTCTTTGAGGAGCTTGGCCAGAACTTCCTGTCCAACCTCGCTGCCCGCGGCATGACCCTGGACACCTGGCTGCCCGCTTCCGGTCTGACCATGGAGCAGTTCATCGGCGACCTGCACAAGCAGGCCAACGACGTTGCCCGTGAGTCCCTGGCGCTCGACGCCCTCGCCCGTGAGCTCAAGATTGAGGTTACCGAGGACGACATCAACGCCGAGTTCGAGAAGGCCGGCGTCAAGGACGTCGAGGCTTCCAAGGCCGAGTTCATCGCCGATGGCCGCATGCCTGCCGTCCGCGAGTCCATCCGTCGCTCCAAGGCCGTCGACCACCTGGTCGAGAACGCCAAGGTGACCGAGGTCGACGAGACCGCCAAGGACGCCGAGTAATTCTCGCCACCTTGCCCGCGAGCGCATGGGTGCGCCCGTGATGGGGTAAAGTTATACACCGGTTATCCGGTTGCTTCGTACGGTGCCAGCCAATGCATAGCATGCGGGCACCGTACGTTTATCTAGAACCAATTTGGTCCGCAAGAGAGAAATGGAGATGCGTATGATCGCTAAGTTCGATTCCGCCCTCGTGCCATACGTTATCGAGCAGACGCCGCGCGGCGAGCGCAGCTACGATATCTATTCGCGCCTGCTCAACGACCGCATCATCTTCTTGGGCGAGGAGATCAACTCCGTCAGCGCCAACCTGGTCGTTGCCCAGCTGCTGCATCTTGAGAGCCAGGATGCCGAGAAGGATATCTCGCTCTACATCAATTCACCCGGTGGCGAGGTCTACTCCGGCCTGGCGATTCTGGACACCATGAACTTCATCAAGCCGCAGGTCTCCACCATCTGCGTCGGTATGGCCGCGTCCATGGCCGCTGTGCTGCTTTCGGCCGGCGCCAAGGGCAAGCGCTTCTGCCTGCCGCACTCCAAGGTCATGATTCACCAGCCCAGCGGCGGTGCCCAGGGTCAGCAGACCGAGATCGAGATCGTTGCCGAGGAGATCAAGAAGACTCGCCGCGAGCTCAACCAGATCCTGTCCGATGCCTCGGGCCAGCCGATCGAGAAGGTCCAGGCCGACACCGAGCGCGACAACTACCTGACCGCTGCCGAGGCCCTCGACTACGGTCTGATCGACCGTATCGTCACCTCGCGCGATCTCGCCGCGAAGGACGCCTAGGATGGCAGGAAACATGCAGGACAACTTTGACGAGAACGGCAACCCCATCCGCTGCTCCTTCTGCGGAAAAGAGCAGGGCCAGGTCCGCCGCCTCGTAAAGGGCCCGACCAACATCTTTATCTGTGACGAGTGCGTCGCCGCCTGTTCCGAGATTCTGGAGGAGTCGCTGGCTTCGGACTTTATGGACGCTGCCCGCAACGGCAAGCTGCCGGGCTTCCTCAACGATCACGGCCAGGCTGCATCCCAGCCCGCCGTTAACCCCGAGGCCGAGGGCTTTGAGCTCGAGGACGACCGCCAGGTCATCACGCACGTGCCGACGCCGCACGAGATCTATGACGAGCTTTCGGCCTATGTTATGGGTCAGGAGGACGCCAAGCGCGCCATGTCGGTGGCCGTGTACAACCACTATCGCCGCGTGATTGAGGGCGGTGCCGCGGTGTCTGCCTTTGATGACGACATGGGCTCGCAGTTCGATGACGATATGGACGAGGTAGAGCTCGCCAAGTCCAACATCCTGCTGCTCGGTCCCACAGGTACCGGTAAGACCCTGTTGGCCCAGACGCTCGCCCGCATTCTCGAGGTGCCGTTTGCCATCGCCGACGCCACCGCGCTCACCGAGGCCGGTTACGTGGGCGAGGACGTGGAGAACATCCTGCTCAAGCTCATCAATGCCGCCGATGGCGATATCGAGCGCGCGCAGGTCGGCATCATCTACGTGGACGAGATCGACAAGATCGCCCGCAAGGCCGAGAACCTCTCCATCACCCGCGATGTTTCGGGCGAGGGCGTTCAGCAGGCGCTGCTTAAGATCCTTGAGGGGACGGTGGCCAGCGTTCCGCCCACCGGCGGCCGCAAGCATCCCCAGCAGGAGCTGCTGCAGATCGACACGACCAACATCCTGTTCATCTGCGGCGGTGCCTTTGTGGGTCTGGACAAGATCATCGCCGATCGCGTGGGAAACAAGGGCGTGGGCTTTAACTCCGAGATCGCCGGCCCCACCTCGGTCGACGAGAACGACCTGCTGCGCCAGGTGCTCCCGCAGGACCTCAACGCCTTTGGCATGATCCCCGAGTTTGTGGGACGTACGCCAGTCGTCACCCAGACGCAGGCGCTCGACGAGGACGACCTGGTGTCGATCCTGACCGAGCCCAAGAACGCCGTGGTGCGTCAGTACCGCAAGATGTTCCAGCTCGAGGACGTTGAGCTTGAGTTTGAGGATGCCGCCCTGCACGAGATCGCCCGCATGGCGCTCGCCCGCAAGACCGGCGCCCGCGGCCTGCGCTCCATCTGCGAGGACGTGCTGCAGCAGACGATGTTCGACCTCCCCAGCGAGGAGGGCGTTTCCAAGGTCGTCGTGACCGAAGCCTCCGTAAAGGGCGAAGAACAACCCCAGCGCATCTACGGGTAAATAGCTTGAATCCAGGCCCCGCGGCAACCACCGCGGGGCCTGCCATTTAGGGACAGGTTTATTTTGGTCGGTTTTATATGGGCAAATGTCGTTTCCCCTGATAAAACCTACCAAAATAAACCTGTCCCTTTTCGGCAGGTATGCCTGTGCTATTCTGTGAGATTGTCAAGTTAGTACCTTCAGACTGAAGTAATCGATACCTAAGGCGTGTCCGCCTGCTTGGTTTTCGTAGATTCCGCACGAGCCGAAGAGCACTTAATGTGCTCTTCGTGCGAGTCAGGACCTGACCGAGCGAAAACCAAGCATGCGGACACGCCGACGGGCAAGGGAGAGATATATGGAAGAGATGCCCAAGAACTACGATCCGTCGACCAACGAGCCGGCGATCCTGCAGAAGTGGCTCGACGGCGGCTACTACAAGCGCCGTGAGGGCGTGGGCGACTGCACCGTCACCATTCCGCCTCCCAACGTGACCGGCAAGCTCCACATGGGTCACGCCACCGACGACTCCATCCAGGACGCCATCATCCGTATGGCCCGCATGCGCGGCAAGTCCACGCGTTGGGTGCTGGGTACCGACCACGCCGGTATCGCCACGCAGACTAAGGTCGACAAGAAGCTCAAGAGTGAGGGCATCAGCCGCCTGGAGATCGGTCGCGACAAGTTTGTCGACGCCTGCTGGGATTGGACCCACGAGTACGGCGGCATCATCGTCGAGCAGATCAAGCGCATGGGTTGCTCCGTCGACTTCGACAACGAGCGCTTCACCATGGACGAGGATTACGCACAGGCCGTGCGCAAGGTCTTCTGCGATTGGTACCACGACGGCCTGATCTACCGTGGCAAGCGTATCGTTAACTGGTGCCCCAACTGCACCACCGCCATCTCGGACGACGAGGCCGAATATAAGGACGAGAAGGGCCACCTGTGGCACCTGCGCTACCCGCTGACCGAGCCGGTCAACGGCCAGGATTACATCGTCGTTGCCACCACGCGCCCCGAGACCATGCTCGGCGACACGGGCGTCGCTGTCTCCCCGAAGGACCCCGAGAAGGCCGCCTTTGTGGGTAAGACCGTCATGCTGCCGATCGTCAACCGCGAGATCCCCATCTTTGAGGATTGGCATGTCGACGCCAATTTCGGCTCTGGCTTCGTCAAGGTAACGCCTGCTCACGACCCCAACGACTACGCCATGGGTCAGGCCCACGACCTGCCGCAGATCAACATCTTCGACGAGCACGCGGTGGTCGTCGAGGGCTACGGCGAGTTCACCGGCATGAACCGCGACGAGTGCCGCGAGGCCGTCATCAAGTGGTTCGAGGAGCACGACCTGCTCGATCACGTCGAGGACCTCGATCACTCCGTCATGCACTGCTACCGTTGCGACGCCGCACTGGAGCCGTGGCTGTCTGAGCAGTGGTTCGTCGCCGTCGATAAGCTCAAGGGGCCGGCGCTCGACGCCGTCAACTCTGGCAAGGTCACCTTCCACCCCGCGCGTTGGACGCAGACCTACACCACCTGGATGGAGAACCTCAAGGACTGGTGTATCAGCCGCCAGCTGTGGTGGGGCCACCGCATCCCCGTGTTCTACTGCGAGGACTGCGGCTGGGAGGACGCCCTTACCGAGGACACCGATGTGTGCCCCAAGTGCGGCGGTCATCACGTGCACCAGGACGAGAACGTGTTGGACACGTGGTTTAGCTCGCAGCTGTGGACTTTCGCCACGCAGGGCTGGCCGCAAAAGCCGGAGCTGCTCGAGGGGCATCACCCCACGACGGCGCTCGTCACCGCGCGCGACATCATCGCGCTGTGGGTTGCTCGCATGGTCATGAGCTCGCTGTACTTCCTGGACGAGGTGCCGTTTAAGGACGTCGTCATCTACCCGACGATTCTGGCCAAGGACGGCAGCCGCATGTCCAAGTCCAAGGGCAACGGCGTTGACCCCATGGACCTCATTGGCATGTACGGCGCCGACGCCATGCGCTACAACCTGCTTACGCTGTGCACCAACAACCAGGATGTTAAGTTCGACGCGAACATCGACAAGAAGACCAAGAAGCTTATCGACAGCCCGCGTACCGAGCAGGCCAAGTCGTTTGTGACCAAGATCTGGAACGCAAGCCGCTTCCTGCTCATGAACATGGAGGGCTACACGCCCGGCGAGCCCGTCGTGGAGACGCCGGCCGACGCTTGGATGTTCAGCCGCCTGGCCAAGGCCGTGAAGATGGTCACCGAGGGCATCGAGAACTACACCTTTGGCGACATGGCCCGCGGCGTGCAGCAGTTCTTCTGGAACGAGGTCTGCGACTGGTACGTCGAGGTCACCAAGGCCCGCCTGAAGGGCGAGGGCCGTCTGCAGGCGCAGCGCAACCTGATCTTTGTGCTCGACACCTCCATTCGCCTGATGCACCCGCTCATGCCGTTTGTCACCGAGGAGATCTGGGACAACATGCCGGCGAGCGTGCTCGATCTGGATGCCGAGGGCAACGTGGACCGTGCCGAGGCGCTCATGATCGCCAAGTGGCCGGAGCCCGCCGACTACGCCAAGTATGTTGACGAGGACGCCGAGCGCGCGTTTGAACTGTGCCGCACCGTCGTTTCCGCCGCCCGCGCCACGCGTTCGCGTTATCGCTTGAGCCCCAAGGCCGAGCTCGACGTGGTCGTGCGCGCCGGTGCCGAGGACATCGAGAAGCTCGAGAGCCTGCGCTCCACGATTGAGCCGCTGGCCAACACCGCCTCGCTGGTCATGGGTACCGACGTCGAGAAGCCGGCTGCGAGCATTGCCGTGGTCGATAGCGGCGTCGAGGTCTTTGTGGTGCTCGAGGGCAAGGTCGACCTTTCGGCCGAGAAGGCGCGCCTGGAGAAGGAGATCGCCGCGGCCCAGAAGGAGCTCGCCGGCTGCGAGAAGACGCTCGCCAACGAGGGCTTTGTGGCCAAGGCCGCGCCTGCGGTGGTCCAGAAGAAGAGGGACCGTGCAGCTGAGCTCAAGGAGATCCTGGCGGCGCTGAACTCGCAGGTTGCTGACTTCTCGTAGGCGGTACTGGGGGACGCGGTTTGGGGCTTTGCTCGCTACTGCGGACAGTCCTGCTCGCACGAAGGCCACATTAAGTGGCCTTCGGCTCGTGCGGAACTTGTATCGAGCAAAGCCCCAAACCGCTCCCATAGCGGTTACGGGGGCGTTCGCTGCCTGGTAGGGCCACTTGGTTGTGACCTTGATCTCGCTGCAAAGCGGTGTTTGGCTGATATTTTGAATGGGAGGGGCTCGTTGTTGATTCGGGCCTCTTTTTATGTTGAGGGGACTTTGGGTTATGGCTAAGCGTTCTGGGTCGTATGTCGTTCCTTTCTCGTTTGAGCTGCTTTCGTTTGATGAGGCTGTGGGGCTTGCTGCTGATACGGGGCGGATTTCTGGGGATGCTGGGCCTCTGCTCGAGACGGTTGTCGATATGCTCGATGAGTTGGGGCGTCCGGACGAGTATTTTGATTGCATTCAGGTTGCTGGTACCAATGGCAAGACTTCGACCACGCGTTTTTCGGCTGCTATCCTTCACGGCGAGGGGCTCAAGACCGCGCTGTATACGTCGCCGCAGCTGGTGCGCTATCCCGAGCGCATGGAGGTTGACGGGCGCGTTGTGAGCGATGAGGCCTTTGCCCGTGGCGTTTCTGCCGCTGTTGAGGCGGGACATCGAGTGAATGCCCGTCGTGTGGCGGCGGGGGAGCGCGCCTATACCATCACGCCGTTTGACCTGCTGACGGCTGCCGCGCTTGTGGTGTTTGCCGAGGCTCGTGTGGATGTTGCCGTGCTCGAGGTTGGCATGGGCGGGCGTTGGGACGCCACGAGTGCGACCGATCCCGTCGCCGTTGCCATTACCGGCATTGGGCTCGACCACACACGTATTTTGGGCGATACGCTCGAGGCCATTGCGGGGGAGAAGGCCGCGGTCATCAAGCCCGGACGCTTGGTTGTACTGGGCGAGGGCACGCATGAGGCGAGCGTTCAGCACGTGATGGATGCACGTTGTCGCGAGTGCGGCGTGGTGCCGCTCGTGGTGAGCCATACGACGACTAAACTTCCGGCACACGTGGGCGATACGGTGGAGTTTAGCTGCACCACGCCGCGTGCGATCTATACGTCGAGCATGGTTAAGCCGGCGTATCAGCCGCAGAATGCCGCGTGCGCGATTATGCTGTGCGAGGGGTATCTGGGTCACGAGCTCGACCACGAAGCGCTGGATGCCTCGCTTATGGGCTGCCCCACTCCGGGTCGTTTTGACGTGCTGGGGACCGATCCGCTTAAGCTGATCGACGCCTGCCATAACCCTCAGAGCTGCGAGAACTTTGTAGGCGCGCTGGACGAGATCGACCCGTGCGTAGAGAATCGCCCCACGCTGCTGTGCGCGGCGTTGGCTGACAAGGACGTGGCGGGCATCGTCGACGTGCTTGTTCCGGCCTTCCCCCGTGTGGTCGTGACGCAGACCGATTCCGATCGCGCCCTGCCGGCAGAGCAGCTCGCTGCCTTGGTGGACGCTGACAAGCTGGCGGGCGTGTACCCCAGCGTGTCCGAGGCCCTCGCGGCTTTCGATGCCGCAGACGAGCCTTTCGTAGCCGCCGGCACCATCACCCTAGCCGGCGAAGTAGCAGGCCTGTTGCGCTAGCCCATCCCCTCATCAGTTGCGGTGAAATACGGACTGTTTTACAAGCCAGAAGCCTCAAACAGTCCGTATATCACCGCAACTCAAAAGCAGCCAGTTTGGGACGGGGCTTATTTGGCTGCCCTGTGCCCCGAGTTGACTCGCTTGCCACGAAATGGGCCTATCTACTACGTTTTACCGACTACCCTCGACCACGCCGCGAATTGCGAAATTAAAACCGCAGGTAGACGACTTACTGGTTTTCAAAAAAGACCCGCATGGTCGACCCATGCGGGTTAAACGTAGTAGATAGCCCGTTTTTGTGGCGCATCTCTAGACTGTCAAATTGGTCGACTTGGCCCCATGGCAGTTGCGGTGAAATAGTTCCTGGATTATGCCTCTGTGAGCCAATCTGGGAACTATTCCACCGCAACTTATTGAGGGGCTATTGGGAAGGGGTTAGTCCAGGCGGACCGGATCGTGGGGGTAGGCGTTGAGAATCTCGACGCTGTTCTCGGTCACCAGGGCTAGGTCCTCGATGCGGACGCCGGTGCGGCCGGGGAGGTAGATTCCCGGCTCGATAGAGAACGTCATGCCCGGCTCTACGACCTGCTCGTTGACGAGCGAGACGTCACCAGGCTCGTGGTCCTGCAGACCGATCGAGTGGCCCAGGCGATGCGTAAAGTACTTGCCGTAGCCTGCGTCCTCAATCACGTCGCGCGCGGCACGGTCCAGGTCGCACATGCGAACGCCCGGTGCGATGAGCGCCTCGGCGGCTTCGTTGGCGCGGCGAACGATGTCGTAGATGCGTGCGGTCTCCTCGTCCGGCTCGCCCCAAAAGAACGTGCGCGTCATGTCCGAGCAGTAGTTGCAGCGGCGTCCGCCAATGTCGAACAGCACCACGTCGCCACGCTTGAGTACGGTCTCGTCTGGTTCGTGGTGCGGGTCGCCGGCGTTGGCGCCAAAGCTCACGATAGGCGGAAAGCTAAAGCCCTCGCAGCCGTGCTTGCGATACAAGCCGAGCATCTGGTCGGCAATCTCGCGTTCCGTTACGCCCTCGTGGACGAGCTTGATAGCCTCGGCCATCACAGCGTCGTTAGCGGCCGAGGACGCGCGCATGAGTTCCTGCTCGGCGGCATCCTTGTGGGTGCGCGCGGCGGTGACGGCAAAGTCGCCCAGGAAAAACTCGCTGGCGGCGTGGCGCTCCATAAGCGGCATTAAAAAGCCGGAGCGCATGACGGTGTCGATGCCGAGCGGTTTGGTCGGGTCGATTTCGCGTGCGATGGCGTCGGTCACGACGTCGGTATCGGAGTGGTATGCCACGTGGGCGTTGTCGTACTCGGGCAGCTGATGCAGCGCGTTGACCAAGATCACGGGCTCGCAATCGCGCGCGAGCAGTACGCCGCAAAAACGCTCGAAAATATCGGCATAAAAGCCGGTCAGGTAATAAATCGACCACGGGTCGTTTACGAGCAGCTGCGCGCCGGGGTGCTGTGCCTCGAGCGCATCGAGCACGCGCGCCACACGCTGGTCATCGACATGTGCCATGAAACATCCTTTCGCTAGGGTGCCACCATGGTATCCCAAGCCCGGCAGATAGGGACGTTCCTTTTATGCCGACAGCTTGGGACACTCCTTTGCATCCCGTGCGGCCCTCATAAGTTGCGGTGAAATACGGACTGTTTAGCGGCCTGAAGCCATTAAACAGTCCGTATTTCACCGCAACTGCGGAGGAGGGTGGGGTGGATGGCGGGGTAGCTAAAAGAGCCCCGTCCCTAATTAGCTACTTGGGCTCGGTCGATGTTCATGCTGGCGATGAGGTCGATGTTGGTGTCTAGGAGGTTCTCTAGCACGACGTCGCCCATGCAGATGGGGGCGTTGACGACTAGGCCTCGGATGAGGTTCATGGCTTGGGCGTGGAGTTCGAGTGGGATTGCCTCGATCGTGCGGACGGGGAGTAGGGCTTCGTCGCCGCCAGATACCGCTACGGTGGTGGTGAGTACGCGCATGGGGCAGGTGAGCTCCTGATGTGCGAATTTATCGCCGCGCGGGCAGTTGTTGCCGGTTACGGAGCGCACTTCTACCACGGCGCCATTAGCGTCGCGCTCGACTTCTACGGTCAGAAGGCATTCGGATGGGCAGGTCGTGCAGTTGAACTGCAGCGTTTCGGTCGCATTCTTGCTCATGGTTTATGCCTCCTCAACGGGATCGACGGATAGGACAATCTCACTGGCACCCAGGTCGAGCGCTTGTTTGATGACCTTTGCCGGCAGCGGGAAGCTTTCCATAACGCTTGGCTTAAACGCGCGGACCTTGCCGGCGAACAACTCTTCGCCGTTGGCCAAGATCCTCACGCGGGCGGCATCGACTGGCCGGCGCACGCGGAAGTTGAGCTTGGTGAGCGCCACGGCCGTAATGCGTCCCGGCAGTGCGTATCCCGCAACGCCGGCAGGGGAGACGGTGAGCTCGCAGTCCGGAACGGCGCCCGCGCCGGTCCCCAGCGCGTACGCCGCCGCAGCCGCGCCGGCGCGCTCAGACTCGGTCGTCACGTTGTCGGCCAGGTCGTGCACGTGTAACACGTTGCCGCAGGCAAAGATGCCTGGCACGCTTGTCTGCAGGCTCTGGTCCACCACGGCGCCGCGCGTGCGTGGGTCAAGCTCTACGCCCGCGGCAACCGAAAGCTCATTCTCGGGAATCAAGCCCACCGAAAGCAGTAGCGTGTCGCACGGAACAATGCGCTCGGTCCCCGGAATGGGTGCCAGATGCTCGTCGACCCGACTCACCTCGACGGCCTCCACGCGGTTGTGACCGATCACACGCGTGACGGTTGTGGACAGGCGCAGCGGAATGCCAAAGTCGTCCAGGCAGTTCTTGACGTTGCGGCGCAGACCGTTGGCGTACGGCATGAGCTCGTAGACGCCCTCGACGGAAATCCCCTCGAGCGTGCAGCGGCGCGCCATGATCAGCCCGATGTCGCCCGAACCCAAAATGACGGCGCGCGAGCCGGGCTTGAGGTTTTCGATATTGATGTATCGCTGCGCCAGGCCGGCCGTAAACACGCCGGCGGGACGGCTGCCGGGAATCTTGATCTCGCTGCGGGTGCGCTCGCGGCAACCCATGGCAAGGACGACCGCGCGTCCGGTGAGCCGTAGCATGCCGGCGGGGTTCATGAGCGTGACGGTATGGACCGCGGTGTCTTCCGTAGACTCGCCCGAATCAATCCCAATCACCATGCTGTTCAGGAACAGCGCAATGTCGGTCGAGCGCACCTGGTCGATAAAGCGCTGCGCGTACTCGGGACCGGTGAGCTCCTGCTTAAAGTGCGACAGGCCAAAGCCGGGGTGGATGCATTGGCGGAGGATGCCGCCCAGGTGCTGTTCGCGCTCCACGATGGCCACGCGCGCGCCGGTCTTATGCGCGGAAAGCGCGGCCGCCATGCCGGCAGGTCCGCCGCCGATAACGACCACGTCGAAGGCTTGCGTTTGTACGGCTTTTACGACGCCGCAATCAATCGCGCTCGATTTGAATTCCGCCATCCTAGCGCACCCCCTTCAACGGTCCCTCAACCAGCCAAGATCCGGTATCCTCCAGCAGCACCTCGCTGGGGTCACACCCCAGCTCGCGGGCCAGAATCGCCATCACGCGACTCTGGCAAAAGCCGCTCTGGCAGCGGCCCATACCCGCGCGGCAGCGGCGTTTGACGCCCTCGACCGAAACCGCACCAGGACGGCGTCGAATCGCGGCAACAATCTCGGCCTCGGGCACCGTCTCGCAGCGGCAGACAATCTGCCCCCATGCGGGGTCGGACTCAATAAGTTCTTCCTTGCGGGCAAGCGACGAGCGGTCAAAGTCGTCCGGTGCGCGGCGTATCGGGTCCCAATCGTCCCGTTCGCGTAGGGCCACCCCGGCGTCGCGCAGTATCTGCTCTATGCGCTCGGCAATGGCCGGCGCGCTCGCCACGCCCGGCGATTGAATGCCCGCCGCCTGGAAAAGCCCCGGCACCACGGCCGACTGTCCAATAAAGAAGTCGTTCGTTCCCTGAATGACCGGACGCCCGCCGGCAAATGCGCGCACCACACGTCTCGTATCCAGATCGGGCACCAGCTTGCGCGCGCCGGTCAGCAGCGCATTCACATCGCTCGCATAGGTCTGCGTGTCGCCCGGCTCGCGCACGGCAGCCGTGGCGGTGATCACGGTGTTGCCGTGCACAGTGCCCGTCACGATAACGCCCTTCGACACCGGCGTCGGCACGGGGTAGAGCGGTATGACCGCGCGCGGTTCCTTGTCCAGCACCACGATGTTGCCCTGGCGCCAGACCATCTGAAACTCTTCGGCACCGGCCATATGCGAGATGTCGGCGGCGCCGTTGCCCGCGGCGTTGATCAGGTAGCGGCAGCGCACGTTGCCAGCGGGCGTTGCCAGCGTAAAGCGCACGGCTCCGTCATCCGAGTCGGCGACCTCAATGGCCTCCACCGGTGAGGAGCGCATAAACGTCACGCCGTTGGCGACCGCGTTCTCCAGCGCGGCGATGGCCACTTCAAATGGGTCAACGTAACCGGTCGAAGGGCACCACAGTGCGCACGAGGCCTGGGCACTCGCGCGCGGTTCCAGCTCGTGGATGCGGTCGGGGCCGATAATCGACAGCTCGGGCACGCCGTTGGCTAGGCCATTCCGGCGCAGCTTTTCCAGCTGTGCGCAGTCTTTGTCGTTAAAGCCCAACACCATCGACCCGGTGCGGCAGAACAGAAAGCCCAGCTCCTGCGCCCACGCACCGTATAACTCGCAACCACGAGCGTTGACCTGCGCCTTTACCGTGCCCGGCGCCGGATTGTAGCCGGCGTGCACCAGGCCGCCGTTGGCCTTCGAGGCGCCCAGCGCGATGTCGTTGGCCGCCTCAATCACGCAAATGGAAAGGTCAAATCTCGCGAGCTGACGCGCGATGGCGCATCCGGTGATGCCCGCGCCGACAATCGCGATATCAAACGTTTCTGTCACAGTGCCTCCCAGACGAGTTGACAGGCCGTCAATAAGACTATCCTACGGTCCGCACACCCCCAGTGCGACGGCAATGCGGCGAACAGCCCCGCAACACCCGCCAACGGCAGGCGAGGGGAGACCCCGGCAACGTCGACAACCTCGTCTGACGACAACTACGACAACCGTTCGTCTCGATCTGTAACAGTTTGACGAAGATTTGGGTTCCAGATGTTACAGATCGAGACGTTAGTCTGGCGGGTCCTCCGTTCGTCTCGATCTGTAACATCTAGACCCGAATTCCGCTCCCACCTGTTACAGATTGAGATGTTTGTGTCCGCGCCAGCCCCGCCCCTAGCCGTGGTCCCATATAAACAAACCCCGTGGTAAACTTGACCGAACTGTTAATATTCCGAAAGGTACCCGTAATGTCCAAGTACATCTCCGAGCTCATGTCGCCGCAGCTTATGGGCGTCGTCTATGCCTTCGTTGGCTTCATCATCGCCCTGTATGTGCTGTCGGTCGTCTATGTGTTCATCGACGCTCGCCGCCGCGGCGCCAGCGCCTACGTGGCATGGGGCATCATCGCCCTCATCCCGTTTGTAGGCCTCATTGCCTACCTGGTCCTGCGCCCGCACTCCTACGCGTCCGACCGCGAGGAGCAGGAGCTGGACATGGCCCTGCGCGAGCGCCAGCTTGCCCAGTACGGCACCTGCCCGCAGTGCGGCGCGCCCATCGAGAAGGACTTTGTGGTCTGCCCGGTGTGCGATACCCAGGTTCGCAACGTATGTCCCAGCTGCCATCGCCCGCTCGATGCGCACTGGAAGGTCTGTCCCTACTGCCGAACTCGCATCCAGTAACGCATCCATCGCAGGGCCGGCCGCAAGCCACGGGCACGCCGCAAACCACGCGCGCAACCCGCCCCACACGATGAAGCATGCGTAGAAAATCGCCCGCCGTGCCATTAAGGTGCGGCGGGCGCTTGTATACCAAGGCAACCTGCCTATAATGATGCAAGTCAAAAACGCCGAGCGCATCGCACGCACTTGCATCAGGCATCCGAGAGGAGAAAACATACCCATGAAGGCACTCTACAATGACGGCTCGGTGGCCGAGCTCCCGCAGGACGAGGTCACGCACGTCATCCGCCACTCCGCCGCGCACATCATGGCGCAGGCCATCAAGCGCCTGTACCCCCAGGCCGACTTTGCCTACGGCCCCGCGACCGACAACGGCTTCTACTACGACGTCGACCTGCCCGAGGGCGTCAAGATCAGCGAGGACGACTTCCCCGCGATCGAGGCCGAAATGAAGAAGATCGTCAAGGAGAACCTCAAGTTCTCCGTGTACGAGAAACCCCGCGCCGAGGCCATCGCCCTTATGGAGGAGCGCGGCGAAAAGTACAAGGTCGAGCACATCGGCGACCTGGACGACGACGCCCGCATCACCTTCTACCAGCAGGGCGACTACATCGACATGTGCGTTGGCCCCCACATCTGCTACACCAAGGCGCTGAAGGCCTTTAAGCTCACCGGTGTCTCGGGCGCTTACTGGAAGGGCGACAAGGACAACAAGATGCTCACCCGCATCAACGGCGTTGCCTTTGCCACCAAGGAAGAGCTCGACGAGCACATGCACATGCTGGAGGAGGCCAAGAAGCGCGACCACCGCAAGATCGGCCGCGAGATGGACCTCTTTATGATGCGCGACGAGGCCCCTGGCTTCCCGTTCTTCCTGCCCAACGGCATGATCCTTAAGAACACGCTGCTGGACTATTGGCGCGAGATCCACCACAAGGCCGGCTACGTGGAGATCTCCACGCCGCTCATCATGAACAAGCAGCTGTGGAAGACCTCGGGCCACTGGGACCATTACAAGGACAACATGTACTCCACCGTCATCGACGATGAAGAGTACTGCATTAAGCCCATGAACTGCCCGGGCGGCGTGCTGGTGTACGCTTCCAAGCCGCACTCCTACCGCGAGCTGCCCATCCGCGCCGGCGAGATCGGCCTGGTGCACCGCCACGAGCTGCGCGGCGCCCTGCACGGCCTGTTCCGCGTGCGCTGCTTTAACCAGGACGACGCCCACCTGTTTGTGCGTCCCGACCAGCTGACCGACGAGATCGTGGGTGTGGTCAACCTCATCGACTCCGTGTACCAAAAGTTTGGCTTTAAGTACCACGTTGAGCTTTCCACCCGCCCCGAGGACTCCATGGGTTCGGACGAGGACTGGGCACGCGCCGAGGAGGGTCTGCGCACCGCTCTGGAGAAGCTGGGCATGGACTATGAGGTCAACGAGGGCGATGGCGCCTTCTACGGCCCCAAGATTGACTTTCATCTGGAGGACTCGCTCGGACGTACTTGGCAGTGCGGTACCGTGCAGCTTGACTTCCAGATGCCGCTCAACTTTGATCTGGAGTACGTTGACGCCGACGGCACCAAGAAGCGCCCCATCATGCTGCACCGCGTATGCTTTGGCTCCATCGAGCGCTTCATCGGTATTCTGATTGAGCACTTTGCGGGCAAGTTCCCCACTTGGCTCGCTCCCGTGCAGGTCAAGGCGCTTCCCGTCTCTGAGAAGAGCCGCGACTACGCTCACGAGGTGTGCGCCAAGCTGGAGGAGGCCGGCATTCGCGTGGTCTGCGACGACCGCGACGAGAAGATCGGCTACAAGATCCGCGAGGCCCGCAGCATCGACCGCGTGCCCTACATGCTCATCCTGGGCGAGAAGGAGGTCGAGGCCGGCAACATTTCCGTCCGCGATCGCTCCAACGAGACCGTTCAGATGAGCGTCGACGAGTTTGTTGCCAAGGTGCTCGAGGAGATCAAGACCCGCGCCTAAGGTAAGCTTCACAACAATTAACAAAGGCGACCGTCCACAAAGGGCGGTCGCCTTTTTCTTTACCAAAATAAGAAAAGCCGCTGGTTGAGCGGCTTTTTTTGTTGCACAAAAAGGTACAGGTTTTTGTAGAGGGGTATGTAGATGTACCTACTAGCAGTACATTTTGCGTAATCTGGGCAAACGCTGATTAATTGGTCGTATAATGTCGTCTGTCGAAAGATTCAAAAACCTGTACTTTTGCGACTGCGCCTAGCTGCGAGCGAGAAGCCTGTTCTAAACGCCCCTGCATTTGCGTACATCGCAAAGCCAAAAGAGGGGGCGAGAACATGGAACAGACGGCACGGCGCCAAGAGCAGCTGCCGGGCGCTTTTAACGGCGCCACCACCAACAGCCAGCACGGCCGCGTCCGCTGGTATCTAGTCCACACCCCCAATGGAAAAGAGCGCGAGACCTGCGAAAAGGTCCGCCGCATTATCCCGCATGAGCTGATGCAGGACGCTTTTGTGGTGCAAAAGGAGTTCTGGTTTAAGCGGGACGGCGCCTGGTCACTCCAGACCAAACCCATGTACAAGGAATACTTCTTCGTCGCCACGCACGATGTCGCTGCACTCGATAGGGCCCTGGCTCAGTTGAGCTTTGGCTGTCGCATCGCCGGCAGTAGGGAGCGGGCGTACATGCCCATGCCGGACGACGCGCAGGATTGGTACCGCAGCGTGCTGGACGACGACGGAGTTGTGCGCAACAGCGTAGCGCGCATAGAAGACGGCGTGTTGCACATAGAGCAGGGTCCCTTGGTGGGGCAAGAGGCCCGAGTTAAAAAGATCGACCGTCATAAGCGCTGGTGCCTGGTGGATGTGGGTGATGGCGACTCCACTTTTAGGGAGCTGCTACCGCTTGACGTTCCCAGCAAAACGTAAAGGGAGACGTTGCGCTAGCTATTCGTTCGCATTTTTGAGTTTACCGATTGGGGGATCCCTGGGGAACGGGGACGTAAGTTTGACTGTGGCTGCTAAGGAAATGACAAAGAGCTGTGCATCAATGGGGGATGCACTGGCTTTCGATCGGATAAAGCCGAGCGGTACGCTTGGCTATCGCTTTGTTAAGAGGCTGTTTGACCTTGTGTTCAGTCTTTTGATGAGTGTTCTACTGCTTATTCCTATTGCTGTGGTGTGCGCACTCATTAGCCTTGAATCGCCCGGCAGTCCTATGTATACGCAAGAGCGTGTTGGCAAGGGCGGAAAGACAATCAAGATTCTTAAGCTTCGTAGCATGGTCGCCGACGCAAACGACGTGCGTAAGTACCTGAGCCCTGAGCAGCTTCATCAATGGGAAGTCGAGCGCAAGGTCGACGATGATCCCCGCATTACTAGGGTTGGTCAATTTATTCGTAAGTGCTCCATTGACGAGATGCCGCAGTTCCTCAATGTACTGAACGGCGACCTCTCCGTCATTGGACCGCGTCCCATTACAAGGGATGAGCTTGAACAGCATTTTTCCGACGAAGAAAAAGCTGAGCTGCTCTCTGTCCGGCCCGGCATTACTGGTCTGTGGCAGGCAACCGATCGTAACGAGGCAACCTTTGAGAGCGGCCTGCGTCAGAAGATTGAGCTTCGCTATGTCCAAAACCGTTGTTTTGCTATGGATTGGAAGTGCTTTACTGGTACCTTCGGGGCTATGTTTGGTAAGAAGAGAACGGGACGATAGATGCCGACAAACCTTACTTCTTCCTACAGTGTGTTGATGAGCATTTACAAAAAAGAAAATCCTGCCTATTTAGTTCAAGCTTTAGACAGTATGTTGAACCAAACGGTCTCTCCTGCCGAGATTGTCATGGTCAAGGATGGTCCCCTCACGCAAGAGCTTGAAGACGTGCTCCAAAATTATGACTCCCTTTATCCCGGACTGTTCAATTTTGTTTCGTATGACAAAAACCATGGGCTTGGCTACGCGCTGCGACAAGGCGTGGTTGCTTGCTCTAACGAAATTGTTGCTCGTATGGACACTGATGATATTGCTCGTCCAGATCGTATGGAGAAACAGCTTGCCGCTATTGATAGCGGGCTCGATATGGTCGGAAGCGATGTTATCGAATTCGTCACGTCTCCCAATGAACCTGTTGCGGCTACTGACCTTCCCAAGGGCATCGATGCTATACGTTCTTATTCCAAAAGGCGAAATCCCTTTCGTCACCCTCCCATGACGTTTAGAAAATCGAAAGTTATGGAGGCTGGTAACTACAGTTCCGACTTTCTCTACTTTGAGGATTGGGACCTTTTTAACAGGATGCTCGCATGTGGCTGCAAGGCGGATAACCTGAGTGAACCGCTTGTTGCGATGCGCGTTAGTGAGGATTTCTATGCTCGCAGGGGCGGCTCGCAGTATCTTAAGTACGCTAAAGCATTTAAGCAGGCTCAAGTTGAGCGTGGCTATTTCACAAAACGTGATTATTTCTGTTCTTATTTGCCGCATGCCGCCGTCTGTCTGATGCCAAATTCCGTTAGAGCGTTGATATATCGTTATTTTCTCAGGAGGTCCTAGATATATGGCTTCTGATATTGATAAGCCTCTGGTTAGTGTCATTGTCCCCATGTACAACGTGGGTATGTTCGCGCTTCCTTGCGTAAACTCATTGCTTGGTCAGACTTATTCGAATATTGAATATATTATCGTAGATGATGGATGTACTGATAATACTATCGACCTTATTGAAGATGCCGTTGGGTCAGACACGCGATTTAAGATTTTGCATAAGGAGAACGGTGGTCTTTCTTCTGCGCGTAACTTTGGTACTCAAAGGTGCCACGGTGATTATGTCATGTATGTTGATGGGGACGATTTGATCGATTCGCGAACTGTTGAGTTGATGGTCGAAGCGGCTGACAAGTATCAAGTTCCGCTCGTTATCGGCTCCTTTGCGAAGACGCCTGTCCTTGATAACTATAAGATAGGTCAGAATGTAGAATTCCATGTTGAATCTGGAATTGAGCATTTTCGAAAACTTCTTTTATTAACCGGTGAGAGTGGTTCTGCTTGCGGAAAGCTCTTTGAACGATCTCTTATTAGCGACCTTGTCTTTCCTGAGGGGCAGCTCTTCGAAGACATGGGCGTAATTGCTAACATTTGTTCCAAAATTCAAAAGGTCGCATTCTCTGATGCGTGCTTCTATGCATACGTGACGAGACCTGGCTCAATTACGACGCTCAAGAACCAGGGTTCCAAGCATGCTAAAGACATGGACACGGCTATTGAGACCGTTCGACAATTTACCGAGCCTGAATTTCAGGGCGAGTTTGAGTGCTTCCAGTCATTTTGTACGCTCCGCGTTGCAATGAGGGTTGATCCGGACGGATTTGATGATAAGGCTGAAGCCCAGAATTATTTGAGGAATGCTCGAGGGCTTGCTTGGAGGGCATCGAAGAACCCATATGCTTGTTCAATATGGAGACTGCGCTGTGCTCTCTTTTCTATCTCTCCTAGGGTTCATAACGCTTTCTATGCGTTATATGCCGCAATTTCTGGTAAGGCAATCGGGTAACTCCTATAATTAAAGGTTGATAAGATGATTTTCTCAACTAGCGCGCATTTGTTTAACGTTACTGAATGCCACGGCGGCTTTTTGTATAGCATCTATTTTCAAGATGGTTTTAACTGTTATGTTGGTGTTTTCGACACGGTTTCGACCGGAGGAAAATCAACAGTTTACAAACGATATACAAAGCAGGTGTAGAGATGCCAATCTACTTCATTGCCTTTGTGTCCCATATTGCATTGCTATATTTTTCGGTAAAGATAACTAATAAGCGCGTCAGTTTTCTTCTTGCGGTTATTTCGGTTCTCCCCCTTTGCTTGGTGGCGGGGCTGCGCGATGCATCTGTCGGTACCGATACCTCGGCATATCCCCTCAGGTGTTTTTACGCCTCGCAGTATTATTCGCTCACAGGTGCTATGGGTGCTTGCTCAGATCAAGAGCCGCTATTCGTGATTCTCTTCTGGATTCTGGGAAGACTGACTGGTGATTTCCACGCTGTTCTTTTTCTTTGTGAAGCCATCGTTCTCCTTCCCTATATTTTAGTTGTTAGAAAGTTATATCCTCGCGGGTATCCTATCGTAGGTTTCTTTCTTTGTTTCGTTGTGTTTGGTTATACGTTAAACATAATTAGGCAATGTATTGCCACTAGCATGCTCGTCATGATGGTCTATGAGCTGTTCCGCGAGAAACGCGGCCCCGCTATTGTTTATTTGTTTCTTGCAGTTGGCTTTCACAAGATGTCTATCATGGGACTTTTTATTTGGATTATTTATATTTCATGCTTCAACCGCGGGCGCGAACGTTCGTATAAGACCGTTGCACTTCTTGCATGCGTTGGCGTTATCATTTTCACTATTTGCGTGATTATGATTGGCCCGGATGTAATGGAGCTCGTATCTCTATTGACGTCGTCATATAGCTTTCAGATCAAACACGCTGGAATGGGCTCATTTAATACCACAATGCTTATTTATTTTCTATTTTGCCTTGCTATATGGATGTTAGGCAGTAAGGGTTTGATCACGAGCTTCGATCGATGGACGCTTAATTTCTATACAAGCAGCGGCATAATTTCTTCCCTATTCGCTCAACTTGCGAGCATCAGTCCTGAGCTAATTCGACTGAGTTTCCCTTTTCTTTTCATTTCAGGTTTTGTTTACCCCTTTTTGTCTGAAAACCTTGGCAGAGAGCGGTTTCTAACTGGGGCTCTGGGTGTTTTATTTTTCGTGTTTTATTTTGTCATTACGTTTGTATATGGCGGCAGTTGCGATCTTTTTCCGTATTCGTCGGCACTATTAGGAGTTATTTATGCATGACGAAACGCCTGACATCAGTATTGTTGTACCGGTATATAACACCGAGCGTTTTCTCCCCGCTTGTCTGGAATCTATTGATATTCAAGGAACCGGCTCTTTTGAGGTGATTCTTGTGGATGATGGTTCCACCGATGGATCTCCTGAGATCTGCGATGCTTATTGCGACAAGCGCGAGAGAGCTTTCGTTATTCACAAGGACAACGAAGGTCTTCTCGCTGCACGACGAGACGGTCTTCGCGAGGCAAGTGGGCGTTATATTCTTTCGCTCGACTCCGATGACGCTCTTCTTGAAGGTTGCATTAAAAAGGTATGCGATGTAATTGCCTCGACTGGTGCTGATATCATTTCATTTGATTTCACTATGGGATTGATGCCTATAAAACCCTCGTTAAAAGTTGATATCTGTTCTGGTATGCATACGGGTGAATCATTTAATGCTGTTAAAAGCCTGTTGTGCGGATGCGATTTCAATAGTGTTTGGAATAAGGTCATTCGGAGAGATTTATTTGCCAGTGACGAGTGGTACTCGAAACGAGTTGGCCTTATGCACGGTGAGGATCTTTGCCAACTTCTTCCTGTTTTCGATGTTGCAAAGAGTTTATTTCACATTGACGAACCGCTTTACTACTATCGTCAGCATGACGCTAATAGTACGAAGCAGTTTAAAGAAGATCAGATAACTGATTGGAGCTTTGTAAGCGATGAATTGATTCGCTATGCGAGTGAATGGTCGAGCGATTCAGTCAAAAATGCCAATAGGGGTATCTGTCGACACTATTGTGATCTTGATGAAGTTCTTTGGCATTGTGAAGTGGATAAAGAGGTGAAAAGACAATTTGATAAAACAATTAAAAGCGAGTATCAGAGGCGAATCAGCAATTGTCCGGACTATATTCATAGTCTTGTTTTGTCAAATTGCAGTATCGTTTCTTTTGCTGCTCGGCACATACTTAGCAGCTTTAAATGCCTCCGTCGTCTCTTTCTATAATGCAGGTCATTATTGCTTTTTACTAATATCTTTAGATGGAGCATTATTATTCTTGACCAAGCCTGTCCTTAGCTTTCGACTAATTGGCGAGCGTTTACGATTGAACCGACATAGAGGACTTGGTTCTGTCGTGCGGTGTATTCATTCCTAGGGCTTTAGTTATTTCGGTTGATGCTTAGAAGCTGGTCTTTGCACTTTTTTCAAAGAAGATCTCCAACGTCCCCATGTTCTGGGTGAGGCCATAGACGCTTACGTTTGTGATTTATTGTTTGTAGCCTATTCCTCTATGGGGTGCTGTCTGCGATTGGTCTTGTTGATTGCATGATAGGGCATCATGACTAAAATGTCCGAATCGATGGAAGCGCATCTTTATTCGACTTTGAAGATGGGAGGAGTCAATTGTTGAAGATTCTTAATTCAATTAAGAAAGTTATAAAACTTTTACTTTCCAGCCCTATTTATGATGGTTTACTCAGGTTAAGTCGTCGTTCCGATGCTATAACCTATGCGTCTAAGGCGAAGCTGAGTATGGTTTCCCAGAGACCGTCCAATATGTTCATGCCGATTATTTTTAAGGAAAGCGTATCTTACGACATTTCTATTATTGTGCCTGTGTATAACGTTGAGAAATACCTCAAACCCTGCCTAGACTCCATTGTGACTCAGGAGTTTTCTGGCAAGTTTGAGGTTATTATTGTCGATGATGGGTCTAAAGACGATTCTGGTGCTATAGCCGATTCGTATGGATTAATGCCCAATGTTCTTGTAATTCACCAGGTAAACGGCGGTCTTTCAGCAGCGCGCAATGCGGGTCTTAGGGTTTCTCGCGGTAAGTACATCATGTTCGTGGATTCTGATGACATGATCGGGCCAGGGTATCTTGAGGCTATGTGGAGCAGGCTCGTTCAAACATCTGCGGATTTCGTTACATCGACTTTTAGATATATGTCTGATGATGGTTTGGTTGGCGAGATAGAGAACGATAGAGCTAGTTGGATGGTGCCGTGGGGCAGACTATATCGTCGTGAAGTCTGGAATCGACTAGGTTTTCCCGTAGGCGCATGGTATGAAGATCTGATTCATCCGTTATGGATTGATTCTTTCTTCAAGGATGAGCCTTGTTATGATTTGAGCGGCTATTATTACCGAATCCGTCCTGGATCCATTATGCAGTCTACCCCTACTAATGTTAAGGGCCTTGATTCGTATTGGGTTCTCGATGAATTGATTTCTTATCGTTCGGAGCTTGGAATTTCTTGCTCTCAGGAAGACTTCGATCGTATTCTTCCTCTGTTCGGGCCGCTTTTGCTTGGGAGAACCGTTGCCTTGGACAACAGCGCGCGTAAAACAATGTTTGCTTGTTGTTGCGACACGTTTAATTCAATTGATGATTTTAAGACGAAGAACACATCGTTAAACGGCAGATGGAGGGATATCGAGAGATCTCTTCGTTCTTCGGATTATAACCGTTATCTTCTCGCTTCTCTTGCCCTTGCGGCGCAGGGGGGTTCTGGGCTTAGTGTTTCAGATGCAATTAATATTTGGGTGAACAGGAACAGATAAATAATGAAAATCGGAACGATTACTTTTCACGGCGCATTGAACTTCGGGTCTGCGCTTCAGTCTCATGCGCTTCAAGTGGTTTTGGAAAATATGGGACATGAAGTGCAAATTATCGACTACCGTTCTCACGATTATGAACAGTATAAGCTGCTTCAGCTCCGACATCCAAAGGCTACGCTGCGAACATTGCGCTGTTTAAATAGGTATTTGTCAAGAAAGACTGCATTCGAGGATTTTTCAAATAAATATTTCGGCATGACGAAGAAGTCTTATGGTTGGCAAAATGAAGAGGAGATGTGCGAGCTTGCGGATCAGTTTGATTGCTTTATTTGTGGTAGCGATCAAATTTGGAATCTCGATTGTACACAAGGTGTTGTTGGCCCCTATTTCCTTTCATTCGCTGGAGATAGACGTCGAGTCGCTTACGCTCCCAGTCTTGCGCACACTTACTTTAGACCTGAGAATTTTGATGAACAGCTTGTATCCGAGTTGCTCTCAAGGTTTGATTTCTTGTCTGTTCGCGAGGAGGAGACGGTTCCGTTATTTCAGCCCCTTGTCGATGCGCCTATAGATGTTGTCTTAGATCCCACACTTTTGTTGGATTCTGACGACTACGCAGATATGGCATCTAAAGATGTTTTGCAGGGTGAATATATATTTATGTATCTACTACGCGAGTGCCCCGAACTTATTGAGAGCACCGTCGCGATGACGGAAGCAACGGGCATGAAGGTTGCTTACATATCTGATAAAAACCTAGATATCCCAAATTCTATTAACCTGTTTGGTGTTGGCCCTGAGGAGTTCGTCTCGCTTATTGCGCACGCAAGCCTTATTCTTACCAATTCCTTTCATGCAACTGTATTCTCAGTTCTCTTTCATAGGCCCTTCCGCGTATATGCGACTGATAAGTCTGGTGCGCGTATGCGCGACTTGCTGAGTAATATCGGGCTGTCTGACCGTTGCGTCGATGTTATGTGCGCCGACGATATTGCCCCTTGTGAGTGGAGTGACGTGGACTCTCGCCTGGATTCTCTGCGGGAGCATTCCTGTGCTTATCTTAGAAAGGCGCTTTCGTAATGGGGGAGACGCGTCGGCTTATTAAGAACACTGGCATTATTGCGGTGGGCGGAATGGCAACCAAGCTTGTTTCGTTTCTTTTGCTGCCGCTCTATACCTCAGTTCTTTCCACTGGCGACTATGGTACCGTCGACTACATTAACACTATCGCCCTGTTCTGCGTTCCTGCTGTCTCCCTACTTATGGATGAAGCACTGTTTCGGTTCCTCATCGATTGTCGCACCGATGGTGATCGGTCTAAGGCCGTGACCGCGTCTTGCGCTGTTCTTCTTGCTGGCTGCGCGTGCTTTGCGGTCTTGGCGATTCTGGTCTGGTTGCTATTTATGCCAGAAAATCTTGGCTGGGTCGTTGGCCTTGTTGTCGCTGGCGCGCTTCTGCAGATGGCTTCTGCGGTCTTACGTGGTTTCGGGGATACCGTGGGTTACTCCGTCATGAATTTCACTGCGAGCGCTCTTACCATCGTGCTAAACGTTCTGTTTATCGCTGTTCTGCGTTGGGGCGTTGTGGGCATGCTTTCCGCCACGGTTATTGCGCAGGGCGGCGTTGCCCTCGTGTTCATGGTCATGCGGAAGCTCTGGCGCTATATCGATCCGTCGGCTTTCTCCATTTCCTATGCTCGAGACCTCCTGCGGTATTCCTTTCCGCTCATTCCCAACAAGGTTTCCTGGACTATTAACAACCTGCTAGACAGGCTGATTATCATGAATACGCTCGGTGCTTCTGCCGCCGGCGTGTACGCCGTCTCTTACAAGTTCCCCGGTGTCATGGACCAGGTGTATGGCTTCTTCTATCAATCTTGGAAGGAGAGCTCGGCGCGCGTCCTCAACTCCGATGAGGACGAGTCGACTTTCTATAACTCTGTGTATCGTGCGCTAAGGCGTTTCATGATGAGCGTCGTTCTGCTTATGTCTGCGCTTATGCCCCTCGTGTACGGCATCCTGATTAAGGGTTCATTCGGTGAGGGCCTGCTGTATGTGCCGATATTGCTCCTGGCGACGTACTTCAGCAACATCTCCGGCTTTTACGGTGGCATCTTTACCGCACATAAGGAAACCGGAATTATGGGTACTACCACTGCGGTGTCTGCAGCCCTTTGCGCCGTTCTGTGTGTTGTGTTGATTCCGCACTTCGGTCTTTATGGTGCATCTGTTGCAACGCTCTTGGCGATGATCGTGGTTAATGAGTACCGCAGAATTAAGGTCGCTAAGTTTACGAAGCTTGTCGAAGACCGGGTTGAGCAGGTTTTAACTTTAGTTTCAATTGTCGGCGTATTCGTTTTCTATTATCTGTCCGCTTACGGTGCGGGCATCTTAAGCTCGATCGCCTGCCTGGCAATTGCGCTGGCTTTTTCCGTTTATATGAACGCCGATATTCTGCGCAAGTTCATTTCGGCTTGCAAATAGGGGGATAACTGCATGTCTACCGTGAAAAGGGGCGAAGTTCCCACACTGTTTGAGTCACCGTTGCATTGCTGCGGATGCGGGGCGTGTGCCGCCGCTTGCCCGAAAGGCGCCATCGCCATGTCCGAGGGCAAGGACGGGTTCATTCTTCCTGTAATTGACGGCGATCTATGTATCGGTTGCGGCGCCTGCACGAGGGCGTGCGGCCTCAACCGGGGGATAGGCTCCAATTCCGCTGGACCGTTCTTTGCCGCTGCCGGTAGGGATGATGTCTCGGAGTCCGCTTCTGGCGGAGTCTTCGGTGCCGTTGCGCGTGAGCTTATTTCTTCTGGCGGCGTCGCATATGGTGCTGCTTATGAGCGTGAGGGGAATACGCTTCGAGTGTTGCACCGTCGTGCGGCGAGCGTTGATGAGCTTCGCCCGCTTCTTAATTCAAAATACGTGCAGAGCGATGCTAGAGTTTGCTTTGCCGATGTTAAGGCGGATCTTCGTGAGGGCAGGCAGGTCCTGTTCTGCGGAACACCCTGCCAAGTCGCCGGCCTTAGGGGCTTTCTCGGACGCGATTATGGGAGCCTGACAACCGTTGACCTGGTCTGCCACGGCGTCCCTTCCGGCCGCATGTTCGCGGACTGCGTTGAGGGCTATGGCAAACAGTTTGGGTCTCTCGTGGTTGATTTCCGGTTTAGGTGCAAGCGCGAGGGGTGGGGCAACTCTCTCCTTCTTTTTCTTCTTCTTGAGGACGGAAGAGAGGTCACCATTCCTGCGTCGAAATCCCCCTACTACGACATGTTCTTGAACCTCAAGACGCTTCGCGACAGCTGCTATAGGTGCCCCTATGCAGGGAGATTTCGCGCCGGCGATCTTACTATCGGCGATTTTTGGGGCGTCGATGTAAACAGGCCCGACGTCCTGAAGGATGCCGAGAAGTTCAATCAGATGAAGGGCGTTTCCTGCCTGCTGGTGAATAACGAACGCGGCAGGGAGTTTATTGAATCCAGCAACGCTCTGGACTTGTACCCTGTCGAATTTGACGATATCGCTAAGGGCAACGATCAGCTCCGCCACCCGAGCGCTCTTCCAAAAGACAGACAGCTCTATATTGACGCATTTGTCGAAGGTGGTTGGCATTCCGTTGAGTGTATGTATAAAAGGCGAGAGCGTGGAATAATTTTCTATACCAAGAAATTAGTAAGAAGGCTTCTCCCTGAATCATGTCGGGAGATTGTCAAAATGTATTTAAATGGTCTTGCAGGCTAGGTAAGGACCCACGCCTGGGCGGGCCCCCCGTTGGGCTCGTAGAGCCATACCGTGTTGCCCTCC
>UQLH01000026.1:0-31513 GCA_900541805.1 uncultured Collinsella sp.
ACGCGCATAAAGAAAGCCTCCCATTTCTCATGTCCAAGAAATGGGAGGCAGTTCACACGGAGGTCGGGCTTTTTGCAAACGCCGACGTATTGACGAATTTGGAACTGCTGGAAATACGAAACTATGCCGGTTTACTACGATGAAATGAGAAATTCCAACCACGCCGGCTTTTCGCAAAAAGTGCAAGGCATCTACCTGCGGTTTTAGTTCAACAAGTTTCGGAGTGGTCGCGGTTGAGCGATTCATCGTAGTAAACCGCCATAGTTTTGGCGGAGGCAGTCAGATTTGTGGGTGTTAAACCAAAAAGTGCCCCTTTTGACTAGTCGTTTAAGAGCGTTCCCAATGACTAAGTTGCAGGTGGTTGCGGTTGTGTTACACTAACGGTGCGTATATGACGCAATCATCTCGATACAGATCAATGATGTCCGTCGTTTTGAACGGAACTAGACTGTTTAGCCGCCCTGAAGGTTTATGCAGGGAGCATGTGATCACAGGGCTTGAAAAGAAAGTTGAGCAAACACTGTGTCTGATCAACAGCAAGAAAACGAAATAACGACGACGCAGGCCGCTCCCGCTGCACCGGTTGCGTCGGACCAAGTCGCGGCGCCCGCGCAAACCTCGGCTCCTGAGACGCCTAAGGCTGCAACGGCTGAGAAGGCCGTGCCTGCAACTGGTGAGGAGGCTGCTCCGGCAAAGCCCAAACGTACGCGCCGCACGGCCAAGTCTGCTGCTGACGGCGAGGAGGTCACCAAGCCCAAGCGCCGTACCACGCGCACGACGCGCGTCAAGCGCACCGTTGCAGCTGACTCCTCGGCGCCGATTTCCGATGAGGTCGCGCAGGCACGTGCGTTGGCGCAGATTAGCGAGGCTCAGGTGGTGCGCGCCCGCCGTCGTGCTGCCGAGCGCGAGGCCGCGGCTCTGACCGAGCTTGCAGCTCCGTCTGTGCCCGAGACGCCTGCCGCCACCGAGACCCCTGTCGCCGACCAGCCGACCGAGAAGCCGGTACCGCGCACACGCCGTCGCACGGCTGCTAAGGCCGAGCAGGTTGCCGATCAGGTAACCCCCGAGCTCACTGAGGCTTCGGTCCGTTCCGCGGCAGGGGAGGGCACATCGCCTGTTGAGCCCGCTGCGCCTGTCGAGGCCAGCGAAGTTCCCGTTGTCGATCCGGCTTTGCGCCCGCACCGTCGCGGTCGCAAGCCCAAGGCCTTCGTCGAGGCCGAGAAGGCCGCAGCCGCAGCCGCCGCCGCTCGGGATGCTGCGGCGATCGCCGAGTCTGCAACCGCTGCCGACGCGCCCGTCCAGGATGCTACGACTTCCGAGGCCGTTTCTGCCGATGCCGAGCCCGCCGACGTCCGTCCCGGTCGCAGCCGTCGTACTGCTGCTAAGCGCACGTCCAAGGCCAAGGCTGCCAAGAAGGGTGCGTCCGAGGATTCCGCCGAGACGACCGTCGATGCATCGACTGATGCCGCCGAGCCCCAGGACGTCGAACAGCCTGCGTCTGAGAAGCCCAAGCGCGGTCGTAAGAAGTCCGCTAAGGCCAGGGCGTCCGAGCAGCAGGCCGAGGCCGAGCTGCAGGGCGATTCCAAGGCCGAGACCAGCGATGATACTGCGGCTAACGCCGATGCCGCCGCAACCGATGGCGCCGCGCCCGCCGAGGCCGAAGACGGCGCTCGCCCCAACCGTCGCCAGCATAAGCGTAACGACGAGCGCAACGAGCGCAAGGACGAGCGCAACAACGACCGCCGCAACCGTCAGCGCGATCGCAAGCAGCGCAACAAGGAGCGTAATGCCGCTCCCACCGAGCCCACGCTTTCGCGCGAGGAGCTCGCGGCCATGAAGGTCGCCGAGCTGCGCGAGAAGGCCAAGGAGTTCGAGATCGAGACGACCGGCAAGAAGAAAGCCGAGCTCGTCGAGGAGATCTACGTCACCGCCGCGAAGGCCGAGGGCTTCCGCGACATCAAGGGCATCCTGCAGATTCGTCCGGACAGCTCCGGTATCATCCATGCCCATGGCTACATGAAGTCCAACGACGACGCCTTCGTGCCCGCCTACCTCATCCGCTCCGCGCGTCTGCGCACGGGCGACGTCATCGAGGGCTCGCTGCGTCCTTCGCGCGGCGGCGACAAGCGCGCCGGCCTCGCCAAAATCACGACCGTCAACGGTCTAGACCCCGAGCAGATTCGCAACCGTCCCAAGTTTGGTGACCTCACCCCGGTCTATCCCAACGAGCCGCTGCGCATGGAGCACGGCAAGGACTCCATTACCGGTCGCGCCATCGACATCGTGTCGCCGATCGGCAAGGGTCAGCGTGGCTTGATCGTGTCTCCGCCCAAGGCCGGCAAGACCACGATCCTCAAGAAGATCTGCCAGTCCATCTCGATCAACAACCCCGAGGTGCACCTCATCTGCCTGCTCGTCGACGAGCGCCCCGAAGAGGTCACCGATATGCAGCGCTCCATTAAGGGCGAGGTCGTGGCCTCGACCTTCGATATGCCCGCCGACAACCACACCCGCGTGGCCGAGCTCGTCATCGAGCGCGCCAAGCGCATCGTGGAGCTGGGCGGCGATGTTGTGGTGGTGCTCGACTCCATCACGCGTCTTGCCCGCGCCTACAACTTGGCGGCGCCCGCCTCGGGTCGCATCCTTTCGGGCGGCGTCGATTCGGCGGCCCTGTATCCGCCCAAGCGCTTCCTGGGCGCAGCCCGTAATATCGAGAACGGTGGCTCGCTCACCATCCTGGCCTCTGCCCTCATCGACACCGGTTCCAAGATGGACGAAGTCATCTTCGAGGAGTTCAAGGGCACCGGCAACATGGAGCTTAAGCTCGACCGCGACCTGGCCGATCGCCGCATCTTCCCGGCTATCGACCCCGTTGCCTCCGGTACGCGTAACGAGGACCTGTTGGTTGACGAGCAGATGCGTCCGTTTGTCTTTGGCCTGCGTCGCATTCTTGCTGGCATGAACAACACCGAGCGCGCCGCCGCGTCGTTTATCAAGGGTCTTAAGGGCACCAACACCAACCAGGAGTTCCTGGTGCGTTCGGCCAAAAAGCACAGCGACTACGAGCAGACGTTCTAGGTTGTCATCCACACGCAGCGATAGTCATCAATGCAATAAAGGGTCGGGGCTTTGAGCCTCGGCCCTTTTCCATATCGCCGTTCGACACCATTTTTTGACCATAAGACTGGCAAGCAGCAGGTTTCCCGTTTCAATCCGACATCGTCGCTTGCAATCGACAGGGCGGTTTCGCATAATAGCTTTTAAGCTTCGCGACGGAAAACGCAGATGAAACGAACCATATACCGTTGCTTTGGGGCATAGCCCCGCTTCATCTTCTCTCGCGCAGCCAACTGAATGATGCGATTTGGGTGCTGGAAGATGGGGAGAGCTCATGGCTTCTTCTGATGCAACACAACGAGCAGTCCTTGCCGGACTTTCGTGCGGGATCGGCCTTGCCGCTCCCGTGGTTATGTATGCCGCGACGCTTCCGTTTTCGTCGGTGAACGAGACGGTCGTGGCGGGTGCGGTTCCCTTCGCCGTGGGCGCGGTGGCGGGCGTGGGTATCTATGCCGCCTCGCTGGGTATCTCCGAGTACCGTGCGCAGCGTGAAGAGCGTCTGTTCCAGCCCGATGCCATGGGCGGTGCCGCCAATCTCAATCAGCATCAAAGCGAGTTCAAGACCGCCTCGATTCCAGCTCAGCAGCAGGATGCGACTCCTTACGCTGCGGCTTCTGCTTCTCAGGCTCAGGCGGAGCAGTCTACCTCGGCATTCCTTTCCGGCCTGACTGGTGCGTTCCAGCGCCGTCATGCCGATGATGGTGTCCCTACCATCGCTCGAGCTGCAGATGCTATGGACGAGGCCGAGGCTTGGTCCATGATCGACAGTATGCTCGACGACGATTCGCCGGTGAGCTGCGACCCTGCACACTCGCGCGACGTCTATCAAGTCGCCATCGACGAGCTCACCAACGGCGGGCAGACCGGCTCCTTCAATCGCGACGACATCGCCGCCGCGGCACGCGCCGTGTCTGGCTCCCAGGCCGCCCCTGCGGGCAGCACGGCGGCTTTCGTGGCGCTCGTCGCCAACGCGGCAGCCAATAACGCCTACAACGCTACCTCGGCGGACGCGAACGCTTCTGCCGACAATTCGTACGTTGATGAAGCCATGACTGCGGACGAGGAGGCCGTTGCCGCCCGCCGTGCCGCCGAAAGCTCGTTGTGGGGCGCTCCTGCCCAGCAGCAGGCGGCTGAGGCTGCGCCGTACAATGCAAACCTCGCCAGCATGCCTATCATCTCCGGTGCCGCGGACATCGATCTCGATGACCTCGATGAGCCTGCAGCCATCACCGCATCGATTGATGCCCAAGATCGCATCGACACCGGCGACCTTCCGGACGTCTCGCTCGAGGTTGATGTTCCCATGGCCGATTACTCGGGCCACGAGGGCATGTGGGCCGCCGCCACCGCGATTCTGGATGAGATTGACGAGCCTGCTCCTGTTGCAGCCCCCGCTCCCGTCGCTGCCCCTCAGCCTGCTGCCCCCGCCTATGTCGGCCGTCACAGTGCTGTGTTCCCCGAGGATACTGCCCGTATCTCGCGCGAGAGCATCGAGCGGGCCGAGGCTATTGCCGCCGGCATTATGGAAAACCGTCGTCACGAGCGCGTCAATCAGATCCTCGAGGAAGAGATCGAGCGCCTGCAGTCCTCTACCGCCAAGCGTACGGGCCGTGCCTATCTGAGCGTTATCGAGGGCGGTACCGCCAGCTTCGCGCCGCTCCGCGCGGAGGCATAACTTCTGCATGGTTAAGATCAATCGAAAATGGGCGGTTGTAACCTGCCTGATGGCGCTCTTGATCTGGGGTAATTCGCTGGTTCCCGGCTCGGGGTCGGGCTCGCTGAGCCTGACGGTCATGGAAGCTATCCGCGGTTTCCTGCACGGCGTGGGACTTCCATATGAATGGGTGACCAACTTTGTTGTTCGCAAGTGCGCGCATTTTACCGAGTATATGGTGCTCGGCATCCTGGCAACGCACGCCTTTGATTTTGAGGGCCGGCGCACCTTTGACGTGCTGTTGCCCACGGCGGTGTTCCTGCTGCTGATTCCTTCGATCGACGAGACGATTCAGCTCTTTGTGCCGGGACGCGCCGGCATGATCACCGATGTGATGATCGACTGCTGTGGAGCGGCAACGGGCGTTGTGCTCCGATATCTACTACGATCGCTCATATGTGCCAAAAAGGCCGCCTAGGACGAATGTTTGGTCCTAGGCGGCCTTTTATATTTGAGGCTTATATGGGGCGTGGTGGCGTCGTTCCGTAGGTTGGATTTGCCGGGCGCGCCACGCCCTGTGGGTGCGTCTGTTACTGAAGCGCCTGCGCGCCCAGGGCAAGGCAGCCCATGATGCCCTGCTTGCCCTCGAGGCTATTGTTGACAATATAGGTATCGATGTCGTTGACCTCGGGCGTGACGATATAGCCGTTGAGCATTTCGGCACACTTTTTGCGTGCGAGCGGCACGATGGGGGTGTGGTCGGCCACGCCGCCGCCGATGATGATTTTTTGCGGTGCGTAGCACAGCGTGTAGGTCATGAGCGCCTGTGCCAGATAACCGGCGAGCAGGTCCATGGCCTCCGGGTCATCGGCCATGTCTCCGGCGCTCTTGCCATCCCAGCGCTTTTTAACGCCGGGGCCGGCGATGAGGCCCTCGAGGCAGTTGTCGTGGAAGGGGCAGGCGCTATGCTCACCGATGGTGTCGCGCGGGTCGCGCGTGACCAGGATGTGGCCGGCCTCGGGATGCATCATGCCGTGCACGAGCTTACCGCCCGAGAGCACGCCGGCGCCCACGCCGGTACCGATGGTCAGGTAGACCACATCGGTAAGGCCCTTGGCACAACCAAACGTGACCTCGCCCAGGCAGGCGACGTTGACGTCGGTATCGTAGCCGCAGGGGATATTGAGCTCGTTTTGGATAGTGCCCAGCAGGTCAAAGTAGCGCCATGCCGTTTTGGGCGTCTCCAGGATCTTGCCGTATTGGGGCGAAGCGGGGTTGACTGCGGTGGGGCCAAAGGCGCCGATGCCCAGTGCGGCGATGCCCTTGTCGGCAAACCATGCATTGACGGCCTCAACGGTCTCCTGCGGGGTCGTGGTCGCGATCTGCTCACGCTCCAGGACCGTACCGTCTGCATAGCCCGTGGCGCAGACCATCTTGGTGCCGCCGGCCTCGAGCGCTCCGATAAGCTGCTGTTCTGCCATAGTATTCCTCTCTCTGGGACGAGTTGCTCCGTGACTAAAGTATAGGGCTCTAAACCATTTAAGAAAGCGCTATAAAAAGAAGAAGCCTCGCAACGTGGCGGGCGGTGCGGGGCTTCTTTGGTTGCTTTAGTTGCCGGGCCGTCCTTACCCGCGCGGCTTGATTTTATCACGTAGCGACTTGAGGTTCTCCAGTGCCGCGTTAAGCGTCTCATCCCGCTTGGCAAAGTGGAAACGAATCAGATGGTTGACGGGCTCGCGGAAGAAGCTCGAGCCGGGCACGGCGCCCACGCCCACCTTGGATGCGAGGTCCTCGCAGAATTCGAGGTCGCTGTCATAGCCAAACTCAGAGATGTCCATCATGACGTAGTAGGCGCCCTGCGGCACGTTATGCTCAAGACCGATGCTATCGAGCCCCTGGCAGAACAAGTCGCGTTTGGCGGTGTAGAGGTCGAGGACCTCATCGTAATAGCTGTCGTCGAAGTTGAGGGCGGTGACAACGGCTTCCTGCAGGGGAGCGGCGGCACCCACGGTGAGAAAGTCGTGGACCTTCTTGATACGCTCGGTGATCTGGGCCGGGGCGATGGTGTAGCCCAGGCGCCAACCGGTGATGGAGTACGTCTTAGACAGCGAGCTGCAGCTGATGGTTCGCTCGAACATGCCGGGCAGCGTGGCCATATAGACGTGCTCGTGGGGCGCGTAGACGATGTGCTCGTATACCTCGTCGGTAATGCAGTAGGCGTCGTACTTTTTGCAGAGGTCGGCGATGAAGGTGAGCTCCTCGCGCGTAAAGACCTTGCCGCAAGGGTTGGAAGGGTTGCACAGGACGATGGCCTTGGGGTCGTTGTCGCGGAAGGCTGCCTCGAGCGTCTCGCGGTCAAAGTCGAACGTGGGCGGGTTGAGCGGCACATAGATGGGCTCGGCACCCGAGAGAATGGTGTCAGCGCCGTAGTTCTCGTAGAACGGCGAGAAGATGACGACCTTGTCTCCGGGGTTCGTAACCGTCATCATGGCGGCCATCATGGCCTCGGTGGAGCCGCAGGTGACCACGATATTCTGGTTGGGGTCGATCGGCATGCCCATAAAGTGCTCCTGTTTGGCGGCGAGCGCCTCGCGCATGGCCTGGGAGCCCCAGGTAATGGAGTACTGGTGGTAGAGCGGCTTGGGGTCGGCGGCGATGGTGCTCAGGCTGTTGAGCAGCTGCGCCGGAGGATCGAAGTCGGGGAAGCCCTGCGACAGGTTGACGGCATCGTACTTATTGGAGATGCGTGTCATGCGGCGGATGACCGAATCGGTAAATGTTGCCGTGCGGTTGGAGAGTTCTTTCATGCCGGTCCTTTCGAGGATTTGCAGTGGGGCAAGTTTACTCCTATGGAACCGGTGGGAATTGCTCGAAACGCGCTCGAAAAACTCTTTTCAAAATTCTTGAAAATTGGGGCTTGCATCGCGTGGCGTTCCTTGCAATAATAGTCGAGCGCGAAGCGCACAGGACACGGTGGGTGTAGCTCAGTTGGCTAGAGCGACGGGTTGTGGTCCCGTAGGTCGAGGGTTCGAGTCCCTTTACCCACCCCAGTTCTTGCTTCGTGTTGATATCGGGTCGTTAGCTCAGTTGGTAGAGCAGGGGACTCTTAATCCCAAGGTCCAGGGTTCGAACCCCTGACGGCCCACCACACGATATCTCCTCTAAAGTCCGCCATAACGGACTTTAGCTTTGGGTCGTTAGCTCAGTTGGTAGAGCAGGGGACTCTTAATCCCAAGGTCCAGGGTTCGACCCCCTGACGGCCCACCAAAGCATGTTAAAGCGACTGGCTTAGGCTGGTCGCTTTTTTGTTAACCTCGCATCGGGTCGAACCCGTCGGGGCGCGGAGCTGAGTAATCTGCACCGTGATTCCCTTAGGGAAACACGGCTAAAGCCCCGTAGGCGTGTTCTCCTTAGGGGAATCATGCTTACGGGGCTCGATGCATGTTGAGAAGTTGTGATCAAACTCAAAGTGAGAATCGATTTAGTCTGCTCGATAGTGCGAACCTAAGCTTTCAGTTCGCTTGCGCATGGCTTTGACCATTTCCTGTGCTAGTCGAATCTGCGACTGTAGGCGGGCGAGGGCTGCGATCTCGCTGTCATCGGCATGCGGCTTGCTCAGCGCCATGGCCTTGTCTTGCAGGCTTTCAAGCTGTTGCAGGGCCTCGGATAGACCCGCTTCGGTCCTGTTGATCATGCAATAGGTGCTCATCGTGTGCCTAAGGCTGTGTGTCAGGCGTTCGGCATCTGTTGTGGCAATGCCGTACTGGGGGAGGGTGATATCCGCCTTCAGGGCTGCTTCAGGCTCCTTCTGCGCTGTAAGGGCTGCCGATGCGCCCGCGATGCGTCCGAATACGATGCCGTTGGCGCTTGACAAGCCACCAATGCGGTCGGCGCCGTGCATGCCGCCTGTCGCCTCGCCGCAAGCGTAGAGGCCCTCAACGCCTGTGTGCGCGGTCTTATCGATCTTGATGCCGCCATTAGCGGCGTGGGCATACATCGCAACGCGCATCTCGTCAGTCGGAGCGATGCCGTGCTCGTCTTGCAGCCAGGTGGCAAAGGTCTGCACAAACTCTGGGACATCCTCGCGGGGGAAGTCGTAGTGGAGTGCCAGGCCTTCGGCACCTGCCTGATCGATGACGAGATCGATAGCGCGGGAGGCCAAGCGTGACGTGAAGGGACCATATCCAGAGCGCTGCTCGAGCAGGTCGTCCAGCTTGTCGTCGGCAATATCTACCGGCTGGTCTACGTGCACGTAGCGCCAGGTTTTCTCATTGAAGACCAAGTTACGCCTGGGCTCGATGAAGCCGGGCATCATCTGCATGAACTCTATATTAGTAAGTGTTGCGCCGTGCGCCAGCGCGATGGCCTGCGAGGAACTGAGCACATCAGCCGACGTAAGGCTGCGCTCGAACAGGCCGCCTGTGCCACCGGCTGCGATGACCGTGGCCTTGGCAGCAAAGGGCACGATTCGATTTTCGGTAAGGTCGTAGAGTACGGTTCCGGTTATTCTGCCGTTCGTGTCCTCAACAAGGTCGATAAGCTCATGGCGGGGGAGCAGGCGAATGCCGAGCGACTCGATCCAGGTCGTCAGAGCGTCCTCAAGGGGCTTGCGGGTGAGGCCGCGCCACATGCGCGTCTTGTGGTCAAAGCAGGGGATAAATTGCTTTTGTTGAGCACTCTTGGCGCTTTGCGGACGCTGGAGCTCAACGCCCAGGTCTTGCTCGAGCCAGTCAATCGCTTGGGGAATGCCGTGGACGAACGCTTGGACGAGTTCGGGGTCGGCAACGCCGCCGCCGACGGCCAGGATGGTGTCGATGAGGTCCTGCTCGTCGTCTTCGTTAACGGGTCCGATAAGCCCTAGGCCCCAGGTTCCGGGGAAGAAGCTCGATCCACTCATAGTCTTGCCGGCGCTTGCCACAGTGACGGTTGCACCCGTGCGTGCCGCTTCGATGGCGGCGCAAAGGCCCGCAATGCCAGATCCAATTACCAGTACATCAGTCGATTCCATCGGATTCCTTTCTCGTCCGGCGCATTGTCGCACGGGTGATCGGCAATGGGGCCGCAAAGACCCGGCAAATCGGTAAAGGGCAAATATGGCAGGTGGGCGTCATGGGCGCTCTGACGCTCCATCTCATCACATCTTGTATTTCGCCCCAACTGATATATCGGCATTAGCTACCCTGCGACAGCGCAAACAAAAAGAGCCGCTACCCGGGTGGATAGCGGCTCCAAAGCTCAACTATATGAGCATCGCGCAAGCGCGATTAGGCCTTGAGGGCCTCCTCGACGGCGACAGCGCAGGCGACGGTGGCACCGACCATGGGGTTGTTACCCATGCCGATGAGACCCATCATGTCGACGTGCGCAGGCACGGAGGAAGAACCGGCGAACTGGGCGTCGGAGTGCATACGGCCCATGGTGTCGGTCATGCCGTAAGAGGCAGGGCCGGCGCCCATGTTGTCCGGGTGCAGGGTACGGCCAGTGCCGCCACCAGAAGCGACGGAGAAGTACTTCTTGCCAGCCTCGAGGCGCTCCTTCTTGTAGGTGCCAGCGACGGGGTGCTGGAAGCGCGTCGGGTTGGTGGAGTTGCCGGTGATCGAGATGTCGACGTTCTCGTGCCACATGATGGCAACGCCCTCGCGGACGTCGTCGGCGCCGTAGCAGTTGACGGCGGCGCGGGGACCATCGGAGTAGGGGATGGTCTCGACGACCTTGAGCTCGCCCGTGAAGTAGTCGAACTGGGTCTTCACGTAGGTGAAGCCGTTGATGCGGGCGATGATCTGAGCGGCGTCCTTGCCCAGACCGTTGAGGATAACGCGCAGCGGCTTCTTGCGAGCCTTGTTGGCGTTCAGAGCCAGGCCGATAGCGCCCTCAGCGGCAGCGAAGGACTCGTGGCCAGCCAGGAAGGCGAAGCACTCGGTGTCGTCGGAGAGCAGCATAGCGCCCAGGTTGCCGTGGCCCAGACCGACCTTGCGGTCCTCGGCGACGGAGCCGGGAACGGTGAAGGCCTGGATGCCCTCGCCGATGATGGCGGCAGCCTCAGAAGCGGTCTTGGCGCCACGCTTGACAGCGAGAGCGCAGCCGAGGGTGTAGGCCCACTCGGCGTTCTGGAAGGCGATGGACTGGGTGTTGTTGACGATCTCACGCGGGTTGAAGCCCTTGTCGGTGCAGATCTGCAGAGCTTCCTCGAGGGAGGCGATGCCGTTGTCGGCGAGGCACTTGTTGATCTTGTCAGCGCGGCGCTCGTAACCTTCGAACGTAACAGTCATAGTTATTTCCCTCCCTTTCTACTCGTGAACCGGGAACACGCTGGCGACGGAGTGAGTCTCCTCGTCGGTGCGCGGGTCGATGTACTTGGCAGCGTTCTCCCACTGACCATAGTGGCCCATAGCGCCAGCGATGGCCTCCTCGGGGGTCTTGCCGGCCTTGACGGCGTCGGTGAACTTGCCGAGGTTCAGGAACTCGAATGCGATGATCTCGTTCTTGTCGTTGAGAGCCATGCGGGTGACGTAGCCCTGAGCGAGCTCGAGGTAACGAGCGCCCTTAGCCTTGGTGCCGAACATGGTGCCGACCTGAGAGCGAAGGCCCTTGCCGAGGTCGTCGAGGGAGGCGCCCACGGGCAGGCCGCCCTCGGAGAACGCGGTCTGGCTGCGGCCGTAAACGATCTGCAGGAAGATCTCGCGCATAGCAACGTTGATGGCGTCGCAGACGAGGTCGGTGTTGAGGGCCTCGAGGATGGTCTTACCGGGAAGGATCTCGGAAGCCATGGCGGCAGAGTGGGTCATACCCGAGCAGCCGATGGTCTCAACGAGGGCCTCCTCGATGATGCCGTCCTTGACGTTCAGCGTGAGCTTGCAGGCGCCCTGCTGAGGTGCGCACCAACCCACACCGTGCGTAAGACCGGAGATGTCGGAAATCTCCTTAGCCTGGACCCACTTGCCCTCCTCGGGGATGGGTGCGGGGCCGTGGTATGCACCCTTGGCAACGGGGCACATGTTCTCCACTTCCTGTGAGTACTGCATGCCTCTCCTCTCTATCGTGTTGGCGTCCCGTCTGGGGGCCGTGGCTGGCGATTGCCGGGCGACCCTTTGAAAGGGACATGACATGCAGCCCCTATAATACCGCGAAATGCATGGAATATTCGGCGAACGGCTCAGTTTTCGTAGCGAGAAGTCCGGAAGTTTTAATTGAAACGGTTTAACTCTATGTTCTGTGGTCGCGAACTTCCGTAGAGGGGGTCCGTCTTGGGCAAGCTTTTGGGCAGCTCTTGTATGCGTTGCAGGGGTTGACCTGTTGCAACGGTGCCGTTCGCCGCCTGTTTACTGCCTTTGGCCGCGTGAGCGAATTGTTTTGCGTGAATGTTTTGATGGCACGCTTCAATCGTGCTGTATTGGATGGCAAGCAGATCCCGGCGAAGGGAGCGCCATGCAGCGCGTTTGGAGAACGGTTACCGGCTTTTACCATGTCTGTGCCCGCGGTACGGGCAAGCAGCTCATCTTTGAGGGCGATGAAGACCGGTGGGAGTTCTTGGAGCTGATGCGTGAGTGCTGCCGCAAGGCGGGCGTGACGGTTATCGCCTGGTGCCTTATGGGCAATCACGTGCGTCTGGTGCTTGCAGATTACGAGGACGCGATGAGCGCGGCGATGCACCGGCTGCTTTTGACGTACGCGCGGCGGTTCAATAAACGCACGGGGCGCACAGGGCATCTGTTCCAGAACCGTTTTGACCGGCGCTCGCTCGATACCGACTGGCAGGTGATGGAGGCTATTCGCTCCGTTCACGCCGATCCGCAGGAGGCGGGCATCAGTCTCATTGAGCGTTATCCCTGGAGCAGCTTTCCGGAGCATTTGTGCGCTTACGACGGTGACGCGGCCGATGTCGCGAGGGGATTTTCTGATCCTTCTTGCGTGCTTGAGCTTTTTGGTTCTGCCGAGGGCTTTATTGCCTATTCGCTCTCGACGTCCGACGGCGGCGAGCCAGCGATGCCCGATATGGAAGAGACGGAGTGGGAGCGGCACGCCTTTGCCGAAAAGTTGGCGAAGGGGCTCGGGGTTCCGCTCCGCGGGGTTAACGCCGCACCGCCGGCGCAGCGCAATATCGTTATCCTTGGATTGCACGATGCCGGCTTTACGGTGCGTCAGATTGAGCGGTATACGGGGATTGGCAAAAGCACCGTTTCTCGTATTGTGCGCGCCCGTGTGCGAACGGCGGTGAGGACTTGCGGAAACGTGGTGTAGGGCCGCCTGTGCACCGCGGCTGGGGTCGCCCATACGCCACAACCATTGTTCTAAAAGCTCGGTACGGTAACTGCGCTTCTTGATTTGCATAGAACGATTGCCGTCATGCATAAAAATATGGCTCCGCTCGGTTTTGCCCGTGCCTACCCCCGTCCGCGCCGTGCAAAAAGCGGAGATTTCTGCATCGTGGAACTGTCGGCACCGCCGCAATTTTGCAACATACGGGCCTCGAAGCTGTATTTTGCCTGCCGATACGCCTCGAAGCATGCGTTTGCGTTCCGGCAGACCGCAATCCTTGTTCTAAAACACAATATAAAGGCGACTGGAGATGTTGATTAACGCTTCCAATGCGTATTCACACGACTTGGCGTGCAGAATACTCGAAAAAATGCACGCCGCACCCTATGGGACCCGTCCGCGGCAGGCGCGAGTCGAGCCGGAGCCCGGCAAGACGAGGCTTGGGACATTGCCTGGCGTGCCTGTGGTCATGTCGCAAGCCTTTGGTAAGGTGGAAAACGCTCGTGTTTGCGGTTGGCCGTGCGATAAATGACAGATGGGGCGCCGGACGCGTGGGCTGTGTGCGCTCGTTATTAAAAAACCGGGCCGCCCGTATCGGGCGGCCCGGCAATCAAAATCATTGTGGCATCCGCTACTGGTTAGCTTGCCCCTCGAGCATACCGTCGAGGGTACGCCAGGCGAGCTCGGCGCACTTGACGCGGGCGGGCATGTGCGAGATGTCCTGAAGCTGGGCAGCTTCGTCCAGGTCTTCCAGGTCTTCCTCGGAGAGCTGCTCGCCGCGGATCATGGCCAAGAAAAGCCCTGCCAGGCGGCGTGCCTCCTCGACCGTCTCGCCGGTGATGAGGTCGGACATGATGTCGGCGCTGGCCTGGCTGATGGCGCATCCGTGACCGGTAAACGAGGCCTCCTCGATAACGCCATTCTCGACACGCAGCTGCAAGGTGAGCTCGTCGCCGCAGCTGGGGTTGATGCCTTCGTGCTCGTGCGTGGGAGCGTCCATCTCGTACTTATAGTCGGGGTGCGAGTTGTGCTCCATAAACGTGGTGGAGGTGTACAGATTACCCATTGAACGTGCTCCAAACGTGATGCAGGCCGGCGATGAACTTATCGATGTCGGCCTTGTCATTGTAGAAAGCCACGCTGGCACGGCAGCAGGCGAGGTTCTCGACGCCCAGCCAGGTAAGCAGCGGCTGTGCGCAGTGGTGGCCGGCGCGGATGCACACGCCGTCCATGTCCATGATGCTCGCGACATCGTGCGGGTGGATGCCCTTGACGTTAAAGCTGACGACGCCGTGATGGTTGTCCCAATAGATGGAGCCGATGATCTGGACAAAGTCGAGCTGCATGAGCTCGCCCATCAGGTAGTGGACGAGTGCCTGCTCGCGGGCCTGGATGTTTTCGTAGCCAACGGTGTTGACGAGGTAATCAAGAGCCGCGCCCGTGGCGAAGATGCCGGCGGCGTCCTGCGTGCCGGCCTCGAACTTCTCGGGTACGGGCGCCCAGACGGCGTCTTGCTCGGTGACCGAATCGATCATCTCGCCGCCGGTGAGCATGGGCGGCATGGCGTTGAGCAGGTCCATCTTGCCCCACAGCACGCCGATGCCCATGGGGCCCATGGCCTTGTGTGTGCTAAAGGCAAAGAAGTCGGCGCCCAGATCGGCCACGTTGACCGGCATGTGCGGCAGCGACTGCGCGCCGTCGACAACCAGATAGCCGCCGTACTTGTGCACGAGCTTGCCGAGGTTCTTGACTGGGTTCTCGACGCCCAACACGTTGGAGACCTGACCCACGGCCAGAATCTTGGTCTTGGGACCCACCTTGGCCAGAACCTCCTCGGTGGTGAGCTGGCCGGTCTTGGTGGGATAGAGGTAGACGAGCTTGGCGCCGGTCTCGCGGCAGACCTGCTGCCACGGGATCAGGTTGGAGTGGTGCTCCATGATGGTGATGACGACCTCGTCGCCCGGTTCGAGGACCGTGGGCGCAAAGCTCTTGGCGACCAGGTTGAGCGACTCGCTGGTGTTGCGGGTGAAGACGACTTCGTTTGCCTGGGCGGCGCCGATGAGGTCGGCAATCTGCTGGCGGACCTTAGCGATGGCATCGGTGGCCTCGAAGGACAACGAGTACAAGCCGCGCAGCGGGTTGGCGTTCATGCGCTGGTAGAAATCGCGCTCGGCGTCGAGTACGCAAGCGGGGCGCTGCGCGGTGGCGGCACTATCGAGGAAGGCGATCTCGGGGTGCTGCTGGAACAGCGGGAACTGCGCCTTGTAGGGATTAGTCTCTATGTCCACGGTGGGCCAGCCGCGCGAAGCCTCGTCGCTGGCGTCGAGCTCCATGGGCTCGGGGGCGGTGCAGGTATCGCATTTTACGTGCTCGGTATCGATCATGCGAGCTCCTCTTCAAAGTTATCGATCAGGTTGTTGCCCAGGCGGACGACGGCGGCGCGGGTGCGCTCATCGGTGGTGGAAAGCGCGGCGTCCTCCAGCTTGGCGCGGATGAACAGGTCCTCGGCGGCGTTTTGGTCAAGGCCGCGGCAGGCGAGGTAGAACAGCTGCTCGTCGCGGACGTGACCGATGGTGGCGCCGTGATTGCCGGCGACGTCGTCCTCGTCGCAGAGAATGACGGGAACGGTCTTGTTGTCGACGCCCTTGTTGGCCAAGAGCACCGTCTCGCGCTCGGTGCCGGTTGCGCCCTTGCAGCCGTGCACGAGGTCGATGGTGCCGCGGTAGACCTTCTTGGACGTGCCAGTCAGCACGCCGTTGGCGTCGATCTCGCACTCGGTCTTGCGGCCGCGGTGGCGCAGCTCGTAGTTAAAGTCGCGCACCTGCTCTCGGGCGCCCAGGTAATCGGTATCGATGGACACCTTGGCGGTATCGCCCAGCAGGTCGCCGGCAAGGCCGGTGACGCTGGCGCCGGCACCCAGGACAGTGTGCTGCACGTTGACGCGTGCGCCCTCGTCCAGGAACAGGCCGGTGTCGTCGAGCGCGATCCAGCTGTCGTCGAGCGTCTGCGTGCAGGTCACGTTGACGGTGGCGTACTCGTGGGCGCACACGCGCAGCACGGAACCCACGACGCCCTCGCCGGCAACGGGGGAGTCCAGGGCGATCTGCAGGTCGAGCGTTGCCTGCGGGCGGGCGACGACGTCGATGGCGGCAATCGCAGCCGCTGCGTCGACACCGCTCACGCGCACGGTAACCGTGGCGTGCTTGTATGCGGGCACATCGATGACGATACGCTTGGTGGCGTGGTCGGCCAAGAAGGTGTAGGCGGCCTCGCCCATGCCGGTCTCGAAGGCCTCGGCGGGGGAAAGTTCCTCCTCGAGCTTGATGGCGCCGGCCTGGTAGACGGAGGTGGCGGGCACGTCGAGCTCGGTCTCGGGCGTGATGCGGGCGCGATCGGCGGCATCACCGGGGGCGGCGGCGCGGCGCTCGGGGAAGCGCTCGGCCATGGTGACCATGGCGGCGTCGAAGGCGTCGGTCGAGCCGCCAAACTGCTCGTCCAGGCCCTCGACCTCAACGGCCTCGGCGGGAGCGGCGGCAAGTTCGTCCGAAAGCTCGAGCTTAGTCTGGTTCATTTTCAACCAGCCCCAGGTTGCTGCGGGCATCGCATTGACCTGCTCGAGCGTGGTGGCAGCGGTGTTGGTTTCCTGTTTCATTATCCGATCGCTCCTTCCATCTCGAGCTTGATCAGGTTGTTCATCTCGACGGCGTACTCAAGCGGCAGCTCCTTGGAGACCGGGTTGGCAAAGCCGTTGACGATCATGGTGCGGGCCTCTTCCTCCGAGATGCCGCGGCTCATCAGGTAGAACACCTTGTCGTCGCCGATGCGGCCGATGGTGGCCTCGTGGCCGATGTCGACGTTCTTGGCGCGGATGTCCATAGCGGGGATGGTGTCGGAGCGGCTCTGGTCGTCGAGCATGAGCGACTGGCAGCTCACGGTTGCCTTGGAACCCTCGGCCTTGGGCGTGGCCACGATGGAGCTGCGGAAGGTCTGAATACCGCCGCTCTTGGAGATGCCCTTGGTCTCGACGGTCGCCGAGGTCTCGGGCGCGTTGAGCACGACCTTGCAGCCGGTATCGAGGTTCTGGCCGGCACCGGCAAAGGTGATGCCGGTAAAGCTCGAGCGAGCGCGGCGGCCGTTGAGCACGCTCATGGGGTAGAGATAGCCCACATGGCTGCCGAAAGAGCCGCTGATCCACTCGATGTCGCCGTCCTCGTCCACGCGCGCACGCTTGGTGTTGAGGTTGTACATGTTCTTGGACCAGTTCTCGATGGTCGAGTAGCGCAGGTGTGCGCGCTTGCCCACAAAGAGCTCCACAGCACCGGCGTGGAGGTTTGCCACGTTGTACTTGGGCGCGGAGCAGCCCTCGATAAAGTGCAGGTCGGCGTCGTCCTCGACGATGATAAGCGTGTGCTCAAACTGGCCGGCGCCCTTGGCGTTGAGGCGGAAGTAGCTCTGCAGCGGGAAGTCGAGCTTGGTGCCCTTGGGCACGTAGACAAACGAGCCGCCCGACCATACGGCACCGTGCAGGGCCGCAAACTTGTGGTCGGTGGGCGGGATGAGCGTCATAAACTTCTCGTGGATGAGCGGCTCCCACTGCGGGTCGTGCAGGGCCTCCTCGATGCCGGAGTAGACGATGCCCATCTTGGACGCCGTGTCCTGCATGTTGTGGTAGACGAGCTCGGAGTCGTACTGCGCGCCGACGCCTGCCAGGTAGCTGCGCTCGGCCTCGGGGATACCCAGGCGCTCAAAGGTGTTCTTGATGTCGTCGGGCACCGACTCCCAGTCGTGCTTTTGGTCGGTGTTGGGCCTGACGTAGGTGACGATGTTGTCCATGTCCAGGCCCTCGATGGAGGGACCCCACGCCGGATCCGGGAAGCGGTTAAAGATCTCGAGGGACTTGAGGCGCAGGTCGAGCATCCACTGCGGCTCGTCCTTCTTGGCGCTGATCTCGCGCACGATGTCGGGCGTGATGCCGGCGTCGAGGCGCTCGAATCCCTCCTCGCCATAGGTGAAGTCGTAGAGGCTGCGGTCGATGTCCGCGACCTCGGTGCGGTTCTTGGTCATTGCGTTGCCCCTTTACGCCTGTTGCTCGGCAGCGGCGGCCTCGGCCTGGGCGCGCTGCTCGGCGGCCTCGCGCTCGAAGGTCTCAAAGCCGTTCTTGTCGATCCAGGGGATCAGCGAGGCGTCGTCCTCGCGCACGATGTGGCCCTTGACCATAACGTGGACGCGGTCGACATCCAGGTGCTCCAGGATGCGCGTGTTGTGCGTGATGATGAGCATGGAGCCGTCGCAGCTCTTGCGGTAGGCGTCCATGCCGTGGCTGACGGTGGACAGGGCGTCGACGTCCAGGCCGGAGTCAGTCTCGTCCAGGATGGCGAGCTTGGGCTGCAGCAGCAGGAGCTGGAGCATCTCGACCTTCTTCTTCTCGCCGCCCGAGAAGCCCACGCCCAGCTCGCGGTTGAGGTAGGCGGTGTCCATGTTGAGCTCGGCAGCGAGCTCCTTGACGCGGCGGCGGAACTCCTTGCCCTTCATCTCCAGGCCGGGGCGGCCGGCGATGCTGGCGCGCAAAAAGCTCGACAGCGGCACGCCGGGGATCTCGACCGGCGCCTGGAAGCTCAGGAACAGGCCGGCGCGCGAGCGCTTGTCGGTGGTGAGCTCGGTGATGTCCTGGCCGTCAAAGACGATGCGGCCGTCCTGCACGGTGTAGACGGGGTCGCCCATGACCAGGTGGCCGAGGGTGGACTTGCCGGCGCCGTTGGGGCCCATCAGCACATGGGTCTCGCCGGCGGCGACGTTGAGGTTGACGTTGTGGAGGATGGTCTTCTCGTCCACGGAGGCGGTGAGACCTTCGATGGAAAGCAGCGGATTTGCACTCATGCTGTCCCTCTCTATATAAGGTGTACTCATAGGTGTACGAAACCCTAGGAATCTTCTCGGAATAAAGTTACTATGGGTTCGGCGTTAGTCAAGGGAAAACCCGACTAATCCACTCGACTTTTCAAATTCTGGGACAAAATAACCTGTTGTGTTTGTCCCATTTACTTAAGATTTGGGACAAACAAACCTGGTTATGTTGTCCCAGATGCGATGGGAGGGTAGGTATGCTCATTTCTTCCAAGGGCCGCTATGCCCTCCGGCTGATGATCTATATCGCGGCGCTGGGCGACGCCGAGGGCAAGATTGCCCTGCGCGAGGTTGCCGACCGCGAGCATATCTCACAAAAGTATCTGGAACAGCTGGTTCGTCCGCTTATGAAGGCGGGCCTGCTTAAGAGCGTGCGTGGCAAAGGCGGTGGCTACATGATGGCCAAGGACCCCGCCGAGGTGCGTGCTGGCGACATCCTGCGCGCCGTCGAGGGCAGCACGGCTCCGGTGGCGTGCGATGGCATCGACAACAGCTGCACCCGCAGCGATTTGTGCTCGACCGTCAAGTTCTGGCGCGGTCTGGACGACGTGATCGAAAAGTACGTCGACGGCGTGACGTTGGCCGACCTGGCCGCCGTCCCCGAGATCAACTTTGACATTAAGCTGTAGGTTGAGCGCAATTCCTTAAGATTTCGCGGAGGGTTGTTGCCGTTTGCCGAGGGGTTGTTGTGCAACAACGGGCGAGCTGCAATACTTATTTCTATCTTTGCAAACTATTCAGTGGGCTACATGGCATGGTACAGAAGAAACAGCTCAAATATTTGGAAACTATATTAAGATTTTATCAACGATAATTTCGTCATATAATTTCCCATCTGAAAGCACAAATGAAATATTGAACCTTTTTACCGGATTTCTTCATGGCTTTACCACTTTGCAAGTGCGTTATGCCTTTTCCGATCCGCAGAAAGTCCGAGATGAGCTCTGTAATGCGGTTGATACGATAATGTTAGGTGTTCACCAAAAATATGAAAGTCACATCGAAAACGAGTAATAAACCCAACATGAAAATAAATAGTCAGTAGTATGAAATAGACAATCGTTCAAATAATATCACCTGAAATGTAAAATTACATTAGGTGATATTATGAAGATTGAGAGAGATGAACGACGATTTGATTTTCACGATATAGGACTCGCCATCAAACGGGCGCGGGAGGCCGCTGGGATGACGCAGGAGCAACTGGCCTATATTGTTGACCGGGCTCCGCGCACCATCATGTATAACGAGAATGACGGCCAGCACCCCAGCTTCAACACCTTTTATCAGATGGTGACAATGTTCGATATATCGGTAGATCAATATTTCTATCCGTCCCAAAATAAAGGGAGCGAGTGCAGAAAGCGGATTGACGCCATGCTCAACGCCCTGGACGAAAAAGAATTGAAAATTGTAGAAGCCACGATCCAAGCGATGAAAGCGGCTAAAGAAACGGAGGATGCGTAAGAAAAGCGTGTACCTCCGTTTTTTCGCGCCATTTTCGGGGATTGCACAAAACGGCAAACTGAACTTTAACTACACCAATGCAGGGAGGATTTTATGCAGCCCAAGCATTCTGCTATTGTCGCGGGCCTGACGTTGGCGCTTTCGTTTGGCGCCGTTTCCGCGCCGGCACCCGCCGCTGCCGAGGAGCCCACGCCGGGCGTTGCCTCGGATGCCACCGATATCGATAAGGGTCTCTACACCCAGCAGTCCTTCTCGGGCGTGCTGAGGTCGGTCCAGGGCGTTTCGTTTGTCAACGTGACTCCCGAGATGAAGTACTTTACCAAGTACGAGAGCCATGGTAACTACAACCAGGGCTTTTCGTACGGTGACGGCTATAACGCGTTGGGCTATTACCAGTTCGATCGCCGCTGGTCGCTCATTCCGTTTATGAAGCAGGTTTACAACTACGATTCTGCCAAGTACAGCATGCTCAAGGATGCGATTGATCGCGGCAGCGAGATTTCCAACACGAGCAATGCCATGTACGAGAACGGTCAGCTCACCGAGTTGGGCCGTATTGCGCAGGAGGCCTTCCAGGGTGCTTACAACACCGATCCTGTTGAGTTCTCAGCACTTCAAGATGCTTATGCGTACAACTCGTACTATGCGGTGACCGAGGCGTGGCTCAAGAGCGGCCTGGGTATTGATATTTCGGGCCGCGCTGACTGCGTCAAGGGCATGGTGTGGAGCATTACCAACATGTGCGGCACTGGTGGCTGCAGGGACTTTTTCCGCTGGGCGAATCTTTCCAACGATATGTCCGATCGCGAGTTTGTGACGGCGCTTTCCAACAGCGTGGTCAATAACGTGGCGACCAAGTATTCGAGCCAACCCCAGTATCATGAGGGCTGGAAGAACCGCTACCGCAACGAGCTAAAGGACTGCTTGGTTTATATCGCTGAGGACGAGGCTGCCGCCGCGACGCCCGTGCAGCCCGAGCCCACACCGGCGCCCTCGCCGACACCTGATTCGAATGACGACTCGAGTGACGATGCCAACGATGACAGGATGGATGCGCCCTCGACCGATGCTGACGGTAATGGCTCTGCTGGTGGCACTACCAACGACGGCTCTACCTCGAACGGCTCCGATTCGAACGGCTCTGCTGCGGGCGATTCGCCTTCAAGCTCTGCCGGCAATACGGACAGCGACGCTTCTGGTTCGACCGGCGCTGACACCTCTAACTCATCTACCGGCTCTAACAACGGCTCCGGCTCTGACGCAACCCCTGATTCCGATGCTTCCAAGGACGACTCGAATAAGGCGCCGGACGCTCCCGTTGCTTCGCCGGACAAGAAGCCTTCTTTCTCCGAGCAGCTTGGTTCTACGCTGGGCTCTTCGCTGATGGCTGGCGTCAATAATGGTTCGACTCAGAACAAGGACAACTCTGATCAGGTTTCCACGGAAAAGACCGAGGCCGCAAAGGGCGACTCCAAGGATGAGGCTTCCGAGAAGACCGTATCCGATAAAGGTTCTAGCTCGGAGGAGAAGGACGACAAGTCCACTCAGAAGAAGGACGAGGATAAGAAGTCTGAATCTGAGGAGAAGGACGAGAGCAAGGGCAAGACCAAGGACGGAAAGCAGCAGGGCGAGGACAACGGTAAAGGCAACACTGACAACCGGAACCAGGAGCAAAATGACTCCAAAAAGGTGACCACCACGACGACTACAACGACCAAGTCATCTGGCGGTAACATGCCCAAGACGGGCGACCTTATCGTTATGGCGAGCCTTGCCAGTGCAAGCTTGGCCACACTGGGCGCTACGTCTATCGTAAGTGGTAAGCATAAGCTCGATCAGCAGAAGAAAGCTTCTGGGGAGGACAGCTCGGAGGAGTAGCCTCTCGGTTGCTAGATAACTAAAGAGTTGGGACGGGGTCCGGTGCGAATGCATAGGGCCCCGTTTTGTTGTGCAACGATTAGTTATGCCCCCTCATACCTCTTGTTGCTACCGTTGCCCGATATGTTCGCGCGGCGTCGTCGGTACGCGCGAGGCGGTCATTACAATTGGCATCGTGTTGCGATTTAGGGGGAACGTTTTGGTGTCTGAACAGGCAAATGTTGATTGTACTGCTGGCTTTGGCGTGCGCTTGATCGGCTGTGCCGACGATGTGGTTTTGCCCATTGGCATGCACGACTATGCGGAGGCCCTTGGTTGCTGCATGCTGGTTGACAAGACCATGTTTATTGCCGATGTGTTGGACTGCGACGCGTCCGTTGTGGTGTGCTGTCGACCCGAGGGTTTTGGCAAGAGCATGAACTTGTCGATGCTCAGGGCTTTTCTGGAGCGTCCAGCGGTCGGTCGCTCTGGTCAGCGTTTGTTTGCCGATGCTCAGATTTGGGATGCAGACGGCGGGCGCTATCGGGATGAGTACGCTTGCTATCCGGTGATATCGCTGGACTTTTCTGGCGCTGCGAGGCGTGGCCCCGCTGTTGCCGACGTCGTGCGCGATGCTCTTTCGGGCGAGTGCGCCCGCCTGCTGGCGCTTTTGGAGGCTCCAGATTTAGCTCGAGACAAGGTGCGTCACATCGAACGTGTTGCGCGTGGCGCGGCGAGCGAGGACGAGGTCGCCTCGGTGCTTGGCGTGCTCATAGAGCTGCTGGAGATTGCCAGCGATGAGCAGGTTGTATTGCTCGTTGATGGGTACGATGCGGCGTGGTCTCGCCGTGCGAGCGCGAGGGACGCTTCCGACGCCGATCCGGCAGAACTACTTGACCGTGTGCTGTTTGACGCCATTGCCACTGGGCGCGATTCGTTGCGGCTGACGTGTCTGATGGGGGAGTGTCCCGGTCCTGCCGAAGCGGCGCTTTCTTCGCGCGGCTGCTCGTATTGTCTGACGACGCCGCTGTCGGCGTGGTGTGACCGATGTTTCGGTTTTTCGGATGCCGAGGTCCAGGCTCTTTTGAATCATGCTGGGCGCGAGGAATACCTGGATGATGCGCGTGAATGGCTCGAGGGGTATCGGTTTGGCAGGGCCTATTGCTCGAGTCCAGCGCGTGTGATCGGTTTTCTTGGCCGAGGCTGCACGGCGCCTGTGCGTGCCGATCTGTATGGATATGCCGATTGCCTGAGTAGGGTAGTTGCCGGGTGGAATCTCGACCGCCTTTCGGTCTTGTTTGATTTGCTCGAGGCCCATGGGTGCGCTGAGGTCTCGCTTTGTTTGGGCACTGCAGAGCCAGATGTCTCGACTGACGATGGCATGTGGACAGCGCTGTATCTGTCCGGTTTTCTCACGACGGATATGACTGAGGAGCCAGAGCATGGCAATCGCCTCCGTGCTTTGCGATTGCCCAATAACGAGCTTCGACAGGCCTTGCGTCTAGTGATTGTTGAGTGGTTTGAGTGCGCTGCCGAAGACATTCGAGACGTCGATGCGTTTCGCGACGGGCTGTGCCGTGGGAACGAGGATACCGTGAGGCGGGCGCTAAGCCGCATCCTGGGGGATGCGGGAATCGGTGAGACCGACCCAGATAAGCCGCTGCCATATCATCTGCTCTTGCAGGGGCTCTGCTTTGGCTTACCGGGCTATGCCAATCCTGCCTCGAGGCGAAAGTGTGGCGCAGGTCGCTGGGACATCCAGGTTTTCCCTACGGGTGCTGTGTTCGACGTAGCAGATACGATTGGCATGCTGGACGAGCGCCCGCTGATAACGATTAACTTGATGTATGACCCCGATGTGGATGCGCTGGGACTGGAATTGCTGGCCGTGCAGTCGCTACTCGACATAGAGCGCGCCGGCATCGACGAAATCCGTGTACCGCGCCCCGGCGTGGGTCGCATGCGCTGGGGGTTCGGTTTTGATGGGCAGCATGTGGCTACGGTGTGCCAGCGGCTTTAAGCGCCGAGGTGTTTCCGGCTTCCGTTACTCGGTGTCCTTCATGGGCGGCATGGGCTTCCAGTCGGGGTCCTTGATGATCTTGCGGGCGTCCTTCATGCCACGGCGCAGCGCCGGAATACCGGTCTTAAAGCATTTGTCGACCGCAGCCAAGCGGATGAACTCTTTGCAGAAGGTCGCGGCGTTGCCCAGACGGAACAGCACGGGGTGATAGTCGCCGTAAATCTGCATGTAGCGGGCCAGATAGCCGCGGTTGCGCATGATGTAGTAACGGTTGGTGTCGCTCGTGGAGTTGAGCTGGCGCTTGCCGGCGATATCCCAGTTTGAGACGGCGCGGGCGCGCTTGAGCACCAGGTCGGCCACAACGGCGGCGGGGAAGTGCTGGCTGGCCACGTAGCCATAGCAGGCATCGTCGCCGTAGATGAAGAATCGCGCATCGGGCAGGCCGATCTTGTCGACCACGCGGCGCGAGAACATGCCGCCCTCAAAGCACAGCTGGTTCATGGCGCGATAACCCTCTGGACCCAAGTCCCACTTGGCGACTGGGTTGGGAATGCCGAGCGAAAGGATGAGTTGGTATTGCCAAAAGAAGGCGCCGCCGTCAAAGTCCAGGCGCGAACCCTGGATGACATCGTAGCGGTCGGTCCACTTGGCAAGACGTTCGATGCCTTCGGGGATGACGAGCACGTCGTCGTCCATCACCCAGAACCACTGGGCGCCCAGGTCGTAGGCGCATTTGGTGCCGGCGGAGAAGCCGCCCGCACCGCCGCCGTTTTCGAGCTGCGGGGCGTAGATGACACGGTCGGTGCCGCCCTGCGCGTCGGGCTGCTCGGTGTCGATGCCCCACAGGTTGGCCAGGCGCTCGTTGAATGCGGTGCACATGGCCTTGATCTCGCGCGAATTCTCGTTATCGACAATCACGATGCGCCAGGGCGTTGCCGTGAGCTCGGTCATAGAGTCGAACAAGTTGGCCAGGAGTTCCTGGCGCTTGTACGTAACGACGACGATGGCGAGCTTATCGATGGGAGCGGGAAGGGTGGAAGTCATGAACGAGAATATCCTTTCGCGTGGGCAGCATTTCGGCCCTGCGGAATAAACAACGTGTCCCATAGGACACGACTATTGTAAGCGTAGGCGGGCGCCCGCGGGTAATGTTCCGCTAATCACCAAGAACGTTTGCTACAAGCCTAGTTGACGTGCGTGCGTGGTGAGATTGCAAGCGCGCATTGTGGTATTACATAGGTGCCGATTCCTGTGGACGCGATCTTTCTGTTTGGATGCCCTGTGAATAAAACTCGTTTAGCCTCCTTTGCCGATAGCCTTCCCGTCAAGGTCATGTTGCTGTTTTTGGTTCTTCAAGCCGCATTTGTCCTGAGCAATACCGCGGCGAATTGCCTGCCGAGGCCCGTTATCGAGTCGCATGCGCAGGGTTCGGAGTCCTCTGCCCTGTTGTCTGACATGTATGTCTACGACCACCGTGTTGCAGCTGGTCCTGTTTGCTTTGATAATAATCGTTTTATCATTGAAGTCGCACAGCAAAAGGACCAAGGTTCTCCGTTTAAGACGATGGCTGTTGCCGAGATTGATGACGTTACGAAAGCCGGCGGGATTACGCACCAGCAGTACTACCGGTATTGGCACGGATGGCAGCTACTTACGAATGTCTGCCTGCTTATTGGCGGTATCGACGTTGTCGTGGTGCCTGCGGCCGCTCTGGCGATTGCCGGCTCCGCTTGCGCTTACGTTGCCTTACGGAAGCGATTTTCAAAGCCATTGACGTTGGGGTTCCTTACAATCCTGCTGTTCTCGACCAATCTGTTTTTCAATTTTGTCGGTGATCTGCTGCTGTGCATCTCGTTCTTTGTGGCGCTCATCATGATGTCTTGCATGAGTCTTCGTTTGGACTCGGCCCCGAACGCACGGGTTTTCACAAGCCGACTTATCCTTTGGTCGATAGCGACCAAAGGCCGTGTTTTCGTTTCTTGACTTTTTAACGATTCCTGCCGCAGTTGTCGCCCTGCATTGCTTTTTCGCCTTCATTGCGCTTCCCAAGGGTGAGCGCCCCAAGCGCTGCGTCGTCACGATGCTGCAGACGCTCTTTGGGTTTGGGCTTTCGTTTGTGTTTACCTGGGCGATGAAATGGGCTGTCGCGGCGTTTGTGCTGGGCTGGAACGAGGTCTTTTCGAACGTTCTGTGCGAGATGGGCCTTTGGTCTGCGCACGGGACTTCGTCACTGTTGCCCCAGGCTGACTGGCCTCAGATTTTGAAGGAGTTTTATTGCATGAGCCCGCAGCTGTTCGCCATTTGCTCAACTGCTGGTTATGCGCTGATCTCGAACGTCGTTTGCCTTGTTTCGTTTGCCGTCGTATTGGTGATCTGGATTGCCGTGCTCGTATTTTCTATACGGGGCGGTGCGCAAGGCAGTCGTCGTCGAAAGGTGTTAATCCAGTCGCTGCTCATGGCGCTGCCTCTGGTTGTTGTTCTGGGTTATTTCGTTGTTATGCATGACCATGCGATCGTTCATATTCCGGTATTTGGCTGCAAGAATTGGGCGATTGTCTTTGCGATTTTATTTGCTTCGGGTGTTAGCGCGCTTCGTGGTCTGAGGAGTCAGAAGGTCGCTTAGCCGTTCATATGAGCCTTGATGGCCTCGACTACGGCCCTGCGTACGATATCCATGAGGAGCAGGGCAAGCGCGAGGCAAAGGCTCATAAGGATTCCGAGTAAAATGGCGGCGGCTGGACGGGGCTCTCCCGTTTGGATGCCTGTCGCCATGGTGTAGATCGCTTTGTCGAAGATGGGTCGCCAGACGTTGCAGGTGAACGACTGTACGGCGTAGAAAGCGAGCGTTCCTGCGGCGAGAGTCACGATTGTCTTGTCTGCAGTTGGGACTTCGTGGCGTGGCTGATGGAGCGCTGCGGCGGCAACGGATGCAACGGCTAAGATGAAGGATATGACGGAAGTGGACTTGTAGGAGAGCTTCCAGAGCGCGTCGTACTGGCTATTTTTCGATAGCAGAAGCTCGAGCGCGATGGTGACGGCAACGAGTCCGATGAGTACGATTTTGGATTTTTGAGCGCCGGATGCGTTGCCGTGGCATTCGAGGACAAAGCGCATTTCTCCAGCTGCAATAAACGCGACCAGGTAGGTAATGGCGCTCATGAGCTTGCGCCACAAAACGATACCGGCAGCTTCGTTTGCCGTCGCCGCGATATAGCAATTGATTCCAAATACCGTGAGCACGAGGAGCGCTACGACAAACGGGGCCCTTATGTTGCTGATTCGCTGTCGTATCAGCGCAATCACTGGGACGAGCAATACGGAGGCGGCGTAGACCCAGATAAACTCGATGCCCAACGTGAGCCAGCCAATCTCGTGCAGCGAGATTTCGGGTAGGGGATAGACGTACATTGAAACAAACAGGCACGCGGTGCAATAAAAGAGCGTGGGCAAGACGATCTTCTTTAACCGCGCAAGCGATTTACGAGCGAGGTCCGGTGCGGATGACCCGTTTTGGAGGGCGCGAACTGCCGAAGGGATAAGGAAGTACCCCGAGATCATAAAAAAGACCTCGTTGGCCCAGCAGCCCAGCAGGTTGATAAAGCCGAGCGCGCCGGAGTAAGGGAAGACAGCGAGCGGCGCGTATTCCGGTAGGCCGGTGCAGACGGCTTGGAAGGTCCACTGAAACGTGTGGAATATGGCGATCCCAGCGACCGCCACCAGGCGCAGCGCTTCGATGGAGGTATTTCTGCTTGCTTTGCTGCCCATCAGACTATTTTCCAGCGCGTGCGTTGTATGAACCAAAGTGCGATGTGATCATTTTTAGAGTCTGCTTGGGGCCCTTGTTCCATACGTTATACAAGCCCTCGCCCACGAGGTCCTTGGCGTACGCGCAGTAGCTGATTTTAGGGTCGGCGATGCCCATATACTCGGCATAGAGCTTTTTGGCCGCGGGGGTAACGCGAGGATTGGCAAATACCAGCTCTTGCGGCATGCGTTCGAACATCTTGTGGATCGCCCGCTCGATTTCGGGGTGCCCCTCAATTCCGATGTGCTCAATCATGATGCCCATATAGGTGAAGCCGCGTGTGATTTGCGGTGTCCAAACGGCGGGGTCGGTGACGTTGAGCCGCTCAAGGATATCAACCATGTCGTTCCAGCGATTAAACGGCATCAGGGGATCACGCTTGGCCAGGGCGGCTGCCTTTTCGGGTGTTTCCTCGCGGTAGCAGTAATACGGCTTGGGCCAGTAAGCGATCGCCTTTGCCTGGCAGAGCGTTTCGACAAGGAATGGATTGTCGGCCCAGCCCGCACCGGGGATTTCCTTAAACCAGATATTGTTTTGCATCAGGAAGTCGCGACGATAGATTGCCGACCAAATGGACGGATGATGGGCCAGCAGGTGTGGAGCGTCGTGAATGGTGAACGGTTGCCGAGGCGGTTTAATGCGACCGCGATATGCGCAATGTAGTTTGACCTCTTGGGGGGTATCGGGGTCGCGAATGATCCAATATGGGGTCTCAATAATATCGAGCTTGTTCGGATCGCCAAATTCGCGCTTTGCAAAGGCAAGCATGTCGGAGTACATTCCGGGCTCGATCCAGTCATCGGGCTCGAGGATGGCAATCCAGTCGCCCTTTGCCTCACGAATGCCCAGATTGCAGGTTGCGCCGTAACCCTGGTTCGCCTTATCGATCACTCGAACGCGTGAGTCACACGCAGCGAAATCTTGCATAATGGCGAGCGAGTTATCGGTGGAACCGTCGTTGATGGCGAGGATTTCCAGTTCGATATTCTTTTCGTTTAATAGGCTGCCTATAGCCTGAGAAAGATACGGCTCGGCATTGTAAGTAGGCACGATTACGGTCAGCATTCAAACACTTTCTCTAGGCGATTTGGAAGAATTATAGCCTATTACAATGCAACGATTTCAGTTGCATCCGCCATAAAGAAACTAAAACCGTTGCAAATGAGCGAAAGCAACTAAAATAGTTGCTATAATCGCCATGAGGAAAGGAAGCCTGATGAACAATAGCTATTCGGCCCTCATGGTTGATATGAGACATTCGAGATGTCTTTCGGACAGTAGGAGGCAAAGCGCGCAGGAAGATCTTGCGAACGCTATGGACTGCACAAACGAGCTGTTTAAAACTGAGCTCGAAATGCCGCTTATGTTTAGTGCGGGCGATGAATTGCAGGGCCTATTTCGTAGTACGGCTGGCGCTTTCTTGGCATATAGATTTATCAAGATACTCGTCCAGACGGTTGATCTTAGGGGTGGTATCGGAGTTGGAGAATGGAAAACTCGGATGCAGTCTGCATTGTCGACGGAGCAAGACGGGTCGGCATACCATCGTGCACGCAGAGCAATTGCTGCGTCCGAAAAAGATAAGTACAGTAATTTGAAGATCATTGATGCTTCGGGTGTTTCGCGTGAGAAAGAGCTATGCGCGGCGGGCTGTCTGGAAATAATCGATCGCAGAAACGAGTCGCAGCGTAATTACTGCGAGGTTGTTGAGTTGCTGCGGCCGCTAATGCTGCACGAGGGCACAGACGCGACTTTGAGCAAAAGGTATACTGAGCTCTTCGAAACACGTATAGGCAAAAAGTATGGCGCTAAAAGCAATCCGATCGATTGCGCGCCAGTGGCGTTGGGCAGCTCGCTCAACCTCAACGTAGATAGCATCAGGGCTAGTCATGTAGGGCTTGCGGGGCAAATGGGCGTTGCGATGGGGAAGACGAGGCAGGGGCTTGAGAAAAGCCTTAGACTCGCGAATGTTGTAAGAGAAAGAGAGCTGGCTGCTTTCGCCGTTCATTTCCTTAATGAGCTGGAGATGGCATGAGAGTATTCGGGTGTTTCCTTCTGTTTCATATGCTGTTCGACTTTTATTTTCAGTCGAATAAGATGGCAGGCGAGAAGGAATACAGCAGAATTGCCCTTGCCATGCACTGCTTAGTTTACGCGGCCGGCGCCGCAGCAACAGTAGCTCTTCTGTTTGAGGCGAGTGCAACCGCCATTGCTGCGTCCTTTACAGTATTTGCCCTTTCACATTGGATTATCGATGGCAGCCTGAGAAGAGCGTTTGCAGGACTTGACCTTTCGCCGGTCGGTAGTTTTCTGGCCGATCAAGTGCTGCACATTATAATTCTGCTCATATTGAGCGTTCTATGTTGCTATTTGTGGGCCATGCGACCAATTGCTTCGAATCTCTTGGGCGCTCGTGGAGCGGAGCTCTCTTGGATTTCGACACTGTGCTTTTGTGGACGCCCTTGTAGCATTGTTATTGCAAAGGTGCTCCAATCTCTTCGAAACCCGGGTGTTGAGCAGTCGGCGGATACGACAACCGCACATTCAGGCAAGTGGATTGGAATATTTGAAAGACTGATTGTCGCGGCGCTTTCCCTGCTGAACCAATATTCGGCTATTGCATTTATTTTTACTGCAAAAAGTATCGCGCGCTTTAAGCAGCTGGAAAGTGACAAGGATTTCGCTGAGGTTTATTTGCTGGGTTCATTGGCAAGCGTGTTCTTGGCAATGGCTTCTGCGATCTTATTTAGTTATTTGTTTAGCGGCACCGCTTGTTGAAGTTATTAGAAACGTTAGATAGGTGAAGGATTGAGAGGCCGTCTATGGATGTCCTATCTGTTGAATTCCATCGGGAACTTATTAATAAATTAAAGCCGTGCATACATCGCTTGACTATGCGGCCGGGCTTATTTCGCGGCGATTATTGCGATTCCTTTGATGGGTTCCTTGCTGGAGAGGCGGTATCGTTTCTTTACGTTCGTGATCCGGGTCCGTTGCAAGACATGCTGGAGACTGATTTTATCGACGTGTTTCTTTATGAAAGCGATATTCGTAATTGCTTTTACTTCATTAGAAACGCTGGAATTAGCGCAATGCGAAAAGGGAACAAAGGCCTGTTATTCGATAAGAGCCTATCGAAGAAGGAATTCCTTGACAGTATTTATGAACAGCTGAAGCAAATGGAAGATACTGACTGCTTCTCAAAAGACGAGGCAAGTGATCTTGTTTATGCAATAGGGAACAGTTTGATTGACAGTGAGAGTCCTTCGTTTAAAAGAGTTTTGGGTGGGCACTGATTTTTGAGCCACGCTGCTTTCAGCCGTCGGTAAACACTCATTGGCCAAATGGCAAATAGTCCATCCGGCTTGGCCCCCGTCCCCCCCCAATCTAGTAGACTCTAAACCGTTGCTAGATTAGGGGGATTTTCCATGAG
>UQLH01000027.1:0-27164 GCA_900541805.1 uncultured Collinsella sp.
CTAGTCGTCGGCAGCGTCAGATGTGTATAAGAGACAGCTCCCGGCCCGCTTTGGGTCGTCGCGTGCTCGCTACAGAAAAGCTGATTAGAAGTTTGTGTGCCGCCCCTTTTGGGCGGCACGTTTTGTATAGGGATTGGGTTGCGGCCATTTGGTTGATGGTTCGGTTATTTGGTTGACGGGGCTTGCTCCGGGTTGGGGCGGCGCCGTTGTTTAGGGGGTACACTGGGTGGCGACTTTTAGTTTATCTACTACCTGATGGGGTGTTTTTTATGGGCAAGAAGTCTCGGGCTCGGGTTGCTGCGGCGGGAACTCGCAAGGATCCTGGTCGTCGGGTTGCCGAGGGTAAAAAGGCCGATCGTGCCGAGAAGGACAAGAAAGTCGGCGCGCATGCTCATCCTGAGTGGGCGCCTCATTTGAATTCGGCTAGTGAGGATTTGACTGCCAAGTTGTTTACTCTGGTCGAGGTAATTTTGGGCGTGGTGCCCCTTGTGGTTATCGGTTTATTCTTGGCTTCGAAGGACGCCACGAGTGTCGATAAACTCACCGAGGTCTTTTCGCAGGACCCCTCGATGGTGGTCTCGTTTATTTCTGCGTGCTTGCAGCCGTTTGTGGCGTACATGCTGTATATGGTCTACCGCAAATACTGCGAGGGTGATGCGGGCTTTGCCGCCGGTAACCTGATCGGTCTTTTGTGCTCCGAGATCCTACTGCTCAATATCCCGGGCGTCATCGGTATGGGCATCTTGCTGTGGCGTGTTTGGCGCAACGTTGCCCCGCACTTCGAGAGCTGGTTGTTTGAGCGTCGCTTTGCGGGCGTGGTGGCCGATATTGCGGGCTCGCTCGTGATTCTAGCCTTGGCGTTTCTGTGCGCCACCGCCGCCCGCGGTCTCGCGGGCATGTAGTCTGTTCTCACCGACCACGGGGCGCAGGGCGGGGAAACCTTCCCCTCTCGCTCACGGCTTCGCAGGGTCGCGCGAGGCAAAGGTTTCCCCGCCCTGCGCCCCGGCGTTGAGTCGTCGCATGCTCGTTACAGAAAAGCTGATAATAAGTTTGTGTGCCGCCCCTTTGGGGCGGCACTTTTTGTGTGGGGTCCCGGTCTCCACAATTTTCGTCAAGCTTTTGGTTAGATTTTGGTCAGTTGGCGTAAGGGTGGAAGGCCAAAAGATTGCTGGCGAAAAAAGCTCAGAGAAAGTGCTGGTAGGGGAGTTGTTGAGCTTTTCGACAGCTTTTGAGCAAAAGAAACTTTGTGGCTATTGCCGGCGATTGCGTTGTCGCGGTCATGGCGGTGCGGGATGCTGGTCGTAAGCGTCGAATGCTCCGATTTTGGAGGCCAGCATGGATCTGTTTCTTGAGACTCCGCAGCAGCAAGCCGAGCGCATGTTGCGTCAGCAGCAACGACTCATGGAGATACAAATGCAAGGGGCGGCAGTCCAGCCCTTTGCGCAAAATGTCGTGCCCGCTGCTGTACCTGCAGCTGTGCCCGGGTGCGAATCGGCACCAGAGGCCTATTCCGTACAGCAAGATTCATATGCGCAGGAGCTCGCGTTCGACAAGCGTCGTGCGCGTCGTCGCCGCGTGGGCCAGCGCCTGCGCACCTTGGCGATGATCGTGCTCATCCCGTTAGGGCTTGTGGCCATCTTTCTGGCGTCGTATGCCCTCACGTGCATCCTCAACGGCGCATCGCCCAACGAGGTACTCCAACATCTAGCGGCTCTCGGCCAGCGCCTAGGCGATGTCGTAACAACCATTCGCGCCGGCTGGGAGAGTTAGCGTTTTAGCGTCCGCGGTTCTAGGAGAAATTTGTCTGCAAGGCAGTGAGTGATCCGTGCGTGTGGCGGGGTAAGATTGATCGCGGTTTTGATTGATGATCGATTGGGTTTGTTGGGCGGAGTTTATGTCTGCTATTGATATTGTGCTTGTTGTGATCGCCTTGGTGGCGGTGGGGGTTGCTGTGGCTTGCGCCCTCCAGCTCAAGAGCCTGCGTGCCGAGTTGCGGGAGCGTGGCGACAGTAGCGCGGAAACGCTGGCAGCACTCGAGCAGGCCAACAACGCGCTCGATGCCCTGAACGTCGCGCTGGCCGAAACTCGCCGCACGGCCAACGCCATCGCGCAGCAGCAGACGACAGATGCGGCCGTGGAGCAGCAACGTTACCTGACCATCGCACGTGAGTTTTCGCAGGCTGGCGACCGTATGGATGACCTGCGCCGCGAGACGGCCCAACAGCTCGGTGCCAACCGCGAGGGCATCGAGCACCGCTTGGACAAGGTGCGCGAGACGGTCGATGCCCAGTTGGGCGCCATCCGCAAGGACAACAACGTGCAGCTCGATCAGATGCGCGCGACGGTGGACGAGAAACTTTCCCGTACGCTCAACGATCGCCTGTCTGCATCGTTTAAGCAGGTGAGCGACCAGCTCGAGGCCGTGTACAAGGGCCTGGGCGACATGCAGTCCATTGCTACCGGCGTAGGCGACCTCAAGCGCGTGCTGGGCAATGTAAAAGCGCGCGGCATTTTGGGCGAGGTGCAGCTGGGTGCAATCCTGGCGGACATCCTTACGCCCGACCAGTATCTGGAAAATGTCGCCACCAAGCCTGGCGCCTCGGAGCGCGTTGAGTTTGCCGTCAAACTGCCGGTGGACGAGGGCGATCCCGTGCTGCTACCGATCGACTCCAAATTCCCGGGCGATGCGTACGAGCATCTGCTCGACGCGCAAGAGTCGGGTGATGCCGAGGCTGTGGCCACCGCGCGCAAGACGCTCGATGCGATGGTAAAGCGCGAGGCAAAGGACATCTGCGAAAAGTACCTGAGCGTGCCGGCAACGACCAACTTTGGCATTATGTTCGTGCCTTTTGAGGGTCTGTACGCCGAGGTCGTCAGTCGCCCCGGGCTTATCGAGACCCTGGGCCGCGACTATCACGTCAACGTTGCTGGTCCCAGCACCATGGCGGCCATCCTCAACAGCCTGCAGATGAGCTACCAGACGTTTAAGTTGCAAAAACGCACCGATGACGTGCTGCGTGTGCTCTCTGCCGTCAAGGCCGAGCTGCCACGCTATCAGGCGGCGCTGCGCCGCGCCCAACAGCAGATCGAGACCGCAGGAAAGACGGTCGAGGGCATCATCACCACGCGCACCAACGTTATGGAGCGCAAGCTCAAGGATATCGACGCGCTGGAAGACACGCGGGAGGCCGACGAGATCTTGGGGCTCACGTCTGCGAGCCTGCCCGCAGACCAAAAAGACGAGGACTAGCCGCATCTGGCGGCGGGGCGCCGACGTAAACGCGGGGCGCGGGCGCTTTTCGCGCCGTGCTTGCCTGAAGTGCGCTTTAGTGTGCAACAATGGCGTTTCGTCCTATCAGACGCGAAAGGAAGACCATGTCTCAGAGAAGCACCAGTCCGCTCAAACGTTCCACCGTGCGCCGCACGTTGCAGCGTTTTTGGGACGTCATGCGTGCACAGCCGCTGATCGTCTTTCTCTCGGTGTTCTCGTCGGCGGGCTACATCTTTTTGCTCACATTTGCCAACACCTACGTGATGGCCCTTATCGTTGACCGCGTTCAGGCCGGCCCCGTGGCGGGTGACCAGGTGTTTGAGGTCTTTGGCCCCTACATTCTGGCGCTCGTGCTCGTTAACCTAGTGGGCCAGATCCTCTCCAAGCTGCAGGACTACACCGTCTACAAGCTCGAGATTGCGGGCAACTATCACTTGGCGCGCCTGTGCTTTGACACGCTCTCCAATCAATCCATGACATTTCACACCAGCCGCTTTGGCGGATCGCTTGTGAGCCAGACGAGCCGTTTTATGAGCGGCTATACGGGGCTGGTAGACGTGACGGTGTATTCGCTCATTCCCACTATCACCTCGGTTGTCTGCACGGTGGCGGCGCTCGCCCCGGTGGTGCCGACGTTTACCGTGATCCTGGTGGGCATTATGGTCGTCTACATTGCGTTTGTCTGGCTTATGTACAAGCGCATCATGCCGCTTTCGGCCGCGACGTCCGCCGCTCAGAACAAACTGTCGGGCGTGCTGTCCGACGCGGTCACGAACATCCTGGCCGTCAAGACCTGTGGGCGCGAGGACTTTGAGCGCGACCTGTTCGACGCCGCCGACCGCGCCGCGCGCGACGCCGAAACGGTTTCGATGCACGCCATGATGCAGCGCAACTTTACGACCTCGGGCCTTATCGTCATCACCATGGCCGTGGTGAGTGTGTTCGTCGCGGGTGGCAACGCGTGGTTTGGCATCTCGGCCGGCGCGCTCGTCATGATCTTTACCTATACGTACAACCTCACCATGCGTTTGAACTACGTAAGCTCCATGATGCAGCGCATCAACCGCGCGCTCGGTGATGCGGCCGAGATGACACGCGTGCTGGACGAGCCGCGTCTGGTGGCAGACGACGAGAACGCTCCCGAGCTTAAAGTGACCGAAGGTGCGATTGATTTTGAGCACCTGAGCTTTGCATACCGTGACGCCGCGGCGGGCGAGAGCGTGTTCGACGACCTGACGCTTCATGTGGCGGCGGGCCAGCGCGTGGGCCTGGTGGGCAAATCGGGCTCGGGCAAGACGACGCTCACCAAGCTGTTGCTGCGCCTGGACGACGTACAGGGCGGCCGCGTGCTCGTGGACGGCCAGGACGTCTCGCGCTGCACGCAGCAGAGCCTGCGCCGCCAGGTTGCCTACGTACCGCAGGAGGCGCTGCTGTTCCATCGCTCTATTCGCGAGAATATCGCCTACGGCCGTCCCGACGCCACCGACGAGCAGATCCGCGAGGCCGCGCGCCTGGCAAATGCCCTGGAGTTTATCGACCGTCTGCCCCATGGCTTTGACACCATGGTGGGCGAGCGCGGCGTTAAGCTTTCGGGCGGTCAACGCCAGCGCGTGGCCATCGCCCGCGCTATCCTGACCGACGCGCCGATTCTGGTGCTCGACGAGGCGACGTCTGCCTTGGATAGCGAGTCCGAGGCGCTGGTGCAGGAGGCGTTCGAGAACCTAATGCGCGGTCGCACCTCCATTGTGGTGGCGCATCGCCTGTCCACCGTGGCGGCGCTCGACCGCATCGTGGTGCTGGCGGACGGCGAGATTGTCGAGGACGGTACGCATGCGCAGCTTGTCGAGGCGGGCGGCGAGTACGCAAGCCTGTGGGGCCGCCAGACCGGCGCATTTTTGGAGGCGTAAAGACTCCATACGTGGGACAATCGTGCCCATAGGTTTGTTACGCCGCCGAGCCGAGGAGTTGTTATGCCACGCGAGACCAATGCCGCCAAACGCGAGCGCGCCGTTGAGGTGTGCGAGCGCCTCAACCGTCGCTATGGCCCGGTTGAGTGCTTTTTGGACCACGAGAATCCCTTTAGGCTGCTCATCGCGGTGCTTCTCTCGGCGCAGACGACCGACGCGCAGGTCAACAAGGTGACGCCGAAGCTGTTTTCCCAGTGGCCCACGCCCGAGGCCATGGCGGGGGCGAGCGTGGCCGATGTGGCCGATACCATTAAGTCGCTCGGCTTTTATAAGAGTAAGGCCAAGCACGCCGTGGAGGCCGCGCAGATAATCGTCGCCGATTACGGCGGCGAGGTACCGGCCGACATGAAGGAGCTCGTCAAGCTGCCGGGCGTGGGGCGCAAAACGGCGAACATCGTGCTCAACGTGGGGTTTGGCATTGTCGAGGGCATCGCGGTCGATACACACGTCAACCGCATCGCACACCGCCTGATGTTGAGCCCCAAGACGCATGCCAAGGAGCCGCTCAAGACCGAGCAAGATCTGCTCAAGATTTTGCCGCACGAGTATTGGGAGTCGGTCAACCACCAGTGGATCACCTTTGGCCGCGAGATCTGCGACGCCCGTAAACCTAAGTGCGACGAGTGCCCGCTGGCGGATTTGTGTCCCAGCGTGCGCGTAGCGGGGTAGGGCGGAACGCATTTTCGTCTGGCGTTTTTTGCGGGGCTGGGTTTGCCCTTGAGCCGGAGTCCTCTCCATGCGTTACCATGACAGACAATGTATTTGACGTACGACCCGCCGAGCTTGCCCCGGCGGGCTTTTGGCGTTGCGATGCCGGAGGAACAGCATGCTCATTCACCGTATAGCCGCGCAGCTCTACACTGCCGAGGCCTTGCAGACCGTCGAGGCAGGACTCGATGCTGGCGAGGACGTGACGCTGGCTGTGTCGCAGTCGGGCCGCACGCTTATGGCGGCAGCCCAGTTTGCGCGCCGTCCGCGCCCCACGGTCTACATTGTGAGCGGCGAGGACGCGGCCGATCGCGCCGCGCGCAGCCTTGCCGCCTACGTGGGCCTGGCACATGTGTGTCGTTTCCCCGAGCGCAAGGACTATCCGTGGCGCGAACAGGCGCCCGACGACGCCGTGGTGGCGCAGCGCTGCGAGGCTCTGGGGCGCATCGTGCGCGGGGATAACTGCATTATGGTCGCCTCGGCCCGTGCGCTGCTGCGCTGCGTGCCGCCGGTCGAGAGTCGCTATTGGGAGTCCACCACTTTTGCGGTGGGCGAGGAGATTCCTTTTGACGAGGTGCCGCAGCGCCTGGTGGGCATGGGCTACACCAATGCCGGCGCAGCCGACGCGCCCGGTCTGTTCCGCGTGCACGGCGACACCGTCGAGGTGTTCCCCGCGCAGGAGAAGGCGCCCGTGCGCATCGAGTTCTTCGGCGACGAAATTGATCGCATTCGCCGCATGGTGAGCTCAACGGGGCAGACCATCGGCAACGAGGATAGTATCGAGATCTTCCCGTGCCGCGAGCTGGCGCTCACCGACGAGGCGGTCCACAACATGCATGTGGCGCTCTACCGCGCCAGCCAGGACGATAGCAAGCTGGCGGCGCTACTCGAGATGGTGGATGCACGCATCGTCACGCCCGAGCTCGACCGCTTTTTGCCGGTGATGTACGGCCAGACCGTAAGCCCGCTGGCACACGTGAGCGGCAAGGCGCTCGTGGTTCTGTCCGAGCCGCGCTCGCTGTTCGACGACTGCCTGCGCGCCTACGAGGATATCGAGGCTCGTGCCGGCGAGGCGGGGATTGACCGCCTGGACGGTCTGTACGTGCGCGCTCAACAGCTCGATTTTGGTGCTCAGCAGCGCCTGAACTATGTGAGCCTGATTCGCGCGGGCGGTGCGGTTACGGCAGAGCTCAAGATTGAGCAGCCGGCCATTGCGGGCTCGGACAATCGCTTTATGACGCGCATTCAGGAAGTCGTGGGCAAGCGCTACGCCTGCGTGTTTGCCATTCCCGACCGCGGTGCGCGCGAGTCGATGGAGCTCACCTTTGGCGACGAGGGCATTACCTTTGAGGAGTCGCTGACGGCCGCGCCCGAAAATGCCGGTGTCATTGGTGAGCGCGTGCGCGTGGCGGCGGCGGATTCTGCCGACCGTGCTGCCCGCCAGGATGCCCATGCTGCAATTCGCGAGCGCAAGGCCGATGCGCTCAACGCCCGCTCGCTCGAGGCGGGTGCCGCCCAGGCTGCCGCCGGCGCCGCCGTGCCCACTATTTCGCGCGGACGTGTGACCTTTGTCGATGCCGCCTTGCCGCAGGGCGTGGTGGTGCCCGATGCCAACCTAGCCGTGTTCTCGATCGCCGACCTCAACGCCCGCATGGACGCCAACCGGGCCCGCAGCCGCCGCAAGGTTGACATTACGCAGATCACCTTCCCGTTTAAGCCGGGAGACTACGTGGTGCACGCCACCCACGGCATCGCGCTCTTTAGCGAGATCGCGCGCCAGGAAGTGGGTGGCAAGGAGCGCGACTACTTTTTGCTGGAATATGCCGACGGCGACAAGCTCTACGTGCCGCTCGAGCAGGTCGACCGCATCACGCGCTATGTTGGCCCCGACGGCGACAGGCCGCGCCTGACCAGGCTCAACACCGCAGACTGGACGCGCGCCACCAATAAGGCGCGCAAGAACGCCAAAAAGCTGGCGTTTGACTTGGTCGACCTGTATACACGCCGCTCGTCGATTACGGGCATTGCCTGTCCGCCCGATACGCCCGAGCAAATCGAGATGGAGGAGAGCTTCCCCTACGAGGAGACGCGCGATCAGCTGGAGGCCATCGCCGACATTAAGGCCGATATGGAGGCACCCAAGCCCATGGACCGCCTACTCTGCGGCGACGTGGGCTTTGGCAAGACCGAGGTCGCCCTGCGCGCGGCGTTTAAGTGCGTGGATTCCGGCCGCCAGGTCATGGTGCTCTGCCCTACGACCATTCTGGCCCAGCAGCACTACGAGACGTTCTTTGAGCGCTTTGCCCCGTTTGGCCTTGAGGTCGAGGTGCTCAGTCGCTTCCGCACGCCGGCGCAGCAAAAGCGCGCGCTCAAGGCGTTTGCCGAGGGCACGATCGATGTGCTCATCGGCACGCACCGTCTGCTTTCGGCCGATGTGAACCCCAAAAACTTGGGCCTGGTGATCATCGACGAGGAGCAGCGCTTTGGCGTGCAGCACAAGGAGCAGCTCAAGAATCTGCGCGAGCAGATTGACGTGCTAACGCTTTCGGCAACGCCTATCCCGCGTACCATGCAGATGGCCACGAGCGGCGTGCGCGATATGAGCCTAATCACCACGCCGCCGACGGGGCGTCGTCCCGTAATCGTGCATGTGGGGGAGTACGACCCCGACGTGGTGAGCGCGGCGATTCGTCTGGAGGTTGGTCGCGGCGGCCAGGTGTACTACGTGTCCAACCGCGTCAAGACTATCGACGATGCCGTGGCGCGCGTGCACGAGGCCGCGCCCGAGGCGCGCGTGGGCGTGGCGCACGGCAAGATGAGCCCGCGCGAGGTCGAGGACGTGATGATCGAGTTCGCGACCAAAAAGATCGACGTACTCATTGCCACGACCATCGTGGAGAGCGGTATCGACAACGCGACCGCCAACACGCTCATCATCGAGGACTCGCAGCGCCTGGGCCTGGCGCAGCTCTACCAGCTCAAGGGTCGTGTGGGCCGCTCGGCCACGCAGGCCTATGCGTACTTTATGTTCCCGGGCGAGCTGCCGCTCACCGAGGAGGCTACGGCGCGCCTGACCGCACTTTCCGAGTTCCAGGACCTGGGCAGCGGCATGCGCATCGCCATGCGCGACCTGGAGATTCGTGGTGCCGGCTCGCTCATGGGCGCCGAGCAGCACGGTAACCTGTCGAGCGTGGGCTTTGACCTGTTTACGCAGATGCTGGGCCAGGCCGTGGCCGAGGCGCGCGGCGATGACGATGCCGGCGTGGAGGCGGCGAGCGTGGGCATTAACCTGCCGGCCGACTACTTCTTGTCCGAGGAATACCTGCCGGCGGTGGACCAGCGCGTACTCGTGTACCGCAAGCTTGCGGCGGCCGAGGACCTGGAGAGCATCGACGAGGTACAGGAGGAGACCGAGGCTGCACACGGCGAGCTGCCGTTGGCGGGGCTCAACCTGTTCAATCGCGCGCGAATCCGCATTCGCGGCGAGCGCTTGGGGCTCGAGAACGTCACGCTCAGCGGCGGTCGCATCACGTTTTTGGGTGTCGACGTGCCCAAGAAGGTGGCCTTTGAGCTTAAGACCCGCTATGGCGCGGTGAACTTCCCCAAGAGCCGCAAGCTGTCGGTGCCCTACAAGGCGGGCGCCGGTGCGGGCAGCGGCCTGGGCCGCGGTCTCGACGCCAACGACGGCACCGGCCCGGTGGCCGCGGCGCTCATGCTGCTGCAGCAGCTGGGCGCGAGCGACGACGACTAACGGGTCGACGCTGCAAACGCCCCATTTGGGCAATCTGACCCTCACTCGTCGGTCGCGTACGCAAGTACGCTTCCCTCTTCCTTCGGGCCACCTTGCCACAAATGGAACGTTTTCGCTTACTTATGCTCAACCTGTAAGGGTATTTTCGGGACAAAGCCATCTTCGTCTCGCCCACATTGCAGGTTGACCGCCCTTCGCCCGACCGAAAGGAAAGCATGTTCGGATACATCTATAAGAAAGATGTCGCCATCATCGCGGTTGTCCTTGCCCTTTGCCTGGGCGTGGGCAGTTTCTTCGATTATCAGATCTCGAGCGCGCTGTTCAACATTGGCAGCATGTACGGCCGCTTTATCGAGGCCGCCGGCGAGCTGCCGTTTGAGCTGACGGCGAGCGTTGCAGGCGTTATGCTCGTGCGCTCGGCACGCCCCGATTCCAAGACGAGCAAGTGGCTCGCCGTGCTCGGCATCCTCGTCAACGTTGGCCTGACCGGCTACGAGATCGTTTCGTCCCTGAGGGTTGGCGGCAAACTCATCGCGGCTCAGTTGGTGCTGACGTTTGTGCTGGTCATCGTCGCCAACCTTATCGTCTATCGCCTCACGCGCACGACCGAGCCCGACGAGCTCACACGCTGGGCGTTGATGGTGCTTGCCGTGTGGGTCGCTCAGGCCATCATCCTCAACGTGATCGTCAAACCGCTGTGGTCGCGCCCGCGTATGCGTGTAATCGAGGTGACGCAGGGGCTCGAGTTTCAGCCGTGGTGGGTGATCGGCAACCCCGACAAGTGGGCCTATATTGCCGCCGGTGTAGTCAAGGACGGCTTTAAGTCGTTTGCGAGCGGACACACGGCGCACGCGGCGATCGGCCTCATGCTCGCCGGGCTTCCCGCGGTAGCCTTTAAGGAAAAGCCGTCGCGCCGTCGTGTGGTCTTTTGGACGGCGGCTGTGGTTGCGGCGCTCGTCGCGTTTGGCCGCATCGTGATCGGAGCGCACTTTTTGAGCGACGTGAGCTGCGGTTTTGCCCTGGTGCTGGCGCTTGAGTGCCTTGCCGCGCGCATTGCCTACCCCAACGGCGTACAATAGCCCCGTTTGAATCATCTGGCCGATACCCGGTAAGAGAGGATTGCCATGCTCGCGTTCAACAACGATTATTCCCACGGCGCACACCCGGCGGTGCTGCAGGCGCTCGTCGATACCAATATGGAGCCGCAGCCCGGCTACGGTACCGATGCGCATACCGAGCGCGCCAAGCAACTTATCCGCGAGGCCTGCCAGGCCCCCGATGCCGACGTGTTTTTCCTGGTGGGCGGCACGCAAGCCAACGCGACGGTGATCGACATGCTGCTCGCGCCGTACGAGGGCGTCGTTGCCGCCGAGACTGGCCACGTCGCCTGCCACGAGGCGGGCGCCATCGAGTTTGGCGGTCACAAGGTGCTCACCATCCCCGGCTACGAGGGCAAGATGCACGCCGAGGACCTCGAGAACTATATCCAGGTGTTCTACGAAAACGAGAGCTACGAGCACACGGTGTTCCCGGGCGCCGTGTACGTGAGCCTATCGACTGAGTACGGCACGCTGTACTCCAAGGCCGAGCTCGCGGCGATTCACGCGGTGTGCCAGAAGCGCGAGATTCCGCTGTTTGTGGACGGTGCTCGCCTGGCCTATGCACTGGCGGCCGATGAGTGCGACATTACCCTGCCCGAGCTGGCGCAGCTGTGCGACGTGTTCTACATCGGCGGCACCAAGTGCGGCGCGCTCTGCGGCGAGGCTGTGGTGTTCTGCGGCATGCACGCTCCGGCGCATCCCATTCCGCGCATTAAGCAGCACGGTGCGTTGCTGGCCAAGGGTCGCCTGACGGGCGTGCAGTTTGAGGCGCTCTTTACCGATGGCCTGTATTTTGAGATTGGTCGCCAGGCGATTGAGACCGCTCAGGCGCTTCGTCGCGTGCTGCACGAGCGCGGTTACCAGTTCTTCTTGGAGACGCCGACCAACCAGCAGTTCGTGATTCTGCCCAACGAGGACATGGCCCGCATTCGCGAGCATGCCTCGATTGAGTACTGGGAAAAGTACGACGAGACCCACACGGTGGTGCGCTTTTGCACCAGCTGGGCCACGACGCAGGAGAACATCGACGCGCTGGCGGCTGTCCTGTAGCCTGATGTAATGACGAGAGGCCGCCTTGCGCTTGGATTTGGCGCAGGGCGGCCTTTGCTTTTGGGGGAGAAGGGTTGTATGACCGAGATGTCCGAGCCGACGATTCGCCCGGCGACGCCCGATGATGCGCCGGCGTTGCTTGCCATCTATGAGCCGTATGTGCGCCAGACGGCGATTACCTGCGAATACGAGGTGCCGAGCGTTGAGGAGTTCGCCGGGCGCATCGAGCGTACGCTCAAGCGCTACCCGTATTTGGTGATGGAGCTGGACGGGCGTCCGGTAGGCTATGCCTATGTGAGTCCGCTCAACAGCCGCGAGGCATACGACTGGTCGGTCGAGACGTCGATCTACCTGGCGCGCGACGTGCGCCACGGCGGGCTGGGCCGCAAGCTGCACGATGCGCTCAAGCAATGCCTGATCGCGATGGGCATCACCAACATGTGCGCGCTCATTGCCGTGCCGCACGATAAGGACGATGAGTACCTGACGCACAACAGCCAGGATTTCCATGCCCATATGGGATATCGCTTGGTGGGCGCCTTCGATCGCTGTGCCCAAAAGTTCGGTCGCTGGTACGACATGTGTTGGATGGAGTTGGTCCTAGCCGAGCGCACGCCCAACCAACCCAAACCAACCTGGTTCCCCGACCTCCCCAAACCTACCATTTAGGGACAGGTTTATTTTGGCAGGTTAGCCGATTGGCTCGGTGTATTTGGCGCGGTCGGTGCGTTGGATGCGCTTAGAGACATGGAGCGGTCGGCCGTCGGTGTCGTAGACGTAGTCGGTGATCAGGATCAGCGCCTGCCCGCGCTCGACGTTGAGCAAAAACGCCTCGTTTTGCGAGGCATAGCACACCTCAAAGGTCTTATGTCCCTGTGCTGGCGCGCGATGGAATTCTTGGCGCAGCGTCGCGTAGAGCGAACCGTTGATATCGCGATCGATGAGCGTCTCGAAGCTTGGCGGCAGGTAGGTGGTCTCCAGGCACAGCGGCGCATCGTCCAGATAACGCAGGCGGACAAGTTTGACGAGCTTGCTGCCCACGGCGGCATCAAAGAACTTAGCTATGCTGCCGCCCGCCTTGGTAAAGCCCGAGTCCACCGTGCGCGTGGTGGGCTTCATGCCCTGGCCTTCGACCTGCTTGGTATAGCTCGAAAACACCAGGTTGTTTTCGTGGAGCGCGGGCGTGTCGGCCACAAAGGCGCCGCGCCCGCGCTCGGTGCGCACCAGGCCCTCATCAACGAGTACCTTAAGGGCGTGGCGCACGGTGCTGCGCGACAGCCCCGATTCGTCCATGAGTTCCATCTCGGACGGCAGCTTGTCTCCGCGTGCGAAGATACCGGCGGCGATGCGGTCACGCAACATGCCCGCCAAGCGCTCGTATTGGCTCAGTTTCTTTTTAGACGAAGCGTTCATGTGATCAACCTGTATCTAACTTGTATGCCTATCTAAGCAAGCATGTATTCAATACAACAATAAAACCGCTGGTATTGAGCTACCGAAAACCTTACCAGCAAAATTTCTAAGATAAATATAGCATACAACTAGTCGACATAACCAAAACATGTATGTAACTTGTATGCCATCGAGAGCATCAAACGAGAAGAAAGGCTGATGCACGATGACTACTCAGGAACAGGTTAAGGATGTCGTCTCCCAGGTTTTGGCTGACAAGGCAGACAAGGGCGGCATCAAGCGCGTCGTGTGGATTGGCGCCGGCGGATCCAACGGCGGCAACTATCCTGCCCAGTACTTTATGGAGCACGAGGCCACGCAGGTCGTGAGCTCCAGCTACACCAGCAACGAGTTCGTGCACGCAACCCCTGCCTACGTTAACGAGAACACCCTGGCCGTCGTCGTGTCCATGCGCGGTACCAAGGAGACCATCGTCGCCGCCCAGGTCGCCAAGGACCACGGCGCCAGCACCATCGCAATCTATGTCGACGAGTCCGGCCTCACCGAGGTCTGCGACTACAAGATCCAGTATGACAGCCTGGCCGTCGACGAGTCCTGCATGGGCCGTACCAACTCCGCCGTCGTGACCATGATCGCCATGGAGCTCACGCAGCAGACCGAGGGCTATGCCGAGTACGAGACCGCTATGGCTGCGTTCGACTTGGTCGACCCCATCTATCGCAAGGCCGTCGAGTACACCCGTCCGCTCGCTGCCAAGTGGGCCGAGCAGAACGCCGACAAGCCCTGCATCAACGTCATGGCCCAGGGCCCGCTCTTTGGTGCCGCCTACGTCTTTAGCATCTGCAACGTGCAGGAGATGCTGCAGATCGACTCCTGCACCATCAACACCTGCGATTTCTTCCATGGCCCCTTCGAGATTCTGGACAAGCGCACCTCGCTGTTCCAGCTCATCAGCGTCGGCCGCAGCCGCTGCAACGACGAGCGCGGCATCCGCTTCGTCAACCAGTACGGTGGCGATCGCGTCTATCAGCTCGACGCCAAGGAGCTCGGCCTCAACGACATCAAGGACAGCGTGAGCGAGTACTTCAACCACCTGATCTTTGCCCCGATCCTCAACAACGTCTACATGCGTGCGCTTTCCGCCGTCACCCACAAGGACTACATGACGCGCCGCTACATGTGGAAGCTGGATTATTAGTTACGGCGTTTTACCAAACGCCGTAACGGCTCGACGCTGCAAACCCACCTGAGCGGCAATCTGCCTTTCAGCTTCAGCGGCATGACCAGAAGGTCAATGCCGCTTCGCTTCAAGGCACCTTGCTCGCTCAGGTGGGTTTTCGCTGGCGTTGCCAAAGCATCGGCGTCGCCTTGGCCCAGATGCGGCACTTGGAGACGTTCGGCACTTGGGGACAGTCCTAGTCATTGGGGACAGGTTACTTTACACCAAGTTGGCGCATATGAACCTGACCCCTTTGCACCAATGGGTTGTAGCGGTAGAGCAGATTTTTCCGCTCGCCGATTTGTGTCTTGAAAAATGTATATAACGACTATAACGTAGTGTGAAACATATTGGAAACAATACCGAGGAGGCTGCGTTGAAGAAAAGCAATCTGGGCTATGTGCTGGTGCTGATCGCCGCGCTTATGTGGGGCAGCATCGGAATCTTTGTAAACGGCATTGCGGCCATGGGCGTTTCGTCCCAGAGCATGGCTGCCTTTCGCTTGTTGGTCGGAGCGCTTGTCTTGGCGCCGGTCCTGATGTTTATGGGCTGCCGTCCGGGTGAGGGGTCTACCGTGGCTCAGGGTCCCCTGGCGCTATTCAAGGCAAGCCCCAAAGAACTCGTCCCCTGCGCACTTGTCGGTATCGTCGGCTTGGCCGTCGCCAACACCTGCTATTACGAGTGCATGGGCGAGGTGGGCATGTCCACGGCCTCGGTGCTGCTCTACACCTCGCCGGTGTTTGGCGTCATGCTCGGCCGCGTGCTTTATCGCGAGGACGTGACCCCCAACAAACTCGTTGCCATTGTCTTTAACATCGTTGGCTGCGTGCTTGCAGTGACCAATGGCGACCTTTCCGGTTTTCATTTTTCGGTTTGGGGCGTCACGTCGGGCGTGATTGCAGGCTTTTGCGGTGCGTCGCTCGCGGTGTTTAGCCGGATAGCAACCAAGACGGTCCACCCGCTGGCTGTCACGTTTTGGGGCTTTGTTTTTGGCGGTGTGGTTATGGCAGCTATCGCGGCTCCGTGGCCGGATGTCGCCGCGGCAATGTCGCCACAGCTGCTGCTGTTGTTCCTTGGCTTTGGACTCATCCCCACAGCCGTGGCCTACATCTTATATATGCAGGGTCTGTCCATGGGGCTCGAGACATCGAAAGTTCCCGTCGTAATGTCTTTCGAGACGGTCGTCACCGTACTGGTGGGCATTGGTGTCTATGCCGAGCCCGCCGGCGCGATCAAGGTCCTGGGCATCGTGCTGGTGCTCGCGTCCATCCTGATCATGAACACCGATTTCTCCAAGCTGCGCAACAGTGCCTTTGTCGGCCATATCGTTGAGAGCATGACCTTTAAGCCCAACGCGTGGTGGACGGAGAAATCGCAGGACATGGATCTGTTCCGCGAGCGCACCGGCATCGCGCTGGAGCCCACCGTGCAGGAAAGCCCCTGGTACTTTGTGCGATAGGGGATTGGCGAGGCGTCTGATCTGGGGTTATCCAGTCAGCGCCGGCCAACCCAGCCCCAACGTTTCAAGTACGTTAAACCCGTCAACGGTCGATTTTCATCCGCGAACGGTCTTTATACTAATTAGCAATATCCGCAACGTATAAGACGTTATAATGACCATAACGAAAAGGAGGAGGCAAGATGAATCAGATCATTCTCGCATCTCATGGCGGCCTGGCCGCAGGCGCCAAAGACACGCTCGAGATGGTTCTCGGCGACGTGTCGAACGTCCACGTCGTGTCGCTTGCTCGTGACGACAAGGAGCCCATCACCAATAAGGTGGACGCCATGATCGCCACGTTCAACGCGGACGACACCGTCTATGTGCTGACCGATATGCTCGGCAGCTCGGTCAACAACAGCATGGTCGAGCTTTCCAAGAACGGCACGAAGTTCACGGTTGTCAGCGGTTTCAACATCCCGCTGGCGCTCACGCTCGCTATGAGCCCCGTCCCCGTCGAGGGCGCCGAGCTCGCGGCCCTCATCAACGAGGCCCGCAACGGTCTGACCAACCCCAACGCACCGGCCCAGCCCGCCGCGGCTCCCGCCAAGAAGGCCAAGGCGTCCCGTCACAGCTCCGGTCCCGCCAAGATCGTCCTCGCACGTCTTGACTACCGTCTGCTGCACGGCCAGGTCGTCTTTACCTGGACCACCAAGGTTCAGGCCGAGCGCATCATCGTCGTCGACAACGCTGCCGCCAACGATGACATCAAGAAGGGCGCTCTTAAGCTGGCCAAGCCCCAGGGCGTGCGCCTGAACGTCTTCACCGTCGAGCGTGCCCTCGCCAAGATGGACAAGCTCAACACCCTCGGCGAGCGCGTCATGTTCGTCTTTGGCAACACGGCCGAGATGCTGCAGTTCTGCCAGGGCTACAAGCTCGACGCCATCAACTTGGGCGCCACCGCCAACCACGACGGTGCCGATCAGGTCGGCGGCAAGGACAGCTCCGTCTTCCTCGACGCCACCCAGAAGGCCGACGTCAACCAGCTGCTCGACATGGGCATCAAGCTCTATGTCCAGCAGACCCCTACGTATCAGAGCGTCGACATCGACGCCAAGCTGTAATCAACCAGGCTTTTGCCTGACTGAAAGGAGAAGGGTATGAATACGTTCATCAGTGCGGTGCTCGTCGGCCTCGTCGGCGTGTTCTGCATGTGGGACTCTCGCCTGCTCGGTCGTCTTAACTTCGAGCAGCCCCTCGTTGGCGCTACGCTCGTCGGTCTGCTGCTGGGCGATGTGCCCACCGGCCTTGCCGTCGGTGCCGCCGTCGAGCTCGTGTCCATGGGCCTGGTGCAGGTCGGCGCCGCCGTTCCGCCCGATATGGTCCTGGGCGGCATCGTGGCCGCTGCCTTTGCGTGCCTGACCGATGCTTCCGCCGAGACCGCCATGACGATCGCCATCCCGGTCGCCGTCCTGGGTCAGCTCCTCGGCATCGTGTTCCGTTCCATCATCGCCGCCCTCACCCATGTGGCAGATAACGCGATCGATAACGGAAAGTTCAAGACCGCCTACCGTATGCACATCTGCGCCGGCTCCGGTCTGTACGCCGTCATGTACTTCCTGCCGATCTTCCTCGCCGTCTTTGTTGGCACCGACCTGGTTCAGGCCATCGTCAACATGGTTCCCGAGTGGCTGTCCACTGGTCTTAACGTTTCGACCAAGATCATGACCGCCTACGGCTTGGCCCTGCTGCTCACCATGATGATCAAGAAGGGTATGACTCCGTTCCTGTTCATCGGTTTCCTGCTCGCCGCTTACCTCAACCTGTCCGTCATCGCGGTCGCTCTGATCGGTGTGTGCCTGGCTGTCGTCTTCATGGGCTTCAAGTTCAACGGTTCCCATGCAGCCGCCGGTGTCGATTCCGACTACGATCCGCTCGAAGACGACGAAGACTAAGGAGGAACACACTATGGCAACCGCAACCAAGGACGTGTCCCTGAACAAGAAGGTCAGCCAGTTCTTCTGGCGCTCCTGGGCCATCCAGGCCTCTTGGAACTACGAGCGTCAGATGAACATGGGCTTCCTCTACGGCATGGTTCCCACGCTCGACCGCCTCTATCCGGATGAGTCCGACCCCAAGCAGCTCGCTGCTAAGAAAGAGGCTTACCACCGTCACATGGCGTTCTACAACTGCACCCCGCAGACGAGCGCTTTCATCCTGGGCCTCGCCGCCTCCATGGAGGAGGAGTACGCCAAGGATCCCGAGAACTTCGATCCCGATTCGATCAACGCGGTCAAGACCTCCCTCATGGGTCCGCTTTCCGGCATCGGTGACTCCTTCTTCCAGGGCACCATCCGCGTTATCGCCTTTGGCCTGGGCGTTCAGCTGGCTCAGCAGGGCTCCATCATGGGCCCGATCCTGGCCATGCTCATCTCCATCGTCCCCTCTGTGCTGATCACCTGGTTCGCAGCCAAGATGGGCTATCAGGGCGGCCACGAGTACCTGAGCAAGCTTCAGGGCGGCGACCTCATGGAGAAGCTCATGTATGTCTGCGGCATCGTGGGCCTTATGTCCGTGGGCGGCATGATCGCTACGCTGATTGGCGCCACCACCCCGCTGCAGTTCGCTGAGGGCACCGTCGTTATCCAGGACATCCTGGACGGCATGATGCCCCAGATGATTTCCCTTGGCCTCACCGGCCTTATGTACTGGCTCATCAAGAAGAACGTCAACACCGGTTGGCTTCTCGTGATCGCCATCGTGGGCGGCATCGCCCTCTCCGCGGCCGGCATCCTGGCCTAGTCGCGACCAAGCGTCTAACCGCTTTCCCCGGGGAGCCTGCCTGACATCCCATACCCCAGGCAGGCTTCCATTCCCAAAATGTGACAATGGGACAGCTCCTTTGTCGCATCCTCAACGGGCCGGTGACTCGGTCCAAATCACGGTAACCCTGCGTGCGTCCGGCAAAGTGGCGCCGCAAAAATCGAAAGGAATGTGTCAGATGTACGAGATCGACCTTAACCTCCCTAAGCAGATCGTCGCTGACGTCCTGTCCAACCACGAGATCCACAGCGTCGCCTTCGTCGGCTGCGGCGCTTCCATGTCCGACCTGTACCCCGCCAAGTACTTCCTGGCCAACAACACGGACAAGCTGAACGTTCAGATCTTCACCGCTAACGAGTTCAACTACGACACGCCCTCCTGGGTCAACGAGCACACCTTCGTGATCACCTGCTCCCTCGGTGGCTCCACGCCCGAGACCGTCGAGGCCAACAAGACCGCCAAGAAGCACAACTGCCCGGTCGTTTCCCTCACCAACAAGGCTGGCTCCGCTCTGACCGTCGACGCCGACCATGTCATCGTTCACGGCTTCCACGCCAACTACGCTGCCAAGTGCGAGAAGCCCGGCTACGCCATCGCTCTTGCTGTCGAGATCCTTCAGCAGACCGAGGGCTATGACCACTACGAGGACATGATCACCGGCCTCACCAACGTCTTCGATCTCTGCGAGAACGCTGCTCAGCACTGCAAGAAGCTCGCCAAGAAGTTCGCCGAGGACTTCAAGGACGACAAGATGATCTACTTCATGGCTTCCGGTGCCTCCGAGAAGATGGCTTATTCTCACGCTGCCTTCCTGTTCACCGAGATGCAGTGGATCGACGCCGCCGCCTACAACACCGGCGAGTACTTCCACGGCCCGTTCGAGGTTTCTACCGAGGGTAAGCCCTACGTCTTCTTCATGTCCGATGGCGCTACCCGTCCGATGGACGCCCGCGCCCTCACCTTCCTTGAGCGCATGGGCGCCAAGGTCGCTCTGATCGACTCCAAGGACTACGGCCTGGCTGACGCCGTGCCCGCGAGCGTTGTCACCTACTTCAACCCGCTGCTGCACCTCGCCGTTATGCGCGAGTACGGCAACCAGATCGCCGAGGCCCGTCAGCACCCGCTGACCATGCGTCGCTACATGTGGAAGCTTTCCTACTAATCACAAGTAAGTAGACCTTACGGGTTGATTGAGAGGGGATGGGGTTTGCGCCCCGTCCCCTTTTTTGCTATCGAAAGGAGATACGTATGATCAAGGCAGTGCTGTTTGATATGGATGGCGTGCTGGTTGATACCGAGTGGTTCTACAACCGCCGCCGCGTGGCGTTTATGGAGGAGAAGGGGTTCCACTTTGACGAGATCCCCGATCTTTCGGGGTCTAACGAGCCGGCCATTTGGGAGGCGCTGGTGCCCGACGATGTTGAGCTGCGCGAGCGTCTGCGCGTGGAGTACAAGCAGGTCTATAGCCCGGACCATCCCGTTCCGTATACCGAGCTGCTCAACGAGCAGACGGAGCCGGTGATGCGTGAGCTGCACGAGCGTGGCGTGAAGTGTGCCATCGCGAGCTCGTCCTATCGCGAGTTGATCGACGAGCTGGTGGAGATTGCCGGTATCGCCGACGTGCTGGACTACACCATCAGCGGTCACGAGTGCAGTGCGTTTAAGCCCGACCCCGAGATCTACCTGCGTGCCATGGAGGCGCTGGGGGTGGAGCCTGCCGAGTGCCTGGTTATCGAGGATTCGCCTTTGGGGATCGAGGCTGGCAAACGTTCCGGCGCCCGCGTCCTGGCACTGCGTCCGCACGAGGGCGTCAACCTCGATCAATCGCGAGCCGATGCCGTTATTGATAATCTGACCGACATTTTGGCCGCTTTGTAGCGTCAATCCGCCGCGAGAAGCACTGATTCACGCGTCTTTTGCTGCGGATTGGCTTAATTTGTCATCTATTTGGATCCGTTTGGCTTCGATTCGGATTAAGTGAGTAGACTTTTTGGTGCAGGACGAGCACAAAGCGCATCTGCTCTAGTAAAACCGCAGGTCACAGGGGTGGCGGTTTTGGGTGTGCTCTGCAGGTCGCGTAAAGTCTACTCACTTGTAATTTGGGCCTTTGGTCGTGGGGTTGCTGGTCCCGCTTTGGTTGTCGAGAGAGGGTGAATTGAAGCGCCCCCGCACGCTCCATGCTACAATCGCGGACATACCCCACAACTACATCTGCCTTCGAAAGGAGCCTGCGTGGCGAACGCCATCGATCAGCTCACGGACCGAGTGCTCGTACTCGGCCGCCTCACCATCGTCCGCCGCGCTATTACTGCCGTGGCGGTCACGATTTCCGCCGTTCTCCAGACATTCCTGATCCAGGCGTTCATTCAGCCCGCCGACTTGCTTCCGAGCGGCCTCACCGGCGTTGCGGTCCTGCTCGATCGCGTTACCTCGCTGGGCGGCGTTCACATCGACATCTCGCTCGGTATGCTCGCGCTCAACATCCCTGTGGCGCTCCTATGCTGGAGCGGCATTAGCAAGCGCTTCGTCATCTTCTCGATGATGCAGGTCGTGCTCTCGTCGCTGTTCCTCAACATCTTTCACTTTTCCCCGTTTTTGGGCGACAAGATCATGCTCATCATTTTTGGCGGCGTGGTCTCGGGTCTGGGCGCTGCCATCGCGCTCAAGTCCGGCGCATCCACCGGCGGCACCGACTTTATCGCGCTGTGGGTCTCCAACCACACGGGCAAGACTATCTGGGGCGTCATCTTTGGTTTCAACTGCTTTATCCTGGCGATCTTTGGCTTTATGTTTGGCTGGGACAAGGCGGCGTACTCCATCGTGTTCCAGTTTATTTCGACCAAGACCATCGACAGTTTCTATCGTCGCTACGACCGCGTGACGCTGCAGATTACGACGCGCAAGGCAGACGAGGTCATGACCGCCTATGTTGACCATTTTCAGCACGGCATTAGCTGCGCCGAGGTCATCGGCGGATACAGCCGCGAAAAGATGTACCTGCTGCATGCCGTTGTCTCGACCTACGAGAGTCAGGACATTATCAAGCTGGTGTGCGACATTGATCCCGGCGCCGTGATCAATGTGTTCCACACGCTCAACTTTGTGGGCGGCTGGTGGGGCGGTCATGTCGACGAGCCCATGCCCACGGCCGTACCCGATCCTGACAAGCCCGCGCGCATGGCCAGCAGGCAGGCGCACCTCAGCGAGCAGGACAGCCTGCAGCAGGACGACGGGAAGTAGGGTTTTGGCGTCTTGCCGGCCCGGCGTAATCCTGTCTGCTTGAGCCCCTCGAAAGCCCCGTTGCATTCGAGGGGCTTTCGTTTGCCCAGATAAAACCTACCAAAATGAAGCTGTCGCTTTTTGGTAGGGAGGGTGTATCGTTTTATCAATATGAGGTAACATGAAACTAGACGTTATATACGTATTAGTTATTTCGATATTTCGATAAGAATGGTCAGATATGCCCGCGCCCAAAAATGCACCGCTTTACCAGCAGATTTACGACGAAATCAAGGATGCGATCGAGAAAGGTGTTTATGCACCCAAGGAGCGTATTCCGTCCGAGCTTGAGCTAGCCGAGCAGTACGACGTGAGCCGCATTACGGTGCGCCGCGCCGTCGAGGAGCTGTGCTCCGATGGCTACCTGGTTAAGCAGCAGGGCCGTGGCACCTTTGTCTCCACGCCGCACATCAATCGCCAGTTTCACGCCTCGACGTTGCAGACGTTTACCGCGCTGTGTGCCGGCAATGGCATGAAGGCCGGTGCGCACGTGATCGATCGCCAGATTGTGCCGGCGCGCCAAAACGAGATGGAGTTCTTTGGCCTGCAGAAGGATGCGCTGCTGCTGCATATCAAGCGCGTGCGTACGGCCGACGGCGAGCCCATCTTTGAGGAGAACATCTTTGTGCCGTTTGATGCCTACCGCGAGCTGTTGACGGCCGATCTTGAGGACAAGTCGATTTTTGCCGAGGTCGAGCGTGTTGGCGGAATCCCGATTGTCTCGGTTGGCTACCGCACGGTCGAGGCCGTTCGTGCCAATACCGAGCAGGCGGCCGAGTTGGGCATTGCTCCGCACGATCCGCTGCTCAACCTGCGTGCCAGCTTTACCGGTCCCAATGGAGAGCCGGTCCTGATGGGTAAGCAGTACTACGTGGGATCGCGCTACGTTATGGTGATGTAAGTTACGCGGTTTTACCAAACCGCGTAACGGGCCGACGCTGCAAGCCCGCCAGAGCGGCAATCTGCAGAATGAGCGTGGATAATCTCCCGTTTTTGGCTTGGTGACGGGTTCAAAGTGGGAGATTATCCACGCTCATCCAGAAAGTGTCCAAAAATCCACGCTCGTTCGCCTTGGATTGCATCGCCCGTGGCCGACGGCGGCGCGGCACCGGTCCGCGTGGCGGCGTATAATCGGCGGCAGATGACTTGGACGTTAGGAAACCATGACCGATAGCATGCAGCAGATGGCGCTCGACACGCTCGGCGCCTATTTTGGCTACACCTCGTTTCGCCCGGGACAGGACCGCATGGTCGATGCGATCCTTGCCGGTCGCGATGCGTTGGGTGTTATGCCCACGGGCGCCGGCAAGTCCATTTGCTACCAGGTGCCGGCGCTCATGCTGCCCGGCATCACCTTTGTGGTGAGTCCGCTGCTGTCGCTTATGGAGGACCAGACCCGTGCGTTGCTCGCGGCGGGTGCGCGACCCAGCTATCTCAACTCCAGCCTTACCCCGGCCCAGCAAAACACCGTGCTCAAGCGGGCGCGCGAGGGCCGCTATCAGCTTATGTACGTGGCGCCCGAGCGCCTGCTCGAGCCGCGCTTTCTGGCCTTTGCGCAGGAAGCTGCGGCCGAAGGCGGCATCGGCGTGCCGCTCGTGGCCATTGACGAGGCCCACTGCGTGAGCCAATGGGGCCAGGATTTCCGCCCCGCCTACCTGCAGATTCGCGAGTTCATCGATTCCCTGCCGCAGCGCCCTATCGTGGCAGCCTTTACCGCTACGGCGACCGAGCGTGTGCGCGCGGACATTCAGCAAATGCTCGGCCTGCAAAACCCCGCGACGGTGGTGACGGGCTTCGATCGCAAGAACCTCTACTTTGGTTGCGAGGAGATGGGCGACAAGGCCAAGACCGCCTGGGTGCGCGACTATGTGATTGCGCATTCGGGCGAGAGCGGCATCGTGTATTGCTCGACCCGCAAGACGGTCGATGCGCTGGCAGGCGAGCTTGCCGAGGCACTGGGCCCCAGCGGCATTCGCGTTGGCCACTACCATGCCGGCATGGGCAACGACGCCCGCCGCCAAAGCCAGCGCGCCTTTATCGACGATGATATCCAGGTGATGGTTGCCACCAACGCCTTTGGTATGGGCATCGACAAGCCCAACGTGCGCTACGTGATCCACAACAACGTGCCCGAGAGCATCGAAGCCTACTACCAGGAGGCGGGCCGCGCCGGCCGCGATGGCGACCCGGCCAGCTGCTACTTGCTGTGGAACGGCAACGATTTTCGCATGCGCCGCTTTCTGATCGACCGCGGCGATGCTGCCGATGAGGCGCTCGACGATGAGCAGCGCGCGTGGGCGCTCCAGAATCGATATCGTTTGCTCAGCCAGATGGAGGGCTACTGCAATACCACCGGCTGCCTGCGCGAATACATGCTGCGCTACTTTGGCGACGAGGCCGCGGCCGAGCATGCCGCGGCCAGTACGGGCGGCACCGCCACGGACGACGTCGAGAGCTGCGGCAACTGCAGCAACTGCCTCACGCAGTTCGAGGTCGAGGACGTCACCGATATGGCCCGCGCTGCCGTGCGCTATGTGGCCACGCGTCCCATGCGCTTTGGCAAGTCGCTCATCGCCGATGTGCTCCACGGCGGCAACACCGAGCGCATTCGCCAGATGCATCTGGACGAGGACCGCGGCTACGGTGAGCTGTCGAGCGAATCGGTCGGGCGCATCAAGGACATCATCGGCCAGCTGTGCGGCCGCGGTTATCTGGCCACCTCGCAGGGGCAGTACCCGGTCGTGGGGCTGGGTCCGCGTGCCGTCGAGGTCGAGGATGAGGCGTTCGCCTTTACCGTTAAGCGTCGTGCGTCCAAGCGCAAGGCCTCGGCCCGCGCCCGCCGCGCCGTCGATCTGCTGCGCGAGGAGGCCGAGCTGGATCAGCGCCCGCGCGTGGGTGACGATGCCGAGCTGTTCGAGCGCCTGCGTGCCCTGCGCAAGGAGATTTCGACCGAGCTGGAGATGGCGCCGTACATGGTCTTCTCCGACAAGGCTCTGCGCGGCCTGTGCCGCCTACGCCCGCAGACGCGCGACGAGCTTATCCAGGTCAACGGCATCGGCGAGAAAAAGGCCGATGCCTTTGGCGAGCAGTTTATGGCGGCGATTGAAGAGTTTGAGTCCGAGTATGCACGGAATGGAGCATAACGATGACATCCGACGATAGAACCGAGCGCACTGAGGTGTCCGCCGTGCCGCTGTACCAGCAGGTTATGGACGACCTAAAGGGCGAGATCGCGCGTGGCGTGTACACATCCGGCTCGCGTATTCCTTCCGAGATGGAGCTCGCGAAGTCTTACGGCGTGGGGCGCGTCACCGTGCGCCGCGCCGTCGAGGAACTGTCGCGCGCGGGGTATCTCAACCGCCAGCAGGGGAGGGGCACGTTTGTGTGCGCGCCCAAGCTCAAGCGCAAGATTGTCCAGAAGGGCGACGTTCAGAGCTTTTCCGAGGGCTGCGCTGCCAACGACATGGTGGCCGGAGCGCGCCTGGTGTCGCGCACGGTGGTTGCGGCGACGCGCGAGGACGCGGCGTTTTTTGGGGTGGAACCCGGCTGCGAGCTCATCGTTGTCGAGCGCGTGCGCACGGCAGACGGCGTGCCCGTCATGCTCGAGAACAACGCCTTTGTGCTGGCCGATCATCCCTATCTGCAGACGCTTGCCGACAAGGACCTCACGGACAATTCCATCTTTGCGCTCGTTGCCGAGCATTCGGGCCGCGCGCCGCTCAAGTCCGACCCCTGTACGGTAGAGATTGCGCTTGCCGATGCTCAGGCGGCCCCGCTGCTGGAGGTGCCGGTCGGCGAGCCGCTGTTTTATATGGAGGCGTACTTTACCGATGCGGACGAGCGCCCTTTGCTGCTCGGGCGCCAAAAGATCGTGGGATCGCGCTACGTGTTCGACATCTAACGTCCACAGATAGAACAACATAGAACAAATTTGCCGAGATGACTTCACTGGCGTTGTTGCACGTGTTATAAATAGGACAACATAGAACGACCGCAGGTACGAGCTGTCGTCGTTCAAAACCGCCGCACAAGGAGGGGCATCACCATGAACGCACACGATCTGATTCAGGAAATTATCGAGCGCAAGGGCAAGATCGAGAACGTCTTTTGGATCGCCTGCGGCGGTTCGATGATCGACCTGATGCCGGCCAACGAGCTGCTCAAGCGCGAGGCCACCACGTTTGCCTCGACGGTCTACACGGCACGCGAGTTTTGCCTGATGGCTCCCAAGAGTCTTGGCGAGAAGTCGCTCGTCATCGCCTGCAGCCACAGCGGCAATACGCAGGAGGTCGTCGATGGTTGCGAGATGGCGCTGGCAGCCGGCGCCGAGGTCGTGGCCATGACCGACTGCGAGGGCTCAAAGATCGATAACGGTAAGTGGACTACCTGGGTCTATCCGTGGGGCGAAGGCGTGCCGCAGGCCGAGGTACCGCAGGGCATCGGCGCTCTGATCGCCGCCGAGTTGCTCGACCAGCAGGAGGGTTACGAGGCGCTCGCCGACATGTATGAAGGCCTTAAGCAGATGGACGCGCTGCTGCCCGCCGCGCGCGAGAAGGTCAACGCCGAGCTGGGCGCCCGTTTTGCCGAGCTCTGCCAGCAGCACAAGTTCTTCTACATTCTGGGCTCCGGCCCCAACTTTAGCCAGACCTACGCCATGGCCATCTGCTCGCTCATGGAGATGCAGTGGCAGCACTGCTGCTACATCCACTCCGGCGAGTACTTCCACGGCCCGTTCGAAGCCACCGAGCCCGGCGTGTTCTACTTTGTGCAGCTCGGATCGGGCGAGTGCCGCCCCATGGAGGAGCGCGCGCTGGCGTTCCTCAACACGCACACCGATACGGTCATGGTGCTCGACGCTCTCGAGTACGGCGTGGGCGAGGTGCCTGCCAGCGTGCGTTCGTACCTGGAGCCGATCTTCTTCTACAACATGAGCTGCGAGCTGCGCGCCGCCCGCGGCAAGGTCTTCGACCACAGCCCCGAGATCCGTCGCTACATGGGCATCGAGCAGTACTAGGTACCGGGAATTATCTTTTTTGACGGGGTCTGCGCTGCGCGCGGGCCCCGTCTTGCGTTCAAGACTTTAGTCTGCTGGCCGCGCAGCGGCCAGCTTTAAACCACCCGCTACGCGGGTGGAGACAAACG
>UQLH01000028.1:0-25274 GCA_900541805.1 uncultured Collinsella sp.
CGAGGGATTCGTCGTCGCCGATGCAGACTTGTCCCCCGAGCGCCGTCTGCAGGGCGGGCAGGGGCAGGGCCTTGCCACCTACCGCGAGCTCATACGCAATATATCGACCAAGACGCGCCCCGAGGGCGGTGCGCTCAACCTTATTCTTGATCGCTGGGTCGCCTCGTGCTCCGATGTCGACGAGTCGATCGTCAATACCCAACTGGCCCCGCTCGAGGAGATGGTCCACGGCTTCGACTTCGCCCGCATGCTCCGCCGCTATCGCATGGCTGTCTCGGAGGGTGACGAAGAAGCTATGAGTCGCGTGACCAAATGGATCCGCGGCGAATACCGCACCAAGAGCGAGGCTCGCGCCGAGTTGGGTTCCTCGACCATCATCAGCGATGACGACTGGTACGACTACGTTAAGCTCATTGCGCGCTTTTTGGTCTGCAGCGGCTACAAGGGCATGCTGGTGCTCATCGACGAACTCGTGAATCTGTACAAGATCCCCAACGCGATCACGCGCCAATACAACTACGAGAAGATCCTGACTATGTACAACGACACGCTCCAGGGCAAGGCGCAGTACCTGGGCATGATCATGGGCGGCACTCCAACCTCTATCGAAGACCGCCGCCGAGGCGTGTTCTCCTACGAGGCCCTGCGCAGCCGACTCGCTCAGGGCCGCTTTGCGCGCGAGGACCTTAAGGACATGCTCGCGCCCATCATCCGCCTGCAGCCACTCACCTATGAGGAGTTGCTGGTGCTGATCGAAAAACTCATGCAAATTCACGCCGGCTACTTTGGCTGGACGCCCACGCTTACCGAGAACGACTTGGTGGACTTCCTCAAGATCGAGTTCGGTCGTGTGGGAGCCGACACACATCTGACGCCGCGTGAAGTCATTCGCGACTTTATCGAGCTGCTCGACATCCTATGCCAGAACCCCGACGCCAACGTAGCCGAGCTGCTGCAAAGCGTCGGTGGCGACGCGCTAGCGCCGGCAGCCGCAACAGGCGACACCGGCACCGCAGACGGCGACCGCAACTTCGCCGAATTCACCATCTAACCTGCCAAAAAGGGACATGTTTATTTTGGCAGGTTTTATCTGGGCAAACGTTGAAGCAGTCATGCAGCAAGCCACTGACCACCGCGTTGAGAAATTCGTTTTTGAAAGGAGGCCTCGTGAACGCCTTTGACCGCTACGCCCCGTTTATCCAAGACTTCATCTACTCCCACGATTGGGAGAGCCTGCGCTCCATCCAGGTTGCGGCGGCAGATGCCATCTTCAACACGCAAGACAATGTGCTCCTGACGGCCTCCACGGCATCTGGCAAAACCGAGGCAGCCTTCTTTCCCATCCTGACCGAGTTTTGGGAGAACCCGCCCGCAAGCGTGGGCGCCCTCTACATTGGCCCCCTCAAGGCGCTCATCAATGACCAATTCGTCCGCCTCAACGATCTGTGCGAAGAAGCCGATATCCCTGTCTGGCACTGGCATGGCGATGTCTCGCAGTCGCACAAGGCTAAGCTCATCAAAAAACCGAGCGGCATCTTGCAGATTACGCCCGAGTCACTCGAGGCGCTCCTGATCCATAAGCACATGGCGATCCCTCGTATGTTCTGCGACCTGCGCTATGTGGTTATCGACGAAGTCCATTCGCTCATGCGCGGCGACCGCGGCGGGCAGACGCTCTGCCTTATCGAGCGGCTCTCGCGCATGGCAGGCGTGCAGCCCCGCCGCATCGGTCTGTCGGCAACCATCGGCGACCCCGAGCGCACGGGCGCCTTCCTGTCGCAGGGGACGGGACGCAACTGCGTCATCCCCCGTTTTGAGGAGCCGCGCCGCGTGTGGCGCATCTCCATGGAGCACTTCTACAACTCGGGTCCCCAGGCGCAGCAGCGAGGATTCGAGAGCATGGGTCCTCAAGAGGCCGAAGTGCTTGCGTGCGAGCGCATTGAGGCAGTGACACCCGCGGCGCTGCCCGCATCCGGACAAGACATGCGCCACAGCGGACAGCTCACACAGGCGGAACGTCGTCAACGTCGCGAGCAGGCGCGGGGCAAGGACGCTCCCAAAGACCGTCGCACTTCCTCGGCCCCCGAGGGCGAAGTCGACATCCCACGAGCGACCGAGCAGGCGCTTCTCAGCCCCACCGACACAGCGCCCGACAACGCCGACCCCGGCATGGGCTATATCTTCGAACACACCCGCGGCCGCAAGTGCTTGGTCTTTGCCAACTCGCGCGAGGAGGCAGAGGCCGTGTGCTCCATGCTGCGCAGCTACTGCGAAAGTCGACACGAGCCCGACCGCTTTCTAATCCATCACGGCAACCTTTCGGCATCGCTGCGCGAGACGGCCGAGGAGCTCATGCGCGACGAGGAGCAGGCGCAGACAACCGTCACCACCTCTACGCTGGAGCTCGGTATCGATATCGGCCGCCTGGAGCGCGCCTTCCAGATTGACGCGCCGTTTACCGTCAGCTCCTTTTTGCAGCGCATGGGGCGCACGGGACGCCGCGACCTTCCGCCCGAGATGTGGTTTGTCATGCGCGAGGAAGAACCCGAGCCGCGCACGATGATGCCCGAAACCATTCCCTGGAAGCTCCTGCAGGGTATCGCGCTCGTACAACTCTATCGCGAGGAAAAGTGGGTCGAGCCGCCCGAGCTCGATCGACTCCCCTACAGCCTGCTCTATCACCAGACTATGTCGACCCTCGCCAGCACCGGCGAGCTCACGCCGGCCGAACTTGCCCAGCGTGTGCTCACGCTCAGCTATTTCCACCGTATCTCGGCAGACGATTACCGTGTGCTGCTACGTCACCTCATTAAGATCGACCATATCCAGGTCACCGAAGGTGGCGGGCTCATCGTGGGTCTCGCGGGCGAGCGCGTCATCAACAACTTTAAGTTCTACGCCGTGTTCCAGGAAAACGAGGAGTTTACCGTCCGGAGCGAATCGGCCGAGCTGGGCACGATTGTTAATCCGCCCCCGCCCGGTGAGCGCATCGCCATCGCCGGACACTGCTGGATTGTCGAGGAAGTGGACTGGAAGCGCCACACTGTCTTTGCCACGCAGGTCAAGGGCCGGGTGCCGGCCTACTTTGGCGACTGCCCCGGCGACATCAATACACACGTACTCGAGCGCATGCGCAAGGCGCTCAACGAGCACGCGACATATCCGTACCTCATGGGTAACGCACGGGCCCGCTTAGCGCAGGCTCGTCATACAGCCAAGCTTTCGGGTGCGGGAACTAAACCGCTCATCAACCTGGGCGGCGATACCTGGGTGCTCTTCCCCTGGCTGGGCAGCTACGCCTTTTTGGCGCTCGAGCGCATGCTCAAGATTAAATGTGCCGCTGAGCTGGGCCTTCGCGGGCTCGATCCGTCGCGTCCATACTTTATGCAGTGTAAGATGAAGGCCGACGAGGAGACATTCTTTGAGGTGCTCGCAGCCGAGGCCGAAAAGGACTTCGACCCCATCGAGCTCGTCTATCCCGGCGAGGTACCTTACTTTGATCGGTACGACGAGTTTGTTCCCGAAGAGCTCGTGCGCAAAGGCTTCGCCGAAGGCGTGCTCGACATCGAGGGTATGAAGCAGCGCGTCCTCAGCTGGCGCGACCACGCCTAAGACCAGTCTTTTTTGGGACGGGAAGACTTACTTGTCGTGAAGGACGGTACCGAGGAAGTCGGTGTCGAAGGGCACAGCTTCGGCAAAGGCGTAGTCGCCGTCGCTGGCGATGAGCAGATAATTCTCCTCGCCGCCGAACTCCGTATCGCCACAAGGCACCACCCAGGCGCGAGCGAACACCTCGAGTGCCGTGGCAACGCAATCGCGCAGGAACGTCACATCGCTCCCCTCGTTTGCGCTCACGATATTGGCAACGTAGATGCCGCCGGGGTTGAGGCTGCCCCGCACCAAACGCAACGCTTCAACCGTCGCCAGCTCGCGTACGGGCTCGGCACCGCCAAAGCAATCGCTCACGACCACGTCGTAGCGACGATGGCCCACACTCGTCACACCCAGATACGAGCGAGCCTCAGCAGTAATCACCCGCAAGCGGTCGCCCACCGTGCGCTCCAGCTCGTCCAGATAGAACCAACGGCGCGCCAGGCGCGTAATCTCTCCGTCATACTCGATGACGTCCATGCGCAAGCCCTCGTGCGACATCAGCGCGAACTTGGGATAGGCAAACCCGCCGCCGCCCAGCATCAGCATACGGTTGATACCGTGACCATAAGCGTCGCGCATCGCATCCTCGGCCTCAAACACGTCGTCAAACGCGCGATAGTACGCAAAGACGGGCTCCGCCCAGCGCTCGCCAACGTAACTCGCGCTTTGGTAGACGCCGCCTTGCACCAATACGCGGACTTCGTCACCGCTCTCGTCGTGCACGCGTTTCACACGCGCCAACCCATTGCGGGTTCGCGCAACTTGCAGACAGGCAGCACGAACAGCGACAGCGGCCGCACCAAGCGCCGCGGCTCCCAGAGCAACGCCGGCAACGACGCCGGCAGAAACACTCGGCTTGTTCATCTAGAGCTCCTTTTGCAGATAGAGTCCATGATCGTAAAAACCCAAATGGCGATAGTACTCGCGCGTACCAATCGCGCTGATCACGTTGACGCGCGCATAGCCGGCATCCCGGGCAATCTCGGACGCACGCTCTACGAGTAAACGCCCCAACCCGTGATGCTGCGCCGCCTGGCCCTGGTCGCCCACGCGTGCCGCCATGCCATACACGTGTACCTCGCGAATCATCGCCTCGTCCGGCGACGTCGGCAACTCGTCCGCATGCGCGGCAACAAACGAATGGTCGGGCAGCGACAACCGCAAAAAGCCCGCGATCTTGCCCTGCGGCGTCACCCACTGCAAAAAGCGCTCGTGCGTCACCGGCGTCTCGTACGCCACCTCCTCATCAAGAGAAAGCTCATCCAAGTCGGCACCCGCCGTACTGATCTCGCGATAGCGAATCTCGCGCACCGTCGCACCGTCACCCCGAGCAGCCAGGCGGTTCTCAACGAGCTGACGCAGGTTGGGTTTCTTGTTGCCCACCATGATGTCGTCGGAACTAAAGTCGCGGATCATGCGACTGATACGGCAGAACGCCGGCGTCACCACGATGTCATCGGCCAGCACGTCGAGCAGCTCCTCCTCGGTATAGGGGCGCCACTCGCCGAGCTCGTAGCAGCCCACCAGACGCGAGCCCTCGATGAGCGCACACGGGTAGACCTTGACCTCGTCGGGCATAAAGGCCCCTTCGGTCATAAAGCGCTCGTAGTCGCGCTTGTCCCCCTCGGGCGTGGCGCCCAGCAGGTTAAGCATAAAATGCGCATGGATCTTAAAGCCAAACAGGCGTGCAAGCGAAAACGCCCGCTCGATCTGAGCCACCGAAATGCGACGCTCGTTGATATCGAGCAGGTGCTGGTCGAGACTCTGGATACCCATCTGAATCTTGGTGCAGCCCAGGCGGCGGATGAGCGTGAGGGCCTGCGGCGTTACGGCATCGGGGCGCGTCTCGATAACGAGCCCCACCACGCGATGCTTCGCCGTCTCGTTGATGCGCTGCTGACGCTCGAGCTCCTCCATCGTTGCCGTCTGCCACTCAGTGACCTCGCCCCACGGCGTACCGGGACCGTACAGACGACGCACCGCACGGTTATAGCCGCCCACGGCAGCATCCACACGCCCCTGCTCGTCGGCAACGCCGGCAGCAAGCTCGACCTCGTCTGTCGCAATGCCGGCGGCCCGATAGCGCTCGCGGCGCTCCGCCACCACCGGCGGCAGCGCATCGGCGGGCGCGTCATCGAGCAGGCGCTCTGCCTCGGCACGGCTGATGCCCGGACGCGCCAACATGGGGTTTGCCGCCACGCCGGCGACGGCATCGTCATTGAGCGCACGGAAAAGCTCCGACATAAACCACGTCTGATACCCTTGCGGATAGTCGCTCCAGGTGCCACCGAGCACGATGAGCTCAATCTTATCGGTTGCGTGCCCCATCTGCGAAAGCGCGGTCAGACGAGCGCTCACCTGCAGATACGGGTCAAAGCAATTTTGCTCCGCACGGGCGCACGCCGGCTCGGCGTGCAGGTAGCTTTTGGGCATGCGCAGATCGTTGGGGCAAAACAGGCAATCGCCCGAGCACGGCCAGGGCTTGGTGATGACGGTAATGGTCGCCACGCCCGAGGCCGTGCGACGAGGCTTCATACGCAGCACCTGCAACAGTCGACGTTCCAGCTCGGCATCGACATTCCACCCAGCCCAACGAGCCGGCTCCTCACGTTTTACCCGCTGGTAGAACGGCAGCAGACGGCGCTTGGCCAAATCGCGTTTGTCAGCACCCTCACGGCGCGCCTCGGCATGTATCAGTTTGACGAGCGCTTTGTCGTCCACGGTCTCGCCGCGACGCAGAGCCTCGAGTATGTTCAAGATAATCTGTTCCATGTCCCCATTGTAAAGGTAAAGGCGCCGGAGCCGATCTCGGCTTCGGCGCCTTCATCAAACAGCGCAGCTATGGTATATAAGTCTTCGATAACCGCCCGTCACTCTGAATCAAATGACATGTCGCCCGAACCGACCTCAAAACGATACGTAGCAGACTTATCGCCGTTATCGAATTCAAGATTCAAAATGGTCTCGCCGTCGTAGCCAAGCGGAAGGAAATCGCTCTCGAAGTCGCCGCTGCCCAAGGTAAGGCTCGCCTTAAAGCCCGTCGAGTTCGGAACCATCATCTCCACATCGCCCGAGCCCACACTCACGTCCATCGACTTCGCGGGGGCCTGGTAGAGCTCGAACGTCACATCGCCCGAACCGACCTCGGCATTCAGGGTATCGGTCACGGTGCCCGTAAACTCAACGTCTCCAGAGTCCAAAGTCAGGTTGAGGTCATGACACGCAATGCCCGCGACCGTCAGGTCACCCGATCCTACATTCGCTGTAATGCCCACCATGTTATCGGCAACTTCGCGCGGCAGTTCGACGGTAACCGTGCGGTCAATGGCGCGCTCGTCATCGCAATCGAACTGGCGAATCTTGAGCGTAGAGCCCTTGATTTCGGCCAGGTTCTGGGTTGCCGCATCGAAGGCAACGGTCCCCGTTGCCACGCGACCGCTTTCAATTACGCGCACTGGCCCGCTGGAGACGTGTTTGACCTCGACCGTGCCCGACGTCACGTCCAAGTCAAGCGATGTGAACGCGTCGGCATCAAAGGTTTCGCTCGAAAGCTGCTGAGGCTGAGCGGAATAGTTACCGCCATCCAAAAGATCGTCCTCGTCAACCGCATCGTCCATACCAGAGAAGCCGGATACAAAATCGTCGAGATCCCACGGGCCATCAAAATGAATCAAAGTCCGCGAAATGCCAAAGACAAGCCCGATGATGAGCACAAACGCTCCGATGCCGACGCCCAAGCGTACCTTGGATTCATGCGAAAGCTTCATCATTCGTCACCTTCTTTGGCACATGGCTCAGCGGTGGCCGCGGTAGCCACGTCAGCATCAGGTTCCGCAGAAGTATCCTTCCCCTGGGCCCTGACCGCCACCGGCGCCGAACCAACCTGAAGATCGCCGCGCGCCCAATCACCATCGAGCGCACGCGCCACCCAGTGATAGATGGGAATCGTGAAGAAGATCAGCGCGGCAAAGGGGCCGGCACCAAACGGGAACATCAGCAAAAAGAACAGTAGCCAGCACACGGCCCAATACGGGAACGACTGGAACGGGCCCTTCACCGGAGTCGGGCCGGCCGCACCGGCACCCGTCACCTGAGCCGTCGCCGCATTGGCAGCCTGCGCACTCCAGCTTGCCGCCTGCGCCGCCTTGGCTGCCGCGTCACTCGCCTGTGTTGCCGCCTCGGTTGCGCGTGCCGCCGCCTCATGGGTACGGGCGCGCTCTGCCGCCTCGGCCTCGCGCTGACGGGCGCGGTCCTCGTTCTCAAACTCGATATCGTCCTCGATCTCATCGCTCGGATTGAGCAGCTCGTCCAGGCTCACGCCATAGAGCTTGGCGAGCGAGATCAGGTTCTCGGTATCGGGCGAGCTCTCCGCGCGCTCCCATTTACTGACCGCCTGGCGCGACAGCCCCAGCTTTCGTGCCAGCCCTTCTTGGCTAAAGCCTTTGCTGCGGCGAAGGTCGGCGAGCCGCTGCGCAGTTTCTACATTCATGGTTCCTCCTATGTAATGCCAGCCGTGCCGCCGGACCGCTTTTGTTCTTAAGGCGCCTTGCACAGTTAAAAATCTATCCGCCACCGCCAAAAGCATGCCACCTATTCTAGTGGGATTTTTGACAACCGGCGGTTGCGGGCACATATGAGCTGCGGAAATGTGTCCAAACAAAGCAATGACCCGTAGCTTGGTTGTCCCCGTTGCTGCGTTAACGGTAGTATGGTCGTACTGTTTATTCCGCACCGCCAACGGAGGGAGTTCCGCGCCGTGAACCGCGATTTCGCCTCATCGCTCATCCAGCTCAACAACACGTTCTATCGCGAGCACTCCGCTTCCTTCTCCGATACGCGCCAGGCCCCGTGGCCCGGCTGGGTGCGCACCATGGACATCGCGCTCGGGCAGCTCGACGTCGCCACGATCGAGCATCCCGTCCGCGTCTTTGATCTTGCCTGCGGCAATATGCGATTCGAGAATTTTGCCGCCGGCGGCGCACTTGCCGCCAAGGGCGTCGACGGCGCAAACCCCTCGGCAGATGCCAGCTGCCCGTTTGAGTTCTATGGTGTCGACTCGTGTCAAGATTTGGCTATCGATGCACATGGCCACGCCCTGCGCATTCCCAACCTGCACTTCCAGGAGCTCGACGTGCTCGACGCCCTCATGAAGCTCAACCCCGCCGAGACGCCCGACGTGCTTTTCGACGCCCCGCTCGCCGACATCTCGGTCTGCTTTGGCTTTATGCACCACGTGCCGTCGTGCGAGTACCGCGTACGCGTACTCGACGCCTTGGTGCGGCAGACGCGCCCGGGCGGCATCATCGCCATCAGCTTTTGGGAGTTTATGAACGACGAGCGCATGGCGCGCAAGGCCGTTCGAGCCGAAGCCCGCGCCGAGCTCACCCCGCCGTTTGAGGGTTACGATTCCGCGCAGTTTGAAGCCGGCGACCACCTCATCGGCTGGCAAAACGACCGCCACGCCTACCGCTATTGCCATCACTTTGACGATCAGCAGATCACCGACCTGGTGCGCGGCGTCCGTACGTTCTACAAGAGCGGCGAGGTCCCCGTGCGCGAGCTTGAGCGCTTCCATGCCGACGGTCGCAGCGGAGAGCTCAATCGCTATGTGATTCTCAAGCGTCTGTAGGCACCGACGACTCGCCGCCGAGCCGCACCGCATCTTTCGGGCAAACTATGCCCACCCTTTTTCAACCCATTGACGGAACGTGCAGCTATGCGTTCCACACTTATGACCAAGGAGCCTCATGGGAGCCGTCCACGTTCGCACGCCTAAGAACTTTGTGCTCGAGGAGCGCCTGGAGCGCTACGCCGATGCGATTGAGACGAACCCCGAGGCCTATGCCGGAGATTGGCGCGAGGCCTGTGCGCCCGCAGGCGGCAAGCCCTTCGAACACCTTCACCTGGATCTTGGCTGTGGCAAGGGAACGTACCTTGTAGAGCGCGCGGCCCACGAGCCAAACACGCTCTTTATCGGTATGGACCAGGAGCCCATCTGCATCGCCTATGCAGCACAGAAAATCTGCGAGCAGGAGCTGTCCAACGCACTCGTCCTGCCCCGAGGCGCCAAATCGCTGCCGCAGCTGTTTGCCGCAGGCGAGCTCGATGCCATCACCATTAACTTTCCCACGCCACAGCCCAAGGCCAAGTACGCCAAAAAACGACTCGTCCATGTCGACCATCTGATGCTCTACCGCCCGCTCTTTTCAGCCGGCGCTACCGTCACGCTGCGCACCGACAGCAAGCCGTTGCGCGATTACGCCCTGGGACAGTTTGCCGCGGCAGGCTACGACACGCTTTGGGTAAGTGACGACGTCCGCCGCGACCATCCCGAGCATCCCGAGACCGAATATGAATGCCGCACGCGCGAGATGGGTGCCGTCGTCTATGGCATTTGCGCCACACCCGACGCGGAACCCATCGAAGAGCAGCTCGCGGCGGGCCGCGCGCAGGAGCAAAGCCTTGCCTGCTACCTGCCCGACAACCTCGATGAGCTCACCTACGTGCCTCTCGGCATGGAAGAGGCCGTCGAGAACTTCAGAAACCGTGCCCGCAAGGGCAAGAAGCGCCTGCCGCAAGAGTCCTAGGGGCTTCTGATGGTCGCGGCGTCAGCAAATAAGCGCGAATAGGCGCCAGCAAACGACCCTCAAACCTAAGTGAGTAGACTTTTTTGCAATAGCCAAGCACAACCCGCATAACGAAAACTAAAACCGCAGGTAGAGCTCTTGCGCAAAAGCCATGTGCTCGCGATATTGCAAAAAGTCTACTCACTTAGCTGGCAACTGCATCAAACGGCTGGGCAGAACGCCCATTTCCTGCATTTTCTTGCCTGCGAACGTATCGATGCGACGCTACGCCATAATAGTTGGCGGACAATCGCAAGAGAAAGAAAGCACATGGCACAGACCACGACAGATACCGCCGCCAGCACCGTCTCCGGCGCCGGCGCCGCCAGCTCATTCTCGGGCGGCACGGGAACCGAAGCCGAGTTTGGCTCGCTTGGCGCGCTCTCCCCCACCTGGTGGGAGCCCGAGGACGGCAGCGAGCCCGAACCATGGCTCACGCCCGACCAGGCCTTCGAACGCTTCTTTGAATGGACGAGCGATCGCGGTATTGAGCTGTGGGACCACCAGGAAGAGGCCCTCATGGATCTAGCCGCCGGTGACCATGTCATTTTGGGAACACCGACCGGATCGGGCAAGTCGCTTGTCGCGCTGGGCATGCTCTTTATGGGCATGGCGCAGGGCAAACGTTGCTATTACACAGCCCCTATCAAGGCCTTGGTCAGTGAAAAGTTCTTCGATCTGGTACAGGTGCTCGGCCGCGATAACGTCGGCATGATCACCGGCGATACGCATATCAACACCAAGGCACCCGTCATCTGCTGCACGGCCGAAATCCTCGCCAACGATGCGCTACGCGAGGGCGAGGACGCCGATGTGGGCTGCGTAGCCATGGACGAGTTCCACTACTTTGCCGACCCCGACCGCGGCTGGGCCTGGCAGGTACCGCTGCTCACCCTGCCCCACACGCAGTTTATGCTCATGAGCGCCACGCTCGGCGATGTCACTGCCATCGCCGCCTCACTCGAGGAGCACACCGGCGCTGCTTGCGACTTGGTCATCGATGCCCCGCGTCCTGTTCCGCTGAGCTACGACTATGTGACGACCTCCCTCGAGGGCACGGTCGAGCTCGCCATGCGCCGCGGCGAGGCCCCGCTCTATATCGTGCACTTTAGCCAGGATGCCGCCCTTGCAACGGCACAGTCGCTCGCCAATTTTGGCATCGCTAGTAAGGAGCAACGCGAGGCCATTAAGGAAGCTGCCAAAGGCACGAGCTTCTCGACGGCCTTTGGCAAGATTCTCAAGCGCCTGCTTGGATGCGGCGTCGGCGTGCACCATGCTGGCATGTTGCCGCGCTATCGCCTGCTGGTCGAGCGCCTGGCGCAGCAGGGCCTGCTGCCCGTCATCTGCGGCACCGATACGCTCGGCGTCGGCATCAACGTACCCATCCACACCGTGGTGCTCACCGCGCTCACCAAGTTCGATGGCTACAAGATGCGTCGTCTGCGCGCCCGCGAGTTCCACCAGATTGCCGGTCGCGCCGGCCGCTCGGGCTTTGATACCGAGGGCATGGTGATTGCCGAGGCACCCGAGCACGAGATCGAGAATGCCAAGCTTATGGCCAAAGCGGGCGACGACCCCAAAAAGCTCCGTAAGATTAAAAAGAAAAAGGCCCCCGAGGGCTTTGTCACCTGGAACAAGCAAACCTTTGAGCGCCTGATCGAGACGCAACCCGAGACGCTCAAGCCGCGCCTGCGCATCACACACTCCATGGTGATTAGCGTGGTCGAGCAGGGCGGCGATGCCCGAGCCCGCGTACACGACCTCATCGAGACGAGCTTACAGACCCCCGAAGAAAAGGCCAAGCTCGAAGTTCGCGCCGACGAAATCTTCGCCACACTCATCGATTCCGGCGTCGTCGTTCGCACCGAGGTGCCGCCCGCACCTGACGCCCCGGCTGACGCCGCACCAGACACCGACTACGCGCTGACGGTCGATCTGCCCGAGGACTTCGCACTCGATCAGCCGCTCTCGCCGTTCTTGCTTGCCGCGTTGGAGCTGCTCGACCCCGAGAGCGAGACCTATACCATGGATCTGATCTCGATGGTCGAGGCAACGCTCGAGGATCCCAAGCAGGTGCTGCGCGCACAGGAGCGCGCCGCGCGCGACCGCGCGATGGCCGAAATGAAGGCTGACGGCGTCGAGTATGAGGAGCGCTTGGAGCACATCCAAGACGTCACGTATGAAAAGCCGCTCGAGGATTTGCTCGACGCCGCTTTTGACAAGTACTGCCAGGAAGTGCCCTGGGCAAACGACTACCAGCTCTCTCCCAAGAGCGTCCTGCGCGACATGCTGGAAAGCGCGAGCGATTTTAAGGGTTACATTCAAAAGCTCGGCATCGCCCGCTCCGAGGGCATTTTGCTTCGCTACCTGGCAGAGGCCTACCGTTCGCTCGACCGTACCGTGCCCATCGAGAAGCGCGACGAGCGCCTACGCGACATTATCTCGTGGCTGGGCTTTGTGGTGCGCTCGGTGGACTCGAGCCTGGTGGACGAGTGGGAGAACGCCGGCAACCCGGCAGCCCTCGACGCCGCGCCGCCGCAGGGCATCGACGAGGTCGTGGCGGACCGCCGCGGCTGCACGTTGTTGGTGCGCAACGCGCTCTTCCGCCGCGTGACCCTTGCCGCCCGCGAGCACGTTCGCGACCTGGGCGAACTCGACGAGGACTGGGGCATGAGCGAGATCCGCTGGCAAAAAGCACTCGACGCTTACCACGAGCAGCACGAGGAAATCCTCACCGACGGAGATGCCCGCAGCGCCGCGATGTTTTCCATTGACGAGTCCGACGAGAAGACCGCGCACGTATGGCACGTGCACCAGATCTTTGCCGACGAGGATGGCGACCACGATTTTGGCATCATGGGCGATGTCGATCTGGACGCCACGCAAGACGGCGGCGAGGTCATCTTCAAAAACTACCGCGTCGGCTTTATCGAGGACCTGCTCGAGGACTAGCCGAACATACTGGAACGAAACGAAGCGGGGCCGCTGGCAACATCGCCAGCGGCCCCGCTTTTGCGCTATACGCTATGCCTTACTCGGCACCCTCGACCTCATACGAATCCGCCTCGGCTGGCTCATCGTTTGTCTCTGTCGCAGCCCCGCGCGCCTCGTCAAACGCGGCCTTCATGGTCTTGTTGCCCCACGTGAGCTTGCGAATGGTAAGATCGTCCGCCTTCTTGTTGGCTAGGCGCAGATTGTTCTCGGAGGACAGCAACGCCTCCTTGGTTTTCTGCAGGTGGCTAATCGTCTTGTCGATCTCATCGATCGCCGTTTGGAACTTGCGGCTCGCGATCTCGTAGTTGCGACCGAAATCATTCTTGAACTTTTCCATCTTGGCTTCGAAGTTCGTGACGTCGATATTCTGCTGCTTGTACTCCGCTAGCTCCTGCTTATAGCGCAGCGAACCCATGGCGGCGTTGCGCAGCAGCGTAATCATGGGAATGAAAAACTGCGGACGGATCACGTACATCTTCTCGTAGCGATAGCTCACGTCGACTATCCCTGCGTTATAGAGCTCGCTCTCGGGCTCCAGCAGGGTGCAGAGCACCGCGTACTCACAACCTTTCTGGCGACGATCGTGATCGAGTTTCTTAAAGAAGTCCTCGTTTTTGTGCTTGGTCGCAGTCTCGTCGTTCTCGTTTTTCATCTCGAACATAATCGAAATGACCTCGTTGCCGCTCGCGTCGCACTCGCGGAAGATAAAGTCGCCCTTGGTACCCTCGGACGCATCGTTATCTTTCTCGAAGTACGCGTTAGGAAACGCCGTCATGCGCAGACGGTTAAACTCGGTCTCGCAGTGCTGCTCGAGCGACTCGCCCACCATCTTGGTGGACAGGCGGACCTTCATGTCCTTAAGGCGCTCAATCTCTTCATCCTTGTAGCGAATCAGGTCATCGCTCGCGCGCTTGGCCTGCGCAAGCTCGAGCTCGTGTGCCGCCTTGGCTTGCTCCTCGCGAGAATCGCGCACCGCCAGCTCGCTCGTCAGCTTGGCACGTGCCTCATCGCGCTCTCGTTCCGCCGCGGCGACCGCCTCTGACAGGTTCATTTTTGCCATCAGTTCCTGCTCGCGCAGCTGGGCACGCAGGCCCTCGGCCTCTTGCTCGGACTGAGCCTTTGCGGCAGAAAACTTCTCTTGCACCTTCGCGCGATAGTCAGTAAGCGCGCGCTCGGCCTCGCTGCGAGCGGCATCGAGCTCACGCCGCGACTCTGCCGCGGCAGCGGCAAGCGCCATCTCCTGGGCCTTGTCCGCCGCGGCGAGCCTGGCCTGCAGCTCGGCAATCTGAGCGTCGCGCGCGGACAGGTCGTTTTGAGCAGCATTGCGTGCCGCCACCTCGGCAAGCTTGGCTTCATCATCTTTGCGCCCCAACTGCGCACGCAAATTGTCGATTTCGCGCTGAAGTTCGGCGTTTTCCTTTTGAGCATCGGCACGGGCCTCAACCGCCGCGCGCTGGCTTGAGCTCTCACGCTCTGCGGCAGCGCCCTCAAGCTTGGCGCGCAGCTCGGCAAGCTCGGCATCGCGCTTGGCGACTTCTTGTGCCAGCTGCTGAGCTGCAGCGTTCTTCTGCTCGACAAGCTGAGCATTGCGCTGAGACTCCGCCTTTTGCAAGGCGGTCGTCGAACGCGAGCGCTCAAGCTCCAGCGCCTGCTCGCCCTCGCGCTGGACTGCCTTCACACGCTCATCCAGGTCGCGCGAGAACTCAGCATCGCGCACTTGCTTGACGATGTCCGCATAGCCGGATGCATCGACCTTAAAAACTTCGCCGCAATGCGGGCACTTGATCTCGTTCATAGCAGCTCCTCGATGGACGCAAATATCAACCGCCTACACTCTACCGCGCCGCGCGGACAAAAAAGGCGCCGCCGCCATAATGGCAACGGCGCCAGAACCACCACAAAGGTGCCTGTCCCCTTTGTGGTGGCTCTGGCGCCCTATAACCCAAAGAAGCTAAGAATCTGATCACGGCTTACGGGCCTGTACTCGTTGGCATCGAGACCGACATCGTAGCGAAAGATAGGGCGCTCGCGATCGCGGTTGCGCGCGTTGGTGCGGTCTCCCCTGCTGTGGATATGTCCGTGCAGCATGATGGCACCACGCGCCTTGCCATTCCAGCTGAGCATGGGGTAGTGGCTCATAACCAGACGATGACCCTTGGCATAGCTGGGGGCAATCTCCAGGTAATCGCGCACATCATCCCAGATTTGAGGCGCAGCTGGATCTTCCCAGTCGCCGTCATGGTTACCACGGATGAGCGTCACGTTCTGACATTCGATACGCTCGCGCAGGCGCACCGCCTCCGCTAGGGGCAAACGATAGGTAAAGTCTCCCAAGATATAGAGACGGTCGTCCGCCGCCACGCACTCATTAATGGCATCGATGACCCTGCGGTTCATCTCCTCGACCGAATCAAACGGTCGATCCATATCGTGCAAGATATTCGTATCGCCCAGGTGTAGGTCGGCGGTAAACCACATCATCGTCTATGCCCTCATTTCGCAACGCGTCAAACTCGTGCTAAGTATACAGACACAGCGGTGCGGCGGTTAGCCAAAGAGCCCGCCGAACAGACCTCGACGGCGTTTGTCTTGCTTTTTCGAAGCGTCACCCTGAGTTTTCTTGCCCTGCCGTTTCCTACGATCCTGCTCCAACTCATCGTCATCGAGTAGCAGATCCCACTCAAACGAATCGTCTGTCAGATTGAATAGGTCGTCGTCATCAAACATGGCCGCCTCCCTTGCCGACTAGCGAGCATCCACCACATAGAGGCCAACGCGCACCTGGTGCCACGGGCTGCGCTCGGGAGCAACCTGTTGCACGCGAGCCTCAAATACGTCCTCGTGGCCGTAATACATCATCAAGGACAGTGGGCCGACCTCGTTTCCCGGAACATAGCCAAGCTTGGTGTTGCCGTAATAGATCGCAACCGCCTCAGGGTCATGGGGATTATCGCGCTCGGCACACAGCGTCAGCTTATCGCCCGCTTTAAGATCGCCCAGGACCAAGGCGCCATCGGCATACTGAAATCCTGCAATGTGAAATGACAGAAGAACACGTGAAGGCTCGTACATAGCAGCTCCTCTAACAGCCGGATAAACCGGTGTGTAACCTTATTGAGAAGTCTACGGTCCCGTGCGGACACAAATACATCCTGTCTGCGTCCTTCAATCGTTTGCCTCAACGCTTGCGCGACAGAACGCTTGCAGATAAGATAGGAACACGGATGGCACCCGTTGCCGCGGGTCTTGCCAACTCCGATACACGTTTTCATCGTGAGAAGTGGCCGTCTTCGCTTACGCGGGGGCGGCTATTTCATTCGGCCGATAAACAGACCGAGTTCGATAGCCGCAATCAACAACGCCAATAACGAAATAACATCGCTTACGTTCATACCAAATCCCTTCTAAAGGGAGTTGGCCCATCCGTGCTCCATAACAGTAGTCTAACGCAAAATGCAGGTAATAGGAACACTTGTTCGTATTACCTGCGCCCTTTTCTAATGCACAAACATGCGCACGAACTTGTGCTTCCAGCTTGCGTAGGGCGCATACCGAAACGGCACGTCCAGCCAGGTTGCCTTGTTCACGATGCTCTTCTTGTGGCTAAACGTATCGAAGCTCTCGCGTCCATGGTACTGCCCCATACCGCTCGCGCCCATGCCGCCAAAGCCCATATGGCTCGTAGCCAAGTGCATGATCGTGTCGTTGACACAGCCACCGCCAAATGGCACGTAACGCACGAAGCGCTGCTGAACTGCGCGATCCTGACTAAAGATATACAGGGCCAGCGGCGTCGGACGATCCGTAATAAACGCTTCGGCCTCGTCTAGGCTCTCAAACGTCAGCACCGGCAAGATGGGACCGAAGATCTCCTCCTGCATCACGGCGTCATCGGGGGTCACGCCGTCCAAAATCGTCGGCTCGATCTTCAGCGAAGTCTCCCGCGCGGTGCCTCCAAGCACGACCTTATCGGGATCGATCAGCCCGCGCACGCGCGCAAAATGCTTGGCGTTGACGATATGCCCGTAATCCTCGTTATCGAGCGGATGCTCGCCAAACATACGGCGGACCTCTTCCTTGATGAGGCCCAGCAGCTCGTCGTGCACGCGCGTATCGACCAGCAGGTAGTCGGGCGCCACGCAGGTCTGCCCCACGTTGAGCCATTTGCCAAAGGCGATACGCCGTGCCGCGACCTTCAAGTTTGCCGTCGCATCCACGATGCAGGGGCTCTTGCCGCCCAGCTCAAGCGTCACGGGCGTAAGGTTTTTACTCGCGCGCTCCATGACGAGCTTGCCGACCGGAACGCTACCGGTAAAGAAGATCTTGTCCCAGCACTCATCGAGCAACGCTTCGTTCTCGGCGCGCCCGCCCTCGACAACCGTCACCAGGCGCGGATCAAATGCCTCTTCACAGATTTGCTTGAGCACCGCGCTCGATGCCGGAGCATAGGCACTCGGCTTGATGACCACGGTATTGCCCGCGGCAAGGGCGCCGGCGAGCGGCTCGAGTGTTAGCAAAAACGGGTAGTTCCACGGAGCCATGATGAGCGTGACGCCATAGGGCACGGCTTGCGTTTTGCACGCGCTCACGGCGTTGGCAAGGTCACACGGACGCAGGCGCGGACGACTCCATCGAGCCACGTGAGCGATCTGATGACGAATCTCGGAAAGCGACGTGCCGATCTCGCACATATATGCCTCGTCATGCGACTTTCCCAAATCGGTCTTGAGTGCATGGGCAATATCGGCCTCGTGCGCCCGTACCGCATCGCGTAAACTCACGAGCGCGCGACGTCGGGCATCAACATCAAACGTAGCGTGCGTTTTAAAGTAAGTGCGCTGATCGCCGACGATGCGCGCAATTTCCTCGGTGTTCATGGCATCCTCCTAGTTCTCGTCCTCAAACATACCACCCGCGACGACCTCGTACATACGCTCGAGCTCCAAGCGGTCCATCAAAAGCGGAACGGGGTACAGCGGATTGGCCTCGGCATCGGCATGCGCCGCCATCTCGGGGATGTCGGAGCGGCGAATGCCCGAGACATATTTGGGGATTCCCAGGATCTCGTTCATGCGGTCGACCCAATCGATAAAGGCCTCGGCCGCAAGACTATCCTGCGCGGTAGCCGGCGCAATGCCCGCCATGCGAGCAAGATCGGCAAGCTTGGGGGCGGCGGCGTCACCATAAGCGCGAAGCATGTGCGGCAGGATGATCGCGTTGGCCAAACCGTGCGGAATTCCGTATCGGCCGCCCAGACTGTGCGCGATGGCATGCACATATCCGACATAGGAGCGGGTAAACGCAACGCCCGCCTTATACGCCGCCGAAAGCATATTGCGACGAGCGCGCATGTCGTCACCATGCTCATAGGCCTCGAGCAAATTGTCGTGGATAAGCTGCACCGCCTGTCGCGCCATCTTGCGCGTATAGGGCGTGGTGCTTCGCCCGATAAAGGCCTCAACGGCATGCGTCAGGGCGTCCATGCCCGTCTGCCCCGTAATGGAAGCGGGCAAGCCGCACGTAAACTCGGGGTCGTGGACTGCAAAACGCGGGATGAGCACAAAGTCGTTAATGGGGTATTTGTAGTGCGTCCCGTCATCGGTAATTACCGCCGCAAGCGTGACTTCGCTTCCCGTACCGGCGGTAGTGGGAACGGCGATGAGCAGCGGCAGGCGACGATGAATCCGCAGCAGGCCGCGCATCTTGTTGATGGGCTTGTTTGGCTGCGCAATGCGTGCGCCCACGCCCTTGGCACAGTCCATGGCCGAGCCACCGCCAAAGCCGATAATGGCCTGGCAGGCGCTCTCTCGATACAGGGACGCCGCTTCTTCCACGTTTGAAACCGTGGGGTTTGCACGCGTTTCGGCATAGACCGTAACGCCAATCCCCCTGCATGCGAGCGCCGTCTCGAGCGGTGCCGTGAGCCCCAGACGGGCAATGCCGGGATCCGTCACGATAAGGACCTTCTGGATCGAGCGCTTTTGAAGCACCGCGGGCACATCCTCGGCATGCTCTAAAATGCGCGGCTCGGTATAGGGCAGGATCGGCAATGCAATGCGAAAAACCGTCTGATATGTTCGGCACCAGGCACGACGGGCTAGATGCATAAAGGAAACTCCTTCATTTGTTGATAGGTCAACATTTGCTCGCCCGATTGTACTCAGCGGCGGTCAAAGACGGCCTGCCAATCGTTAATCAATCAACATCTTCATATCTCAAAATTGTTTTATTAAAAATCATTCCTAATAGGCTTCACATTTGGTTGCATTTATGGATAATAGAACTCGTCAAGACGCACGTCCGGAGAGGGCCCTTACGGGACCGGACGAGCGCGCAATCGCCATCGATCGAAAGGATCGAATCATGAAGTTTGTTTGCCCCGTTTGCGGTTATGTGGAAGAGTTCGACGGCGACCAGCTGCCCGAGGATTTTAAGTGCCCCCAGTGCGGCGTTCCCGGTTCTCGTTTCCTGAAGCAGGAGGAGGGCCAGCTCGAGTGGGCCGCCGAGCACGTCGTGGGCGTCGCCAAGATGGAGGGTGTCTCTGAGGACATCGTTGCCGACCTGCGCGCCAACTTTGAGGGCGAGTGCTCTGAGGTCGGTATGTACCTGGCCATGGCTCGCGTCGCTCATCGCGAGGGCTATCCCGAGATCGGCCTGTACTGGGAAAAGGCTGCCCACGAGGAGGCCGAGCATGCCGCCAAGTTCGCCGAGCTCCTGGGCGAGGTCGTGACCGACTCCACCAAGAAGAACCTCGAGATGCGCGTTGAAGCCGAGAACGGCGCCACCGCCGGCAAGACCGATCTTGCCAAGCGTGCCAAGGCCGCCGGCCTCGATGCCATCCACGACACCGTGCACGAGATGGCTCGCGACGAGGCCCGCCACGGCAAGGCTTTCGCCGGCCTGCTCAAGCGCTACTTTGGCTAAGCCAACCGCCTGAGACATAACCTCAAGCTCGATGAGGCCCGAACCGTATTGGTTCGGGCCTTTTTGTGTCTCGAGGACTCGTTAACGCCCTGAAATAGGACCGCCTTCGGCATCGGCTTCTCGTCAAAAACTAAGTGAGTAGACTTTTTGGAACTTGCCGAGCACGCCATCCATATTGCTTTATAAAGCCGCAGGTAAATGACTTGTTGCAAAACGGCTTGGTCGCCAAAGTGCCAAAAGTCTACTCACTTAGAACCGCAGCCGTCCACGATCGAGCCATTTTGTGTCTAACGGGCATCTTTCCGTCGATTACTCCCAATTTTGTCCAGTCAATGAATAGTTCAGACCGGAGTAATATCTCAGCCCTTTGCTCATCCGAGCTTTTATCACGATATTCAGCATCGAGCATCCTGCATATGGCCTTAACGATCGCGCGGAATCTATCCTCATCCGATATCTGTCTGTGTGTCAGGAGAAGCACATCGTAGCCCATGGCCTGAAGGGCCGTCATGCGGTCAGCGTCACGCAAGCCATCCCCTGCGCGTCCGTGCGAGGCCTTTCCCTGACATTCAATGGCCACCTGTCGCTTACCGTCCGGTGAAGAAAGAAGTAGGTCAATATATACACGGGACTTTCCCACAATCGCTCGAGCACTTGTGCCTAGCATCACTTCAACATTAAGCTCTATGTCGCAAAAACCTTCGCCTCCCAGGGATCGCGGCAGTGCAAGTAGCAAATACGCCTCGACCTCAAAAGGCGACGCGGCACCCAATGGAACGAGTTGCGATACCGCCATAAATCTATTGCCGTAACGCATCCCGCAAACATCTGAACAAAAACGGTCAAGGTCTCCGCCCAAAACCAAAGCGTCTCGACGCCATAAATTTGAGGCGGTGCCGTCCTCGGACGGGCAGCGCACCCAACCGAACGTTGTCGAAATCGCGCCCGAATCAATTGCACGCGAAAGCTCCGCCTCAAGTGCCGCCGGCAGAGCGCACACCGCAAACAAGCCATACATCTCCGCCAATACCAAAAGAAGCTGGAGATCCGTCAGGTGCCGCGACATGATGAATGCCGTCAGTAGAGGAGACGTAACCAAAACCCATGTTCCGTTTCCAGCACGGATTCCCTGGGGAGCTCACCAAGAAACAGCCGCTGCCTAATGCTGGCAGGACAAGTCCGTTTGTTTCTCGTCCGAACCAATGTATACAACGGGAAACCGAGCGCGACCGCAGCCGTCGGGTTGCGGGCGAGATCATATCGCTGCCGGTCTTCTTCCGGTCGTGGAAGCGGCGGACACAAAGCGCGGACTTGAGGAGGCAAACGCCAGTACCTAAAAGCTGATATGTCACAAAGTAGATCCTTCATAGGCACAGGAAAACACGAATTCCAACCCAGTCAGTCACGCATTGGCGCGAACGCGCCAAAAATGGTGCCGAACGGACTGCCAAGTTTTTAACAGCCCTCCCCAACTGGCCAAAAACTTGCCGAGAGCTGGACGAAGCTCTGTTGAAAACCCCATTTTTTTCTCATGCAGAAGCTTTGCGCGACAAGTGAGTAGACTTTTTTGAACATCCCGAGCAGCCCGGTCATCCTGCTTTTCAAAACCGCAGGTAGATAGCTTGTTACAAAACTGCCTGGTCGCCAAAGTGCCGAAAGTCTACTCACTTAGGTTGCAGAGTGCCCCTCATTAGCTGCAATTCCAAGGTAGTTAGCACTTTTGGACTCAGATCGTCATACTGGACAAGGATTCGAGTCGGGTTTTCAGGGGCAGACGCACCATCGGCACACCAAAAACAGTCACTGACATCAATGAACGGGATACTCGAGCGTGTGAGGGCCTGCGCAAAAGAGCTTCCGCCCGTTCCGCGCTCCACGGCCACGACGCAGTAAAGGCCGGCGTCCGCGTGCTCGACTAAAACTTCCCCCGCCGGAAACGTCTTCCGTACAAGCGCCGCCAAGCCATCACGCGCCTCGCGAGCACGAACGCGCACGCGGTTCACATGTCGCTCGTAATCACCCGATTCCAGTAAACGCGCCAAAGCAACCTGGTCAACAGAGCTCACCGACGAGGCGTAAAAACCAAGGTTGCGCCTAAACCGCTCCATTAGTTCATCGGGCAACACCATGTACGCTAGACGCAACGCCGATGAAAGGCTCTTCGAAAACGTGTTGGTGTAGATAACCGACTGGGCGGCATCAATCGACGCGAGCGCGGGAATCGGCTTCCCGGCAAGGCGAAACTCACAATCAAAGTCATCTTCGATGAGATACCGACCTGGTCGCTCAGCGGCCCAGCTCAGAAGCGCATAGCGACGCGCAATGCTCGTCACAAGACCGGTCGGATACTGATGGGACGGCATCAGGTGAAGGACATCGGTCCCGCTTTTCTGCAGAGTGCTCAAGTCCACGCCCTCATCATCCAACGGGATATGTCGAACTTTGCAGCCCATAGCCTGATAGATACGCGTCAGACGCAAATAGCCCGGATCCTCAACCGCATACACCTTGTCCGCGCCAAGCAACTGAACCAACATGGTATCGAGCAGCTGGGCGCCCGCACCGATAACGATGTTGTTGGGGTCGACATTCATACCCCTTGTCCCGTGCAGATGGTGAGCAATTACGCGTCGCAGCCGAGCAGTGCCCTGCGCCGGTGCGGGCGAAAAGATTTCGCGCTCGTCTTCGGATGCCAGCGTCGCCCGTAGCGCGCTTTGCCAAAGCCGCGCCGCCTCCAAAGCAGAAGGAGAAAGCGCATCGAATCGCTCGACCTGTCCGTTGACATCATGCACGCTGGGGCCCACAGAGACGGCATCTCGGTCGATGCCCTCCGCAGCCGAAGCCAAAACCGGTGCATCCGGAAGCTCGCAAGCGTAGTAGCCACGACGTGGTATTGAGCAAATATAGCCCTCAGCGAGTAACTGGCTATATGCATTCTCGATGGTAATAACACTGATTCCCAGATGACTGGCAAAGGCGCGCTTAGACGGCAAATGCTCCCCCGCCACAATGCGTCCAGCTACGATATCATCTCGAATTTGCTGGTAAACATACTCATAGAGCGATGCTTCGCCGCGTTTTTCCAAATTGTAGTCAAGCATGAGCCTATCACCTGACCTTATTAAGTCATTCAATCTGGTATTAGTCTGACCTTGTAATTATCTCGAAAACTGAGTATTTTGTCATACCCAGCTCCCCGATAGGATGTTCCGTCAAGCAATGCACATGCCAACCAAGGGAGCAACCATGGCAGAACAGAACAGCAAGGCCGACCGCGTCAAACTCAATCGCGAGCTCGCGCAGATGCTCAAGGGCGGCGTCATCATGGACGTTACCACGCCCGAGCAGGCACGCATCGCCGAGGAGGCAGGCGCCTGCGCCGTCATGGCCCTCGAGCGCATCCCGGCCGACATCCGTGCCGCAGGCGGCGTCTCGCGCATGAGCGACCCCAAGATGATCAAGGGCATCCAGGAGGCCGTCTCCATCCCCGTCATGGCCAAGTGCCGCATCGGTCACATCGTCGAGGCGCAGGTCCTGCAGGCCATCGAGATCGACTACATCGATGAGTCCGAGGTTCTCTCCCCTGCCGATGACGTCTATCACATCGACAAGACCCAGTTTGACGTGCCGTTTGTCTGCGGCGCCCGCGATCTGGGCGAGGCGCTGCGCCGTGTTGCCGAGGGCGCCACGATGATTCGCACCAAGGGCGAGCCGGGCACGGGCGACGTGGTCCAGGCCGTGCGCCACATGCGCAAGATCCAAAAGCAAATCCGCGACGTTGTTGCCCTGCGCGATGATGAGCTCTTTGAGGCAGCCAAGCAACTGCAGGTTCCGGTCGAGCTGGTGCGCGAGGTCCATGCCACGGGCAAGCTTCCCGTTGTGAACTTTGCCGCCGGCGGCGTAGCGACCCCTGCCGACGCCGCGCTGATGATGCAACTGGGCGCCGAGGGCGTCTTTGTCGGCTCGGGCATCTTTAAGAGCGGCGACCCCGCCAAGCGCGCCGCCGCCATCGTCAAGGCCGTGGCAAACTTCACCGATGCCAAGCTCATCGCCGAGCTTTCGGAGGACCTGGGCGAGGCCATGGTGGGCATCAACGCCGACGAGATCGAAATCATCATGGAGGAGCGCGGACGCTAGTCCGGCAGAAAGGATCGCACATGAGCGATTATGCAGACCAAACGGTCGCCGTGCTGGCGGTCCAAGGCGCATTTGCCGAGCACGAGGCAAGACTATCCGAGCTGGGCGCGCGCTGTATTGAGCTGAGACAGGCGGCTGATTTGAAGCAGGACTTTGACCGTCTGGTACTTCCCGGCGGCGAGTCCACCGTTCAGGGCAAGCTACTTGCCGAGCTCGGCATGCTCGAGGAGCTTCGTGCCCGTATCGCTGAAGGCATGCCCGTCCTGGGCACCTGCGCTGGCCTGATTCTACTGGCTCACGACCTTGCCGCCCATGACGATAAGGGCACGCCGCGTTTGGCAACCATGGATGTACTTGTCGAGCGCAATGCCTACGGCAGGCAGCTCGGCAGCTTTCGAACCAAGGGGCAGGTAGCCGGCATCGACGGTAAAGTGCCGCTGACGTTTATCCGCGCGCCCCGCATCGTCGAGGTCCACGGCGATGCCGAGGCCCTGGCCGAAGTCGATGGCCGCATCGTCGCCGCCCGCCAAGACAACCAGCTCGGCGTAACCTTCCACCCCGAACTCGACGAAGACACCCGCCTCCACGAACTGTTCCTACAAATGTAGGCAGAACAGAAACGAGAGTGGATAATCTCCCACTTTGAGCCTGAATGCGAGCCCAAACTGGGAGATTATCCACTCTCATGCTATGTAGTCGTTGGGGACGTTCTTGAATGACTAGTCAAACAAGAACGTCCCCAACGACTAGTCATTTAAGAACGTCCCCAATGACTACAAGGAGTGTCCCAAACTGCCGGCAGAAAAGGAACGTCCCTAACTGCCGCATCCGGAGCAAGACAGCGCCGCAGGTAGAGGACGGACAGCGAGCGGGTCGCATTTGAGGCAAGGTGACGTGAAATCAGAACCACCCTTAAAAAGGGTGGTTTGCTCTTAGGGT
>UQLH01000029.1:0-21956 GCA_900541805.1 uncultured Collinsella sp.
GCGTACATACTCGTGATTTAAGCTCTGGTTCAAAGAACCTTAACCTTATTAAAACCTGAGTCATACACACTTAGATATGCTTATAGTACTGGACTCAAAAAACTTTATAGTCGATGTATATATGAGCACTGGGTGGGCATATATAAGAGCGTCAAAAGAAGTCCCAGTCACCTAGAAGATGACTCGGCAGTCCTTAAAAGGAGTGGTAAACATGGCAAGCATGGTTCCTTATCGTTCGGTTTTTGGCGTTCGTCCCTCTGCAAGCTCGCTGTTCGATCTGTTTGATGATATGAGCGACCTAGCGAACAGCTCGATTGCCTCTAAGGCGTTCCCCGTTGACGTTGAGGATAAGGGCGATGGCTATGAGGTCAAGGCTTATCTGACCGGCGTCGCCAAGGACGATATCGATGTCGAGCTTAACGAGGGCCGTCTGTCCATTAGCGTGAATGTCGAGGAAGACGAGGAGAACGAGGGCAAGAACTTCCTGCAGAAGGAGTTCAGCTCGTACAGCGCGACGCGTGGCGTGTATCTTAAGGACGCTTCGAGCGAGGGCCTCTCGGCTAAGTACGCTGACGGCATCCTGACCGTTACGGTTCCCAAGATCGTCGAGAAGAAGAACGTTACGAAGATTTCCATCGAATAACTTCGTTGGTGTTCTTCGCTATTAAAAGACAACAAAAGGGGCTGGGAAGCGATTCCCGGCCCCTTTTGCTATCTAGAGTGGTCTATACAATGGTTGCCGGTTGATACTGACTCGCAGGGCGTATCGAGAGCTTTCGTGGCCCTTGAAGAAGGGTGGCAGAGCTGCCGAGCTCATCATCGAGACTTGCATCAAGCGCGTTGGCAAAGCTTTTGACGGTAAGGCTCGGACGATTGTTATCTTGGCTGATATGCATGGCAATGAGCTGTTCGGTGCGATCGGTAACAAGTTCGCGCGCGGCTTCGGCGGCTTGGCCATTGGAGAGATGTCCCCTTGCAGACAGGATGCGCTCCTGAAGAAAGCGGGGATATTCTCCCTCGCGCAGCATGGTCACATCGTGGTTGCTTTCGAGTGCGAGGACTCGACAATCTTTGAGGGTGTTCATGGCTTGGCTCGATAGCTCTCCGGTGTCGGTGGCAAAGCCGATGGAATCATCGAGAGCATTGAATCGATAGCCGACCGGATTGATGACATCGTGTGATGTTGAGTAGGTTTGTACGTGGATGCCGGCAATGGAAAGGGTGTCACCGGGATCGAATTCCTCGACAGGCAGATGCGAAAGATTTTCTTTGTTCGAAAGAGTGCCCCTGCTGGCAAAGAGGGGGCCGTGCCAGTGCTTGCACCAGACATCGAGACCCTTGATGTGATCGCTATGCTCATGAGTAATGAGAAGAGCCGAGACGTTGTCTGCCGAGAACCCCAGTTCTGCCATGCGCTTTAATGTCTCGCGGCGAGAAAGACCGTCGTCAATCATGATGAGCCCCCGGGGGCCTTCGATGAGCGCGCAGTTGCCTTTTGAGCCGCTGCCAAGGATATGAAGGTGCAGACGAGACATAAGATTCCAAAGGATACAATGGGTGCGAACGAATAGAGGAGGAAGCAAATGCCTACGGTATCTCAGCATTATGGACACCATGCCGTGCCTGGGGCAGTCGATGAGACCCGGACGAGGCAGCAGGCTGCTCCTGTCGTGCTCATGGTATCAGGCGGCGCGGACTCGACGGCACTGCTTCTTATGGCGTGCACATCAAAGCTGGATATCCAAGACGGACGCGGTGTTGCCCCCATTGCTCGCGAGCGACTGCATGTGCTGCATGTGAATCATCATCTGCGCGGCGAGGCATCCGATGGCGACGAGGCCTTCGTGCGTGAGCTCTGCGCGCAATATGGTCTACCGCTGTGTGTCGAGCATGCCTATTTTGATGATGAATCGGGCAATATCGAGGCGGCTGCCCGCGAGGTGCGCTATGCCGCGGCGCGAAGGTATGTTCGCGAGCTCTGCGCCCAGACGGGGGCACCGCGAACGGCGGCTCGTATCTGCACCGCGCACACGTCTTCGGATCGCGCGGAAACGTTTTTGATGAACGCGATTAAGGGTTCGGGGCCCGCTGGTCTATCGAGCATTCCTCGCCGGAGGAATATCGTGGTGCGTCCCTTGCTCGACTTGACTCATGATGAGCTCGTGGGCTATCTGCAGGTGCATGGTCAACCGTGGCGTGAAGATGAAAGCAACGAGGACGTTTCGTACTTGCGCAACTATGTGCGCCATCGGGTGATGCCGGTGGTGGCGCAGCGCAACGCGAGCGTCTGTAAGACGATTGGCGCCGCCTGCGAGATCTTAGGCGATGAGGATGCCTTTCTTTCCCAGCTTTCCGCACAGGCGTTCCGAAGCTGCCTGCGTAAGGAGGCGGCGGGTGCACTGGTCCTTGACGCTCGTCGCCTGGCTGCGGCCGAGGTGGTAATCGCGCGGCGCATCGTGCGACTGGCGATTAAGCGCATCGATCCGGACGCTCGTCCCGAGATGCGACATGTGGAGCGAGTCCTTTCCTGCGTTGCCGAGGGCACCGGCTCGGTCACGCTTCCGGCGGGGATTGACGCACGCATTGAGTTTGGCATGCTGGCGTTTAAGGCGCCGGCGGCTCGCGAGGGCCTGGTCGCGGACTGGGTTACCGTACCCGGTCGTTTGCCGTTGGGCGGGGGGCGTATGCTGGTCACAGAACCGATGACTGTTGAGCCGGGATGCGATATCGTGCGCCGCGCCCGTGAGCTTGCGGCTGCCGGGGAAGTGACAGCTTTGGTAGACGCGGCTGCCCTGGGTTTTGCCGACAGCGATAGTGAGCGGATCCTGGCGGGCTCGCGTGGCGAGATCCCTGCCGAGGCGCGATTGGCGCGCCTGTGGGTGGACGGTCCCGCGCCGGGAGACGTGATGTGCCCGTTAGGGATGAGTGGCCGAAGCAAGAAAGTATCCGATTTGCTAGGTGAGGCTCGCATTCCCGTTTCCGAGCGCGCCGGCGTGCCCATGGTGAGGACGGCACCGGGGGGTGCCGTGGTGTGGGTCGCCGGAGTTCGCGCGGACGAGCGTTTTAAGTGCACGGCCGCAACGCGCGTGGCATATCTGCTCCGCGTGGTCGATGCGGAATAGCGTCCCACGCCTGCTATTCTGTGCGACGTTGACGGTATTCCCGCGCTGATGGCGCACGGGCTGGTAAATTTACCCCGTGCGCTGCTAGAATGTGTAGTTCGCGTCCATACGGCGGTGTGTGGGCGATAAGCACAAGAAAGGGTTGTCATGGCTTCTCAACATCCGGATATCGAGAAGGTTCTGTTCACGCAGGAGGATATCGACGGTATCGTCTCTCGCCTGGGCGAGGAGATTACGCGCGACTACGCGGGTAAGGATCTGGTGCTGATTGCGGTCCTGCGCGGCGCCGTGGTCTTTATGGGCGACCTGATGCGTAAGATCGAGCTGCCGACCAACATCGATTTCATGGCTGTTTCGAGCTACGGCGACGGTGTGAAGTCCTCGGGTATCGTGCGTATCATTAAGGACCTGGATATCGACATCCGCGGTCGCGACGTGCTGATCGTCGAGGACATTCTGGACTCGGGCCTGACGCTCAAGTATCTGATGAAGAACCTCGAGAGCCGCAAGCCCGCTTCTCTGGAGGTCGCCGCCTTCCTGTGGAAGGACGTTGAGGACCGCGTCTCGGCCATCACGCCCAAGTATGTTGGAACCCATTGCCCCGATGCCTTTGTGGTGGGCTACGGCCTCGACTATGCCGAGCGCTATCGCAACCTTCCGTATCTGGGCATTTTGAAACCGGAGGTTTATTCGTAAGATGCCCGACGACCGTAACGACAACAATTCCCAGACTCCCCGGGACCCAAAGATCCCGGGGATGCCCGGAGGCAAGAAGCCCACGCGTACGGGCTGGCTGTATTTTCTTTTGGCTTGCGCGCTTCTGGGCTATGCCTTCTTTAATATGGGTTCCGGCTTTGCCAGCTCCAGCAATACCGTTAAGCTCGCGACGAGCGAGATGGTCAGCGCCATCAAGCAGGATCGCGTCGAAGATCTGACCTATACGGTTCAAGACGGAAGCGTGACGGGTCATTACTGGAAGACGAAGAAGGACAAGGGCGATACGAGCGAGCTCAAGAGCTTCTCTTCGACCTATGTCGGCTCCGATTCGCTTGCCGAGCTCATGGCGGAGCACCCCGATACCAAGTACATCGTCAACACCAACGATCCCGATTTTTGGGGCGACTTGGCGATGAGTGTGCTTCCGACGATCGCCCTTATCGCCATCATGTTCTACTTTATGCGCCAGATGATGGGCGCCAACAACAGGAACATGCAGTTTGGCAAGACCAACGCCAAGACCAACGAGGCCACACGCCCCAAGGTCAAGTTTGAAGACGTTGCCGGAGTGGACGAGGCAGTCGAGGAGCTCGAGGAGATTCGTGACTTTTTGAGCGATCCGGACCGCTACCGCAAACTGGGTGCCAAGATTCCGCGCGGCGTGTTGCTGGTTGGCCCTCCGGGTACCGGTAAGACCCTGCTGGCCAAGGCCGTTGCCGGCGAGGCGGGCGTGCCGTTCTTTAGCATCTCGGGCTCTGACTTTGTCGAGATGTTCGTGGGTGTCGGCGCCAGCCGCGTGCGTGACCTCTTTAAGGAGGCCAAGTCCCAGGCCCCGTCGATCATCTTCATCGATGAGATCGACGCCGTGGGACGTCAGCGCGGAGCCGGCTTGGGCGGCGGTCACGACGAGCGCGAGCAGACGCTCAACCAGCTGCTTGTCGAGATGGACGGTTTTGAGGAGAGCGAGTCGGTCATCCTGATCGCTGCGACCAACCGTCCTGACATCCTGGATCCGGCATTGCTGCGTCCCGGCCGTTTTGACCGTCAGGTTACGGTCGACCGTCCGGATGTGAAGGGCCGCGAGCAGATCTTGCGCGTGCATGCCGAGAACAAGCCGATGGACGAGGACGTTAAGTTTGAGAAGCTCGCCCAGATGACCGTTGGCTTTACTGGTGCCGATCTGGCAAATCTGCTCAACGAGTCTGCGCTGCTGGCCGCTCGCCGTCATCGTTCCGTGATCTCGATGGACGAGGTCGAGGAATCGATGGAGCGCGTGATTGCCGGACCGCAGCGCAAGGGTCGCGTGATGACCGAGGCCGAGCGCACCACGATTGCCTACCACGAGAGCGGTCACGCCCTGGTGGGCCACATCCTGGAGCACTCCGATCCGGTCCACAAGATCTCGATCGTCAGCCGCGGTCAGGCTCTGGGTTACACGCTGCAGCTTCCGCAGGAGGACCACTTCCTCAAGACCAAGAACGAGATGCTCGACGAGCTCGCCGTGTTCTTGGGCGGTCGCGTTGCCGAGGAGCTCATGTGCGATGACATTACGTCGGGCGCGAGCAACGATCTGGAGCGCGCAACCAAGATGGCGCGCGAGATGGTCACGCGCCTGGGCATGAGCGAGGAGCTGGGCACGCAAGTGTTTGGCGAGGCGCAACATCAGGTGTTCCTTGGTCGCGATTACGCCGATCACCAGGATTACTCCGAGGAGACGGCGCGCCGCATCGATATCGAGGTTCAGCGCATTATGCGTGAGGCCCATCGTCGTGCGGTCGAGATCCTGGACGCCCGTCGCGATCAGCTCGATCTGATGGCGAAGGTGCTGCTTGAGCGCGAGACTGTCGAGGGCGATGCCGTGAATGCCCTGCTCGATAACGAGTGGGACGCCTACCTTGAGCGCGAGGACGATATCCTGGCGGCCAAGGAGGAGCGCAATGCCAAGGCGGCCGGCATGCCGACCAAGAAGCGCGCGCCTCGTATGAGCGAGGAGGAGCTGGCGGCTGATGCCGCGGCCTTTGCGCAGGCGGCCATGCAGGAGGATGCCGAAGCCGCATCCGATGGTGCTGACGATGACCATGCCGTCAATGCCGGTGCCGACACCGACGCCGACAAATAGTCCTTGTAACAAAAGCCTCCGCGGGGAAACTTGTGGAGGCTTTTTCTTTTGAGCGATATGGGGCCGTCTGTTGATTGGGGACAGACTTAAATGAGCGTTTTCACGCATTTAAGTCTGTCCCCAATCAACATTGCTGCGGCACTTTGCTCGGCTAAAGCGTACAATAGCGCCTATGCGAAAGGGGAACAGATGATCAACGAAACTATGTATGCTCGCGGTGCGGAAAGCTCCATCATCCGCGAGATTTTTAGCTATGGCCTTGAGCGCAAGGCACAGATCGGTGCGGAGAACGTATTCGATTTTTCTCTGGGCAACCCGAGTGTTCCGGCGCCCGCTGCTGTGGCTGAGTCCATTAAGAAGGCCCTGGAGCTGCCGAGCGACCAGCTGCACGGCTACACTCCCGCGCCGGGCCTGCCGCAATGTCGAGCAGCCGTCGCCGAATCGCTCAACCGCCGCTTTGGCACGAGCTATGAGGGCAAGGATGTCTTTATGACGGTGGGCGCCGCGGCTTCGCTCACCTGTACGCTTAACGCCGTTACGAATCCGGGCGACGAGGTCATCGTTATCGCTCCGTACTTCCCGGAGTATCGCGTGTGGATTGAGAAGGCTGGTTGCACGTGTGTCGAGGCGCTTGCCAACGAGGACACATTCCAGCTGAGCGTAGATAACGTGCTCAAGGCGATTACCGATAAGACGGCTGCCGTCATCATCGACTCGCCGAATAACCCGACCGGTGCCGTATATACACGCGACACGCTGACGCGACTGGCCAATGTTCTGCGCGAGGCCAACGTTCAGCGCGATCCCGAGAATCCGATTATGCTCATCTCGGATGAGCCGTACCGCGAGATCGTGTACGGTGCCGAGGTGCCTTGGGTGCCCTCGATCTACGAGAACACCGTGGTGTGCTACTCGTATTCTAAGTCGCTTTCGCTGCCGGGCGAGCGCGTGGGATGGATCCTTGTTCCCAATACGAATCCTCAGGCAGATCGTCTAATGCCCGCCGTTGCCGGTGCCGCCCGTACGCTGGGCTTCGTGTGCGCGCCGGCGCTCTTTCAGCGCGTAATTATCGACTGCATCGATGAGCCGAGTGACGTTGAGGCCTATGCACGCAACCGCACCGCGCTTACCGACGCACTAGCGGAGTATGGCTACACCTATGTTGAGCCGGATGGCGCGTTCTACCTATGGGTGAAAGCGTTGGAGCCCGATGCGAATGCGTTTTGCGAGCGCGCAAAGAAGTATGAGTTGCTTGCGGTTCCCTCGGACAGCTTTGGTATGCCGGGTTGGTTCCGCCTGGGCTATTGCGTGAGTTACGAAACGATTGTCAATTCGCTACCCGCTTGGAAACAGCTGGCGGACGAGTATCGTTAAAAGTAAAGCGCTCTGCCTACAATGTTTTACGTGAAACGGGGTTTGGTGTTAAGCCGGACCCCGTTGTCATGACGTTGTGTCTTTGGGATGGAGTGGTTTTACGACTATCGAAGGCTATGCGTACAATGAATATAAGCGACGGCCGTGCCAGATAAGGAGACCTGATGCCCTACCTGCTTTCTTGTGACATTCATACCCATACGATGTTCTCTGCGCATGCATATTCGACCATTGAGGAGAATGTGTACTGGGCGGCAGAGCGTGGCTTGCAGGTGCTCGGATCCGCCGACCATCTGAGCTCTATGGTTACGGCTTGCCCCAATGACCTGCGCAGTTACCAGTTCTTTATCAACCAGGATATCTGGCCGCGCATTTGGAGCGGCGTGCTAGTGCTGCGTGGTGCCGAGGCCGATATCGTTTCGCTAGACGGAAGCCTGTTTGGCGAGGACACTCCTGTCACGCTCGATATTGCCGGCGATTCGTACAGCCGTCAGCATTCGCTGTTCGATTTGGTTACGCGTAATTTGGATTATTTGGTTGCAAGCGTGCATAATCCGCAGATTGCTGAAGGCGCGACGCTGGCCCAGACGACCGAGATGTATATCAACGCCTTGGAGCACCCCAAGGTGTTCATGCTTGGGCATACGGGTCGTTCGGGCGTGCCGTTCGATATCGATGAGGTACTGCTGGCGGCCAAGGCCAAGCATAAGATTATCGAGATCAACAACCATAGTCTTGAACACGGTGTCGACACTGAGCATTGGGCCGCATGCCGCAAGATCGCCGAGCGCTGCGCCGAGCTGGGCGTGGGCATTGGCGTGTCGACCGATGCCCACATTGGCATGGCCATTGGCAAGCTCGATCACGCGCGCAAGATGCTCGACGAGATTCGCTTCCCGCTGGATTTGATCGTGACGCGCGACCGCGAGACGCTGCTGCGCGAGATGGCGGCAGCTGGTGTGTGCGACCTGCGCAAGGGGATGTAGCGGAGTTTATAAACCAAGCGAAGGGGGCGGCCCAGGCGGGTCGCCCCCTTTCTTGTCCCAAAAATCTACTGAGGTTGGTTAGCGGCGTTCGAGGACCGCTACGGTTTCGGTGTGGTCGGTGTGAGGGAACATGTCGACGGGCGTGATCTTGAGCAGGCAATAGCCTCCGTCGAGGAGCTGATGCAGGTCGCGCTCTTGAGTTACGGGGTTGCAGCTGATATAGGTGATGCGGCGCGGCTTAAGCGCGCAGGCAGCTTCGAGGAACTCGGGCGTGGAGCCGGCGCGCGGCGGGTCGATGGAAAGGACATCGACCCGCTCGTTGTTATCGGCGGCATCCAGGATGTAATCGGTGGCGTCGTCGGCCATAAACCAAGCGCTGCGGGTGAGGCCGTTGAGCTCGGCATTGCGGCGTGCGTCGGCAATGCCCGCCGGGTTGCGCTCCACGCCGAGCAGCATAATGCCGATACCCTTGTTCTGGGCATCTTTAGCTGCGCAAAGGCCGATGGTGCCGCTGCCGCAGTAAGCATCCATAAGCACATCGCCCTGGCGCAGATCCATGCCGTCGATAGCGAGCTGATAGAGCAGCTCGGTCTGCTGCGGATTGGTCTGATAGAACGCGGTGGGGGAGATATCGAATTCGCAACCGAGCAGCTGGTCGCGCATGCACTCGGCGCCATATACAATGCGGGTTTCCTCGCCGAGGATGGCGTTGCCGGGACGTCCGTTGATGTTTTGGGCGACGGTGACGATGTGCGGATTGAGTGCGGCGACAGCCTCAAAGAACTCCTGCGCATGCGGCAAGTCGCGCTGAGCGGTCACGAGCGTGACCATGACCTGGTCGGTACGCCAGCCGCAGCGGACGACGGCATAGCGAAGCAAACCAAGATGCTTGTCCTCATTAAAGGCGGGAATATGCAGCCGCTCAGCTTCGCGTGCGATGCCGTTGAGAATCTGACGGGCGCCCGGTGCCTCGATGGGGCATTCGGGTACGGCAACGATCTTGTGCGTGCCGCGCTCAAAGAAACCGCAACGGACGGCGCCCTCCTTACCGGGAGCAAAGGGAGTGGCAGCCTTATGACGAAAGCCACGCGGCGCAGGATATTTGCCCGGGTCGCCCAGGGTGACACCCATGCCACGAATAGGATCTACAGCAATGCCCTCACGCTCACAAAGCGAAGCAAAAAGCTCCTCCATAGCAGCCTGCTTGGCGGCGAGCTGCTTCTTATAAGGACGATTGAGCGCCGTACACCCACCGCAAGCTTTCATGATGGAACAAGGAGACTTGGGATCAACGGCCTTACGCGCAGACGGAACCGGATTCTTATACGGGCGCTTGGAGCGATTCTGAGATGCCTTATCGTCGTTCCGACGAGAGCCGGGACGCTTGGCCTTAGCCTTGCCCTTAGCCGACTTACCCTTCGCATTCAGAGACGACTTGGATTTCTTAGAAGATTTTTTCTCCCCCGACCCCTCAGCCGCCTCGATCAAAGCACGACGAGCCTTACGCTCCGCACGAGATTCTGCCATCAAAAACTCCACTAATTCATGAATTAAAAGCTGCAAGCATTGTACCGTGCCAAGCCAGCAGACGATATGCAAGCGGTTTATTCGTGTCAGTGATAAGCCCAACGACGGTTGCCCGCCGCGTGAGGGGTGTGGGGGTTAAGTTTATCGCGAGTTCCGCACGAACAGGAGGCCACTTAATGTGGCCTCCGTCGTGAGCAGGACTGTAGAGCAGGAAACTTAACCCCCACACCCCTCACGCGGCGGGCAAACTCGCCTTGTGCTCTATCACGCTAAAGTGTATGATTCTGAGCGTTACATGACTCACTTTACCTAACTAAAGTGCCATCAAGGGGGAATACCATGAACACCGATATGTCTCGTCGTCAGTTTGTTGGTCTAGCCGGCTCGCTCGCCACGGTGCTTGGCCTTGGTCTTGTCGGTTGCGGCGGTGGTGCCGGCAAGGGCTCCGCTGCTGGCTCTGCCGCGGCCAAGGATGTGAAGGGCGCTGCGGAGTCCAAGAAGCTCGTGGTGGGCTTTGATAAGTCCTATCCTCCGTACGGCTTTGTGGGCGACGATGGCGAGTACACCGGCTTTGATCTCGATTTGGCCAAGGCTGTTGCCGATAAGCAGGGCTGGGAGGTCAAATACGAGGCCATCGACTGGGATGCCAAGGATACACTGCTCAACTCGGGTGCCATCAACTGCATCTGGAACGGCTTTACCATGGAGGGTCGCGAGGAGGATTACACGTTCTCCGAACCGTACATGCTCAACGAGCAGGTGCTGGTGGTAAAGAAGGATGCGGGCATCAAGAGCTGGGACGATCTTGCCGGTAAGACCGTGATTACCCAGACCGATTCCGCTGCGCAGGATGTGCTCGAGGGTGACCAGAAGGATCTGGCGGCGACGTTTGCCACGCTCGACACGATCGGCGAGTACAACACGGCCTTTATGCAGCTCGAGAGCGGCGCGGTCGATGCTGTGGCTTGCGACCTTTCGATTGCCCAGTATCAGCTTGCCGCAAAGCCCGATGCCTATACGCAGCTTGATGAGCCGCTGTCCAGCGAGCACTACGCCGTCGGCTTTAAGAAGGGCGACACCAAGTCGGCCGATGCTGTAGCCGAGTCGCTCAAGGCACTCTACGATGACGGTACGGTTAAGGATCTCTGCGACAAGTATTCAAGCTATGGTCTATCTTTCGATAATTGGGTGCTCAAGTAATGTCTATTCAGGTCATGATGCAGATGCTTGGCCAGGGTTTCTTGGTCAGTTTGCAGTTGTTTGTGCTGACGCTGTTGGGGTCGATTCCGCTGGGAATCCCCGTGGCGTTTATGCGCATGAGCAAAATCGCGCCGCTTCGCTGGATTGCGCGCATCTACATTTCGATCATGCGCGGTACGCCGCTCATGCTGCAGATGTTTGCCATCTACTTTGCCCCGTACTACGTGTTTGGCATTTCGCTCACGCCCGATTCCAAGTGGACGGCGTGCGTCGTGGCGTTCATCATCAACTACGCCGGTTACTTTGCCGAGATCTATCGCTCGGGCTTGCAGTCCATTCCGCGCGGTCAATACGAGGCTGCCGAGGTGCTGGGCTATTCGCGCGTGCAGACGTTTCTGTATATCGTGATGCCGCAGGTCGCCAAGCGTATTCTGCCGGCGATGGGCAACGAGATCATCACGCTGGTCAAGGACACGTCGCTGGCGTTTGCCATTGGCGTGGGTGAGATGTTCTCGACGGCCAAGGCGCTGGTCGCCTCGCAGGTGAGCATGGTGCCGTTTGCGATCGCGGCGCTGATTTACTGGGTCTTTAATTTCGTCGTCGAGATGCTGCTGGGCGCCGCCGAGAAAAAATTGGATTACTACCATGATTAATTCGGTAATGAATATATCGAACGCGCGTAAGGCGTTTGGCGGCAATGAGGTGCTCAAGGATATCTCGCTTGAGGTGAAGCGTGGCGAGGTCGTGGCGATTATCGGGCCTTCGGGTGGCGGCAAGTCCACGCTGCTGCGGTGTGCCACGCTGCTCGAGACACTCGACGGAGGCTCGCTCTCGTTTGGCGACCTTGCCGTTGCGACGGATGCGGGTTCGGGCGCGGTCTATGCGAAGGGCGATGTGCCCAAGCAGGCGCGCTCGCGATTCGGCCTGGTGTTCCAAAATTACAACCTGTTCCCGCACTATACGGTGATGAAAAACATCACCGATGCGCCGATTCGCGTGCTTAAGCGTCCGCGCGAGCAGGCGGAAGCCCGCGCTCACGAGCTGATTGCACAAATGGGGCTGACGGGCAACGAGAACAAGGTGCCGTGTGAGCTTTCGGGCGGTCAGCAACAGCGTGTGAGTATCGCCCGCGCCCTGGCGCTCGATCCGGAAATCTTATTCTTTGACGAGCCGACCTCGGCGCTCGATCCCGAGCTAACGGCCGAGGTGCTGCGTGTCATTAAAGACCTGGCGGCGCAGAATATGACGATGGTGATCGTGACCCATGCGATGCAGTTTGCGCGCGATGTTGCCGATCGCGTGGTCTTTATGGACGGAGGCCGCATTGTCGAGGAGGGCCCGGCCGAGCAGGTTATCGATCATCCGCGTGAGCAACGTACCCGTGAGTTCTTGAGTCGTATCGAGGGCTAAGCTCAGCTATGTATTGAGAAGAAGCCGCCGCGGGTCTTATGGACTGCGGCGGCTTTTATTTGTATCGATGGGGTTTAATAATCGCCTGGCATACTTGCTCTGTCCTCTCGCCGCCTGTATTCATACGAGCGCCGAAAGGTATGCATGGACAGCCGCCCGTGAGGGTAGGGTGGTGGCATAGGACATTTGGAGGGTGAGTCGGCTCGGCTGCCGACCATGCTGCTCCCGGGATGGCACCGACCGCGAACTCTCCCCGTTGGCGTCGCGCATTGCGCGCGGCCCTGCAAGGAGGTCATCATGGGTGCTCCCAAGACCGGTAACGTAAGGAACGTGGTGCTCGTAGGCCAAGGCGGGGTGGGCAAGACTTCACTCGCCGAGGCCATGCTCCACCTTTCCGGCAAGACCGCCCGCCTGGGCGGCCACGACGGCACCAAGCCCACGCTCGACTATGACCCCGAAGAGGTCAAGCGTGCATTTTCCATCTCGACGACCATCGCGCCGATCGACTGGAAGGGCGCGCGCATCAATGTGCTCGATGCCCCGTGCTACCCCGATTTTATCGGCGACGCCTTTGCCGCGATGAGCGTCTGCGAGACGGCTCTGTTTGTGGTCGACGCCGAGGCCGGCCCGCAGCCTACGACGGTTAAGCTCTGGTATGCCGCCGAGGACCTGCGACTGGCGCGTGCGGTGTTCGTAAACCGCCTGTCGCGCTCCGAGGCCAGCTTTGCGACCACGATGGACCTGCTGCAAGAGCGCTTTGGCACGCGCCTGGGCGCCGTGACCCTTCCCTGGGGCGAGGGCGAGGACTTTGACGGCATCATCGACCTGGTGCGCATGAAGGCGCGCCATTGCAACGGCACCGAAGCCGTTGAGTCGGAGATTCCCGAGGAGTATCGTGCCCAGGCCGAGGAAGCCCATGACCATCTGTGCGAGCTGGTGGCCGAGGCTGACGATGAACTGATGATGAAGTACTTGGAAGGCGAGGAGACGCTGACGCAGGAGGAGCTTGAAGGCCTGCTGTCGAAGGCGATCGCCGAGCGCATCTTTGTGCCGGTCTTTGCGGGCGATTGCATTAAGGAGCAGGGCGTCAACTCGCTGATGGACGACATCGCCACATACTTCCCGGCGCCGACCGACTACGGCGAGATGCCGCTTATCGACGGCGATTCGCTCAAGATTTCAAGCGACGATGATCGTCCGGTGGCGTTTGTGTTTAAGACCCTGGCCGATCCGCAGCAGGGTCGCATCAGCTTTATTAAGGTGCTGACGGGTACGCTTGAGCCGGGCCTTGAGCTGGTCAACGCGCGCACGCGCAAGGGCGACCGTCTGGCTCACCTGTATGTGATGTGCGGCCGCGACATGACCGAGGTCGGTCACGCCTATGCCGGCGACATTATCGTGGCACCCAAGCTGGCGGCCGAGACGGGCGATACGCTCTCGATTACCGGCAAGGTCGAGGCTGCGGCGTTTAAGTTCCCCAACTCGCAGTACCGCATCGCCATCGAGGCCGAGAATCGCGGCGACGAAGAGAAGCTCTACACGTTTATCGAGAAGGCCTGCAAGGCCGATCCGACCATGAGCATCGATCGTGACGAGGAGACGGGCCAGACCATTATCTCCGCCGTTGGTGAGGCGCAGGTTTCGGTGCTGCTCAACCGTTTGGAGGATCGCACCAAGGTCGTGGCCAAGAGCGTGCCGATCCGCATTCCGTATCGCGAGACCATTCGCCGTACGGCAAGCGCGCAGGGCCGCCACAAGAAACAGACTGGCGGTGCCGGTCAGTATGGCGACTGCTGGCTGCGCGTTGAGCCGCTCATTGGGCCCGACGGCACGAGCGATGGCTATGAGTTTGTAGACGAGGTCGTGGGTGGCCGCATCCCGCGCTCGCTCATCCCCGCCGTGGACAAGGGTGTCCAGGAGACCATGAAGGACGGCATCATTGCCGGCTACCCGCTCACGGGCATTCGCGTGGCTGTGTACGACGGCTCGTATCACAGCGTCGACTCCAACGAGATGGCGTTCCGCGCGGCGGCTCGCATCGGCCTGCGCAAGGCGTGCGCCGATGCCGACCCGGTGGTGCTGGAGCCCATCGAGGAAATCACGGTGACTATTCCCGAAAGCTACGCCGGCGCTGTGATGGGCGACATCTCGGCATCGCGCGGTCGCGTGACGGGTATGGAGACCGATGAGCGCGGCGACACCGTGGTCATTGCCCAGGCGCCGCTGGCAGAGCTGACGGATTATTCGACGCGCCTGCGCTCTATCACGCGCGGCACGGGTGACTTTACCATGAAGCCCGCTGGCTACGAGCAGGTTCCCTACGATGTTCAGGCCAAGCTGGTCGAGCGCTATGAGGAGGGCCGCGCCAAGTAGCGTGTGGTTTTGCCTGCAATGTGGACGCTGACGAAAAGGCCGCCCTGGGTAATCCAGGGCGGCCTTTTTTGATCCCATGGGGACGGAGGAAAACGAATCATTTTTGGGTTACGGGCGGTGCGGTCGGCACTAGTCTCCGGATGCCTGGTTGCGGCCGGTGGCGTAGTCGATCTGCACGTGCGGCTGCAGGTTGTAGCAGTACACGTGGAAGCAGAGGGTCTTGCCGTGGTCCTCGACCGATTGCGCCTCAAGGCGCACGCCGCGGCAGACAAGTTCCTCTTCGTTATACATGGGTGTGACGCGATAGAGCACGTGGTTGCCCGTCTCGCGGATGTAGCCGAGAATCTGCTCCTCAAACGGCAGCATGCCTGTCTCGTTGAGATAACGCGTGCCGGTGAGGAGATTCTTGCGGTTGGCGTTTTCGCCGCAGAGCGACCAGGCGATGAGATGGCAGCGGTTGTAGAGGCTCTGGCCCGGAATAAAGTCGTAGCGCTGCTGGCGCCATCCAGCGGGATGGATACGCGAGATATCGCCGCGCTCGCCTTGACCGAGTGATTCGGGGCCCACGCAGGCGAGCGCTTTGCGGGTGCGGCCCAGGCTGTCAAGCTTGGAGAACTTCTTAAAGCAACCCTCTTCTGTAGCGCGCTCGTATTCATCGAGCGTGAATGATGGTGTGCCGAGCGGGTGCGTGCTGTCGGCGCGCAGGGCAACGTAGGGGTTGCCGGCGTAGTCGGGAATGCTGCTGAGATAAACACCGCGGGCGCGGTTGAGGTCGGGGTTTTCGACCTCGTCGATGGGGGTGGCGGCGCTGTCCGCGGAAGCGCCGTCGCCGGTGTCGGTTGTGGCGGAATCGGAGCCATCGCCAGAGTCCTGGCTGTTTTGAGGGTCCGGGGAGCTCGCCGTTCCTGATTCGAGCCGATCGACCAGGTCCGCCTCGTCGTCGGTGCGGCTGGGACTTTCGTTTTGTTTTTCGGCCAGAGCTGCCGCCTGTTCATCACTTTGCGGCGACAACAACTTGGGCGCTCCGTCGAGCGACCCTGTGAACAGCGCAAACCCCAGCACCACGGCGGCGCCGATGGAAAGTACTTGCTTGTAGGCGGACTTGCGCGACATTGCGGCTCCTGGATGGACGGTTGGGAATCTACCAGTCTAGCAGGAGCCGGCAGGGGCCGTTCTGTCGAACAAATACTTAAGATTTGGGACAAACACTACTGGCTCATTTGCCTCATATGGAGCTGCGGCGGTTGTGAATGTGGGGCTTCGGCGTTTCCCCAGATAAAACCTGCCAAAATAAACCTGTCCCTTTTTGGCAGGTTACTGGTTCATGTTGCCGTGAATGTAGGGGGTGACCTCGGGGGAAATATGGTCGCAGCCCAGCTCGCGCAGCGCGGACTCGATAACGGCGGGCAGCGGGGTCTTGCCCTTGTCGTCGACGGCGGCACCGCCGAGGGTGGCAATCTTGGCAACATCTGCGGGTGCGGCCTCGATATGCATGCGGCCGCCGACCAAGCGCGCGCGTACCTGTGCCAGGTCAAGATCGTGCAGGTAATCCTCGCAGGCGCGGATCAGGGAGACCTTCTCGAACGTAAGCTCCTCGCCCGTGGGGACGCGCGTGGCAAGACATGCTCCCGCCGGCAGGTTCCAAACAGGATAGCCCCATGCGCGTAGTAGCTCGCGCTCTTCGTCCTTGGTAAAGCCGACCTCCATAAGGGGTGAGCGTACGCCGAGCTCTTCTGCCGCACGCATGCCGGGGCGGTAGTCACCGCGATCGCTTGCATTGCTGCCATCGATGACAGTGGGAAAGCCGAGCGACTTGGCGTGGTTGACGATGGCGGTAAAGCCGGCGTGCTTGCAGTGGTAGCAGCGATTAGCATCGTTGCAGGCTACTTGGGGGAGCTGCAGCTGATCCACCGAAAGATTGAGCACGGGGAGCTTAAAATGCGGCCCCTCATTGGCCTGCCCATCAACGGACTGCTCAAACGAAGCCTGCTCGGGCGTGCCGATGAGCGGCGTGGTGAGATGGACGAGAAGAGTATTGGTAGGCATGACGCGGGCGCATACGGCGGCCAAAAAGCTGCTGTCAACGCCGCCGGAAAACCCGATAGCCACGCGCCCGTATGCCAAAAGCAGCTGCTCGAGCGCCGATAGCTTGTCTTGAAGCTCCTCTGCGGGTGCCGTGGTGCCTAAAATCATGAAACGTTCCTTATCGTTGAGTACTCGGTCGAAAACTATAATCCTAATGCGTTACTTGCCATAAGTCTTCTATCTATGTAACGAAAGTGCAATATGCTATATACGTTATATACAAGTTTGTAAAGTGCGGTAGAGTAACAGTAACACAATCCGGTGAGGGGGCCGATATGATCAAGGCTGTTATTTTTGACATGGACGGAACGCTGGTCGACACCGAGCGTTTGGGGATTAGGGCCTGGAAGGCAGGCGCCGCTGAGCTGGGGCTCGCGATTGATGAAGCGCTGATCCATCAGTTTATCGGCCGCACGCTGCCCGATGTCATGGACATCCTCGATAAGCATTACGGCAGCCACGAGACCGCCGAGGCGATCTATGTCCGCCACAAGGAGATTCGCGACGAGATGGTCAAGACCGAGCTGGAGCTTAAGGCCGGCGCCGCTGAGTGTCTAGACGAGCTGCTGGCGGCGGGCTATCACGTGGGCCTTGCGACGTCGTCGCGCCACGTTACCGCCGAGCGCAACCTTAAATCATTCGGTCTCTTTGACAAGTTTGAAACGGTGACCTGCGGCGAGGACGTTGTGCACGGCAAGCCCGACCCCGAGATGTATCTGCTCGCCTGCGAGCGCGCGGGCTTTACTCCCGAGGAATGTGCCGTGGTCGAGGATTCGCGCAACGGCTGCGTCTCGGGCATTACGGCCGGCTGCCATGTCTTTGCCGTTCCCGATATCGTGCCGCTGCCGCAAGACGTGGTGGATGGCTGCGAGGCCGTGCTCGATACGTTGTTCGACCTGGCGGCGGCGGTCAAGGCCGTGCGCTAGACAATTGCGGTGTTGAAACGAGCAATTGCCCACGTTTGCGCTTAAGCAAAAGGGGCCCGGCAATGGTCGGGCCCCTTTTGCTTAAGCGGCGACATAGCATACTTGCGGGCGTGCTATAGATACGCGCCGAGGTTGATGGCCGTGGCGTCGGTCTGGGTGCTTGCCTGGGTGCTGGCGCGCTCCAGTAGGAACGGACGTACCAGTTCTTGGCGGTTGATATCCTCGGCGGCGGTGACTGCGGTGACGGTGCGCGCTGCAGAGCCGACGCGGATATGCTTGGTCTTTGCCGGGGTCTTGTTCTCGATTTGCTCCATGAGCAATTGAACGCCCTTGCGGCCAATCTCGTAGCCCGGGGGTGCCACCGTAGTGAGCGGGACCGATCCGCTCCAAGCGAGTGGGTTGCCATCGCAGCCTGCTACGCGTACTTGCCCGGGGACAGAGATGCCCTTGTCGACCAGCGCCGAGATAACGCCCGAGGCCAACACGTCGGTCAGGCCGACGACAAAATCGGGGCGTTCGTTTGCGGGGCGCTCGGCGATTTGGGCACCGATGCCGTAGCCGTCGGCAGCGGTATTCCATTCGCCGGCGTCGATGACTTCGATCTTGATATCGGGGTGCAGAGCGAGGGCCTTGTGAATGCCAAGCACGCGTAGGGTGAGCTGCATAAATGCTGCTCGGCCGACGACGACAATATGGTGCGCGCCGCGGGCGATGGCGAGTTCGGCAATGATGCGACCCTGGGCCTCGTTGTCGGCCGCTACGTAGTAGCCGGGCTCGGAGCAATGGATGTCCAGGTGGACGATCGGCACGGGCATTTTAGTCATGGCCGGATGCCAGTCGGGGGACGCCATGGGCTGAACCATGACGCCGGACATCTGCGTGCCCATAAAATAGCGCAGGTAATGGTCCTCGAGAATGTCGTCGTTATCGGCGTTGGCGATGAGCAGGTCGTAGCCGTGCTTGCGGGCCTCGTTGTGGGCGCCGCTGGCGATTTGGAGCGAAAAGCCGTGGTCGAGACGGGGAAGCACCAGGCCAAAGGACTTGGTGGCGCCGCCCGCGAGCTGACGAGCGCTTTGGTTGGGCAGGTAGCCCAGGCGATTGATGGTCTCGTTGATGAGCTTGAGGGTCTCGGGGCGCAACTTTTCGGGATGGTTGAGCGCGTTGGAAACCGTGCCCAACGAAACCCCGGCCTCGCGCGCGACGTCGCTGATTTTTACCTTTGCCATAGCGGCCCCTTTGATGCGTTTCAAGTACAAGCCAGATTGTAGCATCCCAAACCTTCCAAAAAGGGACAGGTTTATTTTGGCAGGTTTTATCTGGGGAAACGCCGTTGCCAGCGCGACCACCACGAAGGGGACAGGCACCTTTGCGGTGGTTTGGACCGGCTGGGCATGTGTGCATCGGGTGGTATCTAAGTTGAGATACCACTTCTGGTATATCAGCTTGCGCTTGCGTGAGTACAATACTCGAACGTTATACGTCTCAGCGCCCCCTGTGCGTGGACGTCTTGCAGTCACGCGAACGAAGGGATTTATCCTATGTGCGGAATTGTCGGCTACACCGGCTCTGATATTGCAAAGAACATCCTGGTCACGGGCCTCAAGCGTATGGAGTATCGCGGCTATGACTCCTCGGGCGTCGCGCTCGAGGTAGGCGAGGGCGCCGCGGCGCACCTCGACGTCATCCGCCGCGTGGGCAAGGTCGCGGGCCTGGAGAGCGAGCTTTCCAACATCGACAGCGACGCTACCTGCGGTATCGGCCACACCCGTTGGGCCACTCACGGCAAGCCCTCCGTCGTTAACGCTCACCCCCACACCAGCTGCGACGGTCGTATCGCCATCGTCCACAACGGCATCATCGAGAACTTCGCCGAGCTGCGCGAAGAGCTGGAGGGCCGCGGCCATCACTTTAAGAGCGAGACCGATACCGAGGTCTTCGCGCATCTGATCGAAGAGGCTTATGCCGAGACGCACGACCTGATGGCCTCCGTGCGCGAGGCTTGCACCCACGTGGTCGGTGCCTATGGTCTGGCCGCCGTGTGCGCTGACGAGCCCGGCGTGATCGCCGTGGCCCGCAAGGATTCCCCGATCGTGGTCGGCGCGGGCGAGACCGGCGCCTATGTCGCCTCCGACGTCATCGCGCTCATCGACGCAACCCGCGACGTCGTGGTGCTCGAGGACGGTCAGTTTGCCAAGCTCACGCCCGCAGGCGTCGAGTATACCGACGAGGCCGGCAACGTGATTGAGCCCAAGGTCACCCACATCGACTGGGACCTGGACATGGCAGAAAAGGGCGGTTATCCCGACTTTATGCTCAAGGAAATTCACGAGCAGCCGCGCGTCGTGCGCGACACGCTGGTCGGTCGTATGACGCCGGCCGGCGAGCTCGACATCGACGAGCTGGGCCTTTCGCTCGAGGAGCTCAATGACATCGACCGCGTCTACGTGATCGCTTGCGGCACCAGCTATCATGCTGGCCTCATTGCTAAGAATCTCATTGAGGGCTGGGCTCGCATCCCCACCGAGGTGGAGGCGGCCAGCGAGTTCCGTTATCGCAATCCCATCATTACGCCGACGACGCTTGTCGTTGCCGTGTCCCAGTCGGGCGAGACGGCCGATACCCTTGCCGCCATTCGCGACGCGCGCATCAAGGGTGCCAAGGTCTTCGGCATCACCAACGTGGTGGGCAGCCCCGTGGCGCGTGAGAGCGACGGCGTCATCTACACCAAGGCCAACAAGGAGATCGCGGTCGCCTCGACCAAGAGCTTCATCGGCCAGGTTGTGAGCCTGACGCTGCTGGCTCTGCTGCTGGCGCAGGTCAAGTACCGCCTGACCACCAAACAGGCACGCATGCTGTTCCGCGAGCTTTCCGATACTGCCGAGCAGATCCAGTGGATTTTGGACACGCAGACCGATGCCGTGCATGAGGCTGCCCTGCTGTGCAAGGATGCGCAGTCGGCGCTGTTCGTGGGCCGCGGCATGGGTGCCGCTATTTCCTACGAGGGTGCGCTCAAGCTCAAGGAGGTCAGCTACCTGCACGCCGAGGCCTACGCCGCCGGCGAGATGAAGCACGGCCCCATTGCCCTGATCGACCCGGGCTTCCCTGTCATCGCTGTGGCCACCAAGAGTGCCACCTACGACAAGACCGTGTCGAACCTTATGGAGTGCAAGGCGCGCGGTGCCAAGGTCATCGTCGTTGCCACCGAGGGCGACGAGGAGATCAGCAAGATCGCCGACTGCATTATCCGCGTGCCGGCAGTCCGCGACGTGTTCAGCCCCATCACGGCGAGCGTTCCTCTGCAGCTGCTCGCACGCGAGGTCGCCATCCTGCGCGGCTGCGACGTCGACCAGCCCCGTAACCTGGCGAAAAGCGTCACGGTCGAATAATCGAGTTCCGTCGTTCTAACAACTAAGGCCCGGCTCCGCATCTGAACTGCGCCCCAAATCTTGGACGCCCTAAATAGCGACTAGGCCGCAAGGGCCTGATTCCGGTACTCCTCCGGGGTCAGGCCCTTCAATCTTACCTGCCTCCGGCTCGTGTTCCAGTGGACTATGTATTCCTCCAGGTCGCGTTTGAAATCCTCGAACGTCTTCCACTCGCGGCCCCTGTAGAACTCGTCCTTGACGTGGCCGAAGAGCTGCTCGGTGGCGGCATTGTCGATGCAGTTCGCCTTCCTGGACATGCTCTGGACGATGCCGGCGGCCTCGAGCCTGGATGTGTATGAGGCGTGCTGGTACTGCCAGCCCCGGTCCGAGTGCATGGTCGGGGCGGCGCCCTCGGGGATCTTGGACAGCAGCTCGTCGAGCATCCTCGCCTGCTGGGCCATGTCGGGCGTGGTCGATATGTCGCTCGCCACGATCTCCTTGGTGCAGAAGTCCAGCGTCGGGGCCCAGTAGGCCTTACCGCCAGCCACCTTGAACTCGGTGACGTCCGTCCCCAGCTTCTGCCACGGGGCCCCGGCGTCGAAATCCCTCGCGATCACGTTCTCGAACGTTCTGCCGACGACGCCCTTGTACGAGTTGTACCTGTGGTAGGCCGTCTCGCGTCTGATGCCGCAGCGAATCCCCATCTCGCGCATCATCTTGAGCACGGTCTTGTTGGCTATCACGGCCCCCTC
>UQLH01000030.1:0-21867 GCA_900541805.1 uncultured Collinsella sp.
CTCGTCTCCACCCGAGCATTGAATGAGGCTCCAACGCAAGTTGGGGCCTTTTTTCATATAGGAACACAAGGTCAAAGGCGGCAGCATGATCCTCCTGGTCGACAAGATCGAAAAAAGCTTCGGCGCGCGCGTCCTCTTTAGCGGCGCGTCCTTCCAGATCAACCCCGGCGAGCGCTTCGCGCTCGTGGGCCCTAACGGCGCCGGCAAAACAACCATGCTCAAAATCATCATGGGCATCGACAGCCCAGACGCCGGCCAGGTCCAGTACGCCAAGGACTGCCAGGTGGGCTACCTAGAGCAGGAAACCAACCTGGAGCAAAAGGACACCACCATTCTCGCCGAGGTCATGGCCGCCGCCAAGGAAATCCGCCGCATGGGAGAGCGCGCCAACGAGCTGCAGGCTCAGATCACCGAGCTCTCCGAACAGGGCAAAGACGTCGACGCACTCCTCAACGAGTACGGCATGGTCCAGGACCGCTTTGAACACCTGGGCGGCTACGAGCTCGAGAGCAACGCCCGCAAGATCCTGTCCGGCCTGGGATTTAAGGTCACCGACTTTGAGCGCCCGTGCTCCGAGTTCTCGGGCGGCTGGCAGATGCGCATCGCGCTCGCCAAGCTCTTCCTGCGCCACCCCGACCTGCTGCTTCTGGACGAGCCCACCAACCACCTGGATCTCGAAAGCGTCCAGTGGTTGCGCGGCTTTATCGCCAACTACGACGGCGCCGTGCTCATCGTCAGCCACGACCGCGCCTTCATGGACGCCTGCGTCGACCACGTCGCCGCGCTCGAAAACCGTCGCGTGACCACCTACACCGGCAACTACAGCAGCTACCTCAAACAACGCGAGGACAACCTGGAGCAGATGCGCGCCAAGCGCGCCGCCCAGGAGCGCGACATCGCCCACATGCAGGTCTTCGTCGACAAGTTCCGCTATAAGCCCACCAAGGCCGCCCAGGCGCAGGAGCGCATCCGCAAGATCGAGCAGATCAAAAAGGAGCTCGTCATCCTGCCCGAGGGCCACAAGCACATCGACTTTAAGTTCCCTGACCCGCCGCGCTCCGGCGACATGGTCGTGGGGCTCGAGGGCGTCTCCAAGTCCTACGGCGAAAAGCACATCTACAGCGACATCGACCTCAAGCTCTACCGCGGCGAGCACGTGGCACTCGTCGGCCCCAACGGCGCCGGCAAGTCCACGCTCATGAAGATTATCGCCGGACTGGAGCCGCCCACCACCGGAACCCGGGACCTGGGAACCAACGTGGGCGTGGCCTATTACGCCCAGCACGCGCTCGAGGGCATGACCGAGTCCAATACCGTCCTGCAAGAGATCGACACCGTTACGCCCAAGTGGACCGTGCCGCAGCAGCGCAGCCTGCTGGGCGCCTTCCTGTTTAGCGACAACGATTCCATCGAGAAGCAGGTTCGCGTCCTCTCCGGTGGCGAAAAGGCGCGTCTGGCCCTGGCAAAGATGCTCGTGGCCCCCGAGGCACTCCTGTGCCTGGACGAGCCCACCAACCACCTAGACATCGACTCGGTGGACATGCTCGAGAATGCCCTGCAAAGCTTCCCCGGCACCATCGTGCTGATCAGCCACGACGAGCACCTGGTACGTGCCGTGGCCAATCGCGTAATCGACATCCGCGATGGTAACGTCACGGTCTACGACGGCGACTACGACTACTACCTCTACAAGCGCGAGGACCTCGCGGCCCGCGCCGCCGCCGAGGCGGCAGGGGAGAGTGCGCCGGCGGCGGGCAAGCCCGCCTGCGCCGCCCAGGCCAACACCCCCGTCGTAGCACCCAAGCCCGCCGAGGGCAAAAAGACCAAGGAGCAAAAGCGTGCCGAGGCTCAGGCCCGTGCCGCGCTCAACAAAAAGCTCAAGGGCGTGCGCAACCAGCTCAAGAAGATCGAGACGGAGCTCGATAAAAAGCGAGCCCGCTATGACGAGCTTATGGAATTGATGGCAAGCGAAGAGCTTTATGCCGATCAGGACAAGTTCAACGCCGCGCTGGGGGAATATAACGGCCTTAAGCAAGAGCTGCCCAAGCTCGAGGACGAATGGCTGGAGCTTTCCACCCAGATCGAAGAGGAGACCGCACGTGAACTCTCGTAAGGCCGCTGCCGTGGCGATGAGCATCATCGCCATCGCCTGTCGCATCTGCGGCATTTTTATGAGTGCGATGACCGTGCTGTTGTGCTTTAGCGGCCTCACCGCCAAGCTGCAGATCGTGGGCTTTGTCGTTGAGCTTTCGCGCGCGCTGCCGAACGCCATCGCCGGCTACGGCGTCATCACGTCGCCCTTTGGCGGTGTGTTCCGCCTGGATTATGCTATCGTCGCCGTCATTCTGTTTGTAATTGACTACCTGCTCACGCGCGCTTCGCGCCGCGTCCGCTAGGGGAGCGCCATGTCCAGCAGCTACATCATGAACCTGCTCGCCAGCGCCGTCGCCGTCATTGTGGGCATCGTCATCCACGAGAGCGCGCACGCCGCCGCGGCCTGGGCACTCGGCGATAAGACGGCCCGTTCGCGCGGTCGTGTCTCGCTCAACCCGCTCAACCATATCGACCCATTCGGTACCATTCTCCTGCCGCTGCTGATGCTCGCCGCCGGAGGCCCGGTGTTCGCCTTTGCCAAGCCGGTGCCTGTCTACCTCAACAACCTCAAGCACCCCAAGCGCGACGAGGTCCTGGTGAGCGTTGCCGGCCCCGCATCGAACATCGCGCTCGCCTGTCTTGCCGCGGTCCTCATGCGCCTAGCCTATGGCAGCCTCTACACCAGCATGTCCTTTGCCCTGGCGTCACAGATCATGAACTTCGGAGCCACCTTTATCGTGGTCAACCTGTCGCTCGCGTTCTTCAACCTCATCCCGATCCCGCCGCTCGATGGCTCATCGATCATCGTGCCCTTCCTCAAGGGCAAGGCGCTCAACAACTATTACCGTCTGCAGCAATACGCTATGCCCATCCTCATCCTGGTGCTGTACCTGCTGCCCATGTGGACCGGCATCGATGTAATCGACCGCTATTTCGACGTTACCGTGTATCCGCTCGCTGAGCAGCTGCTCAACTTCGCAATCGCCGGCATCTAAGGTAAACTTACAGGTCGACCGTGCAAAACGGTCGTAACATGCACTCAAACCGCGCCGCGAAGGCGCCGTCAAAGGAGGTCGAAGATGTCGTATCGCGTGTCGACGCAGGTCTACAGCGGACCGTTCGACCTGCTGCTGCAGCTGGTAACCCGCCAAAAAGTTGATATCGGCGCCATCTCGATCAGCGAGGTGGCCGAGCAATACCTGGCCGAGGCCGAGCGCATCGAGGCGCTGGACCTGGACGTGGCGAGCGACTTTTTGCTGGTCGCGGCAACCCTTTTGGATATCAAGGCCGCCTCTCTGGTGCCGCAGGAGGCCCCGCGCAAAGTCGATGACGACGATGACGAGTTCGACGAAGACCTTGAGGAGCTCAGCACGCTTGACGGCGACGCGCTGCGTGAGGTCCTGATCCAGCGCCTGATTGCCTACAAGCAGTTTAAAGGCGCGGCTGCGGCCCTCGGTGCGCGCATGCAGGCCGAAAGCCGCATGCATCCGCGCGTGGCCGGCCCCGACCCCGAGTTCCTAGGCCTTATGCCCGACTATCTTGCCGGCATCACGCTGCGCGGTCTCGCCGTCATCTGTGCCGACCTGGACGGCAAGCGCCAGACCTTCCTGCTGGAGGCCGAGCATGTGGCGCCGCATCGCGTGCCGCTCGACCTGACCGTGGCCTCAGTCGACCGCTTTACCATGGCGCACCAAACCTGCACCTTCCGCGAGCTACTGGACGGCGATGCCACCACCGAGCAGCTCGTCGTCACCTTCCTGGCCATGCTGGAGCTCGCCAAGCGCGGCTCGCTCACGCTGAGCCAGGACGAGATCTTTGGAACCATCTGCATCAACCGAGTCGAGGGCGCCGAGGCATACGTGCCCGGCGAGGGCCCCGAGCTCACCGAATAGGAGCCGCAACCATGTCAACCCTTTCCACGCTGGAGGCAAACAGCCTCAAAGGCGCCCTCGAGGCGCTGCTGCTGGTGTCGAGCGACCCGGTGAGTGCGCCCGCGCTGGCCGGCGCACTGGATATCGCCCCCGGCGAATGCGCATCGCTGCTCGCCGAGCTCAAGGTTGAGTACGAGGAGGCCAACCGCGGCTTTCAGCTGCGCGAGGTCGCCGGCGGCTGGCGCCTGTTTACGCACCCCGCCTACCACGACGTGGTCGAGGCCTATGTGTTGAGCTGGGACACGCAAAAGCTGTCGCAGGCGGCGCTCGAAACCCTGGCCGTCATCGCATACCACCAGCCCGTGACTCGCGAGGTGGTCAAGGGCATCCGCGGCGTCAATTCTGACGGCGTCATCGCGTCGCTCGTGGACAAGGGCCTGGTGCGCGAGCTCGGCCGCGACCCCCAGCGCGGTCAGGCCATCATTTACGGCACGACCAACGCCTTCTTGGAAAAATTCGGCCTGCGCTCAACCCGCGATCTGCCCGATCTGGAGCAGTTTGCCCCCGACGAGCAGTCGCGTCAGTTTATCCGTGAGCGCTTGAGCGGTCGCAGCATTCAGTCCACGCTCGAGGAGCAGGCCGAAGACCTGGACGAAGAGCGCGAGCTGCTCGATACCGATGTTGTGAATGTTGAGGCAGTCGAGGGCGAGGACAACCTGGTCGTCGACAAGACCTCGGAGGATATGCATGACGAGAACTAACGAAGCAGGGGAGACGCGCGCCATGGGCAACGCAGTGCCCGCAACCGACGCCCAGCCCGTCTATCCGCACACCATGCGCCTGCAGCGCTTTTTGGCGCGCGCGGGTGTGGCGAGCCGCCGCGGCTCGGAGGACCTGATGACCGCCGGCCGCGTGACCGTCAATGGCCAGGTCGCGACCGAACTGGGCACCAAGGTCGACGTCGACCGCGACCATATCGAGGTCGACGGCATGCCCGTCAAGCTCAACCAGGGCGCCGTGTACCTGATGCTCTACAAACCGACCGGCTACCTCACCACCATGAGCGACCCGCAGGAGCGCCCTTGCGTGGCCGATCTGGTCCCCCGCGACCGCTTTCCGGGACTTTTCCCGGTGGGCCGCCTGGACCGCGACACCACAGGCCTTTTGCTTTTTACCACCGACGGCGACCTGTCGCAGGACCTGCTGCACCCGAGTAAGCACGTCTACAAGACCTACCAGGCACTCGTGGACGGGCAGCTGACCGACCGCGATCTAGAACCGCTCCGCCGAGGCATCGAGCTCGACGACGGCCTGTGCCAGCCGGCTATCTGCCGCGTCATCACCCCACGCGAGGCCGAGGCCGTAGCTCCCCAGGGAGTCAAGCCCGGCACCACCGCCGTGGAGGTCATCATCCGCGAGGGTCGCAAGAATCAAGTTAAGCGCATGCTGGGCAAGATTCACCATCCGGTAATCCGTCTGCATCGCTGCAACTTTGCCGGCCTGGAGCTCAAGGATGTGGCCAAGGGTTCATGGCGCGAGCTCACCGACCGCGAGGTGCAGATCCTCAAAAGCGGTGGCATCCCTCCCAAGCAGGCCAGCGCCATGCGCGGCGGCAAGCCCCAAGACACGCCCGCCAGCCGCACGCGTCACCACGGCAGCCACGGCTCCGCACCCAAGCGCAACACCTACCGCGAGCGCTACACAGGCTAAACAACCCGCCGCGCCCCAGCGCCCGCGAACCATACCAGCACGTCAACCATCGAAAGGAAGCATTGCATGATCGTCGCCATCGACGGCCCCGCCGGTTCCGGCAAGTCCACCATCGCCAAGGAGATCGCCCGCCAGCTGGGCTTTAACAAGCTCGACACGGGCGCCATGTATCGCGCCGTCACCTTCGCCGCGCTCGACCGCGGCATCGATCTGGACGACGAGGCGGCCATCGACGCCCTCGCCGAGAAGATCGAGATTCGCTTTACCAACGGTACCGGCGAGGACACGCGCCTGACCATTGACGGCCAGGACGCCTCGGCTGCCATTCGAACCCCGCAGGTTGACGCCAACGTGTCCAAGGTCTCGGCCTACCCGGGCGTGCGCGCCGCAATGCTCATCCATCAGCGCCGTGCCGCAGAGGACCGCGATATCGTGGCCGAGGGTCGCGACATCGGAACCGTTGTGTTCCCTAACGCGCAGGTCAAGGTCTTCCTGACCGCCGACCCGCGCGAGCGCGCCCGTCGCCGTGTGCTGCAGCGCCACCAAAACGATGCCCAGCCGCTCACGTCCGAGCAGCTCGAGGCCGAGGTCGACGAGACCCTCGATGCCCTCAAGCAGCGCGATAAGCTCGACAGCAGCCGCGAGGTCGCACCGCTCGTGCCTGCGGAGGACGCCGTGCACGTCGACTCCACCGCCCACACCATCGACGAGGTTGTCTCGGTAATCGAGGACCTCATCAACCAAAGGAGGTAGCCCATGCGCCTGTTTAAGCAGACGCCCGAGGATTACTACAACGCCCCCTACGCCGAGTTCCCGGCGCTCATCCGCGGCACCGTCGCCGTGGTCATGGGCATCCTGTGGGCCTTCTCCAAGCTCATGTGGCGCTGGAAAGTCGAGGACAGCGACTTGCTGTTTGAGCGCCAGGAAGGCCGCGGCAGTGTGGTCATCTGTAACCACACCTCGATGGCTGAACTCTTGGCCGTGGAGACGGCACTGTTCTTTGGCGGCCGCCGCATTCGACCTATCTTTAAATCCGAGTTTGCCAAGAGCAAGATCGTGCGCTGGGCCTTTAGCCGTGTGGGCGGTATTCCCGTCGAGCGCGGCACCGCCGACATGAAGTGCCTGCGCGCCGCCCAACATGCGCTGCAGCGCGGCGAGGACGTCCTGATCTTCCCCGAGGGCACGCGCATCCGCTCGCGCGAGATCAAGCCCGAGGTCCACGGCGGCTTTGCGCTCATCGCCCAGATGGGCAAGGCGCCCGTCAACCCGCTCGCCATCTGCGGCTGGTCCGATATTACGCCTGCGGGTAAAAAGATAATGCGCCCCAAAAAGTGCTGGATCCGCGCCGGCAAGTCTATCTCGCTTTCCGACGCTCCGGCCGAGCTCAAGCGTAAAGAGCGCCTGGCCTGGTTTGAGTCCGAGGCCATGAGTCGCGTCTACGCCATGCGCGACGACCTGTGCGCCGAGCACCCGGGCAGGTTCTAGCCATGGGCGAGGAAGTCATGAACACTGCCGAGGCTGTGACCGGCAAGGCAGACGCCCCCACCATCGAAATCGCAGCCCACGCCGGCACTTGCTACGGCGTACAGCGTGCGCTCGATATGGCGCTGGCCGCCGCGCCGCAGGCAGGGGAGTGCACTCAAGTTCACACCTTGGGTCCGCTCATCCATAACCCCATCGTGGTACGCGAGCTCGCTGAGGCAGGCGTTGGCTTGGCCGAAACCCTGGACGACGCCGCAACCGGCACCGTGATCATCCGCGCCCACGGCGTGGTGCCGCAGGTCATCGATGCCGCTCGTGAACGCGGCCACAACGTGGTCGACGCCACCTGCCCCTACGTGAAGAAGGTCCATATGGCAGCCGAGCGCCTGGTGCGCGAGGGCTACCGCGTGGTGGTCGTAGGCGAGCCGGGGCATCCCGAGGTCGAGGGTATTCTGGGCCACGCCGGCAATGATGCGCAGGTCGTGAGCTGTGCCGCCGACGCCAACGCTTTGTCGCTCAAGGGCAAGGTAGGCCTCGTCGTGCAGACCACCCAGACCGCGCAGAACCTCGCCGAGGTCGTGGCCGCCATAACCCCGCGCGTGCAGGAGCTGCGTGTGATCAACACCATCTGCGCCGCCACGAGTGAGCGTCAACAGGCAGCAGCCACACTTGCCAACCGCTGCGACTGCATGGTCGTGGTGGGCGGCAAGAACTCGGGCAACACCCGCCGCCTGGCGCAGATTTGCGCAGACGCCTGCGAGCGCACGTATCATATCGAGGAAGCTTCCGAGCTCCAGTCCGCGTGGTTTACCGACGCTCACCACATCGGTATCACCGCCGGAGCCTCCACCCCGCAAGAACACATCGAGCGCGCCGTCGCGCGCATCAAGGAGCTTTGCCACTAATCATGGACCAGACCGTACCCGCATACGCCGCCGAGGTGGCCGATTACGGGCGCAGCCGCGACCCCGAGCCGGGTGAGGGCGCGCTCGTTAAGAACGTGCGTCCCGAGTCGCCCGCATGGGATGTGGGTATCGAGCCGGGCATGCGCGTGCTTACGGTCAACGGCGAGCAGCTGACCGATATGATTGTGTGGCTCTGGGAGGCCGACGATGATACCGTCGACCTGGAGGTTTTCGATCCGCGCGACAACACCGTCACCTCCGTCGAGCTCGACCGCTTCCCAGGAGAGGACTGGGGCCTTGAGTTCGATGGCCCTATCTTCGATGGCATGCGCACCTGTGTGAACGCCTGCGTGTTCTGCTTTATGACGATGCTCCCCAAGGGCGGCCGCTCCACGCTCTATATTCGCGACGACGACTATCGCCTGAGCTTTTTGCAGGGCAACTTCGTCACGCTCACGAACCTCTCCGACGAGGACGTGCAAAACGTCATCCAGCGCAACATGAGCCCCATGAACGTGTCGGTCCATGCCGTAAGCCCCGACGTCCGCCGCCGCATGATGGGCCGCAACGCCCAGCGCGGCATGGACGTACTCGAGGCCATCATGGCCGCCGGCATCGAGATTCACGCGCAGATTGTGTTGTGCCCCGGCATGAACGACGGCGAGGAGCTTCAAAAGACCCTGCGCTTTTGCGAGGAGCACGAGCAGATCACAAGCTTGGGCATCGTGCCGCTCGGTTTTACCAAGCATCAGAACCGTTTTAGCTGGTCCTACAGCGACAAGCCCGAGCTAGCGCGCGAGACCATTGCCATGATCCGACCGTTCCAGGACCGCGCCTATGAGCGCTTTGGCCGCCACACCTTCCAGATGAGCGACGAGTTCTATCTGGACGCCGGCATCGATCCTCCCGAGGCGGACTTTTACGACGGTTACCCGCAGTACTACGACGGCATTGGCATGATCCGCTCGTATTTGGACGAGACCGACGACGTGCTTGCCGCCGACGCCGAGCGTCTGGCCCGCGTCCGCGAGGCCATTGCCGCCCGTGGCCAGCACCTGCTGTGCCTCTCGGGCGCCAGCGCACGCGACACGGTGGCCCGCTTTGTGGAGTCGCCGCATGGTCTCGGCGGCACTGTCACAGCCATCAAGAACCGCTACTTTGGCGGCAACGTGGACGTGACCGGCCTCATCGTCGCGTGTGACATTCTGGAGCAGCTGCCACAAGACCTGTCGGGGGTTATGCTCTTTGTGCCTAAGCTCATGTTCAACGCTGACGGCATGACGCTTGACGAGTATCATCGTGACGATTTACTCGCAAGCCTTACCAGTCGCGGCGCCGAGGTTCATGTGGTATCGACCATGCCGCATGAGCTGCTCGATACCCTAGAGCACATCCTTGGCATAATGCCTGCCGACTCTAACACTTCCACTGACCCTACCCATTAAAGGAGAGCAGATGAAACCTATCGTCGCCGTCGTCGGACGCCCCAACGTGGGCAAGTCCACGCTCGTTAACCGCCTGGCCCAGACCTCGGACGCCATCGTCCACGAGTCTCGCGGCGTCACGCGCGACCGCTCGTATCACACGGCCGATTGGAACGGCCGCGAGTTCACCATCGTCGACACGGGCGGTATCGAGCCGCTCAAGAGCGACGACGTCTTTGCCACGTCCATCCGCGACCAGGCGCTCGCCGCCGCCGAAGAAGCCGCCGTCATCCTGTTTGTGGTCGATGGCCGCACCGGCGTCACCGAGGAGGACGAGTCGGTCGCCCGCATGCTCAAGCGCTGCGACAAGCCGGTCTTTCTGCTGGTGAACAAGCTCGACAACCCCGATCGCGAGAACGACAGCATCTGGGAGTTCTATTCGCTCGGCATCGGTGAGCCCACGCCGCTCTCGGCCCTGCACGGCCACGGCACGGGCGACCTGCTCGACGACATCGTGGCCCTGCTTCCCGAGGAAGAGGACGAAGTCGCCGACGAGTTCCCCGACGCGCTGAATGTGGCCATCATCGGCCGCCCCAACGCCGGTAAGTCCTCGCTGTTCAACCGCATCCTAGGCGCCGACCGCTCCATCGTGTCCAACATTGCCGGCACCACGCGCGACGCCATCGACACGGTCGTCGAACGCAACGGCAAGCACTACCGCATGGTCGATACCGCGGGCATCCGCAAGAAGAGCACCGTGTACGAAAACATCGAGTACTACTCGATGGTCCGCGGCCTGCGCGCCATCGACCGCGCCGACGTGGCGCTGCTCGTCGTCGACGCCTCCGTGGGCATCACCGAGCAGGACCAGAAGGTCATGGGCTTGGCCATCGAGCGCGGCTGCGCCATCGTGGTGCTTCTCAACAAGTGGGATCTGCTCGACGACGACCGTAAGCGCGAGGCCTGCATGGAGACCATCGACCGCCGTCTGGGCGTTATGGCTCCCTGGGCCCAGTACCTGCGCATCTCTGCCCTGACCGGCCGCAGCGTCGAGAAGATCTGGGCGATGGTCGACGCCGCCGAAAAGACGCGCTCGCAGAAGATCAGCACCTCGCGCCTCAACACGTTCCTCACCGACCTGCGCGAGTTCGGTCATACCGTGGTGGACGGCAAGCGCCGCCTGCGCATGCACTACGTGACCCAGACGGGCGTCAACCCGCCGACGTTTACGTTCTTCGTCAACCACAGCGACCTGGTCAACGACACCTACCAGCGCTACGTAGAGAACCGCATGCGTTCGACCTTCGACTTTGCCGGCACGCCCATTCGACTCTTCTTTAGGAAGAAGGAGCAAAAGGATGCATAATCCGATTCTGCTGACCGCCATCTGCGCCGTGGTCTCGTTCTTTATCGGAGCGATTCCGTTTGGCCTGATCCTGGGTCGCGTGTTCAACCACACCGACATTCGCAAGGCGGGCTCCGGAAACATCGGCACCACCAACGCGCTGCGTGTGGCCGGCCCCAAGGTGGCCGCGCTCACGCTGCTGCTCGACTGCCTTAAGGGCGCCATCTGCGTCCTTATCGCGCGTCCGTTCATCGCGAGCGTGGGCTATGGCTTCCCCGTGAGCATCATGGCTCCCGGTGCCGCCGGCGACTGGATGCTCGGCGTCATTTGCCTGGCAGCGGTGTGGGGCCATATCTTCTCGCCCTACCTCAACTTCCATGGAGGCAAGGGTATCGCCGTGGGTCTGGGCGTTATCCTCGCCTGGTACTGGCCCATTGGTCTGTCGCTGCTGGGCATGTTTATCGTGGCCGTCGCCATCACCAAGTTCGTGTCGGTGGGCTCGCTTGCCGCGGCCATCGGTCTTCCCATTGCCGCTTGTGCGGTCTTTCCGTACAGCAGCCTAGGACTTAAGTTTTGCATGGCGATGATCGGCATCACCGTGGTGTGGGCTCATCGTGCGAACATCAAAAAGCTCATGACCGGTAAGGAGTCCAAGCTCTCGTTTACCAAGCGCGTCACCGAGCCCGACGATAAGTAGGAGAGAGTCATGAATGTTGCGCTGATTGGCTCTGGCTCCTGGGGAACCGCCGTCGCCGGCCTTGCCGCCGCGCGAGCCGAGCGCGTGACCATGTGGGCCCATAGCGAGCAGACGGCCGCCGGCATCAATGGCGAGCACCGCAACCCCCGCTACCTTGTGGGCTACGAGCTGCCCGGCAGCGTCGTCGCCACGACCGAGCTCGTGCAGGCGCTCGACGGCGCCGAGGCCATCATCTTTGCCGTTCCTTCGACGCACCTTCGCAGCGTGTGCCACCAGGCCGCGCCCTTTATCGCCGCCGATACCCCGGTGCTTTGCCTCACCAAGGGCATTGAGCCCGAGTCCGGCCTGCTCATGAGCGAAGTCATCGCCAGCGAGATCGGCAACGAGGCGCGCGTGGCGGCCCTCTCGGGCCCCAACCATGCCGAGGAGATTTGCCGCGGCGGACTTTCTGCCGCCGTCATCGCCAGCGAAGATCCGCAGATAGGGGAGGCCTTTAAGGACCTGCTCCTGTCCACGGCCTTCCGCATCTACCTGTCGCAGGACATGACCGGTGTCGAGGTCTGCGGCGCCATGAAAAATGTCATCGCCATCGTGTGCGGCATCTCCGCCGGCACCGGCGCGGGCGACAACACGCTCGCCCTCATCATGACGCGCGGCCTAGCCGAAATCAGCCGTCTGGTGCACGCCCGCGGCGGTCAAGCTATGACCTGCATGGGACTTGCCGGCATGGGAGACCTCATTGCCACCTGTACCTCGGAGCATTCGCGCAACCGCACCTTTGGCTACGAGTTTGCCCACGGCGTTTCGCTCGACGAGTACCAGACGCGCACGCATATGGTTGTCGAGGGCGCCGTCGCGGCCCGCAGCGTCAGCGAACTTGCCCGTTCACTGGGCGTAGACATTCCGCTCACCTTTGCCGTGGAGCAAACGCTCTACAACGGTGTTACTTTGGATAGGGCACTCGAGATTCTTACCGACCGCGTCCCCTCTCAAGAGTTCTACGGACTCACCGACTAGCGCAGAAAGGCTACTACCATGGGTTCCATCAAAATCGCTCCGTCCGTCCTTTCGGCTGACATGGCCAACCTCAAGGGCGAGCTCGACAAGATCGCCGGTGCCGACTACGTGCACTTCGACGTTATGGACGGTCACTTTACCGGCAACCTGACCTTTGGCGTTGACATCCTTAAGGCCGTCAAGCGCTCCACCGACGTGCCGGTCGACGCGCATCTGATGGTGTCGAACCCCGACGAGACGGTCGATTGGTACGCCGACGCCGGTGCCGACATGATCACCGTGCACTACGAGGCCTCCACGCACCTGCACCGCACGCTCACGCACCTGCAGCAGCGCGGCGTCAAGGCCGGTGTGGTGCTCAACCCCGCCACCCCCGTGTGCGTGCTCGAGAGCATCATCGACGTTGTCGACATGGTGCTGCTGATGAGCGTGAACCCTGGCTTTGGCGGCCAGAGCTTTATCCCTGGTACAATCGCCAAACTGCACGAGCTTACGGCCATGTGCGAGCGACATGGCGTGTCGCCCCTGATCGAGATCGATGGCGGTATCTCTTCCAAGAACATCGCCGAGGTCGTCAAGGCCGGCGCCAACGTGCTCGTAGCCGGCTCCGCCGTATTTAAGTCCGAAGATCCCGCCGCCGAGGTTGCGCTGCTGCAGAAGCTGGGCAACGAGGCCGCACAGGAGGCATAAACCCATATGACCGCAGGTCAAAACCGCATACCCGTGAATCTTGACTACGCCGCCTCGACGCCCATGCGCGCCGAGGCGCGCCTTGCGCAGCGTGAGTACGACGATAGCGAGCTTGCCGGCGTCAACCCCAACTCGCTGCATTCGCTCGGCCGCAAGGCCGCTGCGCGCCTAGAAGTGGCGCGTCGCGAGATCGCCCGCAGCTTTGGCGCGCGCGTCCGCCCGTCCGAGATCGTCCTGACCAACGGCGGCACCGAGGCCAACCAGCTGGCGCTCCTCGGTCTTGCCGAGGGCGCTCGTCAGCGCGATCGTAAGCGCGATCGCGTAATCGTTTCGGCCATCGAGCACGATTCGATTCTGGACAACCTGCCGCTGCTGCGCGCCGCCGGCTTTACCGTCGACCTGGTGCAGCCCTGCCGCGCTGGCTACATAGAGCCCGCCACGCTTGTCGAGCTGCTAGGCGACGACGTGGCGCTCGTGAGCATTATGGTCGCCAACAACGAGACCGGCGTGGTGCAGCCCATCCGCGAGCTGGCCGCCGCCGCACATGCTGCCGGCGCCCTGTTCCACACCGATGCCATCCAGGGCTATCTGCATATTCCGCTCGATGTCACCGAGCTGGGCGTCGATGCTATGACCGTTGCCGCGCACAAGATCGGCGGCCCCGTGGCATCCGGCGCGCTCTACCTTAAGAACCGCACGCCGCTGCGTCCGCGCATCTTTGGCGGTGGACAGGAAGCCGGACGTCGTGCCGGCACGCAGGATCTGCGCACACAGCTGGCCTTTGCCGCTGCCGCCCGAACGTTGGCGCCCCGCGTGGCCCAGGAGCGTGCGACGCTGCAAACCCTTTCCGACAAGCTCTACACCACGCTTACGGCCCACCCGCGCATTCACGCCACGATGGGCGACTACGCGCAGGCCGACCGTCTGCCCGGCATGGTATCGATCTACATTGACGGCATGGACTCCGAGGAGCTCATCATTAAGCTCGACGCCGCCGGCTTTGAGGTATCGGCAGGCTCGGCGTGCTCGAGCGGCAGCATGGACCCGAGCCATGTTCTCAGCGCGATGGGCATCGGTCGCGAGCAGGCATTGGGCGCACTGCGCATTTCCTTCGATGACCGCGTGAATCCGGGAGATCTGGACGACTTTGCCCAGACGCTGCTCTCGATCGTAGGTGCCGCATGATCGTCGCCGAGCTCGAGCGCGCCCTGCTGGCACGCTATCCCAAGACGGACGCCGAGCCCTGGGACCACGTAGGCTTATCCGTTGGCGACCCCGATGACGAGATCCGCGGCGTGGCCTGCGCGCTCGACGCTACCAGGGCCAACGTGCACCGCGCCTCGGAAGCCGGTGCCAACGTGTTGCTCACGCATCATCCCATCTACATCAAGGCGCCCGAGGCATTTTGCCCGCCCAGCGCGACGCGCCCCCAATGCAGCGCGGCGCTCTACGAGGCAGCGCGTTGCGGCGTGAGCATTATCTCGCTCCACACCAATCTGGACCGCTCGCACGAAGCGCGCACCTGCCTGAGCGAGCTGCTGGGCGCTGAGCCCGTGAGCTCGCTGGAGCACGTGGACGACCCCGAGGCCACCGGCCTGGGCGCGCTTGCAACGCTCAACGACCCGTGCACGCTGCGCGATCTCGCCACCCGTGCTGCCACGGCCTTCGGCAGCGACCCGCGTGTGTGGGGCGAAGCCGATCGCCCGTGCCGCACCGTCGCCATTTTGGGCGGCTCCCTGGGCGACTTTGGAGAGCTCGCCATCGCCGCGAGCGCGGACGTTGTCGTGACGGGCGAGGCGGGATACCACGTGGCGCAAGACCTTGCCTTGCGCGGACTACCAGTGATCCTGCTCGGCCATGACCGCTCCGAGGAGCCGTTCGTTGATATATTGATGAACTCTGCAGTTGACGCCGGGGTCGACCCCCGTCATGCGATTAAAATACTGAACCCTTGCCAATGGTGGACTGTGACAAAAGGAGAGAACTTATGAGCGCCGGCGCTACGCTACTCAAGCTGCAACAGATCGATTTGGAGCTCGCCCGCAACAAGAGCGAACTTGCCAATATGCCGGAGCTCAAGGAGCTCGCTTCCAAGCGCAAGACCTATGTGAAGCTCAAGTCCGAAATGACCAAGCTCTACGCCCAGCGCAAGGACCTGGACATTGAGCTCGACGATCTCAACACCACCGAGATTCAGACCAACAACGCCATCGAGGCTGCCAAGAAGCGCCATGTCGACGGCTCCGACTACCGCGAGGTTCAGGACCTGGAGAATGAACTCGCCACCCTGGCCAAGCGTCTGGACAAGATTGAGCACACCCGCAAGGACGTCGTTGTCGCCCATAAGGAGGCGCTCGACCGCGAGGCCCGCGCGCAGGCAATCATCGCCAAGTTCGAGGAGGGCGTGAAGGCCGATACCAAGGCCGCCCGCGCCAAGGCTGCCGACCTGCAGGCTCAGATTGACGCCGCCGCTAAGGAGCGCACCGCGCTTGCTGCCACGCTGCCGGCCGACGTTCTCACCGACTACGAGCGTCTGCTCAAGCAGTTCCGTGGCCTGGCCGTCGAGACCATCCAGGGCAACATCCCCACGGTCTGCCACACCGTGCTGCAGGCATCGTCCATGAGCGACCTCAACCACGACGGTAGCGAGATTACGCACTGCCCGTACTGCCACCGCCTCCTGGTACTCCCGAGCAAGGAAGCCTAGCGATGACGGCGGCACCCAACAATTCAATGCAACTTGAGGGAAAAACGATCCTGCTGGGTATTACCGGCGGGATCGCCGCCTATAAGTCGTGCAACATCGTGCGCCTGCTGCAAAAGCGCGGTGCGCGCGTTAAGGTCGTTATGAGCGAGCATGCCACGGAGTTCGTGGGGCCGCTCACCTTCCGCGCGCTCACCAACGAGCCCGTTGCCGTGGGCCTATTCGACGATCCCTCCGACCCCATCCACCACATTTCGCTTGCGCAGGAGCCCGATCTGGTGGTCGTAGCGCCCGCGACGGCCAATATCATCGCCAAGATGGCCAACGGCATCGCCGATGACCTTATCTCCACCACGCTGCTGGCGACGCCGCGACCCATCGTGATCGCACCCGCTATGAACAACGGCATGTGGAAGGCGCCGGCGACGCAAGCCAACATGGCCACGCTGCGCGAGCGCGGTGTCCATGTGGTGGGACCCGGCAGCGGCTACCTTGCCTGCGGCGACGTGGACACGGGACGTATGAGCGAGCCCGAGGACATCGTCGAGGCTGTCTGTGAGGTGCTCAACCCCGCGCCTCAGGACCTGGCGGGCAAGCGCATCGTGATTACCGCCGGCCCCACGCACGAACCGATCGACCCGGTGCGCTTCATTGGCAACCGCTCATCAGGCAAGATGGGCGTCGCCCTTGCAGGGGAGGCCGCACGCCGCGGTGCCGAGGTCACGCTCGTGTTGGGACCGACATTGCTCGATGTTCCCCGCGACGTGGAGTGCGTGCGCGTGCAAACCGCCGCAGAGATGCTCCAGGCGGCACTGAGCGCCTTCCAGACGGCCGATGCGGCAATTTGTGCGGCTGCCGTCGCCGACTATACCCCGGCGGCCCCTGCCGACCATAAGCTCAAAAAGGCTAACGAGCGCCTGGATCGAATCGAGCTCGTCGAGACCGTTGACATCTTAGCCGAGCTCTCGCGCCAGAAGGGCGAACGATGCGTGATCGGATTTGCGGCCGAGACCGATAACGTTGTCGAGTACGCCGAGCGCAAATTGACCCGCAAGGGCTGCGATGTAATTATCGCCAACGACGTCTCACGCACCGATTCGGGCTTTGGGACCGACACCAACAAGGCCTGGATCGTGAGTACAGCGGGTACGCAAGAACTTCCCGTGCTAACAAAACCCCAGCTCGCAGATACAATTTTGGACTTGCTTCAAAATTTATAAAAAAGTTCTTGCACAAGGCTAAAGTTTCGGGTTAATATACTCCCTGTTGCGAGCGAGAGCAGAGCAACAAACAAAAGCTTCGGGACGTGGCGCAGCTTGGTAGCGCACTTGACTGGGGGTCAAGGGGTCGCTGGTTCGAATCCAGTCGTCCCGACCAGAAGTTTGCAGGTCAGGCACTATGTGCCTGACCTTTTTTGTTTTAAGCAATTGCTTAATTTTGATTAAGCAACAGGGTGCCAAAAATCTACCTGCGCGATAATCGCCTTTTGCGGCTACATGCGCGTTTTGCACACGCTTGAGCCGATTTAATAACGCGATATGAATCTACATACGCGTAGCTGGTATACAGCCGAGTGCGGGCTGTATTTATCGCGGCGATTTGCACAGATATAACAACTGTAACGAACAAGCGTGTCGCTGTATTTATTCCAGTAGTTCACTTGATCGGTGGACAAGTGGGCTGTTGCAACGAAATGCCAAGCAAGATGGACTCTATACGAGGACGCCGCAGAGGTTATGGCGGGGGAGTGTTGCAGGCGCTCTGAGAGCCGCTGTATGCTCCCAATTTTCCGCAACCCGATTACCTGTGCCGCGAACCTAAAAATGCTCGAACGCTTGCCAAAAGAAGAGCCCGCACGGGGTGGCGCGGGCTCTTCACTAGACATGCTAGAAGACAGGCTAGAAGCACCAAGCAGGGCAGACGCAAAGCGAGCACGTCGCGGAGTCGCCGTGCGACGGACTGCCGCCGCTGTAGACACGGAGGAAGTACGCAGAGTCACTCGGATCCACCGAACGCTCCCACAAATAGCTGTCAATCGAGATGGCAGCGTTGCCCGAATCGGACTCCGTCACCTTGCCCTTGAAGGCCTCGTACTGGGTTCCTTCGGATGAGATCCAGGGATAGTAGGAGGCATAGCGGGAGGTGGTGACGAGTTCGGAATAGCTAAGAAGGAACAGCTTGTCGGAAGTTGCGGTGATGGCGACGTCCTTGTTCTCCTTGCTACCACCGACGTTGTTCGTGAGCTTCCTGACGCTCTTCACCTTTGATTGGAAATCCACCGGCATGAGACTCCAGATCTCACCGGAGTTCATCTTCGCGCGAAGCTCGGATTTCTCCCAGCCGCCGGCGTTGGTTTTGGTCGCGTTCACGCGGGACTTGATGCCTGTCGAGGTGGTGAGGAACGTCAGGCCCGCCTTGCCCGAAGCGTCAGCCAAATCGTCATGATTGATGCCGATGATCTTGTACTCGAGCGTCTGGCCATCGGTCAGCTTCATCGAGAACTTTGTCCCCGCATCCATGGCGGCCTTCGCCTTGGCGTAAGCGATAGACGATGTACCGTTCTTGGCGATATCCTCGGCGACCGCCTTCTGCTCACCGAGGGTCCAGTCCTTGGCGTCCTTGGCGATAGCCGCCTGGACGGTCGCGGAATCGGCACCGGCGGAGCCTCCACCGGATGCGCCGCCGCCCTCGGTGCCGCCGGTCGTCCCGTTGTTCACCGTGTTGCCAACCAAGTTGAACTGGTTTCGGATGGCTCCCGCCACGCCGGGTCCCGCGAACACGATCACCAGGCCGATAATTGCGATGATCAGGACGTACTCGATGATAGATTGGCCTCGGAGAAGGGTGCTTCTAGGAGATACCCCCCCCCGAAGGTTAATTGCCGCTGCATTCATATGCGACACTCCCTTCGCTCAGGGTTTGTAGATACATTGCCGAGCGTAGGGCTATTCCATAATTCTGCTCCGGTCTTGCCGCAGCGGCAACCGCACCGCAAAAATAGCCAAAACGCCCATTCGAAACCAAACGCCCAGGTAAACGGCTTAACACAATCGCGAATACGACCCCAAAAAGACCTACTTGGATACCCGCTAGGGGTACCTGTTTTCAGGCACCTTAAATCGCCTCTCGTTGCCTCGTTTTTCGGCTACTCAGTAAAAAATAGGGGAGTACGCCAGTACTCCCCTAAATCGTTTATATCCCGGTTGCTGCCTGCCAGTCTGCTCTCTCAAGCCTAGGCTTGAGCGCGGGGGGCTTAGGCCCCTAGGCTTGAACGTACTTGAGGTCAAGCTCTCCAGGCGCGCCCACGCACACCGCGCCGAACGTCAGGTTTACCAGCCGGGGCTGAGCTCCATAAGAGCAAAATCATTCTAGCGCTTACTATCAAGGATATCCGTCGTAGTGGCGGCTATCCGGCAAACGATCGTACTCTCGTGGTCCCGTTTCGAGTAATTCTTTGGCACGGTCAGGAGCATAGCGAACGGTTTCCGCTGTTCCGCTCATGTACATGGACGATGAATGAACTTCGATAGCAAACGCAATTTGGTTTTTGAAATATGGACGAATTCCTTGTCAGGAGGGTAGAATGATGCCGACGGCAGCCCAAGTTGTAGAGAGCTGGGCAGAGCCGTTGCTTAATGAAGTTGGGTCATCGTCTTAGCGACGGTGGCCTTTCTTTTTGGGCTTCGAGCCCTGCTTGAGTGCCTTGGAAAGGCCGACAAGGGCCGTGAGGAGCGAGACCATAGCGGTCAGGAGCTTCACGAGCTCGGTGAAATCGGTCATGGGCATCACCTCCCATCAAATGGAGGGCTCTGCCCGGCACGAAGGCTGCCGACAGCAAGGACGATTCTATCAGAGCGGCTGACTCCCGCCCGATATTACCATCCCACCGCGCCTGTGCAAAAAAGAGGGCCGCCAAACAGCGACCCTCCAGCGAAAGTGCATGTTATTTAGGACAGTCAAATTCTTTGAATAACAAATGACTGCTGTATAATTACATAATAAAGTTCACCCGGAAGGAGCGATCGATGAAAAGCAAACGATTTGCCCTGAATGCACTTCTGGTAGTAGCAATATTGACGCTCTTCGTCTTTTCGGACTCATACATGAATCAGCCAAGATTTGGATATGCTTTATACGCTGTGTTTTCCGGCGAAACAACTTACAACACTTACAACACTATTGGCTTCATTGACGCAATCTTTTTCTATGTAGTCGGCCCCTTATCAAGCGAACTGGTCGCTTTCCTTGTCTGCCTCAACCTGAATCAACGAAGCCAAACTCATTCAGCGACTTCGGCCAAACAAGGAATCAATCTCTTCGCAATAACGATAATTCTGCAAATTCTGACAGTGTTGATTATCGCCCTGACCGCAACAAACGTTTTGAAGTATGAGTTCGGATTCATCGCGAGTTGCCTGATGGCAATTGCCGCGGGTATAGCGGTCTCGTATACGACACCGGCAAAGAAGTGGCTCAACTAACAGGGCCTATTTGGAATCCGAATCGTCCATGGAGCCGTCGATGCCGGTTTTGGTGTCGTCGTCCGTATTGGAATCGTCATCCTTGGGGCTTATAGGACAAAATGTGTATATCTCATAATGTATACGTTGCACCATGAGAGAGGGGTCTGTCATGAGCTGGAAACCGAGAAAATGCGTTTTCGCCGGTCTCGTGACAACCGGTCCCGGCGGCGGCTTGTTTGCAACCGCAATGACATCGTACCGACTTTTCACTTGCATGTTCTGAAAGGAAGTTGCCATGCTGTCGCAAAATCAATCGAGATACTTGACCACAATCGGCTTTGCCCTGCTTGCATTACTCTTTGCTAGCGACCTTTTGCTGAAACCGCCCAAGGAACTCGTTTCGCTTGCCATAGACTGCATTTCCGCCCTTTACTTTACGGCAACCCTATTCGTCGGACTAAAGGAGAGGAAAAAAGGCGCAGTCGTTGCATCTGCCGTAGGCGTGATCACAGCCATTGCCTCATTCTTTATCTGACACATTGGTGATCTAGGGGCGATATCGTAGGAATACGACCGGGAGAGCCGGGACCAGATTGCCCGGGTTGCCCGGTCGGCTCGCGCGACGGCGCGGCGGTTCCACAGAAAGCTCTCCGGACTTCACGCCGTTTCTGATCGCATTGTAGACAGCCATCTCGTCTTCGCAGTCGGCGAGCACGCGGTGTGCGTCGTCGTTTTGGATGTCCAGTAAATCTCGAAGGTCCTCCATGCACCAGCGTCCGAAATCTGGCCATGCGTGTCGCGCGAGCTGATAAGTGTCGATTGCGATGTTGTAGTTAAAGTCCAGGCCAAACCCGTCCCAGGCAGAACGGCTTTGTTTCCTTGATTATCAACTTCATCCGGACACTTCCCGCATTCATCCGTGTGTGTACGGATGAATGCGGGGTTCAATACCCCGGCGGCCTGATCGGAAGACCGCCGGGAACTCTCACTCCTCGATAAAAGCCGGCACTCGGTTAGTCCTGCGCATCTTGAAATCGCCAGACTCGTGGGAGACGTAGAGAATGCCGTCCATCCCATCTCGCGATGCATACGACAGGTGAACAGAACCGCAATCCGCTCCATCATTGTCGAGAAGATCGAACGAATTCGGGTCGCTCGTTGCGGCCAAACGACCACTCATACAAGAGCCATCGTCATTACAGATTTGCCATTCCATATCTTCGCCTGCAAGAATCGCCATAGACGGCCTGGTCGCGCCATCGTTGACATACATCCCGTCTATGCCAAAACCGTTTTCAGCGCCATCGATGAACGACTGCTCGGACCTATACCTCGCAAATGATGCACATAGCACCATTGCAAGACAAAGTACAAAGCCAACAATCGCCATCTTTGCATAGCTCTTGCCTATCATGTCATTCACCTCCCTCGTATGTATCGAGGTATTCCTGCTTGAGCGTCTGCG
>UQLH01000031.1:0-21757 GCA_900541805.1 uncultured Collinsella sp.
ACGCGCATAAAGAAAGCCTCCCATTTCTCATGTCCAAGAAATGGGAGGCAGTTCAGTGCGAGCTGCAGGGTCTTTTGTCAAGTGATGGATCGCTTGTGGAGCCGCGCTCCATTTTGCTCGTTAGCCTTCCTTGCGAACTTTTTGCAGGTAGCGGTAGACGCTGGGCTCCGAGATGCCCAGCGCGGTGGCGGCGCAGGCAACAGCGCCCTTGAGCATGAACACCCCGTTGCCGTTGAGGTGGCGAATGACGTCCACGCGGTCGCTCTGACCAAGCGACGCTACATCCAGCCCACGCGCGCTCAGCAACTCGGCAATGCTGCGGTCGATGAGCTCCTGTGTAGACTCCGAAAGGCTTTCGACCTCGATAGGGGCGGGCTCCGTGCGCGTCGGCGCCGCGTCGAAGCACGCCATGAGCTGCTGCGCCATGGCGTTGATGGAGCGCACGGTCGAGAGGTCGGTGTTGACGCAGAGCATGCCGACGATCTCGTCATGCTCGCGGATAAAGTATGTCGCTGACTCCAACGTCTTGCCGCCGGCACCGCGTCCCTCGTAGCCCGTAATAAACGGCAGGTCGCGATACTTGGGGTCGTGCATGATCTTGAGTGCCAGATCGGTGGCGGGGCCGCCGACCTTGCGGCCGCTCACGATTCCGTTGCGAATATCGACGATGGCGTGGTCGGGATCCGAGAAATCGTGCAGCACGATCTCGCTGTTTTTGCCGAGTATCTGCTCCAGAAAATCGACCATCGGCAAAAAGCGACGTACGGTCTCGTTCACGGGCAACTCCTTTGGGTGAAATCGGAAATGTTCATAACAATTTTTTCTCATGGTAACACGCTGCCCATCATCTCGTATATCCGCAGGTACATTGCGTAATGCAGACGAACGGTAGGAATTTGGCGGTAAACGGTTGACCAAAAGAAAAGTTAGATGTTATTTTGACCAGACACTTTCCTGACCTGCGGAAATGCGTTATTTCAGCTGAAGAATAGTCTGATAACAAAAAATTATTATTGAGAATGAGAATCATCTTTAATACGATATGCAATGAAGGCACAACCTCAACCCCGCACTGCGTCACAATAGAGCGTTAGATGCGAAAACAACTACTTCGAGGATTGGTGGTCAAATGACCCAGGAGACGGTTACGAACGGCACTGAAGCCCTGTTCACTCGCGAAGGCATGCCTCCCGTTAAGGAAATGATCCCGTGTGCCCTTCAGCACGTACTGGCATCGTTTGCCGGCATCATTACCCCGGCGGTCATCATGGCCGGCGTCTACGGCTTTAATAGCCAGCAGAGCACCGACATCATCCAGGTCGCGCTCATTCTTTCGGCGATCGATACGGCCCTTCAGGCCTTCGCTCCCTTCCGTCGCATCGGCGGCGGCCTGCCCATCGTCATGGGCGTTTCGTTCGCGTTCCTGCCGGCCCTGCAGGCCATGGGCGCCTCGGGCTTTAGCTTTGGTGCACTGCTGGGCGGCGAGATCGTCGGCGGCGCCGTCGCGGTCCTCTTTGGTCTGGCCTACAGCAAGATCAAGTGGCTGTTCCCGCCCGTCGTGACCGGTACGGTCATCTTCTCCATCGGCGTTTCGCTGTATCCCACGGCCGTCAAGTATATGGCCGGCGGTATGGGCACGCCGCTGTGGGGCACCCCGCAGGCCTGGTGCGTCGCTCTTATCACCTTCGCCGTGGTCTTTGCGCTCGCCAACTTTGGCAAGGGCACGCTCAAGCTGGGATCCGTGTTCTTTGGCATGATCGTTGGCATGATCGTCTCCATCCCCTTTGGCATGATCGACTTCTCCAGCGTCGCCACCGCTCAGGTCTTCGCCCTTCCCAAGCTCATGCCCTACGCGCTCGAGTTTGATCCCGAGGTCTGCATTACCCTCGCTGTCGTGTTCCCCATGGTTGCTATTCAGGTTATCGGTGACGTCTCCGCCGCCTGCCTGGGCTCCATCGACCGTATGCCCACCGAGCGCGAGCTCTCCGGTGCTATCGTGTCCCAGGGCCTCACCTCTATGGTCGGCGGTCTGCTGGGCGGTCTTCCCACCAGCGCCCTTGGCCAGAACGTGGGCATAATCTGCTCCAACAAGGTCGTCAACAAGTGGGTCTTTGTGATCATTGCGGCCGTCTTTGCCATCGCCGGTCTGTTCCCGCAGCTCTCTGCCGTCCTTTCCGCTATCCCGCAGCCCGTCATCGGCGGCGCGACTGTCGGCGTCTTTGGCACCATCACCATGAACGGCGTGCGCATGTTCACCCGCGAGGGCCTCACGCAGCGCACTACCACTATCGTCGGCACCTCCGTCGTCTTTGGCCTGGGTATCTGGATGGCCAGCGGTTGCCTTGCCGGCGAGGGTATGCCCGCCTGGGTGTCCACCGTCATCGGCTCCAATGCCGTAACCCCCACCGCCATCATGGCCATTGTCCTTAACCTGATCCTTCCGCAGACGCCGGTCGTGGCTCAGCACATCGATGCTGCCAAGGACGCTGCCGTGGATCTGGTCTTGCCCGAGAGCAAGAAGTAACCAATTCGGTGCTATTCGTCGGCGGACGCATCGCCTCGTCCGCCGACGCCATGCGGCGCCAAGCCGCACTTCAAAGGGCTTGTCCCTTTGGTGAAGCGTTGACGGGAGAGGGCCCGTTTCCGGTGTAGGCCGGTGCTTCGCACTCCGCCATGTCAGAGGTGTCAAACCCCGCCCCTGATGTTGAAGGGAGCATCCATGCTTCTGGTCGCTAACGGTTCCGTCTTTACCCGCAACGCTCAGACCCCGTTTATTCCAAACGGTGCGGTCGCCATTGACGGAGATACGATCGTCGAAGTGGGCCCCGAGTGCGAGCTCAAGGCCAAGTACCCGGATGCCGAGTACGTCGACGCCCAGGGCAACCTCATCATGCCCGGACTTATCAACTGCCACACCCACATCTACTCGGGTCTGGCCCGCGGCCTTGCCATTAAGGGCTGCAACCCCACCAATTTCCTGGAGAATCTTGAGCAGCAGTGGTGGAAGATCGACGACAACCTGACGCTCGACGGCACCAAGGCAAGCGCCTATGCCACGATTCTGGATTCCATCCGCGATGGCGTCACCACGATCTTCGATCACCATGCGAGCTTCTGCGAGATCCCGGAAAGCCTCTTTACCATTAAGGATGCAGCTCAGGAGCTTGGCATGCGTTCTTGCCTGTGCTACGAGGTCTCCGATCGCCGCGGCCAGGAAAAATGCGACCAGGCCATTGCCGAGAACGCCGAATTTGCCCAGTGGGCCGCCAAAGAGCGTCGCGATAACGACAACCACATGATCGCCGCCATGTTTGGCGGACATGCCACCTTTACGCTTTCGGACGAGACCATGGATAAGATGGCCGAGGCCAACAACGGCCTGACCGGCTTCCACATCCATGTGTGCGAGGGCATGAACGACGTGTGGGATTCCCGCCTCAACCGCGGTGGTATCAGCCCCGTCGAGCGCCTGCTGCAGCACAACCTGCTGGGTCCCGACACCATGCTGGGCCACTGTATCCACGTGACGCCTGCCGAGATGGATATCGTCAAGGAGTCCGGCACTTGGCTGGTCAACAACCCCGAATCCAATATGGGCAACGCCGTGGGCTGCGCCCCCGTGCTCGAGTTCTTCCGTCGTGGCATCCCCGTGTGCATGGGCACCGACGCCTACACCCACGATATGCTCGAGAGCCTTAAGGTCTTCCTGATCATTCAGCGTCACAACGCCGCCATGCCCAACGTGGGCTGGTGTGAGGCCATGACCATGCTGTTCGAGAACAACGCCAAGATGGCGAGCAAGTACTTCGATCGCAAGCTCGGTGTGCTCGAGGCCGGCGCTGCCGCCGACGTCATCGTCATGGACTACAAGCCCTTTACGCCGCTGAGCGAGGAGAACATCGACGGTCACATGCTCTTTGGCATGATGGGCAAAAACTGCCGCACCACCATCATCAACGGCCGCGTCCTGTACAAGGATCGCGAGTTCGTTGGCATTGATGAGGACAAGATCAACGCGTGGACCATGGCCGAGTCCAAGAAGCTCTGGAGCACGCTCAACGATCGCGTGTATTAATCCAATTGGAGATTCGCGCGCGTCGGATGTTTCGCCGTATCCGGCGCGCGCATAGGCGGCCTCCGCGGGGTCGCCGGCGCTGTGCTAGCGCTACACCGTATTTGCGCCCGTCGCGCGGTCTCGCCGGGCGTTACAGAGAGGAGCTCATTATGAGCGACATCATGAGGCCGATCCCGTTTTCGCAGCTGATGAACTGGATCATCGAGGAGCACAAGACTCAAGGCGCCGTCTTTGGCGTGCGCAAGATGGTTACGACCAACCAGGAGGGCGCGCTTCCCATTTTTGACGAGCGCATCGAGACTCCGTTTGGCCCGGCCGCCGGTCCCAATACGCAGCTTGCCCAAAACATCGTGGCATCCTACGTGGCCGGTTCCCGCTTCTTTGAGCTCAAGACCGTTCAGGTTATGGACGGCGAGGAGCTCTCCAAGTGTGTGAACAAGCCCTGCATCGTGGCGCAGGACGAGTGCTACAACTGCGAGTGGTCGACCGAGCTCGAGGTTCCGCAGGCTTTTGCCGAGTACGTGAAGGCATGGTTCGCCTGCCACCTGATTGCCCGCGAGTATGGCCTGGGCAGCCCGGACGGCTTTGTCTTTAACATGTCCGTGGGCTATGACCTCGAGGGCATCAAGAGCCCCAAGGTCGATGCGTACATTGAGGGCATGAAGGACGCCAGCGGCTCCGAGGTTTGGAACGAGTGCCGCACGTGGGCGCTCGCTAACCTGGACAAGTTTGAGCATGTCGATGCCGCGTTTGTCGAGTCCATCCCGGCGCGCGTCTCCAACTCCATTACCGAGTCCACGCTGCATGGCTGCCCGCCGGCGGAGATCGAGCGCATCGCGACCTATCTGATTACCGAGAAGGGTCTCAACACCTACATCAAGTGCAACCCCACGCTGCTGGGCTATGAGTTTGCCCGCCAGCGCCTGAACGAGCTGGGCTTTGACTACATCGTCTTCGATGACACGCACTTCCGCGAGGACCTGCAGTGGGCCGATGCCGTGCCTATGTTCGAGCGCCTGATTGCCCTGTGCGCCGAGCGCGGCCTGGAGTTTGGCGTCAAGCTGACCAACACGTTCCCCGTCGACGTGACGAGAAACGAGCTGCCCTCCACCGAGATGTACATGTCCGGCCGTTCGCTGTTCTCGCTGACCATCGAGGCTGCCCGCCGCATTACCGAGCAGTTTGATGGCAAACTGCGCATAAGCTACTCCGGCGGTGCCACGGTCTACAACATCCGCGCCCTGTACGATGCCGGCATTTGGCCCGTCACCCTGGCGACCGACGTGCTCAAGCCCGGTGGCTATGAGCGCTTTAGCCAGATGGCCGGCGAGTTTACCGACCTGGATGGCAAGCCGTTCGCGGGCGTCTCTCTCGAGGCCGTGACTGCGATCCAGACCGACTCGCTCACCAACCCGCTCTACAAGAAGCCGCTGCGCCCGCTGCCCGACCGCAAGGTCGCCGGCAAGAGCCCGCTTTCCGACTGCTTTACCACGCCGTGCCGCACGAGCTGCCCCATCCAGCAGGATATTCCCGCCTACCTGGCGGCCGTTGACGAGGGCCGCTACGAGGACGCACTCAACATCATCATCGAGCGCAACGCCCTGCCGTTCATTACCGGCACCATCTGCCCGCATCCCTGCGGCCGTGCCTGCGAGCGTGCGTTCTACGAGCCCGAGGGCGCCCAGATTCGCGCCAGCAAGCTCAAGGCCGCCCGCGAGGCCATGACCGCCGTGCTGCCCAAGCTGCGCGCCCAGGCCATCGCAAACGACGGCGAGCGCAATGTTGCCGTTATCGGCGGCGGCCCGGCCGGCCTGGCGACGGCGTTCTTCCTGACGCGTGCCGGCGTGCCCGTCACTATCTTCGAGGCCCGCGACTCTCTCGGCGGCGTGGTCCGTCACGTGATCCCCGAGTTCCGCATTGCGAGCGACGATATCTCCCACGATGCCGAGCTCTGCCTGGCCTTTGGCGCCAAGGTGCAACTCAACGCTCGCGTGGATTCCATCGACGAACTCAAGGCTCAAGGCTTTACTGACGTGGTCGTGGCCACCGGTGCCTGGATGCCCGGCTCTGCGGGCTTGGGCGAGGGCGCCGAGCTCGATGTGCTGGAGTTCCTCGAGGCCGCCAAGAAGGGCGAGAAACTCGAGCTGGGCGAGGACGTCGTGGTCATTGGCGCCGGCAACACCGCCATGGACGCGGCCCGCGTGGCCAAGCGCCTGGCCGGCGTGAAGAACGTGCGCCTGGTGTATCGCCGCACCAAGAAGCAGATGCCCGCCGACGAGGAAGAGCTCGATCTTGCTCTTGCCGACGGCGTTGAGTTCTGCGAGCTGCTGGCCCCCAAGGCGCTTAACGGCGCCGTGCTGACCTGCGACGTTATGGAGCTTGGCGAGCCGGATGCAAGCGGCCGTCGCAGCCCCGTCGCCACGGGCGAGACCGTCGAGCTTTCCGCCACCACGGTAATCTGCGCCGTGGGCGAGGGCATCGATGCCAGCCTGTACGATGCCGCGGGCGTCGAGCACGACCGTCGCGGCCGTCTTGCCGCCACCTCCACCGGCGTCGAGGGCGTTTGGGCTGCAGGTGACTGCCGTCGCGGTCCTGCTACCGTGGTCGAGGCTATTGCCGACGCCGCCGAGGTCGCCCGTGCCATCGCCGGTGTGGACTTTAACAAGTACACCGACCAGAATGCTCAGGCCGGTCGCGAGGACACCTGCTACGAGCGCAAGGGGTCGCTGTGCCGCGACAAGCGCAACTGCACCAAGACTCGCTGCCTGGGCTGCGGCTCGGTGTGCGAGGTCTGCTGCGACGTGTGCCCCAACCGCGCCAACGTGGCAATTAAGGTGCCGGGCCTGGCCAAGCATCAGGTCGTCCATGTCGACGGCATGTGCAACGAGTGCGGCAACTGCGCCGTGTTCTGCCCTTACCAGGAGGGTCGTCCCTACAAGGACAAGCTCACCCTGTTCTGGAGCGAGCAGGACATGGAGAACTCCGAGAACGAGGGCTTCCTGGCCGTGGACGAGGATCACTTTAAGGTCCGCGTGGCCGGCACGGTCCGCACCGTCTCGGTCGATGCTGTCAACACCGGTCTTCCCGAGGCCGTCCGCCTGACCATCAGGGCCGTGCGCGACAACTATCCGTATCTCCTTAAGAAATAGGCGAGTCTCTTATGGCCAAATCCATTCAACATAACGTGGCCTACGTTGCCTGCGGAAGCGGTTGCGCCTCCGCAGGCGGCGATGCCCGCTGCAGCGAAGGCTGCATTGGCTGTGGCGCCTGCGTCACGGCCTGCCCCCACGGCGCCATTGCGCTGGTCGATGGCATCGCCCGCGTGGACCGCTCCAAGTGCACGGGCTGTGGCCTGTGCGGCGTGGCGTGCCCGCAGCGCGTGATTGCCTTCGTCCCCGGCTACCAGAACATTCTGGTGCGCTGCAACAACACCGATAAGGGTGCCATTGCGCGCAAGGTCTGCGACACGAGCTGCATCGGTTGCGGTATGTGCGCCAAAAAGTGCCCTGCCGGCGCTATCCGCATCGAGGACAACTGCGCCCATATCGACGGCGTGGACTGCCTGTCGTGTGGCATGTGCGCCGTCGTCTGCCCGCATGGCGCCATCCACGACCGCACCGGCATCGCCGCCGGCGTGTAGAAGGGAATCACCATGGCACAGGAATTCACTTTTACCGTTAACGGCGTCGAGTGCACGACGACTCAGAACAAGCCACTGCTGCGCTATCTGCGCGACGACCTGCACATTCACTCCGCCAAGGACGGCTGCTCCGAGGGCGCCTGCGGCACCTGCACCATCCATGTGGACGGTGCGGCCGTCAAGGCGTGCGTGCTGACCACCGCTCTTGCCGCCGGCCGCAACATCGTGACCGTCGAGGGCCTGCCCGAGGACGTGCGCGAGGCCTTTGTGTACGCCTTTGGCGCCGTGGGCGCCGTGCAGTGCGGTTTTTGCATTCCCGGCATGGTCATGGCGGGTGCGGCGCTCATCGCCGAGGACCCCGAGCCCACTGAGGAGCAGATCAAGTACGCCATTCGCGGTAACGTCTGCCGCTGCACCGGCTACAAAAAGATTATCGAGGGCATCTCGCTGGCCGCTGCGGTGCTCCGCGGCGAAAAGCAGATCGACGAGGATTTGGAGCGCGGCGATGACTACGGCGTGGGCAAGCGCGCCTTCCGTATCGACGTGCGCAAGAAGGTGCTCGGCGAGGGCAAGTATCCCGACGACATCGACGAGCTCGATCAGCCGGGCCTGACCTATGCCAGCGCCGTGCGCTCCAAGTATCCGCGCGCCCGCGTGCTCTCCATCGACACCTCCAAGGCCGAGGCCCTGCCCGGTGTGGTGGGCATCCTGCGCGCCGAGGACGTGCCGGTCAACCAGGTCGGCCACCTTATCCAGGACTGGGACGTCATGATCGCTCAGGGCGATATCACCCGCTGCGTGGGCGATGCCATCGTGCTGGTGGTCGCCGAGGACGAGGCGACGCTCGAGAAGGCCAAGAAGCTCGTAAAGATTGACTACGAGCCGCTGGAGCCCGTGCGCAACATTGTCGAGGCCAAGGCTGCCGACGCCCCGCGCCTGCACGACAGCTTCTTTGCCTTTGGCAACACGGTGGAGCTCAAGGACAACGTGTGCCAGAGCCGTCACGTGACGCGCGGCGACGCCGCCAAGGCGCTGGCAGAGAGCGCGTTTACCGTAACGCAGCGCTTTACCACGCCCTTTACCGAGCATGCCTTCTTGGAGCCCGAGTGCGCCGTTGCCTTCCCGTACAAGAACGGCGTCAAGGTGCAGTCGACCGATCAGGGTGCCTACGACACGCGCAAAGAGTGTGCCCACATGTTTGGCTGGGACAACGAGCCCGAGCGCGTGGTCGTCGAGACCATGCTCGTGGGTGGCGGCTTTGGCGGCAAGGAGGACGTGTCCACCCAGCACCTGGCCGCGCTCGCCGCATATAAGTTTCAGCGTCCCGTGAAGTGCAAACTCACGCGCGCCGAGTCGCTCGCGTTCCATCCCAAGCGTCATGCCATGGACGGCACCTTTACGCTGGGCTGCGATGCCGAGGGCAACTTTACCGGTCTGGACTGCGAGATCAACTTTGACACCGGTGCTTACGCGTCGCTGTGCGGCCCGGTGCTCGAGCGCGCCTGCACGCACGCCGTCGGTCCCTACAAGTACCAGAACACCGACATTCGCGGTTTTGGCTACTACACCAACAACCCGCCCGCCGGCGCGTACCGCGGCTTTGGCGTTTGCCAGTCCGAGTTTGCGCTCGAGAGCCTGATCGACTTGCTGGCAGAGAAGGTCGGCCTGGACCCGTGGGAGATTCGTTACCGTAATGCCATCGAGCCGGGCGAGGTTCTGCCCAACGGCCAGATCGCCGACTGCTCCACGGCGCTTAAGGAGACGCTGCTCGAGGTCAAGGATGCCTACTACGCGCATCCCGGACACGCTGGCATTGCCTGCGCCATGAAGAACGCCGGCGTGGGCGTGGGCCTGCCCGATGCCGGCCGCTGCAAGATTCGCATCGAGGACGGCGTGGCCGTGGTCTATGCCGCCACATCCGACATCGGCCAGGGCTGCAACACCGTCTTTTTGCAGGACGTTGCCGAGGCATGCGGTCTGCCGCTTCGCTGCATCGCCAACGGCGAGTGCTCCACCGAGAACGCTCCCGACTCCGGCACCACGTCTGGTTCGCGTCAGACGGTCGTGACCGGCGAGGCCGTGCGCGGCGCCGCCTTCCTGCTGCGCGATGCCATGCTTGACATCGAGGCCGGCAAGCCCGCGCCCGATGCTCCCGTGAGCGCGCATGGCGACGGCGTCAAGATCGAGTACGACGACGGTCACGCCTATCAGCTGCACACGCAGGAGCTCGTCGCCGGCCAGGGTATGCATCCTCAGGATCCCGCGGCCGCCATCAAGGCACTCGAGGGATGCGAGTTTGGCTACGTGTACTTGGAGCCGACCGACAAGCTGGGTGCGGATGTTCCCAACCCCAAGAGCCACATCTGCTACGGCTTTGCCACGCATGTGGTCATTTTGGACGATGACGGCCGCGTGAGCGAGGTCTATGCTGCGCACGATTCCGGCAAGGTAGTCAACCCCATCTCCATCCAGGGTCAGATCGAAGGCGGCGTGCTCATGGGTATGGGCTATGCGCTTACCGAGGACTGGCCGCTCAAGGACTGCGTGCCCCAGGCAAGGTACGGCATGCTCGGGCTGTTCCGTGCGCCCGAGATTCCGGATATCCACGCCATCTACGTGGAGAAGGACGAGCTACTGCCCGTGGCATACGGCGGCAAGGGCATCGGCGAGATCGCAACGATTCCCACGGCGCCCGCCGTACAGAACGCCTATCGCGCATTTGACGGCAAGCTGCGTCCGGATCTGCCCATGGTGGATACGCCCTACAGCCGCGCCCGCAACCGCGGGTAGGGTAGGGCGCGGACGACCATTGCTGACGGGCTGTTCGCGCTCAACACCAACTGCATATGCTGCGCCTTTGGCCCCGGTTCCATCGCGAGCCGGGGCCTTTTGTTTGGAGCGCCTCCGCATGCGGAAACTGTGTCCCGGAATCCAGCCTCGGAACGGGATGGACTTTCCCAACGGGGCCGCATGCGGAAACTGCGTCCCAGAATTGGCGTTCAGAAGGGGACGCGTTTTCCGCTGGCCGGCCGTTTGGAAAGTGCATCCCAGTTTGAGCGTTTATTCCGGGATGCGGTTTCCGCTGAAGGACTCAACCGGAAAGCGCATCCCGTTCCGAGGCTAGATTCCGGGACACGCTTTCCGCTAGGCCCGCCATCCGGAAAGTGCGTCCCGTTTGAGCGTCCAGGCTGGGACGCGCTTTCCGTTGGCGTGGCCGTTGGGAAAACGCGGCCCAGATAGGGGGATGCGATTCGGCGATGCTTGGCCTAGCAGTTCCTACAGCTCCACCTCGTTGAGCCATGTCGGCAGCGCGGTTTGCCGGATGCCTGCCGTCTGCAGCTTTTTGGCGAGCATTCCTGCCGAGCGGACCTCGTTCATGGTAAAGCGCAGCAGAGGGTGACCGTATAGCGATAGGTGCGCCTCGCGCTGTCGTTCGGCAACGAGCGCCTCGGCGGTGGTGCGTCCGGCCAGCATGGTCTGGTCGGTATATTTGATGAGCCCGTCGAGCTCGCCCAGCGTGAGTTCCCGCGCCTGGCGCTCCCAGGCAAAGTCCGTTCGTATGGGCTTGGCCGAATCGAAGGGGTCCGTCAGCTCGTATTGAAGCCAGTCGGGCGCAAAGCCCGTCTCGATCATGACGGCTCGGGCGACCGATTCCCCGCCGCTCTCGGCGCGGGCGTCGGCATATCGAAGCGTGGTGAGGGCGGTGCGAATCGCGCGACCATTGCGGGCGGTCGCTCGTTGCTCGACGGCCTCCATCAACTGCTCTCGCGTAAGGCCGAGCTTTGAGATCGCCGAATCGGCAATGGGCATGCCGTCGGCAAAACCAGTTTGCAGCAGGCAATCTGTGGCCGTTTGGATGGGCGGCGTTACCGATATGCCGGCTCTGCGTATTGCTCCGGCCGGCTCGATCTGGTGTCGCTGAATATGTGCGCCCGGACGAGCCGACGGCTTTATCGAGCTGCAAACATGCACGACGTTCAGGTGTCGCCACGAGACCTCGAGCCCCAGCAGGCAAGCTGCCGAAAACGAGCAGAACGTCCAATCGGGATGGATGATCGCAAGGGCGCGGATAGTCTCGCAATGGCGTTGCGCTCGGTTGAGTTCATCCCAGCGCGTTTTTCGCGCAAACAACCCCGGCATGGGCGAGACAACCGTGCCGCCGGTGCGCCGAAGGAGCGCTTTTCGGATCGCCGCGCTCGGGGGAATCAGACAGCGCCCCTCTTGTTCGGCTTGGTTCAACAGCTGGTCGATGAGTTGGTCATTGCAATGGGTCATGAGCTACCGCCTCCTTTTGGGTAGCAAAAACGTATCAACTGGAACTTGCCGCTCAGCTGACCAAAAGCTGACCAAAATCTAACCATGCAGGTAGATGGCCTGGTTTTGACGTCATTTTTTGAAGCTGAATCGGTGGGCGGTAATCGGCGACCTTGAACGGTAGCGAGTTATGAAGACTGGGTAAGTATCGGGACGTGTACTTTTTTGAAAAAGAGCATTCTATCTGCTGTTTTGTGTCTCTGGATCGTATATTTGAAGGCATGTGATAAGGGCTGCAGGTCGTCGTCTGTGTCTGCGGAAACTGTGACCCGGAATTGCCACTCGGAATGGGACGTGCTTTCCGGATCGCCCTTCAAGCGGAAACTACATCCCAGATTTCGGCCTCAGAGTGGGATGCCGTTTCCAGATCGGGCCTCAAACGGAAACTGCGTCCCGGAATCGAGCCTCGGGGTGGGACGCACTTTCCGGATGGCATGCTTGGCGGAAACTACGGCCCAGTTTTTGGCTCCAGAATGGGATGCATTTTCCGGAACGGTCCACGTGCGGTGGTGTACCGCCCCTTTCGTGTGCGCCGCTTGTCGAATTACGTTATAGCTAGCTATATTATAGGAAGGTATAATATAGCTAGCTATAACGTAAAGGAAGGATGGCCCTATGTTTATCGGAAGAACAGCGGAAATGTCCGAGCTCAATCGACTGTATGGCACGGGCTCCTTTGAGATGCCTGTGATTTACGGCCGCCGTCGCGTGGGTAAAACGCGCCTTATCACAGAGTTTATCCAAGGCAAGAAGGCTATTTACTTTCAAGCTCGTCGTACCAATGCAGAGGCAAACCTGCATGGCTTTAGCCAGGCGATACTTGCGGGCTCCGTTGGTGCTGCGGGCGTGTCGTTTCGTAGCTTTGACGAGGCGTTCGATGCATTGGCCACCATGGCTCGCACGGAACGTTTGATTGTCGTGATTGACGAGTATCCCTATCTCGCCCAATCGAATCCCGAGATCAGCTCGTTGCTGCAAGATAAGATTGATCACCTGTACAAAGAGACCAAGCTCATGCTTATCCTGTGCGGGTCGTCGCTTTCGTTCATGGAAGAGCAGGTGCTGGGCTACGAGAGTCCGCTATACGGTAGGCGTACGGCCCAGTTTAAGATCATGCCGCTCGATTTTACGACGACCCTCGGCCTGTGGCAGGGCATGAGTCGCGAAGACGCTGCGGTTTGCTATGGCATGACGGGCGGCATTCCTGCATATATCGAGAAAGTCGATCCTGTCGCATCGCTCAAGGACAACATCAAACGTCTTTTTCTTACTCCTACGGGCTATCTCTTTGAGGAGCCGAGTAACCTGCTATTGCAAGAGTGCCGCAATCCCGAGCAATATGATGCAATCGTGCAAGCAATTGCTCAGGGGCGCTCGAAGATCTCGGAGATTGCGAGCTCTACGGGAATCCCTGCGAGCAACGTAAAGGGCTATGTGGATAAGCTGGCGTCGCTTGGGATTGTCGAGCGCGAGCTGCCCCTAAACGAGACGAGCAATAAGCGAGCCGTGTATCTGCTGAGCGATCAGATGTTTAGGTTCTGGTACAAGTTTGTGCCGCAGAACATTGGGCTGATTCAAAACGATATGGCCGAGATGGCGTATGAGCGCATTGAGCCGCACGTATCGGATTACATGGGTACGATCTTTGAGATTATATGCAGACAATACGTGTACGAACTCGCGCGCGCGGGCCAGCTCGATGTGGTTCCGGCGAATGTCGGGCGCTGGTGGGGGACGGACAATCGCACGCATACGCAGGAAGAAATCGACTTGATTGTTGACGATGGCGAGGGCACTGCGCTGTTTGCGGAGTGCAAATGGCGCAATGAACCGGTAGGCGAGGATGTTCTGGAAAAGCTCGTGTACCGAAGCGAGCTCTTTAGACGGCAACGAAAAAGTTATGCGCTTTTCTCAAAAAGCGGCTTTACGCAGGGATGTCGGGATGCCGCAGAGAGTAGGGGAGACGTCAAGCTGATCTCGTTTGACGAGATGTGAGGGCGGGATAACGCTGCTCGGGGGTAAAGCCTGTCCTCGAATGGCTGGAACGGGGCCCTCTGTTGTCATGCTAGCTGCCAGCGGAATGCCGGCGGAAAGCGTGTCCCAGATTTCGGCCCCAGAGTGGGATGTCGTTTCCAGATCGGGCCTCAAACGGAAATTGCATCCCGGAATGAGCGCTCAGAACGGGATGAACTTTCCCAACGAGGTCGCATGCGGAAGCTGTGTCCCGGATTCTGACTCCAGAGTGGGATGCCGTTTCCGGCTGAGGTCTCTGGCGGAAGCTGCATCCCGGAATCGAGCTTCAGAGTGGGACGTGCTTTCCCGTCAGGAGCTCAAGTGGAAACTGCGTCCCGGATTCAAGCCTCGGAATGGGACGTGCTTTCCGGATGGGCTTCAAGCGGAAACTGTGTCCCAGAATCGACATGGCTTCAAGTGGAAAGCGCGTCTTAGAATACCGCGCCGGCGTTTTTGGCGGTCGTGGTTGGAAAGGGGAGCATTGCCTACACGCGCGACGACGGCGTGGCGGTGATCCCCATGGCGGCACTTGGGGCGTAGTGATTTTGCGGTTTGCGGTTTGCGGGGTACTGGGCCTCCATTACCAAAAATCCATTTGGTAAACCAGATGCTCGCGGATAGAATAAAGTCGACGGCAGCCCAAGTGGTGAAGAGCTGGGCAGCGCCGTTGCTTGGTCAAGAGGTCAGCGCCTTAATGGCAGCGACTTGTTATGCTTCGAATGCTGCTTGAGTGCCTCGGAAAGTTCGATAAGCGCCGTGAAGAGCGAGACCAAAGCAACCAAGAGCTCTGTGAGCTCTGATGGGCCCGGGATGACCGCTGATTCAAGTCACCGGGCCTAAATCTTTTTCACACATTCGAATAGGCGGGCGACTCTTTTGGGGCTGTCTGCGTGGCGCGTGCCTGGTGCATGGCACTGCATCCCGCTTTTGTGTCCGCACGGGCGGCTACGCTTACCGCAACGTAGCCATTCGTGGAAAGGACGGATGCCATATCGATGGATAAAACTGGGTTCGTGAGCGTTGGCGCCGAGATCGAGGACGAGGTGATGCCCGATCGCGTCGTGTTTAGCATCTGCTTTGGGGGAAGCTTCGATACCAAGGAGGCGTGCCTGAACGACTACAACGCCGATCGCGTTAAGGTCGCTGCGGCATTGGTGCCCTTTGGTTTGGATGACGAGCTAACGTGTCGCGGTTACGCCTGCTACGCGCGAACGACACGCAGAAAGGCGACGATCACTGGCTATAGCTACCATGCCTACGGCACAATCGCCGCGTCGATTGACGCCGTCGATGTCGCCGCTATATGGACGGCTCTTAACACCTGCGGTTCGCGCGCCGACATGAGCGTAGGTTTTGATCTAGCCGACCGGCGTGCTGCCGAGGATGCCCTCATCGCCCGCGTCGTCAAGCGAGCCCGCAACAATGCGCAGGCGCTTGCGGCGGCATCGGGTTCTAAGCTGGATGGCGTCAAGCATATCTCCTACAACAGTCAGCTTGGCAGCATGGATCGGCTTTGCTATGCAAGTGCGGCCGATTTTGCGCTCGGAGCTCCTGCGGGATCGGCTGATTCCAAGGTGACGGTGCTGGAGCCAGAGCCTATCGAGGTCGAGTGCTCCGTGGATGTGGAATGGTGGCTGGAGTAGAGGGGCGAGCCCGGGCGAGCCCCGGACTTCGTAACCGAAATTCCATTTGTTAAACCTGGCGCCCGTGGGTAAAATAAAGTCGACGGCAGCCCAAGTGGTGGAATGCTGGGCAGCGCCGTTACTTCGATTAAGGGGTCAATGCCTTAGAGGCGTCGACCCCTCTTTTTCTGCTTCGTACACTGCTTGAGTGCCTCGGTAAGTCCGATAAGCGCCGTGAGGAGCGAGACCAAAGCGGTCAGGAGCTTCACGAAATCAGTCAGATCGGTTATGGGCATCACCTCCCGTCGCATGGAGGGCGCTGCCCGGCACATGGAACTGCCGTCAACAACTGCAATTCTATCAAAGTACTGCTATAAATACGAATATATGTTCGTTAATAACAGTGACATGATTCTCTCAAAGTGTGGCTTTACGCAAGGATGCCGGAAAGCCGTGCTGTGCGATTTCATGTCCGCACGGGCGCCTATCCTTACGGCAATGTAGCCACCTATGTAGCAAGCGGCAGTTGACGGAGAGAGGCCGTAACCGTGTCAGCTGAAAAGACGCCGTGTATCTCGGCTATCGATACGACGAACTTTGCGCGCCAAATTGTGCTGGATTTTGAGTTTGCGCCGGTGCCAAAGCAGCGCCAGCGCCGCGGACTGCGCAACGAGATTATCGAGGTCGGCGCTGTTAAGCTCGATTACCACGGCAACGTGATGGGCGAGTTCTCGCAGTTTGTGCAGACGGAATATGCCGAAGGCGTTGCGTATCCCGTCCGCGAGCTCACGGGGATATCGGCCGTGGATACCGCCATGGCTGATCCTCTCTACGTGGTGATGAAAAGGCTCAACGATTGGATCGGTCGCTACTCCGCCCAGATAGTTTGCTGGAGCGGGACGGATCGTCGACAGCTTTTGACCGAGTGCCAGGCAAAGCACATCGACCTTGCCGCATTTCCTACGGACTGGGCCGACCTGCAGGCGTTTTACACCTCGATCATGGACGTGGGCAGCCATGGGCGCGTCTCTTTGAGTGACGCGGCGACGTGGTTTGGCATCGAGTTCGACGAGTCGACGGGTCACGCCCACAGCGCCCTTGCCGATGCTCGTGTGACCGCCAAGCTGCTCAAGCAGATGATGGACGGGAACTACCGCGTGAGCCCGCGCGCCCAGGAAGTCCGCCAGCGGTGGGGGATGGGCGAGCGACCCCAGACGCGCCTCTCCAGCAGGTGCCCCGAGCTGAGCGATCTGCTGCTGAAGCTGAAGGCGGAGGGGAGGTAGGCGGGGCTCCGGGAATGACCTCTGACTCAAGTCAACGGGGCTCATTTTGCTTTCTTTGGAGCTTTCTCACGGGGCTGACTTTACTTCGCCTCATTTCGTATAAAGCGGCTGCTAGATTGCATGGTGATGATAAAATTAATCAGTTCAACACCAACAGTTGCCGTCTTGCGCAACGAGGAGTTCCGAGACGTATGAACGAGTCTGACACACGGCTTAAACTCATTGATCCTGCGATTATGAAGTCGTGGGATCGTAATACCCAAGTCTTCACTGAGTATTTCTTTACCAGTGGCGAGATCGTTGTGCGCGGAAGCATGGTCACCCGTAAAGACAAGAAGAAGGCTGACTACCTTCTGATGTATGCTCCGGGCATCCCTATCGCAATCGTCGAGGCCAAGGATACGGAGCACACCGTTGATGCCGGTCTCCAACAGGGGATGGGATATGCTCAGCTGCTCGATATTCCGTTTGCGTACAGCTCAAACGGAAAGGGTTTTGTTGAACACGATTTTCTTTCCGGGAAAGAGCGCGCTTTTACCATGGACGAGTTTCCCGCTCCGGCGGAACTCTGGACACGATACTCAAAAGCTAAGGGGCTTGAGCATCCGTATAGCCAGGAGATTGTGACCGCTCCGTATTACCAGGAGCACGGTGGCAATCACCCTCGCTACTATCAGTGCATCGCCATCAATCGTACGCTTGAAGCTATTGCACGAGGCAAGAATCGCATCTTGCTCGTTATGGCAACGGGAACGGGAAAGACTTTTACGGCTTTTCAAATCGTTCATCGCTTGCGACAGACTACCGAGGTTCGTAAGGTTCTCTATCTGGCGGACCGCAATATTCTCGTCGACCAGACCATAGACGGCGATTTCAAGCCTCTCAAGAGGGTTACAACCAAGGTCGTAGGTCGAAAGCTCGATTCTGCTTACGAGGTCTATTTCTCGCTCTACCAACAGCTTGTTGGTGAAAACGGTGAGGAAATATTCCGCGAGTTCGACTCGGAATTCTTCGATTTGATTATCGTCGATGAGTGCCATCGCGGAAGCGCCGCGGCGGACTCCGCATGGCGTAAGGTGCTCGAGTATTTCAATTGCGCAATTCAAATCGGAATGACGGCCACGCCAAAGGAGACTGAAGAGGTTTCAAACATTACCTACTTCGGCGAACCTGTTTACACCTACTCCCTTAAACAGGGAATCGAGGATGGCTTTCTTGCTCCGTATAAGGTTATTCGCCCTAAGCTGAACGTTGACGTTTACGGATATCGTACTGAGGAAGGCACCGTAGATGATCGCGGCGAAGCTCTGCCCAAACGTGTTTTCGAGAAGCAAGACTTCGACAGCGAGATTGTCATCAAGGAGCGCTACGAGGAAGTTGCCAAGCGAATAACTCAATTTCTCAAGGAGACAGACCGATACTCCAAGACTATTGTCTTTTGCGTTGACATCGAGCATGCCGAAAACATGCGACGCGCCCTTGTAAACGAGAACGCCGATATCGTAAGAGATCACCCCACCTACATCATGAAGATTACGGGTGACGACAGGGAAGGTAAGGCTCAGCTAGATAACTTCATCGACCCCGACGAGAAATACCCGACCATCGTTACGACTTCGAAGCTTCTCACCACTGGCGTTAATTGCAAGACGTGTAAGGTAGTCGTGCTCGACAACAAGTTCGGTGAGCACGGAATGACGGAGTTCAAACAGATTATTGGTCGCGGCACCCGTATTTGCGAGGACTATGGCAAGCTCTACTTCACTATCCTCGATTTTCGCGATGCGTCTCGCTTGTTCGCTGATCCCGAGTTCGATGGCGAGCCTGTTGTTGTGTTTGAGCCCAATCCGGATGACCCCATTGCGAACCCGGATTCCGGTGGCAATGGCGGCGGCCCCGTCCCGCCTTCGCCTCCGATCGTAGACCCACCCGTATTACCGCCGGACGATCCGTCCTCCCATGTGAAATATCACGTTCATGGGGCCGATGTCTATGTAGTGTCGGAGATGGTGCAGTATTACTCCTCCGATGGCCTTCTTGTAACTGAGAGCCTTAAGGACTATACGAGAAAAAACATCCTTGGCGAATACGACACTCTTGACCACTTCCTAGCGGCGTGGAACTCTGAACATAAGAAGCAGGCGATTATCGATGAGCTGCGCGCTCATGGCGTATTTCTGGATGAGCTGCGGCTTGAGACTGGACAAGAGCAAATGAGCGACTTTGACCTCATTTGCCATATTGCTTACGACCAGAGGCCCCTGACGCGCAGCGAGAGAGCCAATAGCGTCAAGAAGAAGGGCGTGCTTTATGAGTATGCCGGCGTCGCGCGCGAGGTCCTTGAGGCACTTCTCGACAAATATGCGACGTCGAACCTCGTAGACTTGGACGATACCCATGTTCTCGATCTCGAGGAGTTCCGTCGGTTTGGCAGCCCGATGAAGATCGTTGCCGCATTCGGCGGCAAACAACAGTACATTCAGGCAGCACAGATGCTCGAGGACGAGCTCTACATCGCATAGAGAAAGGTAACGATAGCAAATGGCACTGGGATCTCTTGTAAAGACCCTGCAGAACATCATGCGTAAAGACGCCGGCATCAATGGCGATGCACAGCGCATCGAGCAGATGACCTGGCTTTTCTTCCTCAAGATCTACGATGCCAAGGAGCAGGAGTGGGAGTTTCACGATGACTCCTATCAATCCATCATCCCCGAGCGTCTACGCTGGCACAGCTGGGCACATGATGCGAAGGACGGCAAGGCGCTTACCGGCGATGAGCTCCTCGATTTTGTAAACAACGATCTATTCAAGACTCTTGAGAGTCTTGAGCTTGCGCCCGATGCGCCTTTGCGACACGTTGTCGTCAAGGCTGCTTTTACTGACGCCAACAACTACATGAAGGATGGCATTCTGCTTCGTCAAGTCATCAACGAGATTGACGAGTCGGTTGACTTTACCGAGTATAAAGAGCGTCACGCATTCGGTGAAATTTACGAGACCATCCTGAAAGACTTGCAGTCCGCAGGTAACGCCGGCGAGTTTTACACGCCCCGAGCGGTGACTGACTTTATGGCCCAGGCGCTTGCGCCCAGGCTCGGTGAGACTGTGGCGGACTTCGCGTGTGGCACGGGTGGCTTTTTGACGAGTGCCCTCAAGATTCTCGACTCCCAGGTGCAGACTCCAGCCGATCGCGAGCTCTATGCAAGATCGGTCTACGGTATCGAGAAGAAGCAGCTCCCTTACCTGCTGTGTGTGACCAACATGCTGTTGCACGATATCGATAACCCTGAGGTCTTTCACGATAACTCGCTTGAAAAGGATGTCCGCGAGTGGAGGCACAGGCCAGACGGCCAGTTTGATGTCGTGCTTATGAATCCCCCCTATGGAGGATCTGAAAGCGCTTCGGTGCAAAACAACTTCCCTGTTGCGCTCCGTAGCTCCGAGACCGCCGATCTATTCCTTGGTCTCATTCTTTACCGCCTTAAACGGGGCGGACGCGCTGCCGTTATCATTCCGGACGGGTTCCTCTTTGGCCAGGACAATGCAAAAACTGAGATTAAGCGTCGTCTGCTCGAGGAGATGAACTTACATACTGTTCTGCGCCTTCCGCAGAGCGTTTTCGCTCCTTACACGAGTATTACCACCAACGTTTTGTTCTTCGATAACACCGGAGCTTCTGAGGGCGTCTGGTTCTATCGGATGGATATGCCCGAGGGTTATAAGCACTTTTCTAAGACTAAGCCCATTAGGCTCGAGCATTTTGCACCCGTAAAGGAATGGTGGGAGAACCGTCGAAATATCGAGGAAGACGGTAATCCGAAGGCAAAGTTCTATACGGTCGATGAGTTGCGAGACGGTGGCTTCAATCTTGATTTGTGTGGCTATCCTCACGAGGAAGAAGAGATTTTGCCGCCCGACGAGCTGATTAGGAACTACAAAGAAGAGCGTGCTAAGCTCGATGCCGAGATTGACCAGAAGCTTGCTCGTATTTGCGAGATTCTTGGGATTGAGGCGTAGATGAAGGCAAAAGACCTGAAGAACTCAATCCTGCAAATGGCGATTGAGGGAAAGCTCGTTCCACAAGACCCGAGTGATGAGCCTGCAAGCGTCCTGCTTGAGCGTATTCGTGAAGAGAAGCATAAGCTTATTGCTGATGGTAAGGCTAAATTCCCGAAGGGCGGGGAGAGCATTATCTATATCGGTTCCGATGGCTCCCCCTATGAGAAGAAGGTGGATGCCAAGGGTCGCGTGACTAGCGATAAGTGCATCGCGAACGAAGTGCCGTTTGAGGAGCTGCCCGAGGGGTGGGCTTGGGCAAGGCTGGAAACCGTATATAACTTCATTGATTACAGGGGTAAAACACCTCACAAATCACCTTCAGGTGTTCGACTAATGACTGCGAGCAACATTCGCCAAGGCTATATTGATTACACACGCGAGGAGTATATTTCAGAAGACGAATATGCAACACGCTTGTCTCGCGGAGAGACCCACCGTGGCGATTTGCTGTTTACAACCGAAGCCCCGATGGGGTATTGCGCGATATGCGAAATGAAACGTTGCAGCTGTGGACAGCGTGTCATTACCCTTCAGAATTACGGCACAGTTGGTCCAGACAATGCCCTGTTCTGCCAAATAATTCTATCTCCACTGTTCCAAATTCAAGTTAAGGATCATGCCACGGGGACGACCGCAAAAGGAATCAAAGCAGCAGTGCTAAAAGAGCTATTTCTTCCGATTCCGCCTCTCGCCGAGCAGCGCCGCATCGTCGAGCGGGTGAACGAGCTCATGCCCCTGGTCGAGGAGT
>UQLH01000032.1:0-19826 GCA_900541805.1 uncultured Collinsella sp.
AAAGGGCGGAGGCGGGTCATGCCCCGCCTCTTACACCACATCTCTGCGCGCTACCTACACGCGTCCCTAAATTGATCAAACAGCCCTATAGCGGACTTATATGTGTTTGCGTTAATGAACATATTTTGCTGTTATGTCTATTATTTTGCGAAGGCAATATGCTACTAAGCTAGCAACCGTACTCATATTTGGCATTTTTTGCCCACAGGGTGTTTCCTGGGGAACCGACAATAGCCTTAGGGTCCCGCGCGACGCCACTCCCTCCCGGTATCCGCCGACGTTCCCCCATATAAAACCTGCCAAAATAAACCTGTCCCTTTTGGCAGGTTTCGGGGTGGCAAGGGCTTGCACTTTAGCGTGCGACAGCGGATAATGCCGAGCATTCGACAATACGTTTATTGCTCTTTCTATAGATTGAGGAGGCCCCTATGGCCATGGATTTCAAACGCAAGCTGCCGATCCCCATGGAGATCCGCGAGGAAATGCCGCTTTCCGCAGAGCTTACCGCCAAAAAGCAGGCATTCGATGCCGAAGTCGCCAAGGTCTTTACCGGCGAGGACGCGCGCAAGGTGCTCATCATCGGCCCGTGCTCTGCCGACCGCGAGGATTCGGTGCTCGAGTATATGAACCGCCTGGCCAAGACCGCCGAAGAGGTCAAGGACAAGCTCATCATCATTCCGCGTGTCTACACCAATAAGCCGCGCACCAAGGGCACCGGCTACAAGGGCCTGCTGCACAACCCCAACCCCGAGGCTCCCGACGACCTGCTCGAGGGCGTCAAGGCCATCCGCCATATGCACCTGCGCGTTATTGAGGAAACGGGCTTCTTCACCGCCGACGAGATGCTCTATCCGTCCAACTACCAATACCTCGTTGACCTGCTGAGCTACGTTGCCGTCGGCGCGCGCTCGGTCGAAAACCAGGAGCATCGCCTGGTGTCGAGCGGCATTTCGGTACCCGTCGGCATGAAGAATCCCACCGCCGGTTCCACCACCGTTATGCTCAACTCCATCTACGCCGCCCAGGCACATCAGAGCTTTATCTTCCGCAACTGGGAGGTCGAGTGCGACGGCAATCCGCTCGCGCACGCCGTTATGCGTGGCTACATCGGTCTCGATGGGCGCACCTACCCCAACTACCACTACGAGCACCTGGAGCGCCTGGCCGAGCGCTATACCGAGCATGCCGGTTACGCCAACCCGGCGGCGGTCATCGACTGCAACCACGACAACTCGGGCAAGCGTCCGCTGGAGCAGTACCGCATTTGCAAAGAGGTGCTCGACAGCTGCCGCCGCAACGAGTCCATCTCCAAGCTGGTCAAGGGCTTTATGATCGAGTCCTACCTGGAGGACGGCAACCAGCCGGTCGATGGCGGCGTCTTTGGCAAGTCGATCACCGACCCATGCCTGGGCTGGGAAAAGACCGACTACCTCATCCACGAGATCGCGGAGCGGATTTAGTTACGCGGTTTTACCAAACCGCGTAACGGCTCGACGCTGCAAGCCCGCCAGAGCGGCAATCTGCCTTTCAGCTTCGACGGCATGACCAAAAGGTCAATGCCGCCTCGCTTCAAGGCACCTTGCTCGCTCTGGCGGGCTTTCGCTGACTTTTGCTCTACCTGCGGTGTTGGCGGGGTAGCTAATTTAGGATGGGGCTCTTTTAGCTACCCGCAAAGTAGTCGTTGGGGACGTTCTTGTTTGACTAGTCGTTTAAGAACGTCCCCAACGACTATCTGGGCAAACGTCCAAACCGCCGTAAGGGAGTTGCCTTCCCTCGTGGCGGTCTTCTAGCAGAAAAACCAAGTGAGTAGACTTTTTGCAGGAAGCCAAGCACGCCCCAAAACGCCACGGCTCTGACCTGCGGTTTTATTGAGCATTTGTCGCGATGTGCTTGGCAGGTTCAAAATAGTCTACTCACTTGTATCTAAGACGCACCAGATTGGCAAAAACCGCCGCGAAAGGGCCCCTGGTCCCTTCGCGGCGGTCATACGCCTCTGATTTTGCGACGATTTTGCCCGCTTGTTACTCGCTGTAACGGGTGGCGATGGCAGCTTGTACCATGCCGGTGCTCATGAGATAGGTCACCAGGAAGTAGCCACCGTATGCTGCCAGGAAGATTGCACAGGTGAGGCCCACGGTGCCGCCGATGCTCATATTTCCGAAAATGCTCACCAGCTCGATGATCACCTTAAGTGCCACAAAGGAGTGCGCCAGGCCCACTGCCAGCGGGAACAGGAAGAATACCGCTTGCTGCGCCATCACCGAATGGCGAATCTGGCGGTCGTCGCAGCCGATCTGTGCCAGCACACGATAGCTGCGGCTGCCGTCGGCCACGTTGGAGAGTTGCTGGATCGACAGAATCGCCGCGCATGCAACGACCAATACAAAGCCGATGTAGATGGCTAGGTAGCTAATAAGACCGTTCATTTGCGCTGCTTGCGTGTACATCTCGGAGCGTGTGATGAAGGTTCCCCACGACCCCGGCTCCTTGCCGTCAACGAGCAGATTGTCGAGCACAGTGTATTTAATACTCTCGTCTGCCTCGGTCGTATCCATCCCCTGTTTGTAGTTAACGAGCAGGCTACTGGAATACGGCTGCAGATTAAGTTGGGACAACAGCTCGTCGGCAACGACGACGGTACCCGGATTACTGCCCATCGCCGAGTTGGCGATGGCCGCCGTATCTTCGTCCGACTTATCGGTTGCGGGCTTGAGCTCATGCTCGCCCAAGGTAAGGGCATGGCCGCCAGCCATATACTTGGTGTACAGGTCGACCAGCTCGCCGCCCATATCACACGTGAGCAGATACTGGTCGTGACCGATGTGCACCGGCTCCTCGCCCATCATCTGACGCAGTTTGTTGTACTGACTCGCCGGCGTCACATACAGACCCATCGCATCGGCATTGCTACCCCCGAACGCCTTGGGAAGCTTTTCGCCCATGGTCTTGCACATCTCACTTGGGGTCACCGAAGGATCCGAGCCGCCAAGCGGGTAACTCAGATACGAATCGATCTGTACATGCTCGCCGGCAACATCGGCGATATCGACCTTCTTGCCGGTCTCGTCGTTGTTGTCCGCCGACTTGCCCTTGCCGTGCCATGCGGGGTACAAATCGACCGTTGTATCGGCCAGCACCATGCGATCGGCTTCAGGCGGATTGACATACTCTTTGTAGTAGTCGAGCGTATCGGGCGTGTAATAGACATACGTCTGAGACACGTCAACAGGGTTATAGCGCTCCAGGTTTTCGTTCATCACGTTGGCAATCGACATACCGCACGTCACCGAAGTGATGGCCAAAAACAGGAGCATCGCGATGACGCCCATCGAAAAGCACACCGTGTTGACCTTGGCCGCAAGCTGGCGCACGGTAAACATATTGAGGCCACGCCAATACACGCTGCGCAGGCTCTGCAGCAGCTTGATGAGCATGCCCGAGAGTCCCCAGAACAGGGCAAAGGTGCCCACGGTAACCATAGCGGTCGTAATACCAAACTGGTTCATGGCCTCTTGCAGCTTGCTGTCCGTCGCGGCTAGCGGGAACCCATCACGTAGCAGACGGTAATAGGCCACGCCCACAAGCACCACGCCCACGGCAAAGATGGCAATCGCGATCCAGGGGTTGCGTGTCTTGATGCTCTCGTTGCGACGCTCGGCACCCATAAGCTCGATGAGTTTAGTACGACGCACAGCGCGAAGGTTCAGCAGTAGCGTGAGCACAAACATTACGAACATGCAGGCAAGGGTCAGGTTGAGCGCATGCACCGAGAAAAAGAAGTGGAAATTGGCGATCTGTGTCTTAAAGAGCGAGGCCGTAAAGAACGTCATGAGCTGGGAGAGTCCCACACCCAGCACAATGCCGGCGACAAAGGCGCCGACCGAGACAATCACCGTCTCGAGCGCCATGATCGTGGCGACGCGCCCGCGTCCCATGCCGAGCACCTGGTACAGGCCAAACTCCTTCTTGCGGCGTTTCATGATGAAGTTATTGGCATACACCATTAAAAAGGCCATGACACCGGCCAAAAAGTACGTCAGGTTGCCGAGCATGCTGCCCATAACCTGCGCCAAGCCCTTTTCATCGATGCCGGCGATGTCGACCTGCATCGAGATGGTGTTAAAGGCATAGAAGACCGTGACGCCCAGGGTGAGCGTCAAAAGGTAGACGAGGTAGTCGCGGCCGGCGCGGCGGACGTTACCCCAAGCGAGTTTACAGAGCATCGGAGCCCTCACCGCCCATCATGGCAACGACCTCCATAATGCGGTCGAAAAACTCTCGGCGGTCGGTGTCGCCGCGGCGCAGCTCGGTGAAGATCTTGCCGTCGCGGATAAACAGCACACGGCTCGTGTAGCTGGCGGCAAAGCTGTCGTGCGTGACCATGAGCACGGTGGCGCGTAGGCGGCGGTTAAGGGCCTCCAGGCTCTCGAGCAGCAGGCGAGCGCTCTTGGAATCGAGAGCGCCGGTGGGCTCGTCGGCCATGATCATGGTGGGGTCGGTGACAAGCGCGCGAGCCGCGGCAACGCGCTGCTGCTGACCGCCGGACATCTGGTAGGGATACTTGTCGAGCACCTGACTGATGGACAGGCGCGCTGCCACATCCTGCACGCGGGTCGAGATCTCTGCCGAGTTTGTGCGGGCGATGGTGAGCGGCAGGGCGATGTTCTCGCGTGCCGTGAGCGTATCGAGCAGGTTGGAGTCCTGGAAGATAAAGCCGAGTTCCTCGCGGCGGAACTGCGAAAGCTTGGCCTGCTTCATGCGCGTCACGTCCTGCCCGTTGATGCGGATCGTGCCACTTGTGGCGCTATCGATGGTCGACACGCAGTTGAGCAACGTCGACTTGCCCGAGCCCGAAGCGCCCATGATGCCAACAAATTCGCCGCGGTTGACGGTAAAGCTGACGTCGTTGAGCGCGCGGGTCACGTTGCCCAGCGCTCCGTATACCTTTTCGAGATGAGTGACCTCCAGTACCGGGGTCGCCATGTGCGTGGTTTGCATACCGAGTCCTTTCTTGCGATTAGTCTACGGCATCTATAGTCGCAAGAAGACGAGTCGGCTACCATCGATATGGCTTACGCTTGCCTTACCGTTGTGTAAGGTACGGGTAGCCACCCCGTTACGTATTGATGTTGAGAGAGGACTCCTGTTGAAGACTGTTCATGTTGCCGCTGGGATCATTCGCAAGGAAGGATCCGATGAGCTGCTTGCCGTGCAGCGCGGCTATGGCGACATGCAGGGACTTTGGGAGTTCCCCGGTGGCAAGCTCATGCGCGGCGAGACGCCCGAGGACGCTGTACGCCGCGAGCTCATGGAAGAGCTACGGGTCAAAGTCACCAACCTGCGCGATTTTTACACCGTTGAGTACGACTACCCCGATTTCCATCTCTCCATGGAGTGCTACTACTGCTCGCTCGCCGATGAATCCGATGAGCCGCAGAAGCACGACCGCCAACTCGATATCCGCTGGATTCCGCGCACCTCGCTTGCCACCGTTGAGTGGATGCCCGCCGACAAGGGGCTTATTGATGCCCTGATTGAGCTGAAGGAAGACCGGCTCGAGGCCAACGGCACTGCCAACGACGCCGAGGCCACCACGACCGACGAGCCCGCTTCCAAGCCCAAGCGCGCACCTAAGCGCCGCAGCAAAAAGCGTCCCAAGCCCGGTCTGCTCGACGGCATCGATACCTCGGACCTCTCCGCTGACGAGCGCGAACTGGTACGCCGTCGCGCCGCCATCAAAAAGTCCATGAAGGGCAACAAACGCGCCAACACCAAGCCCGAGCTGCTCGTTCGCCAGCGCCTACGGGCCGCGGGCCTTACGGGCTATCGTTTGGAATGGAAGGTTCCCGGCAAGCCCGACATCGCCTTCCCCGGACGCAAAATCGCCATCTTCGTCAACGGCTGCTTTTGGCACCGCTGCCCCAAGTGCAACCCTAGCAAGCCCAAGCGCAACGTTGAGTTTTGGGAGGCAAAGTTCCGTCGCAACGTCGAGCGCGACCGCACCGCCGTGGCAGCACTCACTCAAATGGGCTGGACACCCATAACCATCTGGGAATGCGAGCTCAAGAAAGACCGCATCGACGCCACGATGGAAAAGGTCATCGAGCAGGTGCGCGCCGCAGAGCCGCAGCGCCAGGAACGAGCCGTCCACACGCCCCGCACGTCCGCGCCACATCCGCACCACAAACCTTAGAAAGCCCTTAAGCCCCCAACCTTTCAAGAGTGTTACTCGATGGCTTTGACCTGCGGTTTCATCGTAACATCAAACCAGGTTAAGCCTTTCTTTAGCGCTTCTTTGCGACAGCCGCGGCATAATACTGCCAACGCACGGGACCTAGCAGCACACCCCGTGCGCAACCTTTTGGTGGACATCGAGGAGGCCGCATAAGCATGCATTCTTCCAATGACGCAGCACAGCAGCCATCCCTAACACATGCAGACCTTTTCTCCTTCCCCCCGACACAGAGAAACGGCCTCCTCGACTCCCCAATCACAAAAGCCAAACGCTCTGCAGACCAACACCTCAACCTGCAGACATCCTTCGAAAAACTCCAAGCCTCACTAGACCAGGCATTCCCCAACCAAGCCCGGGCATACTAACCCCTCATCAACAAAGCGCCCCTCGCGCACCATCTCTTCAGCCCCAACGCCACAAGGGCGACGACCTCGAGTAGGTCAACCTGGGAGGGACGAGGGCTTAGTTCCCCAATCTTTCCGCAGGGGGCAAAAAGCCTCGCCGCACGAAGTGCGCAGCGAGGCTTTTTGCATGCCCGAGGACGATTGGGGAACTAAGCCCTCGTCCCTCCCCGGGATATATAGCGAGTCGGAGTACCCTTGCTGTTACTCTGCTTTGCCCACAGAGTTGAGGTTGGTCATGCGGATCTTAACCAGCTCGGTGATCTCACGCATGCCCTCCTTGGCCGGCTTCTTGGGGTCGAAGCAGGCGGGGTTCTCGGCCATGTAGGCCATGAAGCCCTTGGTGTAGGCCTGACGCAGCTCGGTGGCGTAGTTAACCTTGCAGATGCCGTTCTTCACAGCCTCGGCAACCTGCTCATCGGGCACACCGGAGGTGCCGTGCAGGACCAGCGGCACGTCGACGGCGTCGCGGATGGCCTTGACCACGGACTGCTCGATGTGCGGATCGCTCGTGTACACACCGTGGCTGGTGCCAACGCCAATTGCGAGGGAGGTGCAGCCGGTACGCTCGACGAACTCCTTGGCCTCGGCCGGATCGGTGTAGGGGCTCTCGCCCTCAACCGCGGGACCGTCGTCCTCCTTGCCGCCAACCTTACCGAGCTCAGCCTCGACGGGCACGCCCATGGCGCGGCCAGCGTCGGCGACGGACTTGGTCAGAGCGATGTTGTCCTCGAAAGACTCGTGCGAACCGTCAATCATGACAGAGGTGTAGCCAGTGCGGAAAGCCTGCATGCAGCGGTCATAGCCATCGCCGTGATCGAGGTGCAGAGCGACGGGCACGGAAGCGCGCTCGGCGGCAGCCTTGACCATGCCGTAGAAGTAGTCCAGACCAGCGGTCTTGATGGTGCCCGGGGTGGTCTGCATGATGACGGGGGACTTGGTCTCCTCGGCAGCAGCCAGAACGGCCATAACAAACTCGAGGTTCTCAACGTTGAACGCGCCGACGGCGTAGTGGCCGGCCTGAGCGTCCTTGAGCATCTTTTCGGTGGTAACAAGTGCCATGAGCGTTTGCTCCTCTCCCTCGCCCGCATCTGGACATCGGGCGTAGTTGTTCACAAGGCGTTTTACCTTGCGTTTTGCTGCGCTCATTGTATGAAATTCAGCGTCTTTGCATGTGCGAGATATTGAGCCCATGCAGGTCAATACCGTCGTTTTTGAAAAGTAAACGGAAGGAATTGGGGCCGGGCGGGCGTGTTCGATATTGAATTTTGGGCGTTCAGCGTCTTTCTTTTATAGAAAAGATAAGTAATCGAAAGGCGTTTTCTTACTCAAAAAGAAAATGAACGAAAATAGAGTCAACACAATTCCTGCAAATTTGGCCGAGAATGGAGCAGCTATGGCCCACGCAACAACCCGAGCCTTCGCCGATGAGCGTCGTGCCGCCATCATGGAAATGCTTGAGCATAATGCCTCGGTGCAGGTAGCAGAAATCGCCCAGACCTTTGGCGTGTCCTCCGTTACCGCCCGCGCCGACCTGGACGCGCTCGCCGAAGCAGGCAAGCTGCGTCGCACGCATGGTGGCGCCGTATCGCTCCACAAGCGTCTGACTGTTTCCACGCAGGATCGCCGCATCAATGTCAACGTCGCCGCCAAGCAGGCCATCGCGCAAAGCGCCATCGAGCTCGTCAATGACGGCGACACGCTGCTCGTTGACTCGGGCACCACGGCGCTCGAGTTCGTCCGGCTCCTCGATCAGCGCGACGGCATCACCGTTATCACGGCCGACATTACCATCGCCGATTACATCGACGAAAGCATGCCCTCGGTCGATGTCGTCATGCTGGGCGGGGCGCTGCGCAAAGGTCATCGCTATCTGTACGGCCCACTTACCATGCAGGCGCTCCAAATGGTCCACGCCGATCTTGCCGTCATGTGCCCCGGCGCCTTTGTCTCCAGCTGCGGCTTTACGACCGACTTTCCCCAGATGGCCGAGACTAAAACGGCTATGATCGCCGCGGCCCATCAAAGCGTCGCCCTCATGGACGCCAGCAAGGTTAACGGACGCGGCATGTACCGCTTTGCCGAGCTGACCGATGTCGACGCCATCGTGATGGACCGAGACTCCGAAGGCGCCGTCGCCACCTCAATCGCCAAGACCGCCGACGGCGCACGTCCAGCACTCATCATCGCCGCCAACTAAATAAAAACCACCACAAAGGTGCCTGTCCCCTTTGTGGTGGTTGTGATGGCTGAGCGTCAAAAGTGAGCGTGTCGCTACTTGGACAGCTCGTCGGCGAGGGCCTCGATCTGGGCGCGCGAGGCTTCGTTGAGCGAGCCCAGCACAGTCACCTTGTTCTGCGTCAGGGTGATGTCCTTCATGCCCTCGAGCTCCTTGGTCATAACCTTGGCAGCCGCGGGTGCCCAAGAGCCGGCCTCGACGAGCGCCACCGTACGGTTCTGGTAGGCGTGCTCGGCGAGCGTATGGATGAAGGTGCTCATGCACGGGAAGATCTCGCCCTGATAGGTGATGGAGGCGAGCACCAGACGGTCGTAGCGGAACGCATCCTCAACGGCCTCGGCCATGTCGTCACGAGCCAGGTCAAAGACGGAGACCTTCTGGCCGCGAGCCTCAAGCGCAGATGCGAGCTCCTCGACGGCAGCCTTCAGATGCCCGTACACGCTCGCATAGGCAATCGTGATACCCTCGTCCTCGGGCTGATAGCTCGACCAGGTGTTATAGGTGTCGAGGTAGTAGCCCAGGTTCTCAGTCAGCACGGGGCCGTGGAGCGGGCAGATAATCTGGATGTCCAGGTCGGCGGCCTTCTTGAGGACGGCCTGCACGAACTTGCCGAACTTACCGACGATGCCAAAGTAGTAACGGCGCGCTTCGCAAGCCCAGCCCTCGGGATCCTCGATGTCGTTGGCGCCAAACTTGCCAAAACCGTCGGCACTAAAGAGCACCTTGTCGGTGGACTCGTAGGAGAAGAGCACCTCGGGCCAGTGAACATTGGGGGCACCGACAAAGGTTAGGCTGTGGCCGCCCAGGTCGAGCACGTCGCCATCTTTGACGACCATCTTGCGCTCGGGGAAGTCGGTGCCAAAGTAGTTGACCATCATACGGAAGGCGCCCATGCTGGCAACAATCTGCGCCTGGGGATAGCGCTCCATAAAGGCGGCGATGCCGGCGGAGTGATCGGGCTCCATGTGATGGACGATCAGGTAGTCGGGCGTGCGGCCATCGAGCACGGCCTCGAGGTTGCCGAGCCACTCGTCAACAAAACCGCCGTCGACTGAATCGGCGACAGCGATCTTTTCGCCCAAGATAACGTAGCTGTTGTATGCCATGCCGTTCTCGGACACATCGTACTGGCCCTCGAACAGGTCAATGTCGTGATCGTTAACGCCAATGTAGCGGATATCCTTGGTGATCTCCATCAGGCAAAGCCTCCTAGATAGACAAAAGAACCCGTCTATCATAACACTCGCCTTCATAGCCACGGCTATCCGTCAGCATCCTTACCGATTGTAATTGAGGCGGAATATACTGCCGTTGACCTGCACAAACTATGCGCGCAGTATCGCCGTGCTATGTCGAATAATGAGCTGGCCGGAAATACGAATGGCAACGGTTTTGTCCGTTGCCCCCGCCTTGGGAACCGCGTGCTCGAACACCTCGCGTCCACGCTGATGCAAATCGAATCGAACGGTCGTGAGCTCGTTGTGTGCCACAAAATCATCGAGCGAATCGTCGACGCCCACCACGCTCACGTCCTCGGGCACGCGCAGACCGCTATCGCGCAGCGCTGCAATCGCACCATTTGCCATCTGGTCGTTTGCCGCGTAAATCGCCGTCATGGTGCGATCGTGCTCGGCCAGGTACCTGCCGGCCTCGTAGCCGCTGTTGGCAGACCAGTCGCCCTCGAGCGGTTCTGCCGGCTCGATGTGTTTACGCTCGAGTGCATCCTGCCAACCGGCGCGACGAAATTGCTCGTCGACCGAGAATGACGGGCCGCCAATATAGCGAATCTGCTCGTGCCCTAGCTCAAACAGGTGATCCATAAGCAATAGCGAGCAGCCGTAATGGTCGGAATCGACCGTGGTCACCCGCGGGTGCGCGTACATGGTAACGATGACCGTGCCAATGCCCGGCAGTGGATCAAACGTCTCAAAATCGGGCGCCATGCGACTCATACCGATGATGATGCCGTCCACCGGCAATGCGGCCATACGACGCGTGGCCTCGGCAAGCGAAAACTCCTCGGTCTTGGACATCTCGACCAGCGTGATGGCGCAATTATGCTCGCGAGCAGCGCTGGCGATGCCGTCGATCATTGAGAGGTTGCCAAACTTGGTGACATCGTTGACGCACAGGCCGACCGAATGGTAACGGCCGTCGCGCAGCGAGCGACCGGCATAACTCGGGCGAAAGCCGAGCTCTTGCATAGCGGCCTGCACGCGCTGGCGCGTCTGCTCGTTAACGTTGGGCAAACCGTTGGCGACGCGCGAAACCGTCTGCTGCGAAACGCCAGCAGCGCGGGCGACGTCGGCCATGGAGACCGGACGCGTACCTGTATCGTTGGACGGGCGCCTTGCCACAGGATCACCTTCACCCTTGCGAGATCTGAATAGCGTGCATGCCGGCCCGGGCAGGAGTTTAGCCCGCGCCGAGGCCCGCTATCGTCGGACGCATGTTAACGTACTCTACTTTTTCAATCCGCATCTCTTCTGCTTTATAAGTCCATACGGCAATACCGTTCACGGCTGAATTTCTACCGATTACCAGATTCTCAAAAAGTGACAAGAGTTGTGTTATGAGTACGTTAACATAGCCCGTAACGTGCGGCATCGTGAACACTTGGTTCATGCCGCTTCAAGTTGTTAACGTACTCATAACGACGCAAAACTTACCCGTACGCGCCAAGGAAAGGACTCCGATGACCACCCCCGACGAAAAGACATTCGCCAAGCTCACCAAGCTGTTTGAGGAGGAGTTTGGGCCCATCGGCGACCGCCAGGTGCTCTATGTGCACGCGCCCGGCCGCTCCGAGATCAGTGGCAACCACACCGACCACGAGGGCGGCCACGTCATCGCCGGCTCGCTCGATGTCGCTGTTGACGGCATCGCCGTGGCAACCGACACCAACAAGGTCCGCGTTGCCGACGAGGGCTATCCCACGTTTGAGATCACGCTCGACACGCTGGATGTTCAGGAGTCCGAGAAGGGCACGTCCGCGAGCCTCGTACGCGGCATGGCCCACGAAATCGCTGCTCTGGGCGTTGAGCCCCAGGGCTTCGACTTCGCCTTCACCTGCTCTGTCCCCTCGGGCGGCGGCCTTTCGAGCTCTGCTGCTGTCGAGGCGGCATACGGTCGCGCCATGGAGACGCTCTGGGGCGCACCCGCCATCGAGCCCGTCGCGCTCGCCCAGATGAGCCAGCGCACCGAGAACAACTACTATGGCAAGCCCTGCGGTCTGATGGACCAGGCCGCTGTGTGCCTGGGCGGCCTTGCCTACATGGACTTTGAGGACCAGGCTCAGCCTAAAACCCAGAAGCTCGAACTCAACTTTGAGGATCACGGCTATGCGCTCGTGCTCGTTAAGGTTGGTGCCGACCACGTGGCCGCCACCGACGATTACGCTGCCGTTCCGCGCGAGATGCAAGACGTCGCCGCCGAGTTTGGCAAGGCACGCCTGTGCGAGGTCGATGTTGCCGATTTTGACGCCAAGCTCCCCGAGCTGCGTGCCAAGCTGGGCGACCGCGCCTGCCTGCGCGCCGTTCACTACTGGTACGAAAACGGCCTGGTCGACAAGCGCTGGGCTGCCCTGAACGCCGGCGACATCGATCAGTTCCTGGTCCTGACGCGCGAGTCCGGCGCCAGCTCTGCCATGTACCTGCAGAATGTCGTTGCCAAGCTGGGCTCCGAGCAGCCTTCCATGTATGCCCTGGCGCTGGCCGAGCACGTGCTCGACGGCCGCGGCGCCGTCCGTATCCACGGTGGCGGCTTTGGTGGCACCATCCAGGCCTTCGTGCCGCTCGACCTGGTCGACACCTTCATCGCCAAGATGAACGGCTGGCTGGGCGAGGGCTCTGCCCGTCACTACGCCATCTCTGACAAGGGGGCTTACGCGGCATGGCTGTAATGACTGACGTGCGCGAGGCCGCGCAGAACCTGATCGAGTACGCTATCCACCGATCGATGATCGGCCAGGACGATCGCATCTGGGCGTATAACACCATTCTCGAGTGCATCGGTGCTACGGGCCCGGCGCTCGACATGGCCTGGGCGCTCCAGGTCGAGAAACTCTCGCTCTTGCACCCCGACACCCTGCCCAACTTTGACCTTGAAGGCACACTTGCCGCGCTTGCCGAGGCGGCTGTTGCCAACGGCGCCGCCGAGGACACGGCATCGGGCCGCGACCGCATCGCCATGCGCATCATGGGCGCGCTCATGCCAAGGCCTTCGGTTGTAAACGAGGAGTTCAACGGACGCATGGGCGTCAACGAACCCCGCGCCGCGACCGACTGGTTCTACGGCCTGTGCTGCGACGCCGGCTACGTGCGCCGTGCCGCCATCGCGCGCAACATCAAATGGAGCACCCCCACCAACTGGGGCGACCTCGAGATTACCATCAACCTGTCAAAGCCCGAGAAGGACCCGCGCGATATCGCCGCGGCAGGTGTAGCCAAGAACACGGGCGAGAAATATCCCGCCTGCCAGCTCTGCATCGAAAACGAGGGCTATCCCGGACGCTCCGCTGCAGCCGACGGCGTCGCCCATCCCGCCCGCCAGAATCTGCGCGTTATCCCCATTAAGCTCGACGGCGAGCGCTGGGGCTTCCAATACAGCCCGTACGCGTACTTTAACGAGCACTGCATTGCCATGAGCTCCGAGCATCGTCCGATGCACGTCGACCGCAAGGGGCTGACCTGCCTGCTCGACTTTGTCGACCTGTTCCCGCACTACTTTATTGGCTCCAACGCCGACCTGCCCATCGTGGGCGGCTCGATTCTGTCGCACGACCACTTCCAGGGCGGCGCGCACGAGTTCCCCATGATGCATGCCGCCGAGGTCTCGCAGTTTAGCGTGCCCGGTTTTGACCAGGTCAGCGGTACCGTGCTGCAGTGGCCGCTCTCGGTGTTGCGCCTGCGCTCGCATGACCGCGCTCAGCTGCTCGACGCTGCCGAGAAGATTATCCTCGCCTGGCGCGAGTGGACCGATGAGTCTGTGGGCGTCATCGCATACACGGCTGACGGTGTGGCCCACAACACCGTGACGCCCGTCATCCGCCGCGTCGACTCTCGCGGAAATGCCGGCGGCGAAATCTACGAGGCCTACCTGGCGCTTCGCTGCAACATCACGACCGACGAGCATCCGCTGGGCGTGTTCCACCCGCATGCCGAGTACCACCACATTAAGAAGGAGAACATCGGCCTGATCGAGGTCATGGGCCTGGCCATTCTGCCGCCGCGCCTGGTTCCCGAGCTTGGCGCTGTCCGTGAGCATCTGCTGGCAGCCAAGGTCGATGCCAGCTACGATCTTGCCGGTGCGCTCGAGGTCGATGATCTTTGTCGCAGCCATGCCGCGTGGGCCGAGGACGTCTTTGCTCGCCGCGCCGACGAGCTTACGGCCGACAACGCCATCGATATCCTGCACGAGGAGGTCGGCGTGGTGTTTGGCCACGTGCTCGACAACGCCGGCGTCTTTAAGTGGGACGAGGCGGGACGCGGCGCCCAGCAGCGCTTTATCGACTCGCTGTAGCACGCGAGCTCGAACGCACGCACTTAACAAATAGCGCCTACACGACAGCGGCGCCCGCCGGCAACATCGCCGACGGGCGCCGTTTTCTGATGCAAGGGTAACTAATTTGCACCAAAACAAGGAGTGTCCCAAACTGCCGGCAGAAAAAGAACGTCCCCAGATGCCTACCTAAACCCTCACATTATTCGATGGAAAAACGTGATTGCCTCCCACATTATTCGATGGAAAGACGTGGTTCATTCCCACATTTTTCAATGGAAAGACCAAAACAGTCTTATACTAAACATGATCGTTAGGAGGCAGTATGCAGCGACAGCTAATGGACGAACTCATCGCTTGGAAATCTAGGGCAAACCGCAAGCCCCTCCTGCTTAAGGGGGCCCGCCAGACGGGAAAAACCTGGCTTCTCAACGAATTCGCAGGCCAGCAGTATCAAAACGTCATCCGTTTTGACTTTATGCTCGAACCGGGCGTACGTTCGCTGTTCGACGGAAGCCTTGACCCCAAACGCATCATCTCCCAGATAGAGCTCCTGCGCGGCCAGACCATAACGCCGACAGACACACTCATCATCTTCGACGAAATCCAAGAGGCACCGCGTGGCATCACCTCGCTCAAATACTTCAACGAGCTGGCGCCGGAATACCATATCGTGGCAGCCGGCTCCTATATGGGGCTCGCGCTCCAACGCGAAAACGAGTCGTTCCCCGTCGGCAAGATTGACCAGCTTACCATGCGCCCCATGGGGTTTGTCGAGTTCGTTCGTGCCGTCGATGGCGATCCGCTCGCAGATGCCATCCTTGCCGCAGACATGGACCTGCTGGCAAACGTTTCCGAAAAGCTCGAGCGCCTGCTCAAGGAATACCTCGTTGTCGGTGGCATGCCAGAAGTTGTCTCCGCTTTCGCCGCCTCCCACGATTTCATCGAGGCCCGCAGGCTTCAGCAGCAAATCATCGAAGCTTACGAATCCGATTTTGGCAAGCATGCGCCAGCCCGCATCGTCGAGCGCATGAGGCTGGTTTGGAAATCCCTTCCCGGCCAGCTCGCAAAGGAAAACAAGAAGTTCGTCTACGGTGCGCTCCGTCCCGGGGCGCGCGCACGCGATTTTGAGGAAAGCCTCCAGTGGCTCATGGACTATGGAATCGTTCATAAGGTACCACGTGTTTCCGCCCTAAGAGCACCGCTCACAAGCTACGAGGATCTCTCGGGCTTCAAGCTGTTCTGCATCGACACCGGCATCCTCGGAGCACTCTCCGGCCTCTCGCCAGCCATTGTTCTGAACGGGCCCGCTGTTTTTACGGAGTTCAAAGGCTCGCTGACCGAGCAATACGTCGCACAGGAGCTTTTGCTCCAAGGCAAAACTCCCGCGTATTGGTCATCCTCCTCCGGCAATGCAGAGACTGACTTTGCCATCGACCATGCGGGGACCGTGCTTCCGCTCGAGGTCAAGGCGGCAGAGAATCTCAAAGCAAAGAGCCTGAGGATTGCCTGCGAGAAGTTCAAGCTCGAGCGCTGCGTGAGAACATCGTTAGCGGCATATAGAGACGAGGGCACGCTCGTCAACATTCCGCTCTGGGAGATTGGGCAAATCGACAAGCTGGCATAGGCGCTGTGGAGGGGGCGTCCCGTAAGGAGTGTCCCAAACTGCCAGCAGAAAAGGAACGTCCCTATCTGCCGCATTCCCGAAGCAAGGCAACGCCGATGTCTTGGAAACGACAGCGAGCGGGCCGCATTTGAGACAAGGTGACGTGAAACGAAAGGGCGCTGACCTTCTGGTCGCGCCCTTGAAGTTGAACGTCAGATTATCCAAATGCGGCCCGCGCAGCGTCGGCAGGTTACGGCGTTTGGTAAAACGCCGTAACTCGACGCCGTAACCCTAAAGCTCCGTTACTTCAACGTTGTTGTAGATCTCGTCCCAGCGGTCCATGACCAGGTGGCCGGTCTTGGGATCCATGGCGTTGAGCTTGCCGCAGGTATTGGCGGTCTTGAGCACCGTGACGTCGTCGGCACCAGCCGCAATGGCATGCGCAAAGCCGGCGATGGTCGAGTCACCGGAACCCGTCGCGTTCACAGCCGCAATCGCGGGCGTCTTGGCGCGGAACGCGCGACCCTCATGGAAGCCCACCGAACCGGCAGCGCCCATCGAAACGACAACCCAGGGGATACCGGCAAAGCGGTCATCGGCGGCAAGCGCCTCGCGCAGGGCATCGACATCATCGGTCGTAAAGGACGTACCCAGCAGACCGTTAATCTCGGTCAGGTTGGGCTTTACGAGCTCAGGCTTAGCGTCGGACTCCAGCGCGGCCTCCAGCGATGCACCCGAAGTGTCGAGCAGCACCTTGGCGCCCGCCTCTTCGGCGATCTTAACGAGCTCGGCATAATAGCCGGCATCGACGCCACGCGGCAGCGAGCCCGAAAGCGTCACAACGTCCGCCTTCGCTGCAAGCTCGGCAAACTTGGCCGTAAAGGCCTCGAGCTCGGCCGGAGCGATCTGCGGGCCGCTCTCCAGCAGCTCGGTCTGATTACCCTCGTGCAGAATATTCAGGCAAATGCGCGTCTCACCGGCGATGGGCACAAAGTCGTTCTTGACGCCGTCGGCATCCATAAGCTCGGCCATATAGGCACCCATGTGTCCGCCGAGCAGACCGGTCGCGAGCACATCGTCGCCCAACTGCAGCAGCACACGGCTCACGTTGAGGCCCTTGCCGCCAGCGGTCTTTTCGGGCGTCACACGGTTCACGTCGTCGATGATCAACTTGTCGAGCTGATAGCGCGTATCAATCGACGGGTTCATGGTAACGGTCAGAATCATGTTGAACTCCTGTTCCGGGGCGGCATAACCCGCCCCAAACATACGATAACTCGTTAAAGGATCTCGATCTCAAAGCCGCGGGTGACGGTCTCTCCCGGCTTGGCCACCAGGCAGCCACGCTTGTGCTCCAGAATATCGTCCTCGTCGGAGCAGGTGGACAGGCCGCCCCACGGTTCCACGGCCACAAAGTCACCCTCGGGCTTGCTCCACACAATCAGGTACGGCATATCGGGGAACGTCAGGCGCACGCCCTTGTCCTCGGTCTTCTTGGTCAGCGTAACCACGCGGCTCTCGAGCACGTCAAAGATGGTCTCCGCGAAGTCGAAGAGTTCGTGGGTAAGCGGCAGGTCATGGCCGATCATGGGGTTCTTGCTGCGATGCTCAACATCAATCAGGCCCGTCGAGGGAACGGCAGTACAGAGCTCGGTGGCCTCACGCTGCTCAAAACGAAGCTCGTAGTCGTCGTAGGACTCGCCCTCGTCAAGCGGGCACTTAAAGCCAGGGTGACCGCCCACAAAGAACGGCATGTCCTCGGTGCCCTCATTGGTCACCTCGTACGACACGGCCACCTTCTCCGCATCGATCGTGTAACGAGCAACGATCTTAAACGGATACGGGTACTGCTCGAGCAACTCGGCATGGTCGGCAGAGCTTAAGCTCAGCGCAACCATGTTGTCGCTCTGCTCCTCGAGCTTCCACTCCTGCTTGCGAGCAAAGCCGTGGCGGGCGAGCTTGACCTCGCGGCCGCCCGTGGTCATTGCGCGACCGTCACGAAGGCCGCCGCAGATCGGGAAACAAATGGGTGCCTGGCCCGACCAGACCGCCGGGTCACCCTGCCACAGGTACTCACGGCCGTTGGCCGCAATAGAAGTGAACGACCCGCCCGCCGTGCTCAGTGCTACGCGGATAGAACCGTTATCAAGAACAAACTCCATAGGAGCCTTCCCTTTCTTACGACAGCCCGCCAAGTCAATAGGGCTGATAGAAAACCGGCCCGCGCCCCCTCACAGAAACGCGAGCCGTCAATTGAAAAGCTGCAAATCGCCAAGTACAGCCAAGAGCGAAGCACTCAAGCCAAGCAAGAAAACGTGTTATCGGAGCAGCTCGCCGTACCAGAACACTTCGCAACAACAGGGGCGATCTCACAGGTCACTCAAACGTCAGCGAGCGGCGCTCAGGTGCCCCAGGTCGCCGCGAAAGAGGAGCGACGCGTACTTCATGTACGCGAGCGACGGTTTGAGCGGCGAGATGGGGTGCCTGAGCGCCGCGCAGCGTCGACCGGTCCGGCGTTCGGCAGAACGCCGGAACCTAATTAGTCGTGGTACTCGCCGCGGTCCCACTTCTCGAGGAACTCGTCAAAGAAGTGCGGGTCAGCCTGAGCCTCGGCGTCGGCCTTATTGCAGGCATCGATCTTGGCGATCAGGGCATCGTGCTCGGGGGTCTTCTCGTAGGGCTCCTCCAGGAAGGCAAGCATGATATCGGCCATCAGGAACTCGCCGGTAATCTTGCCGCCAAAGCCCACGATGTTGGCGTTGAGCTCGCGACGGGCATACAGGGCAGAGGTCATGTCGCGAACCAGGGCGCAGCGGGCGCCGGGAACCTTGTTGACGGCGTTGGTGATGCCGATGCCGGTGCCGCACAGGGCCACGCCAAAGTCGGCCTTGCCGCTGGCAACAGCCTCGCCCACGGCCTTACCGTAGATGGGATAGTGCGTACGGGTGTGGCTGTAGGTACCGCAGTCGAGCACCTTGTAGCCAGCCTGCTCCAGGCGGTCGGCCAGATAGATCTTCTCGTCCGTAACGATATGGTCGCAACCGATTGCGATGGTCTTCTTCATCAGAACGTCCTTTCGTCTGAATTCACAAGTTGAGGTAGAAGTTCGAGTTCTCGGTGGCTCTCGTTAGGCCATCTTGTTGAGCATGTCGACACGGATCTGGTGACGGCCGCCGGCGTACTGGGCGCGCAGGAACTCGCGCGCGATCTTCTTGGCGACCTCGGTGCCCACAACGCCCGGGCCCATGGTGACCATGCGCGAGCCGTTGTGCTCGCGGGTCATGTAGGCGGAACGCTCGTCGGAAATGTTGGCGACGACCATGCCCTTAATCTTGACGGCGGCCATATAGGAGCCGACGCCGTACTTATCGAATGCGAAGCCCTGGGAATCCTTGTGCTCCAGCAGGTCCTTGGCAACGGCGGTCGCGGAATCGACAAAGTCCGCGGCAGGGGTCTCGGAATAGTCGACGACCTCGTGACCGTCGGCGATGAGCATCTCCTTGATGGACTCCTTCATCGACATACCGTCGGCATCGGAAGCGATTACAACCCTCATGACATCCTCCTTGAGAGATACGCAGGTGCGTAGTTTCTGTTTGGAAGTGTTGAATCGCGTTCAGGTCCGGGCATCTGAATGTGCGGTTCTTCACTGTTCATGTTTATTTGAACACATTCGAACATTAACTGCAACAACTATTTGTTTATCTTTGTTCTTTTTTGAACAAATACCGTTCACGGATGATTGCTGACCGTTTGGATTCAGGGAATGCCCGGCTTGTCACGTATTCAACAATCAGAACCACCCTTAAAAAGGGTGGTTTGCTCTTAGGGTATAACCCACGGGCC
>UQLH01000033.1:0-15751 GCA_900541805.1 uncultured Collinsella sp.
GGATATCGGACACAGGGGCCGCAAGGGCCCTTACACCAACTTTCTCGACACTACCGTGAGGGCGAACAACACAAGGCATAGGGACATGCCCCATCTCGCCGATATCTTCTTGAGGATGGGATCGGTCAACGCCACGATGCCGGTACATGCGGCCATGCAGTAGATGATGCCAAAGTTCACTGAATCGTCGACCGATACGAGCGTTGTTGCAATCCAGACGACCAAAGCTGCGGCAGCGTACTTGGCCGCTCGTTTAGCATTGTTGCGTGAGAGCGTGCACATCCACCCCGCGATAAACAAGAATACCCAGCTGGTGCTGGCACGCCAGATGTCTTGAAAGACGGTCTGTGTAAACCAGGGCATATCCCAACCGTACAGGTAGGCGAGATCGTAGCAAGCGTGAAAACCTGCCATTGAAATCATCGTAAACCCGCGGACGGTATCAAAGATGGTGATGCGTTTCTGCATTACGAGAACCGGCGCATCAAGCCGACGACTTTGCCCAAGATTACGGGATTCGTTGCATAGATAGGCTCCATGGTGTCATTCTCGGGCTGCAGGCGTACGCGTCCCTGCTCCTTGTAGAACGTCTTGACGGTCGCTGAACCATCAATCATGGCCACGACAATTTCGCCGTTCATGGCACTCTTTTGTTCACGGACGATGATGTAATCGCCATTGAAAATGCCGACATTGATCATTGAGCTCCCATGCACCTCAAGGATAAAGGAACCCTGATCGGTGGCGATTTCGGTCGGGATAGTAAAAGTGTCTTCGATATTCTGTTCGGCCAGAATGGGAATCCCAGCCGCGACGCGACCAACGAGCGGTAGCGAGACCGTTCCGCGAGGTGCGGTGGGCTCGTCAGATTTAGAAATTGAGACAGAGGAACCGTCCTCGTTAAAGAGTTCCAGGGCGCGCGGTTTGGTGGCATCGCGCTTGAGTAGCCCGCGCGCCTCCAGAGCAGATAGATGGGCGTGCACGGTGCTGGGGGAGGAAAGGCCCACGGCAGAAGCCATCTCGCGCACGCTGGGCGGATAACCCTTCTCCTGCTGATATTCCTTGATGAAGTCGTAAATTTGCTGCTGACGCTTGGTAATTTTGCGAGCCATCAGGGCATCCTCTCTACCCATGTCAAACAAATGTTCGAATTTTGCTTGACAGGAACAACTGTTCGAAGATAATAATAACCGAACATTCGTTCTCGCGCTAGACATTTTTGTCCGCGCGGCTTGATAAAACTGTTCTCAGCAAAACACGCGAGAGGAGAACATGATGAACGCAACGAATATGGTCCAGGGAAACCTCGCCCTTAAGCTCGAGACGCCTGCCGCGCCCGCTTTTACTGTTGTCAAGGGTGGACGTTCCGGTTATCAGCCTTTGCCCGTAAAGTCTGCTCGCACTCAGTATGCTGTTGCCGCGCCGACTCCCGCTGCCCCGAAGGTCTCGACGATTGTTGCCGTCGCCGTTGCGCTCACGCTCTTTTTTGTCCTCGCTACGTCTGTCTTTAGCGCTCGTCACGCCGCGTATGCCGAGTCCGTTTCCAACGTTACCTACGAGACCATTCGCGTTCAGCCTGGTGATTCTCTTTGGTCGCTTGCCGAGGAATATCCAATCGAAGGCCTTTCCACGCAAGAGACTTCCGACATGATCCGTAACGTCAATCATCTGGAGCATGGTTCGCTCGCCGCCGGTGCGCATCTTAAGGTTCCTGCTCGTTCGTAATCATTATCGCGCTGCGCATGGTACCCTTGTTATCGTTTAAGAGGAGGTACCATGCGCTGTCCCAAATGCGGCAAGGCACATACCCGCGTCGTTGATTCCCGTATGCAGGAGTCAAATAACACCATTAAGCGCCGTCGCGAATGTTGCTCGTGTAACTACCGCTTTACAACGTTCGAGCGATGCGAAGACCCAATTGAGGTCATTAAGTCGGACGGAACCAAGCAGCGGTTCGATCGCAATAAGCTGCTCGTCGGCTTGATGCGCGCCACCATCAAGCGTGATATCGACACTAAGAAGCTCAATGAGATTATCGACGATATCGAGGTCGAGCTGCGTTCTCGTACGCTGACGGCCGTCACGTCCCATGAGTTGGGTGACATGGTGCTCAAACGCTTGGCCAAGATCGACAAGGTGGCGTACATCCGCTTTGCCTCGGTCTACCGCGATTTCAAAGACGTTGATGAGTTTCTGCAAGAGCTCGACAAGCTAAGGTGATTCCATGTCCAACATTACCGTCAACATAAAGCGTCTCGACCCCACCGTCGAACTTCCCAAATACGCCCATCCCACCGATGCCGGCTTGGATCTGCGCTCCAACGAGGACTGCGTCCTGAAGCCCTTCGAACGCCGTCTGGTCTCTACTGGGCTGGCCATCGCCTTGCCCGATGGCTACGCCGGCTTCGTCCAGCCCCGCAGCGGCTTGGCCATCAAGCAGGGCCTGTCTATAGTCAATACGCCGGGCCTCATCGACGCCCACTACCGAGGAGAACTCAAGGTTATCCTCATCAACCTGGATCCCTCCAACAACATCCAAATCAACAAAGGCGACCGCATAGCCCAACTCGTCATCCAAGAAGTCCCCACGGTCAACCTCGTAGAAGTACAAGAACTAGACGAAACCGACCGAGGCAACGGAGGCTTCGGCTCCTCCGGCGTCGCCTAGTTGCTTCCGTCCGCTCACCCGTGGGAGGACCCTATATATCGTCCCATGCTCAAACATTCTCGCTGCGCTGCGAAACTGCGCGTGGGACGATATATAGGGCCCTCCCACGGGTGAGCTACGTTTGCATGCTTGTAACTACCGTGCCTCTTCGCTGGAAGCTGATAGCATTAATCGATTTGTAAGCCGGTGCGACAAGGGAGTTTCTCCTTTGTCGCACCGGCTTTCTAGTCGGATTGCAATTTGTTTTCAAGCAGGAAGCCTCTCGTCCGGGACTCACCCATATCGTTCCACGCGCAGTTTCGCAGCGAGCGCAGCGAAGCGAGAATGTTTGAGCATGGAATGATATGGGTGAGTCCCGGACGGGTGGGATTAGTGCGCCCTGCGAAGCGAGAATGTTTGAGCATGGAATGATATAAGGGCGGCTCCGACAGAGCGGCGGACATTCGACTAGCGGATATGCGCGGGTTTTCCGCCCCAATAGAAGCGGCAGAAGGCTCGTTTGCGCTTTTGGGGTTTGCCTACGAGCTCCATGGTGGCGATGGCTATGTCTTCGGCTGCGTGGGGGCGGCGTAGTACTTCGCCGTTGATGAGTAGCGCTTTGAGCGACTCAGGGTGGTCGTGCAGGTGACGAAGCGTCACGATGAGTTCTCGTGCGGTGGTGACATGCATGCTGGCGCCCATGCCGGTGAGCATTGTGGTGTTGGCCTTTTCTTGACCGTATGATTTGCCCAGCAGGATCATCGGCAGATGCGCGCACAGGCACTCGGTGACGGTGAGCCCGCCCGATTTGAGGATTGCCAGGTCGCAGCCGTGCATGAGGGCCGCCATGTCATCTACGTAGTCCAGTACCGTCACGTTGTCGAGCTTCATGGCGTCGAAGAGCGTCTTGAGTCGGGTGGCGTATTCCTTATCCTTGCCCGGTAAAAAGACAAAGTGCATGTCCTCAAAGCTGCGTAAGAAGGGGAGCGTGTGGTCCATCGCGGCACGGAAACGCACGTATGGTTGGGGCAAACTGGCGCCGGCCATCACCAATACGACGGTTTTGTCTATGGGGAGATTGAACTTGCTGAGTTCATCTTCTCGTTTGTAATCTGAATCGAAACCGGTTCGGATGGGGATGCCCGTTATGCGGATCTTTGACTCGGGAACTTTGCGCGGGCGCAGCGTTTCGGCCATAAACTCGTTGGCTACACAGAATAGATCGGTGTCCTTGTGGGGCCAAAAGCCTTCGACTTCGTAATCGGTCGGCACGCAGATGACCGGGTAATCGATACCCGTGATGACGCGGGCGCCCACAGCGACGTTGGCCGCCGTAATGTGTGTTGCGATCACGGCTATGGGCCTGCGGGTCCGGACGTATTCGTTGAAGGCGGGGAACATAATACGCGACCATGCCGTGCCGCCACCCCAGAGAAGATGTCCCGTAAGCGTATATCGCCAGGTCAGGTCGTAAATGGGGCGCGTGGCTCCCGTAAAAGAAGCCGCGGTCTTATTGCCGTCGAATTTAATACGTCCAAAATCAAGGATATCGAGCACTTCAATTTCAATATCCTCAGGGATTCCCTTGGTGCCGCGGATAAGGTCAAATGCTTGTGCAATCGCGTTGGCGGCGGCTTTGTGGCCCGATCCAACCGATGCGTGCACAATGGTTACCAGTGGTTTTTGTGCAGGTAAAACGGTCATTTGCTCCGGTTGGGGAGTGGCTTGCATGGGCAGGGGAGCGTTATTGCTCGTCTGCGTTTGATCCATCGATAACTCCCCTTCAGCTTTGTTACGCGATTTATCATTGTAGTGCATGAGTGTCATGTTCACGTAAATTTGGGTATGAGCGCAAAGAACGACAACGTTTCGACGAGAGGATTCTTCATGACTACCGATCAGCCGATTGATGTTGCGATTATCGGTGGAGGCCCCGCGGGCTATGCTGCCGCCATTTACGCTGCGCGTGCCAACCTGACGACGACCGTGATTGAGCAGGGTATGTCGGGTGGCCAGATTGCCACAACCAACGAGGTCGAGAACTATCCGGGCATTCCGCTCTTGAGTGGCGCTGAACTCGGCGAGCGTTTTCAGCAGCATGCGGAGGGCCTGGGAGCACAGGTTACATGGAGTATGGTTACGGGTATCGATCACGATGCCGATGCAGCGCTGTTTACGGTGCATCACGATATGGGCGATACGCTGGCCTCGAGCGTTATCGCTTGCATGGGTGCCACGCCGCGTCCGGCAGGTTTCGCTGGCGAGGATACCTATCGCGGTCGTGGCGTTTCATATTGCGCAACATGTGACGGCATGTTCTTCCGCGACAAGCAGGTTTTTGTCATCGGCGGCGGTAATGCTGCCTGCGAGGAAGCTCTGTTCCTGTCAGATATTGCCAGCAGTGTGGCCATCGTGCTGCGTCGCGATCAGTTCCGTGCACCTGATGGTGTTGTTCAGAAAGTACTCGAAAAGGACAATATTACAGTTAGGTACCAAACTAGTATTGTTGAACTTTCTGGTGAAGCGATGCCAACGACGATCGCCTTTAAGGACAATGCATCCGGGGAAATTCATTCCGAGTCATTTGAGCCTGGCTCGTTTGGCATTTTTGTCTTTGCCGGCACGCAACCCCATACCGAGCTTGTTGAGCATCTTGTCGATCTGGCGCCTGATGGCGGCATTTTGACTGATGAATCCATGGCGACCCGCACGCCAGGTCTATTTGCTGCTGGCGATATCCGTTCCAAGCGCTTACGTCAGGTTGTGACCGCCGTTTCTGACGGAGCCATAGCAGCAACGAGCGCATACGCGTTTCTCCGCGGATAAGTACGATAATATATCTTATGTAAGGTTGCTATCTTTAAAACAAAGTGGTTGGACGGTGCATCAATGTGCTGTCCAACCACTTTTACTTTCCTGCTATATAGTATGCAAAACTAGATAACCTAGAATACAATATAGCTAATGAACGGAGGATCCTTATGAACCACGCCAAACGCGTTATCCCGATGTCCGATTCGTCGGTCAGCATTAAGCCTGAGGATATTCAGCCCACTGTGCTGCCCGATGCATTTATTCAGTCCGATATCGTGCGCAAACTCAATACGTTGAGTCTGCCGCGCTATGACCAGTTGCCCAATGTGACGCTCTACCGCGACCAGGTCATTGAGTATGTTGCGCTGTGGATGGAGCCGCTGTCTATTTGCGTTGAGCAGCCTGTCATTACGCCATCGATGATCAATAACTACGTGAAGGTCGGTCTGGTGCCTGCTCCGGTCAAAAAGCAGTATGGTCGCGAGCAGATTGCCCGCCTGATCGCTATCTGCATCTTTAAGCAGGTGCTACCTATTGCTGCGGTGCAGGCGCTCTTTAACATTCAGCGTTTGAGCTACGATGCCCCGACGGCCTTCGACTATGTGGTCGATCAGCTCGAGGCATCGATTCGTTCGGCGTTTTCTGTCGAGCAGACGCCGGTTCCCGATACGGCGCATCAGGTAACGCGTGAGTCGCTGCTTGTGCGCAGCGCGGTTTCATCCTTTGTTTCGAAAGCGTACCTGATGAGCTATCTCAAGTTCAACGGGTTTAATAGCTAGCCGACGTATAAAACGGGCGGGACAAAGAGCCATCTGTCGCTTTGTCCCGCCCGTTTTTTTTGCTTGGTTGGACTTTATTTGCCCGAAGCTACGCCCATGCCGTAGCCGATGATCAGGCCGTGCATCTCGGCGTAATAGGAATCCAGGCCGTTGCAGGGCATGATGATGGTCTTGGAGCCGGGCCAATGTTCGACAATGCGATCAGTAAGCGCTTGGGCTCCAGCTTCGTTCTCAACGTGATCGATGATGACCTCACCGCCCGTAAAGCCCTCGGATTCCATAGTGTCGATGATCTTGTTGAGCATCTTCTTTTCGCCACGCGTGTGCCCCACGAGTTCGATTTTACCGGCCTCACTCGCCGTGCCCAAAATGCGGATATTGAGCTTGTTGGCAATGACGCCGGCTGCCTTAGGGATACGTCCGGCTTTGGCGAGGTTTTCGTAATTGCACAAACTGAAGAGGATTTTGCTGTTCTGTTCAAGGCTATCGAAGTATGCGCAAGCATCCTCGAATGAGACATTCGGATTGTCTGCAAGATAGCGGTCGAACAGCAAGAAAATGAGGTCCATTTTGCCGCCAGCTGCGCGTGAATTGACTAGATGAATCTGTCGGTCGGGCTCCTCGGCAAGAACCATATCGCGAGCAGTGGCTGCCGCGTTGTAGCTGCCCGACACACCCTCAGAGATCGGCATGCAGATGGTCTTGTCTGCCAATTTGAAGAGCTCGGCCCACTCCCCTACGCTGGGACAAGCGCTCGAAGAAGCGTTCGTCTCCGCCTGAACAGCGCAGTTGAGCTCATGAACATCGAGCGAAAGGTCATCGACGAATTCACGCTCCCCCACTCGAATTTTGAGGGGCGCAAATGCAAAGGTGGTATAGGGCGCGGTCGGTTGCCAATCGCGGAGGTTGCAGCTTGAATCGGAGATAAGTGCCCAGCTCATAGAGGGTCCTTTCTAATTGTTCATCAACAATTATAGCCTTCTTGCAAACCGAATGGACGGCTATCTAGTTTTGAATACTAGATAGCCGTCTAAGATGAGAGAGAAAAAAAGAATGGACCTCGCGACTTAAAGCCACGAGGTCCACATTCACACGCTGTGTAAGATGACTTAGTAACGCACGAAGATGTAGTTATTGTTCATGCCGGCGGCAACGGAGCTGATGATAACACCCGTGTTGTAGTCGGAAGCATGAATCATCTGACCGCCACCGATGTAAATGCCGGTGTGGTATGAGTTGACCACAACGTCACCGGGCTGCGGATCGGACACACGCGTCCAGCCCATAAAGGTGCCCGTGGTGCCCAGGCGGCAATAGCGACCAGTGAGGCAATAGCTAACAAAACCAGAGCAGTCGAAGCTGTTCGGGCCAATTCCGCCCCAGGAATAAGCACAACCAAGCTTGCTGTATGCACGCGAGACAACAGAACCGCCATCGACGGACTGGCTCGGAGCAGAAGGCGTCGGAGCCGGGGCAGGCGTGGAGGGCTGCGGCGTCGGAGCAGGTGCCGGCGTAGGAGCCGGAGTGTTGCCGCCCTGGTTGTTGTTATTGCTGGTCTGGCCACCGTTGTTGGTGTTCTCGGTCGTACCGGCAGTCTCGTTGCTCACCGTGGCTTTCTCGGCGGTGCTGGCGTTGATGCCGGCCTGCAGCGCGGCGTTGGCTTCGGCCTCGGCGGCTAGTTCGGCCTGCAGCTGTGAATCCAGAGAGTTTACGACGTTCTGGGCTTCAGCCTGCTGGGCGTTAAGCTCGTCGACCTTCTTTTGCGTGGCGGCGACGTTCTTTTCCTGCTCGGACTGCTTATCGGTGAGCTGCTGCTTAAGTTCCTTGACCTCTTGAATGGTCTGAGCCTGCTTATCGGAAACTTTGCCGTAGTAGAACAGACGGTTGAGCATATCGCTCAGGTCATCGACACCCGTCAGAACCTGAAGCAGGCTCAGACCGCCGGTTTTGTACTCGCCGGCGACATAGGTCGAGAGCTTGGCCTGACCATCGGCGATCTCCTGCTGCTTTTGCGTGATCTCGCCAGCAGTCTGATCGAGCGCCTGCGTCTGCGTGGCGAGCTCATCGTAAATCTGCTGGGTTTGGGTACCGATCTGCTCGAGCTTAGTACGAGCAGCGGCAAGGTCGGATGCGGTATCGGCGTAGGCAGGAGCCGCGAGGCCCAAGCCCAAAACACAAGCGAGGGTTGCCGTAGCAGCGCAGCGTGCCATGTTTTTGTGCGTGTTTGCTGTGCGCATGTAGCTTCCTTTCCAGTAACTAAGGGTAACGGCTAGTCCACCGTCACCAGGCTAAAGAGCTCCACATCGTCATCAGACGGCGTGAGCTTCTCGCGCGGGTTGAGAAACGCAAGCTCTAGGATACAACCGTAACCGACAAGCTTTGCGCCCATATCTCGCACCAGTTTACCTGTTGCCTCGACGGTTCCGCCCGTCGCGACCAAGTCGTCCAGAATCAACACGGTATCTTTAGAGCTGATAGCGTCGGCATGGATCTCAATTGAATCGGTGCCGTACTCGAGCTCATAGCTCTGGCTCACGGTCTCGCGCGGTAGCTTGCCCGGTTTACGTGCGGGAACAAAGCCGGCGCCAAGGGCTACAGCCACCGGTACGCCAACCATAAAGCCGCGAGCCTCGGGACCCACGACCTTGGTGATTCCCATGCCGGCAAAGTGCTCGGCGAGGGCATCGGTCATGGCTTTGAGCGCCTCGGGATTGCCAAAGAGCGGCGTGATGTCTTTAAAGATGACTCCGGGCTCGGGATAGTCGGGGATGTCGACGATTTGAGATTCGAAGTCGTACATTACATGACCTTTCAATGGGTTGCCGAAATTTCGGTAGCGGTTATTTGCCCGCGGTGGCGGTGCCGGATTGCGAAGGGGCGACGACCTTGAGCGGCTTTACGAGAGAATCCTCGTGCGAAGCCGGTGCGGCTGTCTCTTCGTTTTTGGCCTTGGTGGACTCGGAGCGAGTAATTTCCTCATCGAGTGCATCGATGTCGGCGTCCTCGACCACAGCGTTGAGCGACTCAAAAACGCGGTTCTTGAGCAGCGCAGTGTGCACACCTTCCGTCAGGTCGTGAAGCTTCTTAAACGCACGCTCGAGCTTGGCGTCGCGCTCGTCATCGGAGGTATCCATTCCGAGCATGCTCACGAGCACCTGTTCAAACATCGAGGACTCTCGGTTGGCGGAAGACACGTACTGGCGCAGGTTGCGCGGCTCGATATGGAAGCGTGACAGCTCGGAGCAGTAACGGATGATCGGAAAATCGCGGCCATCGACGAGCTCACGATTCTGCGGACTCTTGATGATGCGAATGAGGTCGTTCTCGGCGAGCGAGCGGATAAACGAAATCTCGACGCCCAGCATATCGGGAATGGTCTCGATGGGATGCAGCTTTTGTTTAGTCTCCTTGGGCTCCGTCTTGAGCGGAACATCGGACAGCAAGCCCACCTCGTAGGCGAGCGTTGACAGGTCCGTGGCGTTTTCCAAGCGCTGCTTAATCACGTTGAGCGGCATGTAGCGGGTCTTCTGCAAGTGCAGAATGACCTCTAGGCGATCAACGTCCTCCTTGGAGTACTGACGGTATCCCTTAGGCGTACGATGAGGGGTAATGAGCCCCTCATCCTCTAGAAATCTAATTTTTGAGTTCGAAAGATCGGGGTATGCGCCTCGAAGTAGGTTGACGACTTGGCCGATACTCAGATAGTTGCGTTCGGCCATGCCCTACTCACCGGTTTCGATGCGCTCCGGCGTGCTCTCGTGGTAGATGAGCGTAAACGTACCGATCTGCACGGAAGAACCGTCGTGCAGCGGGGCTGCATTGACGATGGCACCGTCGACCCAGGTGCCATTGAGCGAGCCCAAGTCCTCGATGCGAGCGCCGAGGCCCTCGCGAATAATGCGCGCATGGCTGCGCGAAACGGTCATGTCATTGAGGAAGATTCCGTTCGCGGGATCGCGGCCGATGGTGGTCACATCGTCCTCGAGCTCAAAAGCGGCACCAGTCTGCGGACCCTTGACGATGGACAGAACGGGGGCGGTGATGCGCACGTTGGCCATGAGGTCGGGAACGGTGACGTCGCTTGAAGGCACGCGGAATACGCAGGTAGCGTCAGCAGTCTTATCATTCTGAGGCATATTGTTAACCATGTTGTCCATGACAACCCCTAACTTATCGCGGACGTGCCGCAAATAATGAACCGTACGTAATCATACCCCAACGAATCAGTCTTCGATTTCAGGGTTCAGAAAGTCGATGTCCTCGTCCTCGGGATGCGTGAGAGCCTGTTTAATGGCCACTCCGCCCTTAATGGAGTAGATGACAGCCGTGAGCATGGAGAAGATCACGCCGCCGTACACAAAGAAGATGCCGAGGGGCACCGAGCTTCCGTTGAGGCCTGGGAAGGCCGTAAGGGATGAAGGTAAAAGATGCAGGCCGTCAATAACGGGGAAACCGAGCAGCATGAGCGAGAAGCCGGTCATGAGCAGCGCTGTGGCAATCTTTCCGGGAAAGACGACATCGATGGGGCGACGATGATAATGACGCACGATAAGCGTGCCGATGCCCAGATAGATGTCGCGGCCAATAATGAGCACGCAGACCCAGATTGGCAGCTCTCCGCGAACCACCAGTCCCAGCACGCCGGTGAACAGCAGCGCACGGTCGCAAATGGGATCCATGACCTTGCCGAGCCACGAGACCGTCTTAGTCATGCGGGCGATCTGACCGTCCATCCAGTCGGTGGATGCGGCAACGGCGTAGATAACGATGGCGATGACGCGGTTGTTATCCGTCACAAACAGGTACAGAAATACCAGGGTGAGGATCAGGCGCGTAAAGGTAATGAAATTGGAGATCGTAAAGATCTTATTCGACGGGTAATCGGAAGTGCCGATAAGCTCCTTTTTGATCTTCTTTTTGATGCCCACAGGACTCCCCCGCTGGTTAACGACAAAACTTTCGATACTATACCCGTTCCGGCGATGTCTATCCAGCGCAGCCATAGAGAGTCCAGACATGTGGAGGGCGCTTTTAGGCGGCGGGGATTTCGCATTCGTGTACATCAGCCTCCAAACATGTCGAAAAATGTCGATTTTGGTGGCTGATGTACACGTTTTGATTCGGTGATTACATCGAGCGGGAACGTTGTTGCTTTAAGCAAAATAATCATGGTGATTAAAACAAAAAAGGTCAGGCACTAGGTGCCTGACCTGCAAACTTCTGGTCGGGACGACTGGATTCGAACCAGCGACCCCTTGACCCCCAGCGGGCCCATAATAGGTCTGACCTGTGATTATTTTGTTAAAACACGCGCAAATAGCGCAAGTAGCGCATTTCCGCATATGTAGATTCTACCAGCTCAGCGCAGTTTGTCCAGATAGAATATTATCGACATCGAGGAACGCGGTGCAGCCGATGACTTAATCAACGGGGGTGGGAGCCCCGAATCGTCGTCTCTCTGGGTTCCCGCAGGTGGGCCCATCTGTTTCTAATCAACTGCGGATTTAGGAGCAGACATGAAAAACGAGAAATGCAGCAATAAAACCTTACGCGTATGCGGACCCGGCGGCGTGAGGAAGAACAAGGGGAAATGGCAGGCCGTCGTGACGGTGGCCGACGAGGTGACCGGGAAGAAGGTCCAGAGGACCAAGAACACCGGCGTGCCCTGCCTGAAGCAGGGCACGAGGGGGAAGGCGGCGGCGATGCGCGTCCTCTCGGAATTCAGGTCGGAGATCGAGTCTGAGTTCGCCGAGGCAGAGGGGGCGAGGGCCGCTGTCGGCGCCGGGCTTCCCGCCGAGAAGCGGGACGACTACGCCGCGCTGCCGCTCTCCGAGGCGCTCGAGAAGTTCATCGACTTCTGCCTGGAGATGAACAGGATCACCCCGACGACCCGCGACGACTACCACTACAGCGCCCTGCACATCGAGCGCGACGAGCTCGGCCTCGTCCCCGTCAACGAGGTGACGACCGACGACGTCAACGCGTGGTCGAGGCGCAGGATCGGCCTGGGCACGGCGCCCGACACGCTCAACAAGTCCTTCAAGCTCGGCAAGCGGCTCTACGCCGTCCTGCTGAAGCGCAGCAACGACACGATCGGGAGGAACCCGTTCGACGGCGCCCTCGCGCCCAGGGTCATCGCCAGGCCTAGGAACGCGCTTCGCTCCGACCTCGTGCCGAAGCTCAACTCGGTGACCTCGATGATGTCGGACTCGACCTTCAGGCGGGCGGTCGTGCTCGCCCTGCACACCGGGATGCGCATCGGCGAGGTCTGCGGTCTGCGCTGGTGCGACGTCGACTTCGAGTCGGGGCTCATCACGGTCAGGCACTCCGTGGCCTACGTCAAGGACAGGGGCTCCTTCATCAAGGACACCAAGAACCACGACCTGAGGACGATTCCCATCGACCCTGTGGGCCTGCTCCCCTTCCTGAAGGAGATCCACGAGATCGATACGCAGAGGCTCCGGGAGGCGTCGACCCTCGGCCTGCGCGACCTCGCGGACAGCTACGTCGTGTCGCGGCCAGACGGCTCCTTCGCCACCACCAGCTACATCCGCAGGGCGTTCAAGACGTTCTCGGAGACCAACGGCCTCATGGGCACCAACGACGAGCTGATCACGTTCCACGGCCTGCGCCACACCTTCGCGACGCAGTGGATCCGCCACGGCGGCGACATCAAGGCGCTGCAGTCGATCCTCGGGCACAAGGACGCCATGGTCACGCTCAACGTCTACGCCGACATCGAGCCGATGTCCAAGATCCAGAACATGCTTCGCGTGTCGCCGAGCCTGTGGCGCGGCTACCTCGGCCTGAGGGTGGACCCCGGCCCCATGTTCCAGCAGAAGATCCGCGAGGCGATCGAGACGCTCGAGGCGTTCGGCTACGGCATCTCCGAGCCCGACGACCGCAACGTCCTCATCCGCGACGTTCAGACTATCAGCCGCCTCTACCCCACCGAGTACGCGGCAGTGCTGGGGGCCATCCCGACCGAGGCGACCGTGGTCGAGTAGAGGCTGAGACATGCGCTTTCCCAAATCCGTAGTGCAAGTACGGGAATGCGGAATAGCGTTAGTCATATTCTACCCGGTCATCTCGGTGGCGCAAATCTTGGCACGGGTTTCCGCGAAGGCGGACGCCCGTGCCCTTCTTTTTATGTTTACGCAAAGAGCCAACGGGAATGCAGGTGAGGCCTCGCGGTTCAGGCCGGGGATTATCAGCCGCGCCGCCCGATTTCGAATAAAGGTCTGCTGATGCAGACGGCTTTCGGGGCCCCGACGGCACCTCTCTCAAAAATGGGAGTATGGCCCGAGGCCGCACCTGTGCCCCAGCTCCGCCACGAGGGCATCGTTGTCGGTCACCGAGACGATGGCGTCGCCGTCGTAGGGCGCCTCGATGTAGACGCGGTCGAGCGAGTTGGCCGTCCCCGCCCAGAGTGTCCTGGTGCGCCGGACGCCCCGCACGTGGGCGTAGGGTATCACCGAACGCGTCCCAGCGTACACGACGACGAGGCGGTCGCCGTAGAGCTCGAGGCGGTTGCTGCGGACGGGAAGGGCGGCCAGGGCCACGAGGGCCGGGACGGACAGCAGCGCGAGCCAGCCCCATAGGAGCGCGGGACTCGAGCTCAGGAAACACGCGATACACGCCGCGGATAAACCGCCCGCCACAATCACCATGGCCGCTATGAACCACGGGTCTGTCCTGCCGGGGAACACCCGCTCCGGCCGCTCGCCCTTCTCACCCATTACGGCCTCCCTCCCGACGCCCTCCCTGGCGGCGCGTGGGGCCGGAGAGTGCCTTGAACCCGTCGCCGACCATCTTGCTCCCCGTTCCATGGGCCTTCTGTAGTGGTATGTACCCCCGACTGTTCGACGGATGTCGTACGATTAAACGTTTGTCGAACTTTTTTAAGATGGGTGCGGCAGGATCGAGCAGATTGTCCGTGCGAGAGGCTTCCCGCCGCAGCGCCCGGTCTCGGGTTCGATGCATCGACATCCGTCTCAGGTGGTATCTCCGCTGCGCGGCATTGCAGGGTGCAAAGCCGAGATGCCACGGAGTACGCCGAGGCTTTGCTCACGTGGGCTGAAACATATTCCCAATCCGGGAATGCATATATATAAGTGCGATCGTTTTGCCGTAGATGGGAAACCCGTCGGCCGGGCGGGACCGGAGAGCCGGGCGGCGAATGCGAAAGGCCGGATGCAGCCGATGCCCTGAATGAGGTCCCAACACATGGGAGGGACAGCTGAATCCATCTCTTTTGTCGCTCCCTAGGGCGTGGATTTCCCAGCTCTCGCCCCCGAGGTCATCTTGCAGACGATTCGCAAGTCTCCGAGCGGTAGGTACCTGATGGAGCAGAGGGCCGCGCTGGCGTAGTTGCCGCACTTCGACGATATGGATGATGACGAGCTCCGCCAATTCGCCGCCCAAGTCAGGCCGTGATTTTATAGAATTCAGGGAAGGCCGCCGTCACGTCCGCTGTTTAAGAAGGTGCCGCTTTGAAATATCTCGTCGAGGATTGCGATAATCCAGCAACTCCCGTCCAGGACTACGCCGAGGCCAAGCAAATCGTCCGAAAAGTACTCGGCTCCCACCCATCGGTGAGACAAGCTGCCACATGGCCATGGAAGCCTCATTTATTTGCGAAGAACATCGGCTAGCCGCAGGATTGAAATCATCGACCGATAAGTGAGTTCCACCTTTTCGCCCGCAAGCAGTCGTTTCGAGCCAATCTCATCTAGCCCCACAAGCCGAGAAAACAGCGGGCCGCTCATCGTGCCCTCGTCAATTGATTCCCTTATGGTCTTCAAAACGTCCGTATCATGAAGCGATGCCGAGCTGTAGGGGGCAACACGAGCGGAACTCTCAATTAACGACGAGACAAAAGGATGGAGATGCTTTGGACATAGTCCATCAAACACCACATCCCCATTGTCATCCGAGCCGACCAGGCGCCAAGTATAATGATCGACCCAGTCATCTCCGTCATATATGGCGTCCATGAGCAACTTCCCGTCTAGAGAGAGAAACCTATTTGGACATCGGGGCGCAAGACCGCAATCCATATCGGGCCTGCTTCAGCTCCAACCCAACGCACCACATAGGTTCCCTTTCGTACATGTGTATCAATCTGCCCCGAAATGCCGGCTAATGCAATTCTAGACCCGTTTGTCGGAAGCAATCGACGTATTCTTGATGGACATGACTATTCGTCACAAATCATTCAGCGTATCGCCAGGGTTCCAGTAATACTCGATGCATCGGGATGCCCTCATTCCCCTTTTTTCGAAGTTGAATATGATGACAGGACGATTAGGTTTACAAGTCAAGCAAGTTAAAAATCTATGTGGTCAATATAATACCGTTGAACCAGCGTATCGATACCGCTCAGCCATTCGCCTCGCCCCCGTCGCACGCATCTTCATTCGGCCTGTCATTATTAATCTAACGATGCTTTGAGAAATGTAGGTGCTTCTAAATGTGCTGTCGACTTCTTCTCAAACTAATCCTAAGAGAC
>UQLH01000034.1:0-15185 GCA_900541805.1 uncultured Collinsella sp.
TCGACTAGTCGTCGGCAGCGTCAGATGTGTATAAGAGACAGATCAACTCCTGCGGCCCCGCCTGGCAAGTGCGCGGATGTGTCCGCCAATCCGCGGCTATCGGTGTCTGCCGTTACGCGATGGTTGCGCTGTAGGAGGCGACGTCCTCGTAGGAATCGGTCAGGTAGGCATCGATGCCGATGGTCGTGTTGACGAGGTCGTCAAGGCTATCGAGTGTGCCGTTCGAGAAGGTGAACTCTTCGGTGGCGTTGGTGCCGGGCATCAGGTGAGCCGAGAACCAGGCTTCCTTCATGGTGCCGTTGACGTTGGTCTTGCCAGAAGGGGCGTAGAAGGTCAGGTCCTTGTCGCTCTTGTTGGTGATGTTGACGACAAAGCCGATGTCGCCCCAGTCGTCCTTGAACTTCTCGGTGATGGTGATGGTGCACAGGTCGTCATCGGCGACGGTGACGGCGGGGGAGATTTCGATGCTCTGGACGTCGTCGTCTTCGACGGCCTCATCGATCTCTTCTTCCTTCTCGGCGTTCTCGCGATCCTTCTTCACCGTACCGGACAGATCCTTGTCGGACTTCGTAAAGATAAGCTTGTCGCCTTCCACCTCGAGGACGAGCTTGTCGTCCTTGAGCTTCAGGTCGTGCGACTCATCTTCGGCGGTAATCGTTACGGTGGTGGCGTCCTTGGCCTCCCATTTCAGGTCGGCGACCTCAAGGAACATGTCGAGGACGCCCGTGCCGTCTTCGTCGAGGATCAGGATACAGTTGAGGCCCCACTCCTTGAGCATATCCATGTACTCATCGGTGAGCTCTTCGCCGTCCAAGGTTCCACCCGAGTACTGCCAGCTGCCGACGAAGTTGGCCTTGGGGTCTTTGCCGCCGCCGCTGCAGCCCGTCAGGGCAAAGGCGAGCGCCAGGACGCATGTCAGAAATGCGAGTACGGACTTTTTGAACGTTGTCTTCATGGTGTCCTCCTTTATCGAACGAAACCTATAGAAACAAATGCGGGGGTGGCGGAACCCCCGCCAATTACCAGATAGAGGGGTTAGGGCCTGGGCGTTCCGCAGTTGCTACAGAACTTGCCGCCGTTTTCGCTGCCGCAGTTGGGGCAGAACCACTTGGCCGGCGCCGGGGCAGGTGCGGGGCTGCCGCACTCGGAGCAGAACTTGCCGGTGTTGGTGGCGCCACAGCTGCAGGTCCACGTGCCGGCCGCGGGGGCGGGTGCCGGAGCCGGCTGCGGGGCGGCCTGCTGCTGTGCCTGGCCGGCGGCGAACAGCTGGCTGGCATTCATGCCGCCCATGCCACCTGCCATGCCCATGCCCATAAAGCCGGCCATTGCGCCGTTGGGATTAGCGGCCGCCGCGCGCATCGCGTCGCTCTGGGCGCTGGCGATGTTGGCTGCTGCCATGGTGGGATCGCGCATGACCGCGGCCTTCTGCAGGTCCTTGATCATCTGCTCGTCCTCTTGCGAGGCGGCGATGGAGTTAACGCCAAAGCTCACGATCTCGACACCACGCAGGTCGCGCCAGTCGGCCGAGAGGACCTCGTTGAGCGCGCGGGCGAGCTCGGTGGTGTGGCCGGGGATGGCACTGTAGCGGATGCCCATCTCCGAGATCTTGGCAAAGGCGGGCTGCAGGGCGGTGAGCAGCTCGGACTTAAGCTGGCTGTCGATCTTGTCGCGCGTATAGCTATCGGTCACGTTGCCGCATACGTTGGTGTAGAACAGCAGCGGGTTGGTGATGCGGTACGAATACTCGCCGTTGCAGCGCACGGAGATGTCGACGTCCAGGCCAATGTTGTTATCGACCACGCGGAAGGGCACGGGCGAGGCGGTGCCGTACTTGTTGCCGATGATCTCCTTGGTGTTGATGAAGTAGACGCGCTGGTCCTTGCCCGCGTCGCCGCCAAAGGTAAAGCGGCTGCCGATATTGGCGAAGGTCTCCTTGATGGAATCGCCCAGGTTGCCGCTAAAGACGCTCGGCTCGCTGCCGGTATCGAAGACGAACTCACCGGGCTCCAGCGCGACTTCGATGATCTTGCCGTTTTGCACCACGAGCATGCCCTGGCCGTCGTTGACGGCGATGACCGAGCCGTTGGAGATGACGTTGTCCTCGCCGCGTGCGTTGGAGCTGCGGCCACCGGTGCGTTTGCTGCCCTTGCAGGCCAAGACGTCGGCAGGCATCGATTCGCAGTAGATAAATTCCTTCCACTGGTCGGCCATGACGCCGCCGGCAGCTCCCAATCCAGCTTTCAAGAGTCCCATGGTGATCTTCCTTTCTCGTCAAAGGCCGGGTGGTATTGGTTGGATTGCCTAGTCGTCCTTGTCGTCTTTCATGACAACGGTGGTCTCGGTGTGGCTGAAGGTGTCGTGCTTCTCGGTCAGGTCGAGCTCGCCGCAGTACTCGTCGGCGTGGGTGGCCTCGTTGGCCGTCTTGAGCTGGCCTACCAGTAGTACGTCTCCGATAATCACGATGATCAGCGGCGCGATGACGTTGATGAGGATGCCCTCGATATCAAAGGTGAGGTAATCCGGATCGAAGGCGTATTCCCCCATAAAGAGAATCTGGGAGAGGATAAATCCGATCACGAAGAACAGCACCGAGGCGATGGCGAGCTTGGGCTTGGAGCAGGGGAGCTCGCCGACCAAGCGGCCGGTCTGGCCGTTCATGGCAAACAGGTAGCTCTTGCCGTTCCACGAGGTGGAGAGCATCCAGACGGGGAACAGGGCGTAGTCGCTGTCTTCCCAGGTGTAGTCGAGCTGCTTGCTTTCGACCGTGGCATCGTCGTATTCGTCGACGACGGTCTCGCGCAGGGCCGAGATCGTGCTTTCTTCCATACGGCGCTCGGCGCGCGCCTTGCAGGTCTCGCAGTCCTCGTCGTAACGGTTGGCGATGTAGCCGGGCATATATGCGACCGAGAACGGACGCAGTGCGTCGTAGTCAAACGGCTCGATGGCGTCCATGTGGCCGTCGGGCATCTTGGACGATCCGTCGACGGGCACGCGCTTAAACGAGATATTGCCCTTGCGATAGGCATCGTAGTGGTCGGTGGTCGTGACGGTGCGGTCGGATTCCTCGGTCACGGTCTCGTTGGTCGCGTCAAAGTATACTTCGCCGTCAACGCGGGCGCCGTAGAGCCAAAACGGCACGTAGACACCTTGGACCTCGTCGATGTGGTTGCCGGTGACAAAGCTCTTGGGCAGCAAGATCTTGCCCTTGTAGTGTTCCTTGAGTGCGGCCGTGACGTCATCGCGCCCGAGCTTAAACGGAATCACCAGGTCGGGCGAGAAGTCGCCAGAGAGCTGGCCGGGCGCCACGGCGGAGTTACCGCAGTACGGGCAGGTGGTGACGGCGACGGTGCCGTCGGACACGAGCTCGGCGCCGCACGACGAACAGATGTAGCCGGCGTTTTGAGCCAGCTCCTGCACGGCATCGTCGACAGCAGGCTTGGGGGCCGCGGCTGCGGCATCGGCTTTGGCATCTGCCTTGTCCTGGCGCTCGCGATAGAGGGCCTCGACTTCTTCGACTTCAAAACGCGAATCGCAGTAGTCGCAGACGAGCTTTTGCTCGGCACTGGCAAAGTGAAGGGGGCCGCCACACGCGGGGCACTGATAGTTGACGCTCTCGAAGGCCATGATCGGTCCTTTCGCTGCCGGAGGCTATGCGCCGATGGCGCCGCCGCAGTATTCGCAGCGCCCACTGGCATCGGGAATGGTGGTTGCACCGCAGAAGGGGCAGGTCACCGCGGTCTTGGGGGCCTTGGCGGCCACGACGCTGTCGCGCGTCTCCTGGCGCAGCTGCACCAGTGCGTCGCGGACCTCGGTTGCCTGGCGCTTGGCCTCGCGATATTCGATGGAGCCGCGCTGATCGATGGTGGAGTCGTTCACGCGCAGGTTGATCTCGGTAAAGTACGGCGTGTTGACGTGGATGGTCAGATTAAAGTCGTAATCCAGGTCGTAGCGCGGCGGGTTGTAGCTCTCGCGCTCGCCGTCCTTGGTCTCGCGATAGATCTCGGTGCGATGCTCGTCGATATCCATATCGCAGCCGAGTACCTGCGAGAACTCGATGATGTCGGGATTGGCGTCGCGCCAGCGGCTCTGCGAAGTGATGATCAGCAGGCCCGCGTCCTCATCGAGCATAATATTGGTGCGCCCGGCAGAAAGCGTGCGCGTGGGGTTGAACGAAGACAGGCGCTCGGCGTTGGCTTCGCGGTAGGCGAGTTGCTCACGGATATCGTCGGCGGTGCTGGAGCGATAGCCGTGAAAGTAGGGGGAGAGCTTGCCGGCGCACTCTTTGCACAGGTAGCCTTCATTGATTTTTGTCTTACCTAGAAGTCCCAGCTCGGTACCGCAAATCGCGCACTCTTTCTTCTCGAACATCTTGTCAAAGAAGCCCATGGCTGCCTCCCATCAACTGGTAGCGTGTGTCACTTTTGATGATGGGGGAGTGCGCGATCCTTCGCGATACCCAGACGGCTCAAGGAGTCTCCACAACTGGGACACATGGCCCATTTTTGACCAGTCGTTGGGGACGTTCTTCGGCCACTCATTGGGGACGTACTTAAATGAGTGGCAGTTGGAGACACTCCTTGCCGAGCTAGAGGCCGCGCGTGTCCCTTCTGGTCCATGAGGCTCAAAACCGCGGTGTGACGTGAACGGCTGGGGTCAAATTTGCAGCATTTCAAGCCTGGCTTCGATATTGAGACTGGTTCTTTATTAAAATAGATTTCCAGACAATTGAGCGGCTGGGGGTTAACCATGAGGGACATGGGAGACACAACCGCATATCTGCGTCGGGGCATTCGGGAGATTATATGCCTGGCGCTGTTCTTTTTCACGTTTTTGGCGTGCGAGTATCTCTTTGACGTGCGCATGGCCGAGTTCGTGTCTCCGAACGAGGTCGTTATTTATGAGAGCCTTGTTATCGGCGCGAGCGTGATTGGCTTTTTTGTGCGTCCTATTCTGTACTATCGCCGTCCCCATGCCATTGAAGCAACGAGTGACGTTACGGGCGTTTTGCTGGTGGCGGCATTGCTGCTGTTGATTATGGCGGTTCAGGTTGAGGTGGTAATTGCCGGCGGTTTGGTGGCGTGCTGCGCGCTGGGCTACTGCGGATCGACTGCCCATGCAAACTTTGCGCGGCGCTTTGCACGGACGCCCTGCTTGGCGCGTGCGGCTGCACTTTCCTACGCCATGGGCGTTCTGGTGCAGGTGCTCAACCACATGGTGATGCCTGCCGGCATTCCTCAGCAGGCTGTTCTGGTCGTCTGCGCGATCGCGCAGGTGGCGTTGCTCCACGGTGCCCGACGCGCCAAGCTGCGCGACGAGTCCAATCCCAACTTTGAACCCAGTGCTGCCGGGCTTTCGGTAGATGCTCTGGAATATGGCGCCAAGTGGCATGACGATCCCGAGGCAAAGGCGGCATTCCGTCGCGCCGTAGTTCGCCTGACCGTGGCGACGGCGCATCTTTCCGGCGTATTCGCCGCTCTCAACGCGGGCTTCACGACCCTGCATGCTGTCGGAGCCGTCGATTTGGGCGATTGGCCGCGCCTGCTGCTTGTCGTGAGCTCGTTGGTCGCTGGCGCACTATTTGACCTGCACGGCCGCTCGTATATGAATATCGGCATGACATGTGCCGCCATACTGTCCACGCTTTCGTTCTTTGTGCTCATCGTCGATGGCAATGGCGGCAACGAGCTTGCTGCCACGATCATCTTTTATCTGGGCTCGGGCTTTTTCGTGGTGTTCTTTACCACAAAATATGCCGCCGTCTCGCTCTATGCGCGCTGGTCATATTTTTGGCCGTGCATGGGTCGCGTCGTCAACAACGTGTGCTCGATGTTCGTGACGGCGCCGGCAGTGGCGATTATCTCGAGTCAAAATGTGCTGGCTGCGGTCGGTGCGGCGCTCGTGATGTTTGTGGGCATTGCGATTACGCTGCTGGGGCAGTTGGGGCAACGAGCCGATGATGCCGCGATGCGGGACGGACTGCCGCTTGCCACCGACGATCTTGGTGGGGATCTTGCGCCCACATGCTCCGACCCCGAGCCCGTGGAGGCAGCGGAGCTCACGTCCGATGAACGCCTCGATGCCTTCGTCGCCACCTTTGGGCTTACAGAGCGCGAGCGCGATATTCTTGAGGTCTTGGTCGTTTCGGACCAGAGCGTTCAGGACATCGCCACAACGCTCTTCCTTTCGCGCTCCACGCTCTATCGCCACATTTCCTCGATCAACAAAAAGGCCGGTACCGCCTCGCGTGTGGCCCTTATCAACTTCTTCTGGTCCTGGACACCCAAGGACTAGCTAATCTCCCAATAAGTTGCGGTGGAATAGTCCCTAAATTAAAGTCACGGGGCTTTAAACAGGAACTATTTCACCGCAATTGCTGGGGGGATAGATTGCGGCGGCGGCAGAGGCAGCGGCAGCGGCGTTGGCAGCTGTGGTAGTGGCAACGGCAGCTGGCAGGGTGTTTTCCGTCTACTTGCTACAGCAGTTCGCCGTGGCGGGCAATGTAGCGGCACTTTGCCAGCTGGGTGAGCGCGATATAGGCGGTAACGATGCCAATGAGCAGCCCAAAAAAGCTCGTGGGCAGCGGCATGAGGCCGAGCACATCGGCGATGGGGCTTGCCGGCAGCCAGGTGACGAGCGCCAGGCCCAGCACGGTAAGAACGCACAATGCGGGCGCGGCGTGGTCGCGCGGGCTCGGCGGATGCGGGGAGCGCAACATGTGGACCACGAGTGTCTGCGACCACATGGACTCGACAAACCAGCCGCTCTGGAAGAGCGCAGCAAAGGTCGCCATACCCGCGACGTCGCCCGCGGCGGCAAGCTCGGACCAGCTTGCGTCCACGGCGGCGGGGCACACGACAAAGAAGAGCGCGGCGGAGGTCACGATGTCAAACAGCGAGCTTACGGGGCCCAGCTCGAGCATAAAGCCCTTGATGGACGCGGCGTCCCAGGCACGCGGGCGGGCAGTCCAGGCGTCATCGACGGTGTCCCACGGCAGTGCGATGCACACGATCTCGTAGACCAGCGACAGCAGTACCAGCTGCAGGGCGCTCATGGGCAAAAACGGCAAGAACAGGCTCGCGACGGTCACGGACAGCACATTGCCGAAGTTGGAGCTCACCGTGGTCTTGAGGTACTTGAGCAGGTTGCCGTAAGTGCGGCGGCCTTCGATGATGCCGCGCTCGAGCACGCCCAGGTCCTTCTGAAGCAAGATGATATCGGCGGATTCCTTGGCAATATCGACGGCCGAATCGACCGAGATGCCGCAATCGCTCGCACGCATGGCAGCGGCGTCGTTGATGCCGTCGCCCATAAAGCCCACGGTGTGGCCGAGCATCTCGCGCATGACACGTACCAGGCGCGCCTTCTGCAGCGGCGAGAGCTTGGCGAAGAGGTGGGTTTTCTCGGCGCGCTCGGCAAGTTCGGCGTCATCGAGCGCATCGATCTCGGAGCCGAGCAAGACGTTGCTCGCATCGATACCAATCTGCTCGCAGACGGTGGCGGCGACGCGGTCGTTGTCGCCGGTTAGGACCTTGACCGCCACGCCCTTGGCCTCGAGGGTGGCGACGGCGCCCGCGGCACTTGCTTTGGGCGGATCGAGGAAGGCCAAAAAGCCCATCAGCACCATGTCGCACTCGTCGGCGATGCCAAACTCGCCCACGCAGCGCGGATTGGTCTTCTGCGCCACGGCAATTACGCGTAGGCCCTCGGCGTTAAGTCCGGCGATCTGCTTGCGAATCTGGGCGAGCTTCTCGTCGGTGAGCGGCTGAGCGATGCCATCGATCTCGACAAAGGAGCAGATCTCGAGCATTTCCTCGGCAGCGCCCTTGGTAATCATCTGGGTTTTGCCTTGGGCGTCGGCGACAACTACGCTCAGGCGACGGCGCGAGAAATCGAAGGGAACCTCGTCGACCTTGGTGTAGCGGTCGCGCAGGCTCTGGCCCAGCATGGAATCGGGTGCGACGGTCGAGGGTGTCACATCGGCACGGTCGATTACGGCCAGGTCGATAAGGTTTTTGAGGCCGGTTTGGAAGAAGCTATTCAAAAATGCATGGCGCAGCACGCGTGCGTCTTCGTTGCCGTCGGTGCTGAGATAGCGCTCGAGCACGATGCGGTCTTCGGTGAGGGTGCCGGTCTTGTCGCAGCACAGGACGTCCATCGCGCCGAGGTTTTGAATCGCCGGCAGCTCCTTGACGATAACCTGGCGACGGGCGAGGTCCTTGGCGCCCTGCGATAGGCTCGTGGTCACGATGACGGGAAGCATTTGCGGCGTGATGCCCACGGCCACGCTCGTGGCGAACAGCAGCGCGTCGATGACGTTGCCCTTGGTGGCGGCGTTGATGGCAAAGACGGCCGGCGCCATAACGAGCATGAGGCGTACGAGCAACATGGAGACGCTCGAGACGCCGCGGTCAAACGCGCTCTTTTCGCCGCGCCCGTTGAGCGTCTTGGCGATGCCGCCCAGGTAGGTGTCCGAGCCGGTGGCAACGACAAGCGCCATGGCGGCGCCGTTTTGCACGGAGGTGCCGGTAAAGACGATGTTCTTGCAGGCAGAGAGTGGCAGTGCGGAGCCGTCGGCGCCCTCGACGACGGTGACGGCGGTGGTCTTCTCGACGGCCTCGCTCTCGCCGGTGAGTGCGGACTCGATCACAAACAGGTCGCGCGCGGTGATGATGCGGGCATCTGCCGGCACCATATCGCCGGCAGAGAGGCGGATTACATCGCCGGGGACGAGCTCGTCGAAGGGGATCTCGATGCGCTCGCCGTCGCGCAGGGCGGTGCAAGTGTTGGAGACCAGGTCCTTGAGGGCCTCGGCCGCATTGCCGCTGCGGGCTTCCTGGATAAACTTCATGCCGCCCGATACCAGCAGCATGATGCCGATGACGATGACCGTGGAGGGGTCGCGCTGCGGCTCGGGTGCGGCGAGCACGTCGATGTAGAGCGAGACCAGTGCGAGCGCGGCGAGGATGCCGGCGAAGGGATCGATGAACGCGTCGGCGATGCGGCGGGCGAGCGTTTTGGTCGTTGCCTCGATGGTGTTGGGGCCGACGGCGTTCAGGCGCTCAGTTGCCTGCTCGACGGTGAGGCCGTTTGCCGTGGCGTCAAGCAGTACGAGGGCGTCCTCGGCACTATGGGTGGCGGCGAATATGGTGTTCTTGGACAGGCCGGTATGAGCGGCAGGGCGCGCCGTGCGGCGGCGCTTGGAGATGGCTTCGAGTACCGTGACGGTTTTGAGCATCAGCATAGGGTCCTCCTTGTTGAGGGGAGTTAGCGTACGTGTCGTATTTGCTTCAAAAACCTAGATGTCGCTCACGTCAAGCTCTTGAGCCCACAAAGGGTGCAGCGCGCCTTTGCGGTGGTTTTGGCGATCTGCCGGTGGCGTTTATGCGTGTGCGGAGTCCTCGCGGCGTGCCGAGGGCGACATGCAGGTTTTTCGACTAGGACTGCCTTCCATGGCACACCTCCTAAAGGCTGAGCGCAGCGCGCTTTGGGTATCTCGTACCCCCTTTTTAATCCGCCCGTATTCTTGATGAGGGGGTTTGACATGTCAACCCCATTGTTCGGAAAACCATTCCCCCTGACAAAGCCTTTACAGAATGCCGTGGCCCCAAAGCGCGCCCACATCGACGCCTCGCCTGCGCTAAACTGAAGAGCACGTACGCGATTACGAGAGGAGCCCGCATGGAGGCTTACAAGCAAGAGTTCATCAAGTTTATGGTCGAGTCCGACGTCCTTAAGTTCGGCAGCTTTACGCTCAAGAGCGGCCGTCAGTCCCCGTTCTTTATGAACGCCGGCGCTTACGTGACGGGCTATCAGCTCAAGAAGCTGGGAGAGTATTACGCCCAGGCCATCCACGATAACTTTGGCGACGACTTTGATGTACTGTTTGGACCGGCCTACAAGGGTATTCCGCTGGCCGTCGTGACCGCAATTGCCTACCACGAGCTGTACGGCAAGGAGGTCAAGTACTGCTGCGACCGCAAGGAGGCCAAGGACCACGGCGCCGACAAGGGCAACCTGCTGGGCTATGAGCCCCAGGACGGCGACCGCGTGGTCATGGTCGAGGATGTCACCACCAGCGGTAAGTCCATCGACGAGACCTATCCCAAGGTTAAGGCTGCTGCCGACGTCGAAATCAAGGGACTGATCGTGTCCCTCAACCGCATGGAGGTCGGCAAGGGCGGCGTGACCACCGCACAGAAGGAGATCGAGGCCAAGTACGGTTTCCCCGTTGCGAGCATCGTTTCCATGGCCGAGGTCGTCGAGACCCTCTACAACCACGAGATCGATGGCAAGGTCGTCATCGATGACGAGCTCAAGGCCGCCATCGACGCTTACTACGAGCAGTACGGAGCTCGGGAGTAGTAGTTACGCGGTTTTACCAAACCGCGTAACCAGCCGACGCTGCAAGCCCGCCAGAGCGGCAATCTGCCTTTCAACTTCGGCGGCATGACCAGAAGGTCAATGCCGCCTCGTTTCAAGGCACCTTGCTCGCTCTGGCGGGCTTTCGCTCATATGACCCAATCCGCTGTCAAGAGCCACAATGGCCCCGCCGACCGCTTGCAATCGGTCGGCGGAGCCTGCCGTTAACCCGTCCCGGTCCGCCCCCGGCATGTCATCGACGCCTTCGGCTCAGTCTCATATCCGCGGATACCGTTCTGTCGGCCCGCACTCCATTCCTTCGGCGGGGTTCCCCAAGTCTGTCGAGGCGCATGCGGAGGGCTCCGCGCGCACAGCGAAATAGGGGGTATCCCCGAAGGCCGCCCGGCTCGCCGGGACGGGGGCTATGTCTATTCCGCGCCCTCCCGGCACATCATGCCGAGGGCCCAGAGCCACCTCACGAGCTCGGCCGCGGTGGCCGCGTTGGCCTTCGCCGCGGGCATGCCGCGGGCGAGCATCTCCTCGCGCCGCCGCAGGAGCCGCTCGGACCCCTTCCTCCCGTGCATCCTTATCTCGAGGGGCACGCCCGTGTCCCTCGGCATGAGCTTCGGCTGGTGCCGTGCCGCGGCGTAGCACCATGAGCCCTCAACGGCCAGCTTCCTCACGAGCGCGTTGCCCGCGCCGCTGATGCCTCCGAGCCGCACGGAGTCGCCACTCGACCTCTGACTCGGCGCGAGGCCGAAATAGGCCGTGACCTGCCTTCCGGAACGGAACCTCGTGAAGTCGCCGACCTCGGCCGAGAAGGCTGCGGCCAGCGCGAAGGCGCAGCCCTTGATCGACTGGAGGGCGGCCACCTCCGCGGCGATCGGGCTGGCATCCACGGCGGCCCTGTACTCGGAGAGCAGGTCCGCCCGGGCCTCCGCCGCGGCCTCGACCTCGTTCCTCAGGGCGGCGAGCGTCCGAACCCCGCCATCGTCCTCCGGCCTGACCTTGTCGAGCCACCTCAGGAAGTCGTAGGTCCAGTACTTCCTCGGGTTGCCGGCGGGCGTGGTGCCGCCGTAGACGAACCCCCGCTTTGCGAGGAAGGCGAGCAGCCGCTGCTTGGCGGTCGCCAGGCGCGCGGTCGCCCCGTCGTAGGCGCCGGCGAGGTCCCTGATGCCTTCGACCTCGGGGGAGGGGGCCCATACGGGGGAGATGTCGTGGGCGAGTATCGCCTTGGCCATCCTGGCGGCGTCGTTCCTGTCGTTCTTGGAGGCCGAGTCGGCGGCCGACCTGGGGATCTTCGAGACCGCGGCGACGACGCACTCGACGCCGAGCCCGGCGAGCTCCCTTTGCGGGGCGAAGCCGAGGTAGCCGCTCTCGTAGGCCGCGAGCGACGGCCCGGGGAACCCATCCATCCACCCGGCGATCTCGCCCCAGGGGTTGCCGGGGAACCTCCTCGTCACGGCCTCGCCGGTGTCCGCGTCGAGGGCGCAGACGGTGGTCGACCTCAGGTGGACGTCCATCCCGAACGCGGTAGAATACTTTGGCATGGGAGCCTCCCAACCTCGTTGCGGCGCGGCTGCGCCTATGGCACTTCAACATCATTGTCGCAGCCCCGACCCGCGGTCACGAGCGGGGGCTCCTATCTTTTTAGTGCCCTCGGATTGGGTCATAGTGTCTGTCGTTGCCAAAACATCGGCGTTGCCGGAGTGGTCGTTGGGGACGTTCTTGTTTGACTAGTCGTTTAAGAACGTCCCCAATGACTAGTCAGAAATGAGCGTGGATAATCTCCCGTTTTTGGCCCCCGTGTGGACTCAAAGTGGGAGATTATCCACGCTCGTTAGATAAGCGTCCAAAAATCCACGCTCGTTTTAATATGGCTGGGCTGCGGTGCCTATCTAATCGGCTCAGCGTCTTCCCTGAGAATCGAAAGATACTCTTCATACCCGTACTGTCGGTATCTCTGTCTTGACTCGTCGAGTGGACGGAGGATACCCAATTCTTCAAATGATTTGACGAGCGAGCTCGCGGTGCTCCTACCGATATCGAGTCGGGCAGCGATAAATGCGGTGTCGAGGATGGGATGCTCTTCAAGAAGGCTCAGCAGCCTTTGTCCGTTTGCGGCAGTCCTTCCGAGATTTTCGGTAATAGCTGCCGTCGAACGGTTGTGGAGATCAACAAGACTCTTTAAAGACCCTACCGAGTCCTTCGCACTCTCAAGAAGACTGGCGCAGAAAAACTCTATCCATTCCTCGTAAGTTCCTCGTTCCCTTACGGATGTGAGTTGTCGGTAGTACTCGCTTCGATTTTTCTTGAACTGGAACGATGGATAGAACAAGCAAGAATGAAGAACGCCATCATTGATGAGCATAAGTGTAATGAGAAGCCTGCCCAGGCGACCGTTTCCGTCTAGGAATGGATGGGCAGTTTCAAATTGGTAATGGACGAGCGCCGCCCGCACGATCGGATCCATTTCGACTTGAGGCTCATTGATAAATCGTTCGAGGTCCTGGAGCGTGTTGCTCAAATCTTCAATGTTTGGAGGGACGAACGATGCAGTTGCAATGGTGCAGCCTGAAGGGCCAATCCAGTTTTGTGAGGAGCGCAGCTCGCCTGGATTCTTCTCCGTTCCGCGCACTCCGTCCAGCAGGACCGCATGAACCTGCCTGAGAAGCCTCGTACACAAGGGCATCTTTTTGAGCAGTTCTACGCCGCGGTCGACAGCACGGACATAATTCACGACATCTGCGACATCTTTATGATGGAGTTGGGTTTGCGATGGACTAAGTAGGTCGTCAAACGTGCACTGGGTTCCCTCAATTTGCGAAGAAAGGAGTGCTTCTTTGCGCACATACATTGTCAGATACATGTCGGCGTTGGGAACAAAGTAGAGCATGCCTTCAAGCTCTCCAAGCTTTCGTGAGCATGTGGAAAGCGTGCGATAGGTTTCCTCAGTGAGGTTTAGCTGCCTCAATGATTGCAAGGGCGTTGGCAAAAACGAATAGTAAGCCAATTTCCCCGATAGATTATTGCGGAGCGTTCCCTGGCCGTTCTCCTCGATTTGCATCGCGCCCTCCATATCTTTAGTGCCGGAAACTCGCTATTAGGCTAATCATATCAATTCTAATAACGAGTTTATGGCGAAAATAGTTATTAGAGTCGATTTGAATAATCTAATGACGAGAAGTCGTTATTGCTTTGGTGCAAGGTGGTCGAGTGGTCCCTCGGGCGCAGAGGAAAACGGAGCATTCAACACGAGCGTGGATAATCTCCCGGTTTTGGCCTGTGTGCGGGCTCAAAGTGGGAGATTATCCACGCTCGTTAGATAAGCGTCCAAAAATCCACGCTCGTCGCTACTTGAGCCCGGGCAGGCGGGTGTAGGGGAACGAGCGCTCCAGGAATTCGGAGCAGTGGGCGTAGTCTTTGGCGAAGTAGCTGCTGTAGAGCGAATCGAGCACGTATTGCACGGCGATGTGGCTGGCGAACTGCGTGATGCGATGCGTCATACTCTCGTGGTCACTCACCGTGAGGTAGGCGGCAAAGCCAGGGTGAATGCGAGCGCAATAAGGCGTGCCGATGACGATGACCGGGACATGCCGGCTGCTGAGAATCGGCAAGATGTCCTTGAGGTTGGGGGCAAGGCCGCCGTAGGAGATGACGATTGCCGCATGGTCGGGACCCGAGGCGAGCGCCGTACGCACCTGGGCCTCAGCGCCGTCGTGGCACGTTGCGCTTTTGCCGGCGGAGAGCAGGCGGTCGCGGAACATTCCTGCTGGATAGAGGTTGTGCGAGCCCGTGTAGATGTCGACCTGTCGGGCGTTCGCGATGAGCTTGGCGGCGTGGTCAAGCTGCGTGGGGTCGAGCAGCTCCTGCGTTTCGGCCAGCGTGGTCTGGTAGAGCCCTTCCATGCGCTCCATAACCTGCAGGCGATACTCGGCTTATCGACCCGCGATGCAAAGGAGATACTCATCCCACGAGCACTACCGGGAAGGGCTTGCGATTCGAGCCCTCACCTTAGCAATTTGATCATTTGGCACTATAATCACCATAGGCATGCGCATAACGTTGCGCTTAATCAAGAGGAGAAAACATATGGGTCTGTTTGACATGTTTAAGAAGAAGGCTGAGCCCGCGGCAGCTGCTGCTCCGGCCTCCATCTCTGCTTCTGCTGGCGCCGACGTGCTGTGCTCGCCTGTCAAGGGCAAGGTCATCAAGATGGCCGACGTGCCCGATCCCGTCTTTGGTGGCGAGGTTCTGGGCAAGGGCTGCGCTGTGTGGCCCGAGGACGACCTGGTCTACGCTCCCTGCGATGGCAAGGTGACCGTCACCATGGGTCACGCCGTGGGCCTGCAGTCCGATAGCGGCATCGAGGTTCTGGTGCACGTTGGCGTCGATACCGTCAACATGAACGGCGACGGCTTCGAGGGCTTCGTCAAGGCTGACGACGTCGTGAAGGCCGGCCAGCCCATCCTCAAGATCGACCGCACCAAGATCGCTGCTGCCGGTTACAAGGACTGCGTCGTCGTGGCCGTGTCCAACACCGCCGAGTTTGCCGACGTCGAGCTCGCCGTCGAGGCCGAGTCTGCCGTCGCCGCCGGTGACGCCATCGTTAAGGTCGTCCGCAAGTAGTCTGCGGCAACATAAGGATGTGCAAGGGTGGTCGGGTTATCCGGCCGCCCTTTTTTAATAGGCTAAACAGGTGCAGGCTTATAGGACAAAATGTGTGTCCACGTTGGGGGCATCGGCGCAGGTCGATGCCCCTTTTTCAGCCGTTTAAATTCCGTGCCCGCTTTTAACCGCTCGGACAGAATGTGTGTCCGGTTGCC
>UQLH01000035.1:0-11763 GCA_900541805.1 uncultured Collinsella sp.
GAGCGAGGGCATCGCTCACAACCTTCTCGTAACGAGGCTCATCGAAATTGAACATCCCTTACTCCTAACTCACTTAGATGAACCCTTCATTCATCCCATAACGTTATAATACTTTATATAACTAACTATGCAAGTACTATTTTGGTTCTGTTCTTTCATCAAGCCCCTTAAAACAACAATCGGCGTTGTTGGAAACAGCGTGCAAGTTCATTGAACGATTCAATATGCATCGTCTCTAGTTAAATGACGTCTTATGCAAATACCTTTAATCCGCTTGGGGCCGACGAATCTTTTGACTGTCCGCAGAAGCTTTCCCGGAATTCCCTATGGATAGACGCACCGGCAATCGCTTCGTTATCTGGCTTATTGCGCAGTGCCGGGGCGTCTGGGAGAAAGCGCAATCTGCCGCGTGGTCAACTAGCGTTTCATCGGAATCGACCGCCTCCGCGCCAAATACTAAATCGAAATCGTTGAAACTCGTCCGATCATATGGCGGCAATTTCTCGCCTTAAAAATGAGCACGAAATAAGGGGGCAGCTGTTTGCAACTTGCTTTATTCGTAAGTGTTTCTACTGAAAAAACAATCACCAACCAAACAGCACTATTAATTGTTTGGCTCTTTGCTGTACAGCCATCTTTCGTATACGTCTCTCATCTCACGGTTGGAGACGAAAGGTGTGCGGGAGTGGATAATTGGACGGCATTTGGACCTGCGACGGATTATTTCATCCGAAAATCCACGCTCATTCGGCGGGCACGCGGGGCCTATGCCCAATCCGCTGGCATCGTCTTCAGTTCGCCGCAGAGCCGCGGCCCCATATGGGTATACTCTCGAGGATTCGACTCGATTCGCCCCCGCTGGGGCGTCAAAGGAGACTGCATATGCCCACTACCTCAACCGACCCGCGCGCCGCTGCCGCCACGCTGCTGGTGCCCGGCACCACCTGCCATGGCTTTGCCGTCGAGCGCCGCGAGACCGTACCCGAGCTCGACTCGGACGCCTACGTGCTGCGCCACACCGCCTCGGGCGCTCGCCTGCTGTACCTGGCGTGCGACGACGAGAACAAGGCCTTTGCCATTGGCTTTAAGACGCCGCCGGCCGATTCCACCGGCGTGTTCCATATTCTTGAGCACTCGGTGCTGTGCGGATCGGCCAAGTTCCCCGTCAAGGAGCCGTTTGTCGACCTGATCAAGAGCTCCATGCAGACGTTCCTCAACGCCATGACCTACCCCGACAAGACCATCTACCCCGTTGCTACCACCAACGAGCAGGACCTGTACAACCTGATGGACGTGTACCTGGACGCGGTGTTCAACCCGGCCATCTATACCAAGCCCACCATTTTTGAGCAGGAGGGCTGGCACTACGAGCTGGACCTGCCGGAGGGCGCCGAGGGCGAGGGCGACGACAGCTCCGCCAGCCTGCGCGAGGGCACGCTGCGCTATAACGGCGTGGTGTTCAACGAGATGAAGGGCGCGCTGTCCGACCCCATGAGTGTGCTGGACGACGCCGTCAACGCCGCGCTCTATCCCGACACCGCCTATGCGCACGAGAGCGGTGGCGACCCGCGCGCGATTCCCGCGCTCGCCTACGAGCAGTTCCTGGACACGCACGCGCGCCACTACAATCCTTCCAACTCCTACATCACGCTCTACGGCGACCTGGACGTGGACCACGCGCTGGCGTTTTTGGACGAGCGCTATCTGTCGCAGCCGAGCGCTGCGAGCCGCCGCATGGACGCTGCCGTCGCCGCCGGCGAGGACCCGTCCACGCTGGCGCCCAATCCGCTGGGTGTGCAGGCACCCGTGACCTGCGAGTATAAGCGCGTCGAGATGGCCACCACGCCCGAGAACGCCCTGGTGGGCCTGGGCCTTGTGCTGGGCAGCGCGCTCGACCGCAAGCGCACGATCGCGGCGGACATCCTGTTCGAGGCACTGCTGGGTTCCAACGAGGCGCCGGTTAAGAAGGCCATTCTGGCCGCCGGCCTGGGCGGCAACGTGGTGAGCTACACCGCGGCCGAGAGCCTGCAGCCCTACGAGCTCATCATGCTGCAGAACGCGCAGCCCGGCATAGCGCGCGAGCTGCGCCGCGTGTTCCAGGACGCCTGCCGCGACCTGTGCGAGCACGGCGTTCCGCGCGAGCGCCTGGAGGCTATCATCAGCAGCAACGAGTACGACCTGCGCCAGCGCGACTACGGCATCGCCGACGGCGTGGCCATTGCGTGCGACGCGCTGAGCACCTGGCTCTACGATGACGACGCTGCGACGCTGGCGCTCAAGTATGGCCCGGTGTACGAGGAGCTGCGCGGCGAGCTGGACGGCAGCTACTTTGAGGACCTGCTGCGCGAGCTGGTGCTGGAAAACGACCACATGGCGCTGGTCGAGCTGGTTCCGGTAGACGCTGCCGAGGGTGCGGAGGGTGCCGAAGCTGCCGAGCTGGCTGCCAAGCGCGACGTCATGACCGATGCCGAGCTGGCGGACGTGGTCGAGCGCACGGCCGTGCTGCGTGCCGCGCAGGAGGCCGAGGACACGCCCGAGGACAAGGCCACGCTGCCGCGCCTGCGTGTATCCGACATTGGCGAGGCGCGCCCCGAGCCGCCGCTCGTTGTGGACACGACTGCGCCCATCCCCTGCCTGCGTCACGGCATCCCCACCAACCGCCTGGCCTACGCCATGCAGTATTTCGACCTGAGCTGCGTCGCATTTGAGGACCTGCCCTACGTGACGCTGCTCTGCCGCCTGCTCAAGCAGCTGCCCACGCGCGAGCATTCGGCCGAGGAACTCGACAACCTACTCGCCGGCAAGCTGGGCTTTTTGAGCTTTACGACCGAGGTCATGACGCAGCCCGACGTGGACGGCGTGCGCCCCTACCTGCTGGTGAGCGCCGGTGCCCTGTCCGAAAAGATCGACGCGCTGGCGAGCCTGCCGCGCGAGGTGTGGTCGAGCACGCTTTTGCTCGACGCTGATGCCGACCGCGTTCGCGACGTGCTCACGCAGATTCGCATTGGGCTTGAGCAGGGCTTTATCAACAACGGCCACTCGGCGGCGCTGGGTCGCGCGATGAGCTACAGCTCGCCTTCGGCCGTGGTGCGCGAGCAGCTTTCGGGCGTGGACTTCTACTTGTTCCTGCGCAATCTGCTCGAGCACTTTGACGAGCGACTGGACGGCCTGCGCGCCAAGCTTGCCGAGCTGGCAGGCCGCATCTTTGTGGCCGATGGCTGCATGGCGAGCTTTACCGGCAGCGACGAGGACTTTGACGCATACTGGGATGCTGCTGGCGACCTGGGGCTGGGCGCGGGCCACGGCGGCGCTGGCAGCGACGCGCTCGTGGTGCCGGCGCCGCGCGACCGCCACGAGGCTTTTGTCATCCCCAGCGACATCTGCTTTGCAGCAAGCGCGTGCGACCCGCGTCGCCTGGGCATCGACGTGACGGGCGCCTGGGCGGTTGCCGCCAACGCGCTCTCCTACGACTACCTGTGGAACGAGATCCGCGTTAAGGGCGGCGCGTACGGCTGCGGATTCCGCGCGGCAGGTGAGCGTCAGACTGCGTTCTACACCTACCGCGACCCGGCAATCGACCCCTCGATTGAGCGCGTAGCGCGCGCAGGCGAATGGCTCGGCAGCTTTGAGCCCGACGAGGCCGCCTTTGAGGGCTTTATCGTGAGCTGTGTGAGCGGTATGGACGCGCCGGTGAAGCCGTACGCGCTCACCAAGCGCCGCAACACGGCCTACCTGGCTGGGCTCGATCCGCACGCGCGCGAGGAGCGCCGCGCCCAGATGCTCGCCGCCACGCCCGGTGAGCTTCGCTCGCTCGGTGCCGACGTGACGCGAATCGCAGCCGAGTCGCCAACCTGCGTCTTTGGCGGTCGAGACGTCATCGCCAAGAGCAACGCCGGCTTTAACGTCGTCGACCTGATGGGCTAACCACAGCAAAGGTAGATTTTTGGGACATGCCTGAAAATCTACCTTTTCTTTTGTCTCAGCTTGGACGGGGCAGCTCAGCCCGTCCCACTAGTTTGTCTAAATCTGTAACATCTAGGCGGCAATATTGGCTCCAGATGTTACAGATCGAGACGTTTCCGAATGGCGCCGCCCCTTTGTCTCAATCTGTAACATCTAGGTCAGATTTTGCAGAGTTACTGTTACAGATCGAGACAAACCGCTGTAGACACCCGCCCCCAGCAAACCCCCACGAAGGGGCAGGTGCCTTTGCGTTGGTTCGAACACTTGTTCTATACGTACACATGTTCTATAGTAGGGGTGCTTGCATCGGACTTAAATTGCAACTAAGATATAGTTGCAGAATGTGAGGCGGGATGACTCGGGCCGATAAACTCATCGCCCAACTGCTTAGCTGCCCTTCGACGTATCGGTATACCGATTTTTTAAAAGTCATGGCTTCATATGGCTTTGAAATGGACAACAAAGGCAAGACATCCGGATCGCGCGTTCGCTTCTACAGGCCATCAGATGGCAGGATGTTCGTAATGCACGCGCCACATCCATCTGACGAATTGACGGCGGGGACCATTCGAAACATCGTTCGATTTCTGCAAGATGTCGGAGGTAGTCATGAGTAACGTTTTGGCATACAAGGGTTATTTCGCCCCAGTCGAGTTCGATGCCGAACAGCATGTGCTAACAGGTATGGTCACCGGCATTAGGGACGCAATCGTATTTGAAGGCTCCACAGCTGAAGAGGTGGAGCAATGCTTCCACGACGCCGTCGACGATTACCTTGAGTTTTGCGCCGAGAAAGGCAAGGAACCCGAGCGAGCTTTTAAGGGCTCGTTCAACGTAAGAACGGGCTCTAAGCTCCACAAGCAAGCGGCGCTGGCAGCGGCAAAGAAGGGTGAGTCACTCAATAAGTTTGTGACTGAAGCAATCGCTGCGGCGTTATAGCATTAACGCATAGGCCCAAACAACCACAAAGGGCGCAGTTCACAGGCATATTTGCGGTGGCTTTACTGCCCATATCGCGTTTGCCCAGATAAAACCTGCCAAAATAAACCTGTCCCTTTTTGGCAGGTTTGCTAGAGGAGGCTGGGATGGACAAGGCTGAGTTGCGACGGGCGATGATTGCTCGGCGCGATGCTCTTGATTTGGATGTGCGGGCGGCAAAGTCCGCCGCTATCTGTGCGCGGCTTGTTGAGCTGTTGGATCGCTCGGATGCCGCGGCGCCGCACACCGTTGCCGCCTATGCCGCGATGGGTTCCGAAGTCGATCCTGCCGCGTTTGCCGCAGCTGCCGCCAAACGTGGCTGGCGCGTGGCCTATCCGTGCATGTTCTCGGCAACAGACGCCGCAGCTTGTGGCCAGCGCATGTGCATGCGGGCAGTTGCCGCCGACGATGCGTCCTCGGCTCCGTTTATCGCCCACCCCACGCGGGCCTTCGCGGCCATGGACATCGACAGCGACCGCTTCCCTATCGTGCCTGCCGAAGCTCTCGACATGATCGTCGTGCCGCTCGTAGCCTTCGACCGCGCCGGCGCGCGCTTGGGCTACGGCGGCGGCTGTTATGACCGCTACCTGTCCACGCTCTCGCCCGCATGCCAAATCATCGGCATCGCCTTTGACGAGCAGCGCGTCGACCACGTCCCCACCGACGCCCACGACCTGCCGCTACCCCACATCATCAGCGCCTGATCGCCGCTGCATCGCACCCGCACGATGAGCGTGGAAAATCTCCCACTTTGAGCCCCCTTTCGAGCAAAAAGCGGGAGATTATCCACGCTCATTCAACAAGCGTCCGAAAATCCACGCTCGTGTGGCCGATTTTCCACGCTCGTGTAGCCAAACGCCCTGCAACCGCCTCAGCACACGCGCGGTACGCCGGCAACTTTGAGCTTGCGATCGAGCTTTGCCGGATCCCTTAGATCATCCCAGCACAAGCGCACGATCTTGCAGTTATCAAGCAGCGAAAGCCTCGACTCGCGCTGGCGCTCATCAAATTGCGCCTTTGCGAGCTTGCCCTCCTCCGCCGCCTTCTCGCTTTTAACAAATCCGTCGAACTCCCCGATAATCAGCCGGTCGTCCACACGCCACAAGTAGTCAACGCGATACGGCCGTCCCGACTCAACTGGGTCGAACAGCTCAACTTGCAGCTCCGGCGTCTGCCAGCCGCGCTCGATCATCAGCGCGCGTGCCTTGGACTCGCCACCGCTTTCCGAAAGGCCATCGGCACACCGCGCAACACTTCGCGCCGTCACAACACCGCGACGATTTAGGCCAAGCTTGTCGACTGCCTCAACGAGATGTTCCCTCGACAACAGCTGCTCATGAAGCGCCGAGTCCGCAATGATCAGCCCCTCGACAAACGATGCATCGACCAGGCAATCCGTAATCGTTTGATCGATATCGGTCACGGCAATATCCATCTGGATTGCACGTGTTTGACGAGCATAACGATGACGAATCACCTGAGAGCCGGGCGTCGTCGATTGCGCCGGCGCCGCGGCGATATGAATGTGCGTCAAATTGGCATGCGAAACCGAAAGGCCATAGATAACAGCCGCCGTATAGGAGCAAAATGTCCAGTCGGGGTGCTTTTGCGCAAGTGCCCGCACCCGATGCAGATAACGCTGCCGAAACTTGAGCTCGGACCAATATTCCGGACGCGCATACAGCCCCGGCATGACTACTTCGAGACTTCCCGCCGCCACCCGACGCTCAATCTGCTTTGCCTCCGCCGCCGTGCGCGCGTACACGCAACTCATCTGCTGTTCGCATGCTTTAATGTGACTTGCAAGTCTTTGATTCGCCGTCATGTTTCCCATGTCGCCTCCCAACTCTTGGAACGGCGCAAACGTACCAGACGGTTTCATGCGAAGTCTAACCAAATGCTGTCCTGGCGCTGACCAAATGCTTGACGGTTTTGAACGTTTTAGGCTGATGGCTTATATCTGCAGGTAGAAGCCTTACCGAGAGATCCCTGTCTCCACATTTAGATGCCCGTGTCCATCGGATTATCAGAAAGAAAAACCCGTCGAGATTCAAGACTACGCCAAATGCGACTTTGCCTCTGCATGCACCGTCTCTTAGCCGAGCCATCGGCATCTACATGCCTAAAAAATGAGCGTGGATAATCTCCCGTTTTGAGCCTAGTTTTGAGCCAAAAGTGGGAGATTATCCACGCTCGATTTGTAAACGTCCGAAAATCCACGCTCGTGTGTCCGAAAATTCACGTTCGTCACGCCGCGAGCACAGCAACGGCCGCAGCAGCAACCACAGCCACAGCCGCAGCCTAGTGCTCCTCGCCGGCGCGGGCCAGGTCGTAGGGTGTGGTCTGGTAGACGTAGTAGTTGAGCCAGTTGGTGTAGAGCAACTGAGCCTGGCTGCGCCAGACGTTGCGCGGCTCGGCGGTGGGGTCGTCACCTGGGAAGTAATGCGCCGGCACCTGGGGGTTGAGACCGCGCTTCACGTCGCGCTCGTACTCCAGGCGCAACGTGTCGGTGTCGTACTCGGGATGGCCAAAGACAAAGAAGCGGCGGCTGTCGGTCGACTTGACGATGTACAAGCCCACCTCGTCGGACACGGCCACGACCTCAAGCTGCGGCTCGGCCTCCACGTCCTCGCGGCGCACATCGGTGTTGCGCGAATGCACGGCATAGAAGCGGTCGTCGAAGCCGCGGACCAGCGGGCTTTGCGGCTTCACCAGATAATGCTCGAACACGCCACTCGCCTTTGCCGGCAGGTCGTGCTTCTGAATACCGTAGTGGTGATACAGGCCCGCCTGCGCGCCCCAACAAATGTGCAGCGTAGAGTGCACGTGCGTGGTGGACCAATCCATAATCTGGCAGAGCTCGGGCCAGTAGTCGACCTCCTCGAACGGCATCTGTTCCACCGGCGCGCCCGTGATGATCAGGCCGTCGTAGTGGATGTCGCGGATGTCGTCGAACGTGCGGTAGAACGTCTCCAGGTGGCCGGCGCTTACGTGCGTGGCCTCGTGCGTCTTGGTGCGCAGCAGGTCCACCTCCACCTGCAGCGGCGTGTTGGAGAGCTTGCGCATGATTTGCGTCTCGGTGGCGATCTTGGTGGGCATGAGGTTGAGGATGAGCACGCGCAGCGGGCGGATGTCTTGGTGCAGCGCACGGTACTCGGTCATGACAAAGATGTTCTCGCTCTCGAGCTGCGCGGCGGCAGGGAGGGCGTCGGGAATGCGAATGGGCATGGATGCTCCTTACGAGTCAGTTGCAGCTATGGTACAACGAGCGGCCCCATCCGCGCGAGCACATCGCCCAGCGATGCCGTCAGCGGCCCAAATCACTCCAAAAGTAGAGATTACGGCATGCCCAAAAATCTATGGCACTTTAGCCTAGCAAAGTAGCAGCAGGACGCTACAATGGTTCGACGCGAAAAACTCGGCCGAAAGGATACATATATGTACCAGACGCGTAAGATCGGTGTGGTCGGCCAGGGCCACGTAGGAGCACATGTCGCCAACAGCCTGCTCATGCAGGGCATTGCCGATGAGCTGTATCTGTGCGATATCAACGAGGCCAAGGTGACGTCCGAGGTCCAGGACCTGCGCGACTCCCTTTCGTTTGTCCCGTACAACACCAAGATCGTCAACTGCTACGACCACTACGAGGAGCTGGCCTGCTGCGACGTCATCGTCAACGCCGCCGGCAAGGTCGCGCTGGCCGCCGGCAACCGCGACGGCGAGCTGTTCTTTACCACCGACGCCGCCCGCACCTTTGCCAAGCGCATCGTCGATGCCGGCTTTGACGGCATCTTCGTGAGCATCTCCAACCCCTGCGACGTCGTGTGCACTGAGTTGTGGCACCTGACCGGCTACGATCCCAAGAAGATCATCGGCTCGGGCTGTGGCCTGGACTCTGCCCGCCTGCGCACCGAGATCTCCAAGAAGGTCGGCGTGAGCCCCAAGTCCATCGACGCCTACATGATCGGCGAGCATGGCTTTAGCCAGCTTGCTGCCTTTAAGGCCGCAACCATCGCCGGCAAAAGCCTCACCGAGCTCCAGGCCGAGAACCCCGACAAGTATGCCTTCGACCACATGGAGGTCGAGGAGCTCGCGCGCAAGGGCGGCTACGTAACCTATCAGGGCAAGCAGTGCACCGAGTACGCCGTCGCCAACTCCGCAGCGCGCGTCTGTGCCGCCGTGCTGCACAACGAGCACGCCGTGCTTTCGGCCTCTACGCTTATGACCGGCCAGTATGGCGAGGAGGGCATCTTTACCTCTCTGCCGTGCGTGATCGGTGCCGAGGGTGTCGAGGAGGTCTACACGCTGGACCTTTCTGAGCACGAGCTCGAGGGCTTCCACAAGAGCTGCCAGCACATCCGCGACAACATCGCCCAGCTCGACTGGTGGGACGCCGAGGCCTACGACGCAAAATAGGCCGCCGGCTGCCGCAACCTTACGAATCTAAGCGCGATACTAAGCGGGCCGCGCCGGAAATCCCCGGCGCGGCCCGTTTTTTGACTCACGTAGTGCCCTTGCGAATCGAAGGTGAATACTTTTCCGCGATGTGAACGAGCAAAATCGGACTCCCGAAGCATCGACATTTTTCAGGCGCTGTTTCCTGCGGTTTCGTCGAGGTTTTCCTGCGGTTTCGTCGCCAAAAAGTGTGGATGCTTCGGGGGTCCAAAACAGGTCGTTCACTTCGCGGAAAAGTATTCACCTTCATTTTCGCGCAGACACGAATCCGGCCGCCACAATCAGAACCACCCTTAAAAAGGGTGGTTTGCTCTTAGGGTATAACCCACGGGCCCCGGGCTCGCGTCTAAAGGCGCGGGCCCGGACTTCGTCCAGGCCTAGTGCATCTTGACCCGTGGCGCGCCGGTCGAACCGGCAGCATCACCCCCTCTTGAAGGGGTCCTCGTACTCCTTCACGCTCAGCTTGTCCAGCGCGATGTCGTGGGACTCCTGCTCCCTGATGTACTTGGCGATCGTCGCCTCGTTCAGGCCGACGGTGGACACGTAGTAGCCCTCCGCCCAGAACTTCCTGTTGCCGAACTTGTACTTGAGGTTGGCGTGCCTGTCGAATATCATCAGCGAGCTCTTCCCCTTCAGGTAGCCCATGACGCTCGCGACGCTGTACTTCGGCGGGATCGCCAGCAGCACGTGCACGTGGTCGGGCATCAGGTGCCCCTCGATTATCTCGATCCCCTTGTACTCGCACAGCTTCCTGAGGATCTCCCCTATGTCGCTCCTGATTTGGTTGTAGATCACTTTGCGCCTATACTTCGGCGTGAACACGATGTGGTACTTGCACATCCACTTCGTGTGGGAAAGGCTGTAGGCCTTCTGGGCCATGGCGACCACCCCTTCGACTCGAATTCTTGACGGCCTGAACAATCGTCAATATCGGTCGGAGGGGTGGCTTTGTAAAGCCGTTTGTCTCCACCCGCGTAGCGGGTGGTTTAAAGCTGGCCGCTGCGCGGCCAGCAGACTAAAGTCTTGAAAAAAACAAAAAGGGCGGCCGAGAACGTGTCTCGGCCGCCCTTCGGCGGTATTCCCCGGTATATACAGCTGTTTTAGCTACTCGGACTGCCCGCCCTTTTTGGCGTGCTTGGAAGGAGCGCTCAGAAAGCGGCCCGTCAAATAGTTCGCCGGGCCGGAGATATCGATCCCCAGCAGGGTGTGGCCCAGCCACAGAAACGCCACGAGCACCAGCAGCGGGATAACGCACGAAGTCACGATCATCACGATGACGCCTTCGATAAGGTCGGTCACCTGGTGCACGATCTCGTCGGTCATCTGCTTGGCACCACTGGTTACCGACGTGACCAGGCTCGAGGCCCCATCAGTCAACTGCTCGAGCACGTTTTTGGACTCCGTGGCCTCGGATTTTTTCTTGTTCGATTTTGAGCTGGTCTCGACTGACTTGTCCGTGGTGTCGGTCGCATCCGCAGCCTTTTGCTCGACTTGCTCAATACTTACGCGATACGTTTCATCGACCTTCTGCGACACCCATACGCTCGCGGGCACGAGCGCCATGCCGATCACGGCAACCACCAGCACGCGCGTCGCCACACGGCGCAGGACAGCGCTCGTGCTCCAGCGCCCGTGAATGCCGAGCGACACCGCAAAGAGCACCAACGCAAACGGGATTAAGATGCCCAGGCCAACCGACCACAAAATGGTTAGCAGGTATTTCTCTAGGTAGAGCACGGCAAGCACGATACCAAGGTTGCCTGAAAGCTGCGCGAGCTGCTCGGCAACCGGCGTTCCCGTATCACCCGGCAGCGCGGTAATGCCCGCAGACAGCGCCACGCATGAAGCCGTGAGCGCCAGTACGTTACCCTTCTTTTGGTCGATGACCTCGATGGTGGAGTCCCAAGTTTTGGTATCGGCGAAATGCGGACGAGCTACAAAGCCCGACAGCAGCGCCAGGACCACGAGCGCAGCGATAAAGCCAATCTGCAGCTTTTTGTTTGCGCACACGACATCGGACAGACTGGGCTGCAGCTCGGTTACCGTCGTGTGCTCGGTTATCTGGACAGGACGCCCATGAGCCATCTCGTGCGCGTCTCTTTTTTGTATTGACCCGTTATCCGGCATTTGGATACCTCCTCAGTCCGGCGTTTAATGCGAAAGGAAGTATACCCACCGAGCAAAAATCGAACGGGAGGACGAACGGAGCGCGCCAAGACTGTCCCCAATGACTAGTCGTTTAAGAACGTCCCCAATGACTATCTCGGGATGAGTTGCGGGGAGGAGGACAGAAAAAAGCCCTGCCGCGGGTATGAACTGCCTCCCATTTCTTGGACATGAGAAATGGGAGGCTTTCTTTATGCGCGT
>UQLH01000036.1:0-11042 GCA_900541805.1 uncultured Collinsella sp.
GCCCTGCAGACGGCGCTCGGGGGACAAGTCTGCATCGGCGACGACGAATCCCTCGCCCATGGCATGCGTTCGGATGGTTTGGAGCAAAAAGCTCTTGCCGGCGCCGTAGCGACCGACCAGGAAGCGGAAGCTCGCCCCACCGTCGGCGATGAGACTCAGATCGGTGAGCAGGGCGCGGATCTCGACCTCGCGCCCTACGGTAATGTAGGGAAGGCCGATGCGCGGGACCACGCCGCCCTTGAGCGAGTTGAGAATGACGGCAGCGACGCGCTTGGGCACGCGGGGTGCTGCGGATGCGGTATCACTCATGGTCTAGGTATCCTCTCACGTCTGCTTCGTAGTCCTCAATAATCTGCGGCCCTGCCGCGCTAAATTCAATTACGGTGTCGCCCACCAGGTCAAAGAGCGCCTCGTTGATGGTATCGACGAGCATGTCCTCGCTCTGCCCCGATTGCGCTACCGCCGATTCCGCCTGTACTGCGTTTTGCTCGAGCAGTGCGCGAAGGAAGGCATCTGCGGCGGGCGCGAGTTCGTTTGTGGCGTCAGCGGGCGCAGCAGCTGCGAACGCGGGCGTCGGCGCGAGAAGCGGTGCCACGACACCAAACTGTTCGGTGGATATGGTCGGCTCGTCGGTCAAGTCCTGCCGAATGGGTGCCACGACCGGTTCGACAATCGCGTCGGCTACGGGCTCGGCTTCCGGTTGCCCTGAGTCCGCTGCCTCGGCTTCTGCGGATGCGTCGTCCTCGCGCTCTTCGTCGATCAAAAGCGCTTCGCGCGTTTGCACAGCGGCGCTCCGAATGTGCCCCAGCTGACTCAGATCGATATCGATCTTGACGGGCTGGTGTGCGGCGTCCCACGAGAGCCATGCCACAATCTCGTCATCGATAATCTTGGCCAGATATTTGGGGACCTTTTCTTCCTTAAGGGGATGGGCGGGGTCCAGCGCCAGGCGCAGGCGTTGGTCGCAGGCGCGCATCATTTCACCGAGCTTGCTGCTCTTTTGCCTGCTGCCATGGATACGCATGCATTCCCAAAAGCCGTTTTGGCAACGGTAGATATGGATAGGATCCAGGCGGTATTCGCAGTCCTCGTGGCGCTCGGGCGCAAAGAATACGGCCGAGGCAAACATGGTGTAGGGCATGGCCGTCTCCTCCCCAAATAAACTCGCCACGATGCCGGTCTTTCGGTGCGTGTCATAGTAGCGCGCCATGCGGACATACACGGCGCATGCCACGTGGCGCAGATCGCGGTGGTGGCTGCGGTCGAGCCGCGAGTTACTTAGGTTGTACGTGGAGAGGGCGTTGATGGCGGCCATGAGTCGCTCCTCGCGCACCTCATCGGGCGGAAGGGGGAGCGTGGGCTCGGAGGTTTTGCGACGCTTAGGGGTCTGGCCGGGCGGTGCCGGTGCTGGTATAAGGTCTCGTGCCGCGCGCCGCAGCTCGATAAGGGCGTTATCGAACATGACGGTTTTAGAGTCACGAAGCAGCTTGGGGTCGAGCCCGTGGAACACGGCGTAATCCTGCAGCCACACGCGCGCAAACCGGTCGATGCCGGGCTCAAAGGCGCGGTAGGCATCCCAAAAGGCCTTGATCTTGTTAAAACCATCGAGCGGATTATCTACGCCGATGCCGCAAATCAGCTCATAGAGATACAGAAAGGCAAAGGACGTAGACGTTTCCTCGACGGTCCCGCGGCGCACTTGGGCGCGCCAGGTAAAGTAGCCGCGCAGCTGCCGGTCGCTCATGGCGTTGTAGGTGGGAAAGTACGACTTAAAGGTGCCGTTGTAGGGACAGTCATCCTCAAAGTCGGCCATCAGCAGGCCCTGGCGGTAAAAAAGCTCGGCTTCCGAAAGCCAGCGGCCCGCACCGCCCTTGGGGTCATCCTGCCAGCGCGATATCTCGCGCATTTTACGGTACTGGTCGGGGAGGAAATTTTGCATCTGTCGGCCGGTTTTGAGAATCGGCTCGTCTGCGTAGATTTCGTTTGAGAAGCGGGCGGACTGATGGGTTCGGGCCTCGGCCATAATGCGCTCGATGAGCATCTTGATGTCCTGGTCGGCCACCGCTCCTCCTCTCGAACGCAGCTACGGTGACCTCATATCATAGCACAGCATCAAACAGATGTTCGAGATACCGCTGCGTAGATAGATTTAGAACAGGAGGGCGTAGATGACGGCTATGACAACGGAGGGGAGCATATTGGCCGTGCGGAAGGTCTGAGGACGGATGAGGTTGACGCCGACGCAGAAGATGAGCATGGAGCCTACGAGCGAAAGGCTGTCGAGGGCTGCCGTGGTCATGATGGGGGAGAGTGCGCCGGCAAACAGCGTGATCGTCCCCTGGAACACGGCGACGGGCAGGGCGGAGAAAATGCAGCCGCGGCCGAGCGACGCCGTCATGGTGCAGACGATGATGCAGTCCAGTGCGCCCTTGAGGGCAAGCGTTGACCAGTCGCCGAGCAGGCCGTCCTGGATCGATCCCACAATGGCCATGGCGCCGATGCACACGGTAAGTGAAGTCGAGACAAAAGCGTTGGTGAACCCGTTATCGCCCTCACTGCCAGTCTTGCGCTTGAGCCATTCGCCAAGGTTCTCGATGGCGGCCTCCAAGTTGACGGCCTCGCCGATGAGCGAGCCGAGGGCGAACGAGACGATGAGCATGGTGGTACCTGTGGTCGCTAGTGCCTTTCCATCGATGATGAGCATCTTTTGCATGGTGCCGCCCAGGCCGATAAACAGGACGCACAGCCCCGATGCTTTCATGAGCGTGTCTTGGATGCGCGGTGTAATGAAGCGACCGCCCGCTAATCCCAAAAGACCGCCCGCAATCAAAAGCACAACGTTGATGATTGTTCCCAAGCCCGGCATGAGCCCTCCCGTATTGATGCCAACGTGGCAATCGTAGCAGAGTGGAATGCGAGGTACATCGCGACTCATCTAATACGTTATATAAGTGGCATTAGCAACGACACGCAGCATTTAAGCCTCAGGTGGTTGTCGGGACATAGGGATAGTATTCAAAGCGCAGTGTCATAAGCCGCTGTGGGGATTCAATAGCCGCGGCAATGATATTGGCATCGCGGGCACGATCAAACCCTTCGAGTTCGATCTGATACGAGACGTCTTGCATAATGTCCAGACGTCGCCAGGCTAGGAGTGTGTCACCATCGAATTCTAAGGTCTTGCCTCCGTCTGGAGCAACGGCGTATAAACGCAGCTTGGCGGTGGTTGCAGGGTCGACAACCGTGACCTTTTTAATTTCGTTTCGAGTATTCTTGGCGCCCAACAAGGTGAGCAGTGTTGGGGCCACGACCTCGCCCGATGGCAAAAAGACGACTTCGATGGATTCAGGAAATGCGATGATAGCCGACTTGCGGACGGGCTGATTGGCGGCGGCAACTTCGATGTTCGCAGCGTCGATGACCTCCGTGTGGTCGAGCGCGGCAAGCACGCAGCAGTTACCTTCATCGATCTCTTGAGGATCAGCAAGCCCCAGACTGTCCGCGAGCTCGGGATCGTTTAGATCGGTAGCGGGCTCATTCGGTGCTTCGAAAGAAGCTGGGACGCTGTTTGTCGGCGACGGCGTGTCGCCCGCACCTGCTTCTTTGTCCGCACTCTCTTCTTGTATGGTTGCGTTGATGGGTTCGTCGTTTGAGGGGAGCGTCTTGGCGTCAAGCGCGGAGGGGAGAATTCCGATGGCTCCGGACCCGTTCCACTCCATTTCGAGAAGCGCCGGGTCGGCAAGAATGCGTTGCCTGCTTTGCGCGTGGGCATCGATTTCAATAGGGCCTGCCTCTATCCCTCGTGTAAGGCTGAGTGATCCGGCTGGCTTCTCGAAATGAGCGTCTGTGTCTTTGGCGCTGACGGCGTAGAACAGCAGGGACGCTTCTCCCGCCGCGATGGCATCGGTACCGGCTTTGGTCAGCCGCAACGATGCCGTGAATGAGAGGGTGGGCTGCGCATCGTCTGCATTCGCGGCGGCGCAGCCCAGACATATACCGCCTCCTTTCTCGAAAAACGTACCGTCGAAGGCGACCCTCGCTCCGTTCGCCGAGTCATCGACCGAAGCGATGTCGATGCGCAGCTCTAAATTGCATGGATCGCCATCTGCATCGAGCACAACCGAGCGCCACGTGCAGACGGCGCACCCCGCCTGGGAGCCGTTTGCCTTGTTCGAACGCTTGATATCCACGACTATCGAGCCGTCCGTATTACGACGAAGGCATCCCGAGGTTGAGATCGCGGCCTGTGCGATCGAAAAACGCTTGCACGCAATGGCGCTCGACGGATTTGGTGCGGAACTTAGGGCTGCTGGTAAGGAGTCTGCCATGACGGGAGTCGCCCAAGCGGCGACAGGCGTTCCGGTTGCGAGCGCGCCGCAGAGTGCGACGACGGGCAAAAGGTTCTTCGATGCCATGGGGTCTCCTTAGCTAATTTAGTGCGGCCTGTCCGTGTTTTGTTTCTGGCTGCGTTTGATGTGCAGACCGAGGCCGGCGGTTCCCGCGCCTGCTGCTGTGGCGCCTGCTGCCAAGAGCCATCGTCTGTCGCCTGTCTGCGCCAACGGTTCCTCGCGGTCGCCGCGGTCGAGCTCCGAGAGGTCGACCGTCACTTGCGTGGCGGCCTGTGCCTGTTCTTGCTGGGCAAAGGCCATGGCTGGCCCAAACGCTAGGATGCTGACGGCGGCGGCCAGGGCGACAGCCTTATGCCGTGTGCGCACCGGGCTCGACCGTCCAGGTGATCGTTGCAACCTGATCGCCTTCGCCGGTTACGCGGAAGATGTCGCGCGTGACGCGGGCGACGTTTCCGCTTGTCTTGAGCTTAATTTTGTCCTTGCCGCCGGCAATGCCCTGGTAGCCCATGTCGAAGGCTGCGTTCTTGGAAAGATCGAGGCCCGTCCCCTGCGTTGCGGCGCTGGCGTTCTGGAGTGCGCCGTCGGGGCCGACCTTAAAGTCGATGGAGTTCTGTGCGATTCCGGCCTTGGCGTCGGCAGCAATGGTCCAGGTGTTCATGGCGTCGATCTTCATGTTGGTGACATGGATGCCGTAGGCCGAATGATTGTCGATGGTGGTCGCGTCTTCTGAGGGGCCCTGAAGCGTGCCGTCGGCCTTGGCGACGAAGGGAATAACCGTCGGAACTTTGAACTCAACGTTGTCGATCTCGGTCCTGACCATTACTTTCGTGGTTCCAACGCGCCCGGCTGCCATAGCTGGCGTCGGGGCGGCGCCCATTGCGAGCGCGAGCGCGAGCCCTGCGCCCACGACGAGCGCTCTGGCTCCGTTCATGTTCCTGGTGATGTCCATGGTCGTTCCTTTCTATTCGCCGCGGGCCGTCCCCGCGATGATTGGACGAATGCTGGTGAATTGCGTGCGGTGTCGCGTCGGCCGGAAGGCTAGTTCTCGGCTTGCTCAACCCGCACCTTGACACGTGTCGGATTGCCGTGGCTGTCGAGGGTCTTTGTATCGAGTGCCTGGATCTCGATGTATGCCTCGCCTTCTTTGATGTCGCCGGCGGGGCACGTCTCGATTGTCTTGCCGGTCTCGACCACACCGGATTCGTACATGGTCTCGTCGTTTTGGATGACGCGGAATCGCTGGGGAAATTTATTGTCTTGGACGTTTTGCACGTTGACGCGCAGCTTGCCGTCCTCCTGCAACTGAGCGACCGGCGCGACCGAAATCGTCATCATGTTGTCGCGGACGATGGCGTCGAGCTCATCTTGGATTTCCTGGCGCGTTTTGCCCTTGGCCGTCGTAACCGAAGCGCCCGCCTCGGGTACGGGCTGCGACTGCCAAGCGTATAGTCCTACGGCGACAAGGGCGCAGACGATGGCCAGGCAGGCAACGATGAGCTTCTTGCGATGCCCCAGGCCTGCAAAGTGGGGTGGCTTCTTCACGCTCATGCGGCATCCTTGGCGGTATAGACACGCGCAAAGGTGGACGGATCCGCTCCAAAGAGCATGTGAAGCATCAGGCGGCGCGAGTAGACGAGCTCTTCGAAGTCGGGAGGGAGCTCGATGTCGTGGATATGCGCGATGTGGTGGGCGAGCGCCGAGAACGACTCGGGGTCGCAGATCACATCGGTGGTAACGTGGTAGACCGCCGTATCGGGGAATGCCTCTTCGTCGAAAGGCAGGAGATGGGGATCGTCGTCGACTTCGATGGCGATGCCGTACTGGGGCCAGTAATATGCCATGGGAACCTCCCTGCTTCTGGGCCAAAACTTCTATCGGTTTTGGCTGTCGACGCCGACCGTATCAGCCGCTACTTGACCAATTTCTGACCAAATGCTTGACGGATTGGCGTCTTCGCAGATAAAAGGCGGCAAAAAATACTTCAACTTTTTTCGAGCGACAATCGAGCGATCGGCGACGGCAGGGAGATATGTGTCAAAAGCATCGTCTGTCGAGGAAATCCAGCCGCTCACCGAATTACACGAACGTAAAAAACGCCAATTATGGAGACGGTCTCGAACACGTCGACGAAACGATGCGGTAACATCTCCCTGCAAATACTGTAGTTAGCTAAAGGGGGAGTTCGCGTGTCTGCAACCATTAAACCCTTCACCGACGAGTTCGAAGAGTATGGTCGCGATGAGTCTCGCACATCGGGCGAGGCCTCGAGCATCTCGTTTCCGACAACGGAGGACGAGGTCCGCGCCATTTTGAAAAAGCTTCATGCCGAGCGTGTCCCGGTGACGGTTCAGGGCGCCCGGACCGGTCTTGCCGCCGGCGCCGTGCCTCATGACGGTCACATTCTCAATACTTCCCGCATGAATCGCTACTTGGGCCTTCGCCGCGATGAACAAGGCCAATTTCTGCTGCGCGTGGAGCCGGGCGTTGTGCTTTCGGAACTGCGCAAGCAGCTGGGCAAGAAGGTGCTGCCGACCGCTGGTTGGGACCAGGCATCGCTCGAGGCCTACGAGGAGTTCCAAGAGGCCCCCGAGCAGTTTTTTCCCACCGATCCCACCGAGGCATCTGCCTGTCTGGGCGGCATGGCGGCATGTAACGCCTCCGGTGCCCGCAGCTACGCCTACGGCCCCATGCGCCCACATATCACGGGACTCCACGTCGCGCTGGCTGATGGCGATTTGCTTGAGCTTCAGCGCGGCGAGGCTTTTACCCAGGGTCGCCATCTGTCGCTCGTGACGGCAGAGGGCCGCGCGCTCGAGCTCGACCTTCCCGACTACACCATGCCCAAGACCAAAAATGCTTCGGGCTATTTCGTTGCTGACGATATGGATGCCATCGATCTGTTTATCGGTGCGTGTGGCACAATCGGCGTCATCACCGAGCTCGAGATTGCCCTGCAGGCGGCGCCTGCGGTCGTTTGGGGCGTGAGCTGTTTCTTTGACAGCGAAGACAAGGCCGTGTCCTTCACCGATTCTGTGCGTCCCGTCCTGTCCCACGCGGCTGCCATCGAATATTTCGATGCGGGCGCCCTGGATATCCTGCGTCGTCAGCGTGAGCAGTCGACCGCGTTCGCCTCGCTGCCGTCGCTCGACAAAGAGGCCAAGGTCTGTGTCTACGTGGAGCTCGACTGCGATGACGAAGTTCAGGCGACTGAGGAGCTGTATCACTTGGGGTGGGTACTGGAGCTTGCGGGCGGCAGTGACGATGCGACATGGGTCGCGCGCACCGAGGTCGATCGCGAGTGTCAGCGATTCTTCCGCCATGCGGTGCCCGAGAGCGTCAACATGCTCATCGACGAGCGTCGCCGTACGGATCCCACCATCACCAAACTGGGCTCGGACATGTCGGTGCCCAACGCGCGCCTGGCCGATGTCGTGGCCCTCTATCGCCGTACGCTGGCCGAAAGCGGGCTTGAGTCTGCCGCCTGGGGACATATCGGCAACAACCATCTGCATGTGAACATCCTGCCGCGCGATGCACAGGATTACCATCGCGGTGGCGAGTTGTTTGCCCAGTGGGCTTCCGAGGTCACGGCCATGGGCGGTGCCGTTTCTGCCGAGCATGGCGTCGGCAAGATCAAGGCGGGCTTCTTGGAGACGATGTACGGTCACGAGGCCATGGTCGAGTCGGCGCGGCTCAAGCTCCAGCTCGATCCTGACGGGCAGCTGGGTCGCGGTAACCTGTTTTCGGAGAAGCTCTTGGATGAGCTCGTCCAGAAAGGGGGCGCGTGAAGATGAGCGATTTCCATATGGTGGTGTGCGTCAAGGCCGTGCCGGGCAGCACCGAGGTCAAGATGGACCCCAAGACCAATACCATCGTGCGCGATGGCAAGCAGGCGGTCATTAATCCCTTTGACGCGAGTGCTTTGGAATGCGCGCTGGCGCTGAAGGACGACTTTATCGGCTTTGGCATGGATGTGCGCGTGACGGTGGTGTCGATGGGCATCCCCGCGACCGAGTCGCTGCTGCGCGACTGCATCGCCCGCGGTGCCGACGACGCGCTGCTGCTGACCGATCGCGCCTTTGCAGGTGCCGATACCCTGGCAACCACCTACGCCCTCAAGTGCGGCATCGAAGCGCTCGACGAGGACTTCGACCTGCTCATCTGCGGCAAGATGGCGGTGGATGGCGATACGGCCCAGATCGGTCCCGAGCTTGCCGGTGCCTTTGAGATTCCCTGCGTGACCGACGTGAGCTGCGTGCAAAGCGCGGGCTTTACGACGTGTGGCTCGCTGGCGCTCGTTCACGGATGCGATGCCGGCGAGGAGACGGTGTATCTTGAGATGCCGTGCGCGATGACGACTGCCAAGGAGATTGGCCAGTTGCGTATGCCGAGTATTGCCGGTATTCGTGCGGCGGAGGAGGCGGACGTGCGCGTGGTCAGTGCCGCCGACGTGAACGCCGACCCCGCGCGTTGCGGCCTTGCCGGGTCGCCGACACAGGTCGTGCGCTCGTTTGTGCCCGACCGTGACCAAACGTGCGAGACCGTTGAGGGGACGGCGTCCGAGCAGGCGGCAAAGCTTGCCAAGATTATCGAGGGGATGGCATAGATGAGCGGACTGATTATCGATAGCGAAGCCTGTATCGGCTGCGGTCGCTGCGTTCGCGCCTGTGCCTCGGGTGGCATCGTAGTGGAAGGCGAGCGGCCCAACCGTTGCGCCCGCGTAACCGACGGCTGCATCCTATGCGGCGGATGTGTCGACGCCTGCCCCGTCAACGCTATCTCGATCGAGCGTGACGAGGCCGCTGGTGCGGTGGACCTTGATGCATATCGAGACATTTGGGTCTTCGTGCAGACTGACGAGCACGACGCCGTGGCTCCCGTGGCCTACGAGCTCATGGGCAAGGGGCGCGAGCTTGCCGATGCTCGCGGCTGCCGTCTGGTGGCACTGGTCGGCATGAGCCCCGAGGGCTCGCTCGGGGACCTGGAACATCTGGTTTGCGCGGGCGCCGACGAAGTCCTGGCCTGTCGCGACGAGCGTCTGCGCCAAAACGATGCGGAGGTCTACGCCCACTTGATCTGCGATTTGGTAGCCGAACGCAAACCCGAGGCCATCCTATACGGTGCGACCGCTTTTGGTCGCGAACTGGCACCCGGCGTTGCCGTGCGTTTGCAGACGGGTCTTACGGCCGACTGCACCGTGCTTTCGATGGATGCGGAGACGGGCCTACTGCAGCAGACGCGCCCGGCGTTTGGCGGCAACTTGATGGCCACCATCATTTGCCCCAACCACCGTCCGCAGATGGCAACGGTGCGCTCCGGTATCTTTAAGGCTCCTGACTTCGACTACGGCCGCTCCGGCACGATCACCCAGATATCACTTGCGGATGATGCTAAGGCTCGTGTCGAGATCTCGATTCCCGCCGAGGAGTGGGGACAGCAGGCTTCGATCGCCGATGCCGAGCGCCTGGTCGTGGTGGGTCGCGGCATTGGTTCCAAGAAAAATCTGCCGCTGATGCGAAGGCTCGCCGAGGCTCTGGGAGCCGAGCTTGGCTGCACGCGACCTGTCGTGGAGGCCGGCTGGTTGGAGTATCGCCATCAGATTGGCCAGACGGGCGTATCGGTTTCGCCCAAGCTTCTCGTGAGTATCGGTGTTTCGGGCGCCATCCAGCATCTTGCCGGCATCGGTGGGGCTGAGTGCATTATCGCCATCAACGAGGACCCGGATGCCCCCATTTTTGGTACTGCCCAGTACAAGGTTGTCGGCGATGCCGTCGAGGTCGTCGAGGAGCTGCTGGCTCAGCTTGAGCGCTAGGCGCGCGCCAGCCAGTCGCGCATCTCGTCCTTTAGGCGGCTCCAAGTTGCCTGCGTGGCGGGGTCGGTAAAGGGCCGCGTGATGCCAAAAGGCGCGTCGATCAGGCGGTAGATATCGCCCTGCTCGCGCGCTAGCGCGCGGCTCGCTGGATAGACGAGCTCAAACATAAAGCAGATAAGCCCCACCAAGAAGTGAACTGCGCCCCAAATCTTGGACGCCCTAAATAGCGACTAGGCCGCAAGGGCCTGATTCCGGTACTCCTCCGGGGTCAGGCCCTTCAATCTTACCTGCCTCCGGCTCGTGTTCCAGTGGACTATGTATTCCTCCAGGTCGCGTTTGAAATCCTCGAACGTCTTCCACTCGCGGCCCCTGTAGAACTCGTCCTTGACGTGGCCGAAGAGCTGCTCGGTGGCGGCATTGTCGATGCAGTTCGCCTTCCTGGACATGCTCTGGACGATGCCGGCGGCCTCGAGCCTGGATGTGTATGAGGCGTGCTGGTACTGCCAGCCCCGGTCCGAGTGCATGGTCGGGGCGGCGCCCTCGGGGATCTTGGACAGCAGCTCGTCGAGCATCCTCGCCTGCTGGGCCATGTCGGGCGTGGTCGATATGTCGCTCGCCACGATCTCCTTGGTGCAGAAGTCCAGCGTCGGGGCCCAGTAGGCCTTACCGCCAGCCACCTTGAACTCGGTGACGTCCGTCCCCAGCTTCTGCCACGGGGCCCCGGCGTCGAAATCCCTCGCGATCACGTTCTCGAACGTTCTGCCGACGACGCCCTTGTACGAGTTGTACCTGTGGTAGGCCGTCTCGCGTCTGATGCCGCAGCGAATCCCCATCTCGCGCATCATCTTGAGCACGGTCTTGTTGGCTATCACGGCCCCCTC
>UQLH01000037.1:0-10509 GCA_900541805.1 uncultured Collinsella sp.
TTTGATCATATGGAGGCTATTGCGCGCCCATTTTGCGAGCTGTCGGGTGTTCCCCTGCTCGATGCTCTCGTCAAGTACGGGCATGGCGACCAGCGTGAACTCGGTCGTGAAGAACGCCGTGAACGCGCCCGAGGCATGTATGAGACCGTTGAGGACGTGCAGGGCAAGCGCCTGCTGCTTATCGACGACGTTATCACCACGGGCGCGACGATGGCCGCGGCTTCGGCGGAACTCAAGCGCGCCGGCGCTGCGGCAGTCGATGGCCTTGCTATCGCACGCGTTTGGTAGGGGTGGTTCAGATGGCAATAAAGATCGGGCAGCGTGGCAAGCCTGCAAGCGAGCAGCTGGCTGCTTCCGTAATTCTGACGGGCGCCTCGGCGCTACGCATGATGCGCGCCGAGCGCCGGCAGATGGGTTACATCAGCTGGAGGGACCTCAGTCCCGATGAAGAGTGCCGTGTGCTGCGCGCGTCGTCGCCCTCGATCGAGGACATCTATCTTCCCGACTTGGTGCGGATTGGGGCCGCAAGCGGCGAGGTGCAAGAAGATCTTTGCTTGCTGGTGGGATCTGCGGCGCAGCGCCGCCGCATGCCTGGCGTGGGCTGGTCCGTATGCTCTGGGTTGCCCGCCGGCTCGATTCTAGAGGTGGAACCAGGGGTGTACAGTCTATCTCCCGAGGCCCTTTGTGTTGCCGTCGCCCGCGAGGTCGGCTGTATCCAGGCATTTGCCCTGGCCCAGGAGCTGTGCTCTAAGATTTCGCTGAGTGACCGCGGGCAGTATCTACCTCCCTACACATCGCCTGTCGTGAACAAATTGGCAAAGGACAAAGACCAGCCGCCAGATGTCGGTTACTTTGAGGTCGAGTCCGTGCTGACACCCGATTGCCTGGTAGATTACCTCGCGGCATGCAAGGGGAGCGCGGCCAAGCAGCTGCGGCGGCTGTGTCCCTATCTGTCGGAAAACCTGCGTTCACCCATGGAGTGCATCATGCTTGCCATGTTTTCGCTTCCGTTTTCCTATGGCGGATTTGCCTGTGGTCCCTTTAAGACCGACTACAAGATCGAGTTCAACGACCGTGCACAGGCGATCTCGGGGATGCCGCATGCGGTTTGCGATGCCTTTCAGGAAGCAGCCCGGTTTGACTTGGAATACAACGGTGAGCTGGGCCATTCTTCTCGGAGGGGACGTATCCATGATGAAAAGAGCAACACGGGCTTGATTACTATGGGAATCGAGGTCGCGACGGTCAACAACGAAATGCTCTGTGACATGGAAGCGATGGAAGCACTCGCATGGCGCATCCACCAGCGTATGGGTAAGCGATATCAGAATCGCGTAGAGGCTCGTCGAAAGAGGCAAGATGCTCTGCTGAATACGCTCCGAGCGTGCTTTGGGCTCAAGCCAGCGTAAAACTATGGCTTTATAGGGGGTCTGTCTATATGCTCTGTGCAAAAAACGGCAAATATGAGTACTGTTACTAGATTAGTGACAGCAAAAACAAAGAAACTTGGGCCGAAAATCTGGATTCAGCGAAGAGATAATAAACGAATGTGGAATATCTTGGCGCCAAGCAGGCTGTGCGGAACTCAAAAAGGGCTCGTGAGGCGGTAATACGCTGCTACTAAATTGGTAACAGTACTCATATTTGCCGTTTTTTGCACACGGCACCCTGAGACGGGTGCCCCGGAGCTCCCCGTGGGGGAGCTCCGGGCTTCATGGGGGCACGAATAGCCCGCTCCGACCTGCGAAATCTGTACTCGCGATGCGAATAACGCCCCTAACCTTAAACTTTAGCTTGAACTTAGCTATAATGCGCTACGTTCCTGCCAGGCTGTGGTTGCGGACGGACGAAATGCCCGTCCTAGTCCAAGACAGACGCGGTCAAAGGGATCCACGTAAGCGACCGCGTGCGCGCGGCGCGATCATGGCGCGTCCTAGATGTAAGCCGCACCGTCCGTTCTACTTTCTTTGGGGCAATACCGCCTCGCGGGCGAGCGGGCCAGTCGTGAAGGTGGCTGCGGCCTCCCGAGCAAACACCCCGGTGCGCAAGTGTGGGGTCAAATACCAGGTCAGCTGGTGGGAACAACCTGATATTCCGCGCAACGCACGGATCGTATACGACACAGAAGGCAGGGTAGTGGACATGGTGAGGGGCAGCTTGATGCACGCGGCTCGGTTAGGTGCTGGGACCGCAGCGGTCATCGCCGTTTTGGGCCTGAGCGGATGCGCGTTCAACCCGCTGTCTACGTTCACGACTCCCACGATCGACCAGATCGAGTACGAGACCGTCACGCCGGCGGTGTCGGACGATGCCCTGGTCACTCCCGGAACCCTGACGGTCGCCCTCGATACTTCCGATGCGCCGCAGGCCATGCAGGGCGCCGACGGCGAGCTCACGGGATATGCGGTCGACGCCGCCCGCGCCCTCGCAAGCCGCATGGGCCTTAAGGTTGCCTTTGTCGATGCGTCCTCGGCAGGTTCCGCGCTCGGCGACAAAAAGGCCGATATCTTTATCGGCGAGATTAACTCCACGGACGGGGACATTAGCTCGCTCGGCACCTGCCTGTACGATGCCACTTCCGTGTTCGGTAAAACTAGCGATGGTGGGTCGCTAAGCGTTTCCACCGATACCCTTAACACGTCCACCCTGGGCGTTCAGGCGTCCTCGGCCTCGCAGGAGGCGCTTGCTAAGCAGAGCATCACCGCCAACCAAAAGACCTACTCCAACATCAACGAGTGCTTTGAGGCGCTCGAGTCCGGCGAGGTCGACTATGTGATCTGCGACTCCACGGCCGGCGGCTACCTTGCACGCCTGATGAGCGAGGTCTCCTATGTCGGTGCGCTCGAGGCGCCCTCGACGCTTGGTGTTGCGGGCCTCTCGTCCAATGACGAACTGTGCCGTGCCGTGAGCGATGCCCTCGACGACATCACGGTTGACGGTACACTCGAGGCAGTCCACTGCGTCTGGTATGGCAGGATGCCCTACGACCTCACCACTAAGACGGTTTCGGGCGCTAACGTGCAGCCGGGCGACTCTGAGTCCAGTGAGACCACGTCCTCCGGCAGCGAGTCCTCCGATTCCAACAATGAGACTGCATCCTCCGAGGACAACTCGTCCAGCCAGGAAGGCGCCATCACCGACGACGACATTAACAAACTCAATAGCTAGTTATTGCTAGGGGTGGTGTCTCCTATACGTTGGAAAGGACACCTCTTCACGGTTTCAACACGCACTGCCGGGCTTCCCCGATGGGGGAGCCCGGCTTTTTCATCCCAATAAAACCAGCAGGTCAAAGCCAATTTTCGGGACCAAATACAAAGCGGCCGGCCCCCTCCTATAGCGCACTTTGCCACAGAAAAGTGCGAGACTTCGGTATGCGGTATCAAGCAATCGTTATTCGGGTCTTTAGGAATCCGCGTGATTAAATGCACGGCAATGGGTACATAGCCAGTACAGTAAGTCCCCGAGGCAGATTGGAGCCACGTATGGATATCAAGGTTTCTGGACGCAAGACGACGGTAACCGATGCTCTGCGTGCGCATGTGGATGAGAAGATCGGCGAGGCGCTCAAGGTTTTCGATATCGAGCCCATGACGGTCGACGTTGTACTTCGCTATGAGAAGAACCCCTCGAACCCCAACCCGGCAATCGTCGAGGTTACGGTTCGTGCCCGCGGTTCGGTGATTCGCGTTGCCGAGCACGGTGCGGATATGTACGCCGCCATCGACCTCTCCGCCGATAAGGTCACCCGCCAGCTGCGCAAGTTCAAGACCAAGGTCGTGGACAACCGCCAGGGCGGTGCCAGCGCAGCGGATGTCGCGCCGGTCGAGCGCGTCGAGGATCTGGCCGACCTGCTGCTGCCCGAGGAGGAGGACGACCTGCTCGTCCGCGAGAAGGTCATCGATGTCACCCCGATGACTGAGGAGCAGGCGCTGGTGCAGACCGATCTGCTGGGCCACGACTTCTACGTGTTCGAGAACGCGACGACTGGCCTCATCAATGTGGTGTATCACCGTAAGAATGGTGGATATGGCATCATCAAGCCCCGTATCGAAACACTTGACGAGTAAAATACGTTAACTTGCATGAGTTAACGGTTGGCGGCCATCCCATGCGGATGGCCGCCTTTTTACGTAAGGAGTCGCTTTGATGGACAAGGCTGCATCTACCGGCCATTCTGACCGCTGCCGCATCGTCGTCGATACCTGCTGCGACTTTAGCCCCGAGGTCGCCGCGAACCTCGATGTCGATATCCTGGGTTTCCCCTTCATTATCGATGGCGAGGAGCGCACGGACGATATCTGGTCGAGCATGAGCCCTAAGGAGTTCTACGACCGCATGCGCGCCGGCGCTCGCGTGTCTACCTCCGCCGTGTCGCTCGGTCGCTATATCGAGTTCTTTACCGAGTGCGCCAAAGAGGGCACGCCCACGGTCTACCTGTGCTTTACCTCGGCGCTGTCGTCGAGCTACAACTCCGCGTGCCAGGCGGCGGACGCCGTGCGCGCCGAGTATCCCGATTTTGAGCTCTACGTGGTCGACAATGCTCTGCCCTGCGCGACCGGCGCGCTCTTGGCGCTCGAGGCCGTGCGCCAGCGTTCGGCGGGACTGACCGCCAAACAGCTGGTCGATTGGGCAAACGAGGCAAAGACCTATGTCCACGGCTACTTTACGCTCGAGAGCTTTGACGCACTGGCCGCCGGCGGCCGTATTCCGCCCGCGGCGGCACAGCTCACGGCAAAGCTCGATGTCAAGCCCGAGCTCTCCTACGACCTTGCCGGCTCGCTGTCGCTGATCGGCGTCAACCGCGGCCGCAAGAAGGCGCTCAAGTCCATCCTCAAGTCGTTCCGCGAGAACTACGTGCCCGATCGCACCATGCCCATCGCCATCATGACGGCCGATGCCGAGAAGGACGGTGATTGGCTCGAGGCCGCTATCCGCAAGGAGGAAGGCTGCGCCGACGTCACCATCATCCGTAGTTCCGTCGGTCCCACCATCGGCTCGCACGTGGGCCCCGGCATGGTGGCCTGCGCGTTTTGGGGCAAGAACCGTGCCGAGAAAGCCTCGCTTTCCGACCGCATCGCGCGCCGTGTGCGCGGTGAGTAGACAGGCGCTGCGGCTGCAAGTGCCCTCAAGTCACAGCCCAAACGCTGGCACCGAGTATTCAACCTGGTAACAACACCCAACCCAAAAGGAAAGGTTTCATGGCAAACAAGCTCTCTGTCGCATTTATCGGCACCGGAATCATGGGTGCCCCCATCGCCGGCCACATCCTGGATGCCGGCTATCCCGTCACGGTCAACAACCGTACCGAGTCCAAGGCTGCAGCGCTTATCGAGCGCGGTGCCGTCTGGGCCGATACGCCGGCCGATGCCGCGGCGAACGCCGATGTCGTCTTTACCATGGTGGGTTATCCTTCCGAGGTCGAGGAACTCTACCTGGCGGGCGACGGCCTGCTCGCGTGCACTAAGCCGGGCGCGGTCTTGATCGACCTCACTACGAGCTCGCCCGAGCTCGCCCGTGACATTGCCGAGGCCGCCCAGGTTTCTGGTCGCATGGCGTTTGACTGCCCCGTCACCGGCGGCGAGTCGGGCGCTATCGCCGGCACGCTCACGGCTATCGTGGGCGCTACCGAGAACGACATCGCGCCGGTCCGCGACATCCTTGCCACCTTTGCGGCCAACATCTGCTGCTTCGACGGCGCCGGCAAGGGCCAGGCTGCCAAGCTCGCCAATCAGGTGTCGCTGGGCGCCTGCATGGTCGGCATGGCGGACGCCATGGCATTTGCCGAGCTGAGCGGCCTTGACCTGGAGAAGACCCGCCAGATGATCCTGGGCGGTACCGGCAAGTCCGGCGCCATGGAGAGCCTGGCGCCCAAGGCGCTCGACGGCGACTACAAGCCCGGCTTTATGGTCGAGCACTTCATTAAGGACCTGCGCCTGGCGCTCGCTTACGCCGACGATCGCGAGCTCGCGCTGCCCGGTGCCGACGTGGCCTTTACGCTCTACGATATGCTCGACGCCATTGGCGGCGCCAAGCTGGGCACCCAGGCCATCACGGTACTCTACAAGGAGGAGGCCGACGCCATCGCCGCCGGTCTGGACTGGTCGCAGTATCGCCCCGAGGAGCATGGTGCCCACGAGGACGGCTGCGGTTGCGGCGAGCACGGCGACGACCACGAGTGCGGTTGCGGCCACCACCACGGCGAGGACCACGAGTGCTGCGGCGGCCACGGCCATGACGACGGCCACGAGTGCTGCTGCGGCCACCATCACGAGGAGTAGCGACCATGAGCTGGACGTTCGTGGTGCTTGCGCTGGTGCTCTTTCTCTTTGCGATCTACATCGGCTTTTTATGCGGCCAGTGGGCGTGCGAAAAGCGCGTCATCACCAAGCGCGACTACTGGATTGCCAACTTTGCGGGAGCGGCGGCAGTCATCCTGCTGACCTGGGTGTTCTCGCTGTTCCCGCTGGTGCAGTTTGCGCCGATCGGCTGGCTCGGCGGCTTTATCGCCGGCCTTAAGATGAGCTTTGGCGAGTCCGTCGGTCCGTGGCGCAAACACGACGAGGTCTTTAACGTTAACAAGGCTCACCGCGCCGCCGCCGACGCGGGCGATGCCGAGGAGCGCCGCCGTGCGCGTCGCAATGGCGCGGCCGACCGACAGCTCATCTCGGTCACCGATGACAGCAAGGGTGCTGACAAGCACGCTAAGAAATAGTAAAAAGAGGTAACTATGGCAGAAAACAAAGACGAACAGCTCACCGACGAGGAGCTGGCACAGCTCCAGCTGGCAGAGGAGAACGAGAACGCCGTCGACCGCCTGGTCCAGGAGCTCGGCTGCCCCACGCGCCGCATCCGTCAGTTTGCCGCCCGCGTGCTGCACCTGCTTGCCGAGCGCGATCCGCAGCGCGTCGTGCCCTGCGTGCCCGCGCTGATCGAGGCGCTCGACCGCCCCGAGGCGCAGACCCGCTGGGAGGCTCTCGATGCCCTGACGGCGCTCGCCACCACCTGCCCCGAGCAGCTGGGCGATGCCTTTGAGGGCGCCGAGACCGCACTGTTCGACGAGATTTCCTCCACGCTGCGCTATGCCGCCTTCCGCCTGCTGTGCGTGTGGGGTGCCACGAGCGTCGAGCGTTCGCGCGAGGCTTGGCCCATCCTGGACGAGGCCATCCAGTGCTACCACGGCGACCTCGAGTATCGCGACATGCTCGGTTGCCTGTACGAGTTTGGCCAGGGCGAGATTGACGCCGAGGTCGCCGAGAAGCTCGCGCTGCGCCTTAAGTTCGATGCCGAGAACGGTAAGGGCAGCTATCTCAAGGCCCGTTCGAGCGAGATTTGCGAAATGCTTGTTAAACGTTTTGGCCTGGATCTCTCCAAAAAGAAGAAGCGTGCTAGCGTTAAAAAATCTGACGACGCCGAAGACGAGGAGTAACAGATTATGGCGCACGATGTAGTCCTGATTCCCGGTGACGGTATCGGTCCCGAGATTACGCAGGCCATGCGCCGCGTGGTCGAGGCCACCGGTGTCCAGATCAACTGGAACGTCCAGGAGGCAGGTGCCGGCGTCATGGACGAGTTTGGCACGCCGCTGCCCCAGCACGTGCTCGATGCGGTCGCCGAGACCAAGGTTGCCATCAAGGGCCCCATCACCACGCCGGTCGGCACGGGTTTCCGCAGCGTTAACGTGGCCCTGCGCAAGCACTTCGACCTGTACGCCTGCGTGCGCCCCTGCCTGTCGCAGCCGGGCGACGGCTCGCGCTTCCGCGACGTCGACCTGGTCATCGTGCGTGAGAACACCGAGGACCTCTACGCCGGGATCGAGTTCGATGAGGGCGCTGCCGAGGTCGAGGAGCTCTCACAGCTTGTCGAGCGCTCGGGTCAGAAGACCTTCGCCGCCGATTCCGCCATCTCAATTAAGCCCATCTCCATCGCCAAGAGCCGCCGCATTGTGGAGTACGCCTTTGAGTACGCCCGCCGCTGCGGCCGTAAAAAGGTGACGGCCGTGCACAAGGCCAACATTATGAAGGCGACCGATGGCCTGTTCCTGCGCGTTGCGCGCGAGGTGGCCGCCAACTATCCCGATATTGAGTTCAACGACAAGATCGTCGACGCCACCTGCATGGGCCTGGTCCAGAACCCCAACGACTTCGATGTCCTGGTGCTGCCCAACCTGTACGGCGATATCGTCAGCGACCTGTGCGCCGGCCTGGTAGGTGGCCTGGGTATGGCCCCCGGCTCCAACATCGGTGCCGACTGCGCCATCTTCGAGGCAACGCATGGCTCCGCGCCCGATATCGCTGGCCAGGATATCGCCAACCCCACGGCCGAGATTCTGTCTGCGGCTATGATGCTCGATCATCTGGGCGAGAACGATGCGGCCAATCGTATCCGCGCCGCCGTGTCCGCCACGCTCGACGAGGGTAAGCAGGTTACCGGCGACGTACGTCGTGCCCAGACCGGCTCCGTCGAGGGCGCCGTGGGCACGCAGGCCTTTGCCGATGCCGTTATCGCGCACCTGGCCTAAGACATGCAGGCTGCAAACGCCTAAATAGTACTTAAGTGTTTGCGTATAACCTAAGAATCAATACGCCCGGCACTCTGTCGGGCGTATTCTATTGAAGACTATGTTTCCTAACAAGGAGTAACTGATATGGGTCTGATTCAAAAGAAGGACGAGAAGGACGAGATCGACGGCATCCAGATCATCGAGCGCGGCGAAGGCCCCGACGGTGACGAGGACGAGAAGATCGATCTGGTCGCCGGTACGTCTGCCGAGCACATTGCCGCCGGCACGACGGCCGAGGAGGAGGACGCCCGACTGGAGGCTCAGATTGCCGCGGATGCCGCTGACGAGAATCTGATGCCCGAGGCCCAGGATGAGGACGACGATATTCTGGGTTCCGATGAAGACGACCATGCATCCAGGCACAAGAAGACGATGATTGCCGCCTTTGTGGTTGCCGTCGTGATCGCCGCCGTGGTCGGCTTCTTTATTGGCAGTGGCGGCTTTGGCGGCAAGGGTGTCGGCTCGTCGACCCTGACCGAGGACCAGCTCGATTCGACCGTGGCAAGCTATAGCTACAACGGCAAGAAGAGCGACATCACCGCGCGCGAGGCCATCGAGAGCCAGTACAGCCTCGACACCGTCAAGGATAGCGATGGCAACTACACCGCTCCTTCTGCCGACGTCATCCTGTCCTACGTGCGCAACAAGATCCTGCTCGACGCTGCCGAGGACGAGGGCATTACCGTCTCCTCTAAGGAGATGAAGCAGTACGCCGAGGAATCCATCGGCACTTCGGACTACAAGACCATGGCCACGCAGTATGGCGTGTCCAAGGACCAGGCCAAGCAGATCGTCCGCCAGTCCGCGACGCTGCAGAAGCTCTACAAGAAGAAGGTGGGCGATAGCTCCGCAAGCATGCCGACCGCTCCGACCGAGCCTTCTGACGGCAATGAGGACACCGCGAGCAAGGATTACGCCGACTACATCATCAACCTTGCCGGCGACGAGTGGGATAGCTCGAAGGGTACCTGGAAGGACGAGAACGGCACCTACGCTAAGGCCTTTGCCGACGATGCCTTTACGGCCGATAGCGCCACCTATAAGCAGGCCATGACCGCCTACTACACTGCTTACCAGCAGTACTCTTCGCAGGCTTCGAGCGCCAGCTCCAAGTGGACCGAGTATGCTAACGGCCTCTACGCCAAAGCCAACATCAGCATCTACGGCCTGTTTGCGTAAGGTTTGCCTGCACTACTGCGCGCTAGCCGATCTGCCTGATTTAGCCCGCTAGAACGGACAATGAACTGCGCCCCAAATCTTGGACGCCCTAAATAGCGACTAGGCCGCAAGGGCCTGATTCCGGTACTCCTCCGGGGTCAGGCCCTTCAATCTTACCTGCCTCCGGCTCGTGTTCCAGTGGACTATGTATTCCTCCAGGTCGCGTTTGAAATCCTCGAACGTCTTCCACTCGCGGCCCCTGTAGAACTCGTCCTTGACGTGGCCGAAGAGCTGCTCGGTGGCGGCATTGTCGATGCAGTTCGCCTTCCTGGACATGCTCTGGACGATGCCGGCGGCCTCGAGCCTGGATGTGTATGAGGCGTGCTGGTACTGCCAGCCCCGGTCCGAGTGCATGGTCGGGGCGGCGCCCTCGGGGATCTTGGACAGCAGCTCGTCGAGCATCCTCGCCTGCTGGGCCATGTCGGGCGTGGTCGATATGTCGCTCGCCACGATCTCCTTGGTGCAGAAGTCCAGCGTCGGGGCCCAGTAGGCCTTACCGCCAGCCACCTTGAACTCGGTGACGTCCGTCCCCAGCTTCTGCCACGGGGCCCCGGCGTCGAAATCCCTCGCGATCACGTTCTCGAACGTTCTGCCGACGACGCCCTTGTACGAGTTGTACCTGTGGTAGGCCGTCTCGCGTCTGATGCCGCAGCGAATCCCCATCTCGCGCATCATCTTGAGCACGGTCTTGTTGGCTATCACGGCCCCCTCTTCCGCCCTGAGGCACA
>UQLH01000038.1:0-9377 GCA_900541805.1 uncultured Collinsella sp.
AGATGGCCCCATCTAAAACAGCCAAAGAGCGGTACACCTCCGCCAAAAAATCCATATGGCCTGGCGTATCTATAATGTTGACTTTTACATCCTCCCACTGAAAAGATGTCACTGCTGTCTGGATAGTGATTCCCCTTTGACGCTCCAAATTCATTGTATCTGTCCTTGTTGTGCCTTCATCTACGCTCCCTAGTTCTGCAATTGCACCACTGGTATACAATAAACTTTCCGTTAATGTTGTCTTTCCTGCGTCAACGTGAGCCAGAATGCCTAAGTTAATTATTTTCATGTGATTTTCCTCCTATCAACACCCAAAAAAGGGCATAAAAATACCCAGTGATAAATACTCCTATCACTGGGTAAATAACTCCAATAGCCCCAAAACACTTATATGTTTTCGGGCATATAAAATTACATGATAAAAGTATTCTTAAACTGGGTACAAAAAACTAAGCCCCATATTAAAAGTGAAACGGGACTGCTACTTTTTGTTCCCACTATCAAATTGACAGTTTATTTAAGAATACCTTGCCGCATATTTTTTACTCCTTTTCTGGATTTGAATTATTATATCACATCAGTTTTAGGAAAACAAGTATCTAAAAGAAATTTTTCTTCCCCTTATATGTAACAATCATACCGGCTTCCTAACGTTCAGAATGGTTTCTACTGTCTGCTGCGGTGTTTGGTTGGAATTGTCCAGCCAAAAGCCGATCCGTGGTGTTGTCTGCATTTTACTAAATACAAATTCAATGTATACAGAAAGAAATATATAAGGAGTGGGAGGGATTCCGCCGTAGTCGGCATTGTAGGAAAATCCAAAAGTTTAGATTTTCTCAAAATGCTTATCTTTTGGTCTTTGGTTCGGAATAGTGTAGTGCTGGCGGTCTATCTATTGTTTTCGGTTGCTTGCTTCTTTACCGTACATGAGCATTCATTTACGGGTTTAACGACACCGTCCATCTCTTCAAGATCGACACCGATACCGAAAGCCTTATAAAAACCGAGAACCCCAAAGAGGCCAGCGTCTCTATTGCCCTGACCATGATTGACAATCACGTTAGAGCAACCGCAGTCTTTACAGGCGGCTACGCTAACGACCAAATCCCTTACAGACTGAACCTTGTCAGCTCAACCTACCTTGGCACACACGTTGACCGTGACTTCGACATCGGGCAGGGGATTATGCACGAAACGCGGCACGATTACTACATCCGTTACGTCTTCGACAGTGACGTGCACTTGATTGCAAACGATACGAGCGGTTCCAAACCCGATCCAAATGTTAAGCCGAGCCCAGAGGTCAAACCCGAACCGGAAACCAAGCCCGAGCCCACACCGCAGCCCGAAGCAAAAAAGCCGACGGCAAATCCTGTTTCCACCAAGGCAGTAGCGGCGGTTAAACCAACCGGGACCACCCTACCCGCGACGGGCGACAACGGTGCGATGGCAGCCGCCCTGAGTGTTGCCGGTGGTGTAGTTGCGGCAGTTGGCATTTCTGCAACAAGGCGTCGCAACCGCTAGCCAGCATTTCGTACCCCGCAGACAAAGCTCTATCCCCGCTCCGATGAGCTTTACTCACCGAGAAGTTTCTTCCCCACGGAAATGAGCTTCTTTCCAACGGCCGCCTTCACGCCAATCGTTACAACCACGTGGGCAGTGCGGGCTTCGAGATCCGCAGCGAGGATGTCCCCCGATGCCCGCACTGCGGCTGGCAGCTCGTGCCGTGGGTGCGCGACGACACGTTTTTGCAGGGTGCGGCATGGCGCGAGGGCCTCGAACGATATGAGCGCTTCGTGCGCGAGCGCGGTAGTAGCCGCGTGCTGTTGCTGGAGCTCGGCGTGGGCGAGATGACCCCCGGCATCATTACGCTCCCGTTCTGGAGCATGACCGCAAAGCTGCCGGATGCGCACCTGCTGAGCGTGAACATCTCGGGCGACTCGGCTCCGCTGCAGCTCGGGAGCAAGGCAGAGACGATCCGGGCAGACTTGGGTGCCTTGCTCTCGGCGGCGCGGGCCGACGACTAGTAGCGCGGCGAGGCGTCTTGCCGCAAACCGTCCTTGCTAAATGCATGACCGTTAATAAGTAAAAAGCAAGGTGCGTCTTATTTCAGATATTCCTCAAAGAACGCTTTCAGCTTTTCAAACGGAATGATGTCCATCTGATCGTAAAGGTCGGTGTGGCTGGCACCAGGGATAATGAGCAATTCCTTGTTGTCCCCAGTCAGCTTGTTGTACGCGGTTTCGCTGAAATAGCGGGAGTGCGCCTTCTCGCCATGCACCAGCAGCACGGCAGAGCGAATCTCGCCGGCGTACTGCAAGATCGGCATATTCAAAAACGACAGCGAAGATGTCACATTCCAACCGCCATTGGAGCCCAGGCTGCGGGGATGGTAACCTCGCGGAGTCTTGTAGTAGGCGTAATAGTCCGCCACAAACTGCGGCGCGTCCTCCGGCAGCGGATCGACTACGCCGCCCGCCAGCGCGTAGCTGTCATTTTTATAGTCCTCGGTGCGCTGCGCGTTCAGCGCTTTACGCTTTTCGAAGCGCGCCTGCTCGGAATCCTCGGCGTCAAAGTAGCCGTTTGCGGTCACGCGGGTCATATCGTACATGGTCATAGCTGCGGTGGCCTTGATGCGGGTGTCGATGGCTGCGGCATTGATTGCCATGCCGCCCCAGCCGCAGATGCCGATGATGCCGATGCGCTCCGGATCGACGTTTTCCTGTACCGAGAGGAAATCCACCGCTGCGCAGAAATCCTCGGTGTTGATGTCCGGCGATGCCACACAGCGGGGCGCACCGCCGCTCTCGCCGGTATAGGACGGGTCGAAGGCAATCGCGAAAAAGCCCAGCTCCGCCATTTTCTGCGCATAAAGGCCGGACGTTTGCTCCTTCACCGCGCCAAACGGACCGCTGACGGCGATGGCAGGCAGCTTGCCCTCCACGTTCTTTGGCACGTAGACGTCGGCCGCCAGCGTGATGCCGTATCGGTTGTGGAAAGTCGCCTTGCTGTGCTCAACCTTGTCGTTTTTGGGGAACACCTTGTCCCATTCCTGCGTCAGTTTCAACTGCTCCATGCCTAAGCCTCCTTGTCGGTCGCTTTAAGGTATTGCTCGTCGATCACGGGCTCCAACCACTCGTTGGAGGCCTCCTCGCCCGGAACTTCCAGCGCGAGATGGGAGAACCAGCTGTCGGGCGCGGCTCCGTGCCAATGTTTCACACCCGGGGCGATGTTGACCACGTCGCCAGGGCGCAGCTCCTGTGCCGATTTGCCCCATTCCTGGTAAAACCCTCGACCGGCCACGCAGACGAGGATCTGTCCGCCACCGCTTTTGGCGTGATGGACGTGCCAGTTGTTGCGGCAGCCGGGCTCGAACGTCACGTTGTAGACGCCGACCTGCCCGGTGGAAAGGGGCGCGAGGTAGCTTTGCCCGATAAAGTACTTCTCAAATGCGTCGTTGGGGGCACCGATAGGAAAGGCCATCTCGTTTTGATGCTTGGTTTTTGCGTCGGCAGCATCGTCATCCGCCCAGACCTCCTTCGCCATGCGGAAGGCTGCCCATGCCTTGGGCCATCCCGCATAAAACGCCGCGTGCGTAAGGATTTCCGCTATCTCAGCCCTGGTCACGCCGTTGTTCTTTGCGGACATCAGATGATATTGGAACGAAGAGTCCGTCAGTCCCTGCGCCATCAGGGCCACCACCGTCACCACGCTGCGGTCTCGAAGGGAAAGCCTGTCTTCTCGGCTCCACACCTCGCCGAACAGCACATCGTCATTGAGCTGTGCGAATTTGGGAACAAAATCCCCCAGGGCATCTCTGCCTGCCGTCTGTTTAATTGCCATGATCGATTTCCTCCTGTCGATGGTTCTGGACACGAATCTGCCTCCACGCGGTTAAGTAGCCCGCCTAGATTTCCATGCCCATTCGTTGCGCCTGCTTCAGAGCGGGATGCCCGACGATATCGCCCACACCGTTCACGCCGCCGGCGAATACCGTTTTGTCCATTACGGACCACCCCTTGCACTACCAATTTATATTGACGAGAATGAAGGTAATACCTAAACCTGACTTTAGGTCAAGGAATGAATTCGAGATTTATTCGGAGGGGCCATGTACACAATCGGACAGGTGGCGGAAATGTTCGGCTTGCCCGCCTCAACGCTGCGGTATTACGACAAGCAGGGATTGTTCCCGGGGCTGGAGCGGACGTCCGGCATTCGCCGATTCGGCGATACGGAACTCGAGGCGCTTCGGGTCATCGAATGCCTGAAGAAGGCGGGAATGGAGATCAAGGACATCCGTCTGTTCATGGAATGGTGCGCGAAGGGCCCATCGACATATCCCAAGCGCAAGGCCATGTTCGATGAGCGAAAGGCCCACATGGAGTCGGAAATCGCAAACATGAACCGCGCGCTGGATATGCTGAGGTTCAAATGCTGGTACTACGAGCAGGCGATTCAAGATGGCAGCGAGGATAGAGTGAAGGCGCTGATTCCCGACAATTTGCCGGAAGAGATCAAAGGCGCCTACGAGAACACGCACGTTCGATAACGCCGCCCGATGCTAAAGGAGCTTTGGCGAGGAGTCCTATTCGGGTAGAAATACAAAAGACAGTCTCCGAACCAAAAGGTCCGGAGACTGTTATTTCCGCTATTCCCACTCGGCAATAGGAGTCACTGGCCAAAAGCTTGTCAACATCAAAACAAGTTCTCAATCTGTCGATTCTACGCGAGGCAATGGTCCTCATTTGATACCCGCGCTGTTTGCGCACTTGGGAGCAAAGGGATCTGGCCACCACTCAAATAAGATCACCGCCATCTTGCATAAACGACGCCATGTTAAGATGCCTGACGCCATCCCTCTCCTGCAATAGAGGATCAAGCGTGAACAAGTAGCGCGGATACCCATCCCTGATGTGGCCGAACGGCCTGTACTCGCGCTCCTCGACGCCTCTGTCGGCAATCGACATAGAGACCTGGATGTAGGCGTAAGCATTGCGCCTACGAGCGATGAAGTCACACTCGAGCTTCCCAATACGGCCCACAGAAAGCTCGTACCCGCGCGATGCAAGATAGAGGTAGATCTTCACGTCGGTATATACGCAAGATGCACCCCTTTTTCTCAGCGTCCATTTCATCAGTTATGGGGGTACTTTTTTACATTTTATAAAAAAGCGTACCGATAACTTATTCCCACTCAGTTTCGAAAATCGAATGGTTTTGAAGTTTCGAAAGCGGCAGAGCACCATGCATAAGGGCATGTTGGGATCCGCACCAGTAAAACAGGAATTGACTCACGCGAGAAGGCGCCGCCCCGTCGCCTCGATGCGTGCGACAGGCAGATTAGGTTTGGGGAGTAGAACGGCCCTTGCGCGAGGCGTGAATTGTAATCGATAAAGCCGAGCTTTGAGAACATGCGGTTTATCTCGTCGAACGTTGAGTCAACAGGGGCTTGCGCCCCGTCGGCCGACTTGGCGACGCCCATGTCCATGATGCCGGGCACAAGTGTGAATGCGCCACGTGGAGGCGAAGGGGCCACCCGAAAGGTTGATGGTAAGCGAGCACCAGAGGTCAAGGTAGTCCTCGCCTTCCGGGTTTGTGAGGTCGAGGGCGAGTGCCCCTCCCTCGGTCGCGTACAGCGGCGGCAGGCACTCGGCCAGCTCCTCGGTCATAAGCGCTTGCATGTCCGTCTCCCCTCCGGGCCACGTCGGACCCCTAGAATCTTCGCCCCGCGGGCAAAGCCTCGGCGCGCCCCATGGCATCTCGGCTTTGCCCCCTGCAATGTCGCGCAGCGGAGACACCACCTGAGACGGATGTCGATGCATCGAACCCGAGACCGGGCGCGGCGGCGGGGAGCCTCTCGCGCGAACAATCTGCTCGATCCTGCCGCACCCATCTTAAAAAAGTTCGAAAAACGTTCAATCGTACGACATCCGTCAAACAGTCGGGGGTACACACCACTACAGAAGGCCCACGGAACGGGGGGCGAGATGGTCGGCGACGGGTTCAAGGCACTCTCCGGCCCCACGCTCCGCTAGGGAGGGCGTCGGGGAGGGAGGCCGTAATGGGCGAGAAGGGCGAGCGGCCGGAGCGGGTGTTCCCCGGCAGGACAGACCCGTGGTTCATAGCGGCCATGGTGATTGTGGCGGGCGGTTTATCCGCGGCGTGTATCGCGTGTTTCCTGAGCTCGAGTCCCGCGCTCCTATGGGGCTGGCTCGCGCTGCTGTCCGTCCCGGCCCTCGTGGCCCTGGCCGCCCTTCCCGTCCGCAGCAACCGCCTCGAGCTCTACGGCGACCGCCTCGTCGTCGTGTACGCTGGGATGCGTTCGGTGATACCCTACGCCCACGTGCGGGGCGTCCGGCGCACCAGGACGCTCTGGGCGGGGACGGCCAACTCGCTCGACCGCGTCTATATCGAGGCGCCCTACGACGGCGACGCCATCGTCTCGGTGACCGACAACGATACCCTCGTGGCAGAGCTCGAGCGTAGGTGCGGCCTGCGGCCCGGCTGCGAACAAGGCAACTAGCTTCGCAGGGCGGCTATCAGCGACTTGCTGCTCATCGTCATATCACGACGGTCAATTCTGGGTCGGGCTGGCGGAGCACGTCGAGGGCGGAAGGTATGGCGTCGCCCGCATCGTCTTCGGCGCGGAGCCGTCCGATGAGGAGATTCTGCGATTCGTTACAAGCGAATGGGAGAAGCTCTCGTTCTTCGGCGACAAGGCCACTGAAACAAGCAAGCCCGCGAAGAACCCCAAGCGGCGCGCTCGCGAGGCGGCGAAAGCCCTTAAACGACCCGCGGTGAGCACCAAGGCACAACAGGCACTCGCGGCACAGCGGGAAGCGATGATGCGGGAGTCGGCTCAAGCAAGAAGTCAGCGTCGCGCGGATGAAGCGGAGGCGCGCTTCGAGCAGCAAAAGCTGAAGCGCAAGCAGAAGCATCGTGGACATTGACCGCTATTTGCAGCAAGGCAAACCATATACAGCAGCGGCGCCAGTTCCACTTGAAGCCGACGCCGCGTAGACGCTGATGGTGACGGCTATGCACGGGCACGGGCGCGCCACCGCACTTCACAGCTTGTTTCTCAAGTATTTGGGACGCACACGCGGCGTTCAAAAATGCGGAGCGACTCCGCATGGCTCGAGACTGAGCCGAGGTGCCCTACTTCTCGCCCTCCAGCAGCCCCACGATGCGGTCGATGTCGACGGCAAAGCGAGGCCTTCCCTCGCGCTCGTAGCGGTCGAGGTACGCCTGGCACTCGGAGACAATGCGCTTGGTGTTGCCATCGATGATGCGCTGGAGCGTCTCGTAGTAGGCCGAGCCCTCGGTCCTGAAGCGGCGCTGGTAGGCCTTGGTTATGGGGAACATCTTGATGTAGTGGATGCCGTGGCGGCAGCCGGGGCGCGTCGTGGGGCGGGGTGGCAACGCAAAGTACTGGTCTTTGGGCACGTTAGGGGCGATGTTGGAACGCAGCGGCACGGCGAAGTCCCTGCGCTTCCCACGGAAACGCAGCCTCACCACCACGATGCAGGGACGATTGTGCTTAAGCATGAGCTCACGGTCGCCATCGACGAGGTCGAAGAAGTCCTGGGAGATGGATACGATCTTCATCGGTTACGCCCCCTTCATACGAAGCGGGGCCCGCATCGCTGCAGGCCCCTACAGGTGGGCGATATTCTACGCCTTGCGGCACCCCGTCGCCCACGGAGGTTAAACGTACACGTAAGCCGTACTCTGAAAGCCGCGGCTTCCGGCAAGTAGTTTATACCACGAAAGGTCGCTTTCGATGCGCCTAGCTCGCAAAATAACACTCGTCGGGCGTCACCCCTGATCTTCTCGACTGTCTCCTCCGGGTACTTATTGCGTGCCGCGGGCACCTCCGTCCTTATTATCGCGATAAACATACCATGAGTGACGTACGGGTCGAGAAGGGCTGGCGCCAAAAGAGCCCAACGACCGTTACGGCTTCGTTAGAAACGCGCCCCACCATGGATGGTGAACCCGAAAGGTAAGGCGCGCGGGCACGGCGACTCGGCCCGCGCGCCCGGAAGAGAAAGGACGAACCCATGGGTTACATGCTCGAGACGCGCGGGCTCACCAAGCGCTTCGGCCGCGGTGACCAGGCGCAGGATGCCGTGGCCGACGTGAGCCTTCATATCCGCGAGGGCGAGGTGTACGGGCTGCTCGGCCCCAACGGCGCCGGCAAGTCGACAACGCTCAAGATGATCTGCGGGATGCTGCGGCCGACGGCCGGGGAGATCCTCTTTGCCGGGCACGCCTGGCGCCGCGAGGACCTCTACGCAATCGGCAGCCTCATCGAGGAGGCGCCGCTCTACCCCAACCTCACCGCGCGCGAGAACCTGCGCGTGCGCACCACGCTGCTGGGCCTTCCCGAGAGCCGCGTAGATGAAGTGCTCGCCGCCGTGGACCTCGCGGACACCAGGAAGAAGCGCGCCGGGCGCTTCTCGATGGGCATGCGGCAGCGCCTGGGGCTCGCGCTGGCGCTGATCGCTCGACCACGCCTGCTCGTGCTCGACGAGCCCACCAACGGCCTCGACCCCATCGGCATCGAGGAGCTGCGCGACCAGATCCGCGGCTTCGCGGCGGCGGGCACGACGGTAATCGTCTCGAGCCACATCCTCTCCGAGGTGCAGCAGATGGCTGACATCATCGGCATCATCTACGGGGGACGCCTCGCCTACGAGGATGCGCTTCGGCCCGGGCAGGACCTCGAGGAACTCTTCATGAGCGTCTGCCGGGAGGGGCGTCGAGCGCGCGGGGAGGTGGCGGCATGACGGGCGAGAAAGGCGGCCTGCTCGCGGGCCTGCGCGCCGAGGCCCTGAAGTCGCGCCACGCAGCACCGGTTCGCCTGGCCGTGCTCATGGCGCTGCCGATGCCGCTGCTCGGCGCGATGCCCTACCGGGGCGTGCAGATCTTCAGCGCGTGGAACTACTGGTACGCGCTCTTCCTGCCCGTGTCTCTCTCACTCGTGGTGGCGTGCGTCGCGCGGGCGGACGCGCGCACGCGGATGCGGGGGCTTCTGGGCCTGGGCTTCCCGCTTAGGCGCGCCTGGTGGGCCAAGGCGCTCTGGTGCCTCGCGCTCTGCGCGCTCTCGAACCTCGTGGTCTTCGGCATCTACCTCGCGGGATCGGCGTTCTCCTCGCAGGGCCTCACGGTCGCGGGCGCGCTCACGATGCTCCTCTGCGCGCTCGTCAACACGGTGACCGCGGCGTGGATGATCCCCGCAGGGCTCTTCCTCACGGCGCGGCTCGGCATGCTCGCGGGCATCTTCTGCCCGCTCGCCGCGCAGCTCGTGGGTGGTTTCGCCTGGTCGCTGGTGCCGCTCTGTCTCTTATACACATCTGACGCTGCCGACG
>UQLH01000039.1:0-8610 GCA_900541805.1 uncultured Collinsella sp.
GATGTAGAGAGGTCTCGTGGGCTCGGAGATGTGTATAAGAGACAGCCTATATGTTGCAAAACACCCCCGAGCATATGTTCGAAAACACAATATGTTGTGTTTACAGCAACGGCGGGATGCCACCTGTGGCATCCCGCCGTTCAACCTCAACCTTCAAGTTGACCTTGAGGCGATTTTGCGTCCCTTTATATGCCGTTCACATCGCCCCCAAACTCCCCCACCCAAGGCACGTGCGGCCCACCACCGTGATGCCAAGTGGCGAAAAATGGGACGGGCCCCAGATTGCCCATGCGCGCGCAAAAGCACGCCGTGGCAATCTGGGGCCCGTCCCCAAATACCTATAAATTTGCAGGTCAGCGATGAGTTAACGATGCGCCAGCGGGTGCGCCGCCAGATAGACCTCGGTCAGTTGCGTACGATCGACATGCGTGTAGACCTGCGTGGTCGATATATCGGCATGTCCCAAGATCTCCTGTAGCACACGGAGGTCTGCGCCGCCCGCAAGCATATGGGTAGCAAAGGAGTGACGCAGCGTGTGGGGATGGAGTCCCACCAGCCCCACCTGGCGCCCGTAGCGCTCACAGATGGCATGGATGCCCTGGCGCGACAGACGGCGGCCGTTCTTATTTAAAAAGACCGCCGAGGTCTCGGTTCCGCGGGCATGGGCCGCCAAGCGAGAACGCCCCTCAGTTACATAGAGCATCAGAGCTCGCGCCGCGCTTCCCACCAGCGGGGACAGGCGTTCCTTTGAGCCCTTACCGCGAACGAGCACAAAACCATCGTCGATATGGATATCGCCCACATCGAGCCCCACCAACTCGCTCACACGCAAACCGCATCCGTAGAGCACTTCCAAGATGGCATGGTCGCGCAAGCCCATCTCGCCCTCGGGGAAGTCTTGATCGAGCAGCGCCGAGACATCCTCCACCGATAGATACTCCGGCAAACGCTCAGCCTTTTTAGGCAGGCGCAACGCCGTCGTTGGATTTTGGGCCACAGCCCCATCGCGCACCAAAAAGGCATGCAGGCCCTTTACGACCGCAAGCGCACGCTCCACCGAGGCATCGGAATAGCCCCCATCGCGACGGTCGGCGACAAAGCCCTCCACGACCTGACGAGTCACCTCTTCAAAAGACACAATACCCGCCCGCTCCAGATAGGCGCAGTACGTCGTCAGGTCACGACGATAGGCCGCAATCGTGTTGCGCGCCAAACCCCGCTCGACCGCGAGGTAATCGAGATACTCCCCCGCCGCCACGGCGAGCGACGAGGGAGTAGCTTCGGTATGTTCCTTATTCGACGGCACCCTTAGTCCGTAGCAAGGTTCATGGGCGTCACCTGCAGACGGTCGACACCCTCGTGCTGGCCGATCGAAGCGCGCACGAACTCGCGGAACAGCGGCTGCGGGTTGGTCGGGCGGCTCTTGAACTCGGGATGAGCCTGGGTTGCCACATACCACGGATGCACGTCGCGCGGCAGCTCGACCATCTCGACCAGGCGCTCGTCGGGCGACAGGCCCGAGATAACCAAACCGGCGTCCTCGAGCTGGTCGCGGAAGGCGTTGTTGAACTCAAAGCGATGACGGTGACGCTCGTAGACGAGCTCCTCGCCATATGCCTCGCGAGCGAGGGTATCGGCGGCGAGCTTGCACGGATAGGCGCCCAGGCGCATGGTGCCGCCCTTCTCGGTCACGTCCTCCTGCGAGCTCATCAGATCGATGACACTATACGGGCCATCCGGATCGAACTCGGAGGAGCTGGCGCCGGCAAGGCCGACGACGTTGCGCGCAAATTCGCACACGGCCACCTGCATACCCAGGCAAATGCCCAGATACGGAATCTTGTGCTCACGGGCAAACTCGGCCGCGAGGATCTTGCCCTCCAGGGCGCGCTTGCCAAAGCCGCCGGGGACCAGGATGCCCGAGGCGTCGCCCAAAACCTCGGAGACATTCTGCTCGTCGAGGCTCTCGCCGTCGACCAGCTGGACGTCCACATGGCGATCGTAGAAGACGCCCGCATGGTGCAGGGCCTCGATAACCGACAGGTACGCATCGGGCAGCTGCGTGTACTTACCCACGACGGCAATCTTCACCTTGTCGGCGTGATGGTTGGCGTGATTCTGTTTGCGCAGGAACTCGTTCCACTCGCTCATGTCGCGCTCACGCGGGTCCAGACCCAGGCGCTCGCAAATGCGCAGGTCAAAGTCCTGCTCGGCAAGCAGCTGCGGAACATCGTAAATGCTCGCGCAGTCCTCGTTGGTAAAGACACAATCGGTGTCAACGTCACAGAAGCTTGCGATCTTTCCGCGGATAGCGTCATCGATATGGTGGTCGGAGCGCAGCACGATGATATCGGGCTGGATGCCAAAGCTGCGGAGCTCCTTGACGGAATGCTGCGTGGGCTTGGTCTTGACCTCGTGGGCGGCGGCGATATAGGGAACGAGCGACACGTGGATGTAGCAGACGTTCTCGGGGCCGGCCTCCTTGCGGTACTGACGGATGGCCTCGACAAACGGTTGGGACTCGATGTCACCGATCGTGCCGCCCAGCTCGGTGATGACTACATCGGAGCCGGTCTGCTCCTCAATGCGGCGGAACTTGTCCTTAATGGCATTGGTGACGTGAGGAATCACCTGCACGGTACCGCCCAAAAAGTCGCCGCGACGCTCGCGGGCGATCAAGCTCTTATAGATGGCGCCGGTCGTAAAGTTGGAATCGCGGGTCAGGTTCTCATCAATAAAGCGCTCGTAATGACCCAGGTCCAGGTCGGACTCGTAACCATCCTCGGTAACGAAGACCTCACCATGCTGGAAGGGGCTCATGGTACCGGGGTCGACGTTCAGATACGGGTCGGCCTTCTGCATCGTTACTTTGTAGCCACGCGACTTGAGCAGACGGCCCAGCGAGGCCGCGGTAATACCCTTGCCCAGGGACGAAACCACGCCACCGGTTACGAACACATGCTTGGTCATATTGAGTTACCTGCGCTTCCCGTAGAAGTTGTCCATACACATCTTACGGGTCTTCATTGTAATACTCGCGCCGCGGACCGTTCGCAATTTTTCTCGCGTGCGATTGCATTTCTCAATCTTGAAACAAAACGCCGCCCGGTTTCCCAGGCGGCGTCGCTATGGCAAGGGTTACATGCTGCTATCGATCAGCAACCTCGTCCTCAAGCATTTCTTGAACGAGCATGCCGGTACGGACGCCCTCAAGATACCACTCGCCACGTTCGGTGAGGCAAATGCCATTTGCAAGCTGACCGCCGTCGTCGCTATAACGCGAGACGACATCAATCATGCCTTCGGAATCCAAGCGATCGATTGCAGCGCGGGCACGATACGGCGAAACCCCCACGCGCTCGGCAAGCGTTTTGCGCGAGAAACCATACGGCCCGCCATTGTCTTCGGTTTGCTGGTCGATCTCCATCAACACCAGCACCTCGACACGCTTCATATCGTTGACACTCGCACGACCCTTGCCCGCCATAGCAGCCTCCTCAAACCGAGCACGAGCATCTAACGCGCCGTGCGCGACCGACACACCTCACGATGGCAGGTAATATCCATCATGCGGCATCCCGCTAAGGATGAAACAGTTACGGTTATTGTATACCGCTCAAAATGTTTCTAGGCAGGTAAACAGCTATTTTTCGCCGAAATAGGCGCTTTATTGATCAAAAAGCCGTACCGGGCGCTAACCCGATACGGCCAAAATGCAATGCAATTACCGCGGTGCTTCAAACTTAGCGATGGAAGAAACCGCGGCGCTCAAACTTGGGCTCGCAGCACACGTTGATACCAAGTTTGCGCAGTACCGTCTCGTCCGTCGGCGAGATAATCACGCTAAAGAAGGCATCGCAACCGCGCAGCTGCTCCAGGCCCGAAAGGACGCGAGCGGCCGTCTCACTCGTGGCCGAGGTGATCGACAGCGCCATAAGCGTCTCGTCGGTGTGGAGGCGCGGGTTTTTACTGCCCAGGAAATGCGTCTTGAGCTTGCTGATGGGCTCGATCGCCTCATCGCTAATGACCTCGAGCTCAAGGTCGACGCCCGAGACATGCTTGAGGGCGTTCATAATGAGCGAACTTGCGGCGCCCAGGCGCGTGGAGGTCTTACCGGTCACCACGGAGCCATCGGGCATGACCATGGCACCCACGGGACCACCCGTCAGCTGCTCCCTGGTGAGGGCCGCCGAGCGCGCCGGTGAGTAGTTCTTATCGATGCCGGCTTTCTTCATAATAATCTTGAGACGGTCGACTTGCTCATCGCCCACGCCGGTACGGCGCACATTTTCGACCGCGGTAAAGTAGCGGCGGACGATCTCCATCTTGGAAGCGTCGCGGCAGGCATCGTCATCGGTGATGGCAAAGCCGACCATATTGACGCCCATGTCCGTAGGACTCTGGTAGGGGCTCTTGCCCAGGATCTTTTCCATCAGGGCACGGACTACCGGGAAGGCCTCGACGTCGCGGTTGTAGTTGACCGTGGTCTTGTTGTAGGCCTCAAGGTGGAACGAATCGATGATATTGGCGTCGTCGAGGTCAGCCGTGGCGGCCTCGTAGGCAATATTGACCGGATGCGTCAGAGGAAGATTCCAGACAGGGAAGGTCTCGAACTTGGCATAGCCGGCGGCCGTGCCATGCTTGTGCTCGTGATAGAGCTGAGACAGGCAGGTGGCAAGCTTGCCCGAGCCAGGACCGGGGGCAGTGACCACGACGAGCGGTCGGGTGGTCTCGACAAACTCGTTCTTGCCGTAGCCATCGTCGGACACGATCAGATCGACATCGTGCGGATACCCCTCGATGGGATAGTGCAGCTTGGCGGGAATACCGAGCGCGTTCAGGCGGTTGCGGAACACATCGGCAGCGGGCTGGCCGGCGTACTGGGTGATGACCACAGCCGCGACAGCAAAGCCGTTGCCGCGGAACAGGTCAACCAGGCGCAGCACATCCTCGTCATAGGTAATGCCGAGGTCACCACGAGCCTTGTTTTTCTCGATGTGGTTCGCGTTGATCGCGATGATAACCTCGACATCGTCGGCGATGCTCTTGAGCATGCGGAACTTGCTGTCCGGTTCAAAACCCGGCAGCACGCGGCTCGCATGATAGTCATCGAACAGCTTACCGCCAAACTCCAAATAGAGCTTGCCACCAAACTGCGAGATGCGCTCCTTAATGTGAGCAGCCTGCAGCTCGATATACTTCGCGTTGTCGAAACCCTGGCGCATATATGGCTCCCGTCCCGTTTCCATTTAATGTTCTAGGCGATTATAACGGAGCAGACCCTCCCCAACGCCCAAGCAATCAACTGGCACCAACCAAACACGCCATCGATAAGTTGCGGTGAAATAGTTCCCGTTTAACCCCTCAAGACGGCCAAACAGGAACTATTCCACCGCAACTTCCCCTTTTGGCGCAAAGTAATCTGACCCCTTTGCACCAACAGCAGAAACGTTGCGGGCAGAGAACGGACAGCGAACAGGCACCAGAGCGAGCAAGCTGTCCCCCTGCAGCAACAATGGCAGCGCCGCAGGTGGAGCAAAAGTCAGCGAAAGCCCGCCAGAGCGAGCAAGGTGACGTGAAAGAGGAGGGCATAGGCCTTTTGGCCATGCCCGACGATTGAACGTCAGATTGCCGCTCTGGCGGGCTTGCAGCGTCGAGTGGTTCCGGCGTTTGGTAAAACGCCGGAACACAAGAGCGCCCCCTCCCGCGCACGGAACGGAAGGGGGCTAAAGGTAGGAGTCTACCGGTGGGTTGACCCCACCGGACAGACGATGACCAGGTGATCCTTTACAGGATCGTCAAGGTTTCCGTGGGGTACCCGTTGGGTACTTAGATCAGCACGCAGGCGACGGTCAGGATGACGGCGCAGACGACGGAGAGAGCGACAATGAGCTTAAGGGCAAACTTGAGCCAGGTCGTCCACTCGATCTTGGCCAGGGCGAGACCGCCCATGATGGCGCCGGAGGTCGGGGTGAACAGGTTCACGACACCGATGGCGGCGGAGAAGATCATGACCATGACCTCGGGCGAGAAGCCGAGCTTAACAGCCAGCGGTCCCATGATGGGCATGGAGACGGTAGCCATACCAGAGGTCGAGGGGATCAGGAAGGACAGGCCGAAGTAGACCAGGAAGCTCATGGGAGCGAAGATCACGCCGGACAGGCCAGCCAGAGCATTGGCGGCAGCGTCGAGGACGAAGACGTCGAGGCCGGTGTTAGCCATGAGGACGGAGATACCACGGGCGAGGGCGATGACGAGAACAACGGACATCATGTCGGCAGCGCCGGTGATAAAGGTGTTAACGATCTGCTTCTCGGACAGGCCACCGATGATACCGATCAGGACGGCCATGAGGAAGAACCAGGTGGAAGCCTCGTCGAAGTACCACTGGCCAATGGGCAGGCCGGTGATCAGGGCAGACCAGCCCTGGACGACGGCGTTACCGTCGGCGTCGTAGACAGCGCCAGCGTCGAAGAAGTTGGCGACGCCCTCGTTGAGGTCGGCCAGCGGAATGAAGCCGACGATCATGACGACGAAGGTGAAGGCGAAGGCGATCAGAACACCCTTCTGACGACCGGTGAGCTTGACCTCCTTGTGGACCTCGGAAGCAGCCTTGCCGTGAGCCTCTTCGGCGTCCTTGAGCTCCTGCATCGACAGGATGGTGGAACCCTTGTCAGCCTTGACCTTCTTGGCATAGTTCATCACGAAGAAGATGGACATAGCGGTAGTGACAATCCACAGGACGGCACCGAGGCCGATGATGATGGACTGGTTGACCTCAATGCCAACGCCGGTCAGAGCGTCGACGGCAGCGCCGACGGCGAACGGGTTAACCGTGGAGCCCAGGCAGCCGCAGCCAGCGCCGAGCAGGACGGTAGCGGCACCGACCATGGGGTCGAAGCCAGCAGCCATCATGGTAGCGGCGAGCAGGGCGTAGAAGGGAACGGTCTCCTCGCACATACCATAGGTGGTACCACCGAGGGAGAAGATGAGCATCAGCACGGGAATGAGCATAATCTCGTTGCCCTTAAGCTTCTGCACCAGAACGGCGATGCCGTTGTCCAGGGCGCCGGTCTCGGTCATCATACCGAGGAAGCCGCCCAGGATCATAACGAAGAGGCAGACGGGCAGAGCGTCAGCGAAGCCCTTAATCGGGGCGGTGCAGAAATCGCTCAGACGGGCGGCAGTAACCGCGCCGCCGGACGTGCCGGAGACGATAACGGTAATCACTGCGACAATTGCCAGCAGAGCAAGAAGAATGGTGAACGATGAAGGCATACCGCGCTTTTTCTTAGCGGCCTCAGTCATAGTTCTCATCCCCCCTTCATAAATCATTTACTGATCTCGCCAGAAGCGGCTCTTCCGTGCCGTGCCTGCCGCTTGATGCGAGATTATTACCAGATAAAACTGCTCGGGGTGTGCAGCAATACACCCCGAGCGAGATGCTAGATGCTCTTACTTGAGCGTGGCGTACATGACAGCCTTGATGGTGTGCATGCGGTTCTCGGCCTCGTCGAAGACCTTGGAAGCGGGGCTCTCGAAGACCTCGTCGGTGACCTCCTGCTCGGTGATGCCGAACTGCTCGCACTTCTCGGCGCCAATGGTGGTGTTGGTGTCGTGGAAGCTGGGCAGGCAGTGCAGGAAGATGGCACCCGGGTTGGCCATAGCCATGACCTCGGAGGTGACACGATACGGGGTGAGCTGAGCGATGCGCTCGGCCCAGACCTCGTCGGGCTCGCCCATGGAGACCCACACGTCGGTGTAGATAACGTCGGCACCGGTGACGCCGTCCTTGACGTCGGTGGTAAGCTTGATGGTGCAACCGTTGGCCTCGGCGATGGGCTTGCAGGCCTCGATGACGTCGTCGGCGGGCATGCACTCCTCGGGGCCGCAGGCCACGAAGTTCATGCCGAGCTTGGAGCAGACGACCATGAGGGAGCGAGCGACATTGTTCTTGCAGTCGCCCATGAAGACGAGGGTCTTGCCCTTGATGTCGTAGTTGAAGTTCTCCTGGACGGTCAGGATGTCGGCGAGCATCTGGGTGGGGTGCCACTCGGTGGTCAGGCCGTTCCACACGGGCACGCCGGACTTAGCAGCGAGCTCCTCGACGTCGTCCTGGGCAAAGCCACGGAACTCGATGCCGTCATACATGCGGCCGAGAACGCGGGCGGTGTCCTCGATGGACTCCTTCTTGCCCATCTGCGACGAACCCGGATCGAGGTAGGTCACGCCCATACCCAGGTCCATGCCGCCGACCTCGAAGGCGCAGCGGGTACGAGTGGAGGTCTTCTGGAAGAGCAGAACGATGTTCTTGCCCTCGAGATAGCGATGCGGAACGCCAGCGCGCTTCATATCCTTGAAGTTCTTGGAGAGCTTGAGCAGGTACTCGATCTCCTCGGTGGTGAGGTCGAGAAGCTTGAGGAAGCTACGGCCGGAGAGGTTAACACCCATGGTTCGATTCCTTTCGAAGAAATGAATTACGTAAGTATCAGTGTTGCCCGTTTAACGGGCGAAGCCGGTGCGGTTGTAGGGGGACCGCACCGGAAACGGAAAGACTTAGAGGTCCTCGCGCCAGAAGGGCATGCTCATGCAGCGCGGGCCGCCGCGGCC
>UQLH01000040.1:0-6416 GCA_900541805.1 uncultured Collinsella sp.
AATTCAGGGTATGGACGGCCGGTCCGGGTCCAGCCCCGTAATCCGGCATAGTTTTAAGATGTCACTAATTCACTAGCAGGCAAACTAGGTCGTTCTAGCGCCTTGTCGCCGGCTAATTTCCGATTTCCAACCAGTTGCACAATACACTTGCGCGCAGTCGCGTCTCGGCGCACTTCATTGCCTCGGATTTGGCTTTATATCGAATCCCTAAGCGACTGCAGACGCTTTTGACTATGGCGTCTAGCTGCTTTTTGTCGTTAAGCATATCGTGGGTTACCAGGAACACGTCGAATCCCATGCTCTGCAGTGCAGTTATGCGCTCTGCATCGTGGTCAAGTACCGCGCCTGATCCATGGATGACTTCACCTTGGATCTCGATAATTAATGCCTTCATTAGGATTGGGTTTACGATCACGATATCGCCGTAGCAAACCTTATGACCTGCGATGCTTTGGGCTGCTACGGATAGAGGGGTTAAATCGTTGAGGTACACGTATCTGAATCCTGCACCACCTAGACGTCGAGAGCAGCTTAGAAGCAGGACCCCCGCGACCTCGAGCGGAGACGCAGCAATGCCGATAACCTGCTGAGCGGCATCATAAAACTGCTTTCCCCACATTTGACCTTTGACCTTGTCGGCGAATCGATGCAGGTCGCTCAGTTCGATGAGCGGCTTTCTCATCCAAAGAGAAGTACCTTTGGGTCTCGTAACCACTCTTACATCCTCATGCTTGTTCGTTTGGCCTTCATAATCTTGGTTCTTTACGGTTGCGCGGGCGTAAACTCGTTTCCACGGTACCTCGTCTTCGCCTTCCCCAAGTTCGAATAGGTCCTGCGTGCTGGAATTGCGATTCTCCTCTACCGCCATTTTTAACTGCATTTCGGCAGCGGGAGTCGTCTCGAAAATAGAAAACCAGCCGCAAAGTTCGTACATAGCTAGCACGAGATCTATTTGAGAAACAAAGCGTGTCATAGTAAATAACGTGTTGAGCGGATTGGTGACACTAAAGCCTAAATGAGTGTCGATTTTGGTGCCGGCATCCGATACCCCTTCCCAGCGAATAGTGGAGCGCAATCCCGAGTGGTGATTACAGCAACCAGGCGAAGCAACAGCAATAATCGGGGTTTTGAGGACGTCGGTTACGAAAGGGGCTTGGGATAGAGCTCGCCAGCCTTCTTCTGGACTGGGTAGGCGCGGGTAGAGATCGCGTACTTGCGGTGGGCAGCGCCAGTAGCGGAATGCGGTGTTTGCGCAGACGATTTCGTCCATTTGCGCCTCCCCTGGTATCGGCCGTAGACCGTGCGGATTGCGGGCATGGCCGATTATCTACCGGGGCATCATGCGGGTAAGTACCGGAAGCAAACCAAATGCTTGACGAGTTTCTCCGGAAAACCGTCGTGAGATAGATATCCGCTGGAAGGCGTTCTGGGCATGTGGTCCCTGTCTCCACATTTGTGCTCGGATCACAGGGGGAATTCAATGAAAATACGCATGCGTTTTATACAAAACGGGCAATGGCGTCAGCAAAAAGGATGCGATAAAAAATGGCGCCATAGACGACTACGATTTGTTTTTGGTGTCAGTTTTGGTGTCACCATTGGTGTCAAAAAGAAAAAGGCCAGAGGATTAACACCTCTGACCTGCGCTTTTGATGGTGGGCGATACAAGATTCGAACTTGTGACCCCATCCGTGTGAAGGATATGCTCTACCCCTGAGCCAATCGCCCGTCGCCTTTCGGCAAAAGAGATACTATCATAGCCGCGCGTGGTTTACCAAGAACTTTTTGCCCCCGATTTTAAAATCGTTGACGTAATCGTGGGCGCAGACCTCGTCACCGCAATCAGGGCAGCCGACAAACCAGCAGCTAAACCACCCTTTATCGCTTGATCCACGAGGTCTCGGGGCGGCAGATAAGTCGCGCGTTGTTGTAGGCCATGTCGAGCGTGAGACAGGTACGCGCGGCGTAAAAGCCGTCCTCGCGCTGGATAGTCAGCGCCAGCTCGGGCTTGTCGCCGGTCAGGCACAGCGGCAGCAGCAGCTGGATCCGACCGCCGTAGAACTGCGGCACGGCGAGCGTGTAGTTGGCGGCGGCACGACGGGCTGCTTCGACGACGGCACCCTCAAAGGCGCGGCGCAGCAGCAGCGAGTTGCCCTCCCCCATCAGGCTGGCGGGGATGCGCGTCAGGTTTTCCTCGTCGCCCAGAATGTGGTCGATGTTGGAGCGGATGGGCAGGCGGTAGTCAAAGACCAGCTCGGAGGGATCCTCGGCAAAGCGCACGCGGCACGGCAGATACTCAAACGAGACCAGCATGGGGTCGCTTTCCTTAAAGAAACCCTTCAAAAACCAGCGCTGGCGCGCATCGGGCTTGGTATTGGGCTCAAACAGACCGTAGATGGTCTCGTAGCGGCGCGTGTAAAGGCCGGTGTTGAATAGGCACCGGTCGTCGTCGAACACTAGCGGCAGGTTGGACGGCGCGGTCTGGTCCGCGTCACGCTCGGTCAGGAACACCGCGCGGCTAAACGAAAACGACAGGTAGTTTTTGAGGATGCGGTTGCTAGGACCCCAGTCCTCGGGATTGGCGAGGTCGACTAGGCGGTCGTAACAGGGCTCGGGGCAAAACGCAAACTCGTACACATTGCTGCACAGGGTGCTGGGGATTTCCATGTGGTGTCCAATCCATTTAATAGCTGGCGTGCGGATGCTTAGATTCTATAAGCGCGACGGGTCGCCCGAGCCTACAACACAACCGCGGCGCAGCTCTTTGGCTAGCTCACTGGTCGTACGGTTTCCAGATACGAGGTCCTGGATCCAGGCATAGTATTGATTGTCTTTGGGCTCGGGGCTGTCGGACAGCTCGACCGGAGCGCCGACAAGTCTTAGGACGGACAACGCAAAGACAAGGCTGGTGCGTTTGTTGCCGTCCTCAAAGATGTGGTCCTTGACCATGTGCTCGGCCACGTAGGTGACCTGGTCAAAGATGTCTGCGAAGCGATCGGCCGGCGATTGGCCGAATATCGTACAGAATGCACCCGCAAGCACGGACTCGACGCGTCCGAGTTCGAGAGCGGCCCGGTCACCTGTGGCGTCGGTCGTATAGCAGCGCCCGACCTTCATCAACGTGCTGTGCAGACGCATCACGGCCGCGGCCATGGCCTCGAGCGAACCGGCATCGTCGAGCACGAGCGGCGCGAACGGATGCGTGCTCCGCTTCGTGTTCGCCATCATGAGTTCTCCAAGAGTCTGAGCGCGTTGGGCATGTCCGCAATGGTCAGCCGAATAGCTTCGTCGATTGACGTGGCGCCGTCGAGCAAAATCGGTGATGCTGAATTTGCCACGTGCGCAGTTGAATGATCTTCTTGAGCAACGCAATCAGCGCCGTCATCTTGTTGAACATAGCTCCAAGGCATGTCTGACTCCTCTATAGCTTTACAGACGAAATAGCACGCGAGTCGTACTCCAGGGCGATCGGTTGCCAGACGAGGTCTTCGATGGCGCAGTTTAGGGTGTTTGCGAGCGCTAATGCCGAGGAGACCGAGGCGCGGCGTAGGTCGAGTTGGTTCTGCTCGTAGAGTTGTATGGCGCGAAGCTTAACCCCCGATTGGGCGGCGAGCTGTTTTTGCGTTAGTCCGGCTGACTTTCGTGCCGCCTTGAGACCCTTTTTGTCTGCCTGGGCGTTGTTCCATTTATCAATGACAATCTGGGCGAATTTGTCTTCGGAGGCCTCGTGAAGCGGATGGTACGAGCCAATGATCCAATCGAGCGGAGCGACTTCGAGTAGCTCATTAAAGCCCAAGCTGCTCATCCATTGCGCATAGGCCAAAACCCAGCCCGCCCAATACTGAGGCGAACGGTCGAACGGATAGGTCTCTCTGCATTCAACGGGGCTCAGTCCCGCATGGGCGATAATATCGCGCGCGAGCTCGTCACCCGCCATGCCGCAGACGACGCGAGGCGCACCGCGCTCAAACTGTTTCATCTCAAAAGCGTTCGACAGGATGGCCGTCAACTCGGCCGGAGTCAGCCCTTGGTCACAGAGGGCAAAATCGACCGCCTCGCCCAGCGTTCTCATGGCATCCTCGAGATACATCTCACTGTAGGCGTGGATCATCGTCCGTCATCCCCTCTCGAATGATATCGACGATACGGATTCCCTCAAATGGATTTTCGGCAAGTAGCTCCCGATATTGCGCCCTTGCCGCTTCATCTCGCTCCTTGGCCAATGGACCATACAGAGCTTGCGGCGCACGTTCAAATCCTGCAAAACGAATACTCTTAAACGCGCGCTCGCTTTTGAGCACAATCTGCTCTCCCAGGTTGCCGAGCCTCATAGATCGACCAAGCTGATCGACGGTAATCGTATTGTTCACAAAAGCTCTGGCATAACTAAAGTACGAGTCGTCCGCGCGCCATCCCCTAATCACATCGCAAGCTCTAGTGTCAGGTAGAAAATGATTGTGGAGATATTCGCACGCGCCCGCGGCAATGGCGGTGTCTTTGCGAAAAGAACGATGCTCAACAAGCAACGCTATCCAATGCAGGACGCAATATTGCGGCGATAGCAGGTCGAGAATTTTGAGATCGGCTATATCGAGTTCATAGCGATTCGCAAAGCCGTCGGCATCACGCGAGCACGCCCATTCCCTTGCAAGGTCGAGGCTCTCTGTGCAATAGAATCCCTGTCCATAGTCGTTATGGACTTTCCCCAGGCCAAGCTGGGGAGTCTCAATGATTTTCTGAGAACCATGCCACAGTTCCACGCGAGCCTCCTAACAGGTATCGCTCTGGCGATAGTATAACATACTATCGCCAGAGCGATATCTGTATTCAAAGAGCAAGATGGCAATCCCGTAGCTGTCGGCGGTCTTGGCGAGTGTGAAGAACACGCCGCTTGCGCTCGCTTTGGTTCTTGCCGGCTTTGAAACGGAAGTATTCACAGGACATCTATAAATGTAACTAAATAGTTTGCCGTGTAACATTAATAATGTTACATTTCAAAATAGCATGTTACAAAGAAGGCGAAACATGCGGGAATTCGTTGAGAAAATGCTGCATACGAGGGTCGAGCGTGAGCCCGTTAACGTCTCGGGGCTTCCCCTGTATCTGAGGGGGTTGTACTCCCTTGAGCGGTGGACCGCCTTCGGCGTGCCGTTCGTGATGGCTTCCCCCATCGAGAGTGCGACGGTGAAGACCATGGCGAAACACCGCAACACGCTTGAGATAGCTCTGGGGATTCCCGTGGCTTTCGCTCTCGAGAGCGCGACGGGCTACAGGGTCGAGCGAATGCTTGAGGCCGGCCTCGCCTTCGTAGCCATAGACAAACAGGTGTATCTGCCGTTCCTGGGAGTCGCGCTGAATGGTGGCAAGGGCCATGCGGGCGACCGTAAGCAGGTGAGCGTCGAGACGCTCTCGCCCCAGGCGCAGCGTCTCGCCATCATGGCGCTCTACGGTGAACTCGACGGAGCCAACGTCACTCAGGCGGCGAGTGTTCTCGCTGTCGCAAAGATGACCGTCTCGCGCGCGTTCGACGAACTCACCGCTGCCGACCCCTCGATCGTCGTGTCCGAAGGGCGCCGACGGGTCCTACGCCCCGACCGGAATAAGATGGCGCTGTGGCGACGGCTGGAACCATACATGGCAAGCCCGGTCGCAAGGGAGCATCGCCTGACCCACATGCCTGATGCGGACCTTCCACCAGGAGGAGTTTCGGCGCTGTGCGAGCTCTCAATGCTGCAGGACGACCCCTGGCCGACTTTCACCGCGACCAAAGCGCAAGAGCGCGCCCTGGGGCTGGCGACCTGTGCACGTAACGCTGGATTCGACGAGTCAGAGGAGCCCGCGTGCGTAGTGCAGGTACTGCGCTACGAGCCCGAGCCAGCGCCCGGGTGTGTTGGCGACCCGCTTTCCGCCATCCTATCCCTTCCCGACGATGTGAGGGACGACCCGCGCGTCGCGGGCGAGATCGAGTACGTCTTGAATCGAGTGCTTGGGGTTGATTATGAAGGGAATCGATAAGTTCAGGGAACGCTTCGTGGGCCGCGAGGACGAATATGTCCTAATCGGTGGCGGCGCCTGCGACCTGCTGTTCGGCGAGGCAGGGCAGAATTTCAGGGCAACGAAAGATCTCGATCTGGTCCTTCTGGTGGAGGCGCTGACACCTGAGTTCGGCCGCGTCTTCTGGGACTTTGTCCGGGAGGGCGGATACGAGAACAGACAAAAGAGTAGCGGGAAGCCGCAGTTCTACAGGTTCTCTAAGCCGAAGGACCCGGCCTTCCCCGCCATGCTGGAGTTATTCGCGCGCGTCGACATCAACTTGCGCGACGGGGATTCCGGCCTTATGCCGATTCACATCGACGATGAGGGTAGTGTCGAGAAAGTTGGTGTAAGGGCCCTTGCGGCCCCTGTGTCCGATATCC
>UQLH01000041.1:0-4981 GCA_900541805.1 uncultured Collinsella sp.
TACACCAGCATCGAGAATAGGGCCATTTGTGGATTGGCAAACAGAACATTGCCGACGAACGACCCACGGCAGGCGTGTGCGATGAACATCGCGTAGCGATACAGGTTCATGGCATCTCCTTGATGGGTCTTCGTACGGCAGACATCGAGAAGCCTATCATCATTCAGATCGACGGTGAAACCCACGCATGCCCGACAATACACAAAATCTTTACAAAAGGATTGGGCTTACCGCATACGCTCCGCCTGAATAGCGGCCCGAGGATGAATCAGGGGTGAGCCAAGGGTTGCGTCTCGTGTTTCCGTCATGATGTCTGGCAAAAAAGTGAAGCCGGACATGCGAGGCATCGACCGGAATCGGAAAGGGGGCAAATCATGCGAGTTCTCGGCAATATCCTGTGGATCATTCTTGGCGGGTTGGCCATCGCAATCGGATGGGCATTGGTGGGACTGATTCTATGCATCTCCATCATCGGCATCCCGCTCGGCATTCAAGCGTTCAAGATGGCGGGACTCACCCTGACGCCGTTTGGCAAAACCGTGCAATACGGCGGCGGAGTCGGCTCTGCCTTGGCCAACATCCTGTGGGTGGTGCTGGTCGGCTGGTGGATGGCGCTCGGCTATCTGGGAGCCGGCGTGCTCAACTGCATCACCATTATCGGTATTCCGTTCGGATTGCAATCGTTCAAGATGGCCAAGCTTGCGCTCTGGCCATTCGGAGCGGAAATCGCCAACCTGTAGATTCCAAATACTACAAAGCCGTCAAAGCAACCCTTGACGAGGCGGTCACCGACGTCAACAATTGGACTGACCAGCAAGCCGCCAAGGCCGAATAATAAAACACACATTATGCTGCAGCAGCCAGTCCTTGCAGAACAATGTCATGACAAAGGCCCGAGAAGACGACTTCTCAGGCCTTATCCGTGCCGCTCCTCAGTCGCTTGTAGCGACAGCTCCCCTCAAAGAGGGGAGCCAGAGAAACACTTACTTCGAGATGTTGAACTTGAACTCGGCGTCTTACCGGTCTTCTTCGTCCTGCCTTGCCGCGGATATTCAATCGCATCGCAGGGTTGCATAGCCATAAAGCGATTCCACAAACTGGCTTATAGATGGCAGATTCGGAAGGCTGACCGGAGGCATCTCGCCTATGTATGGCAGTTCATTCCAGAAAGACCGCAGTTAGAGGGTACACAATTACCCCCTAACCGGTCTGTCACAAAAACGAGCTGCCACATATAAGCGAAATACGTCCGGACGAACGCCAGAATCTGCCATATATAAGACCACCTGTCAGAAATCTAATTCAAGCCGATCAGCAAACCACCATTACATTACCCTTGATTTGGTGTACATACAACACCTTAGTTATCCTTGATTTGGTGTATAGATATCACTTCGCTTACCCTTGATTTGGTGTATAATTAAGCATGTTATTACCCTTGATTTGGTGTATCTACGGCGGTGAGACATGGAAACTTTCGAACGAAAAGCGTACGAAAAACTGGCTTCCTGGAAGGATTCTTCCCAAGGAAGCACAGCCCTGCTCATCGAGGGCGCACGGCGCGTCGGGAAAAGCACCATCGCGGAGGAATTCGGACGACGGAACTATGCGTCGTATATGCTCGTCGACTTCTCGAAAGCCCCCGATGACGTGCTGGGCTACTTCGTCGACCTGCGCAACGACCTCGACGCGTTCTTCATGTATCTGTCATCCTTCTACGGAGTGGAACTGCACAGGAGGGATAGCCTCATCATTTTCGACGAGGTGCAGCTGTACCCGAAGGCCCGCGAGGCCATCAAGCAGCTGGTGGCTGACGGGCGTTACGACTACATCGAGACAGGCTCGCTCGTCTCCATCCGCGAGAACGTCAAGGACATCCTCATTCCATCAGAGGAGGAGTCGATCCGCCTGAATCCCATGGATTTCGATGAATTCCTCTGGGCTTTGGGAGAAAAGCCACTGTCCACGCTCATCGCGGACTCGTTCAAGAAGCGCAGGCCGCTCCCCGATTCGCTGCACAGGAAAGCCATGCGGCTATTCCGTGAATACATGCTGGTCGGAGGCATGCCCCAGGCTGTGTCGAAGTACGTCGAGACCCATGATCTCAGCAAAGTCGACAACGTCAAACGGAACATCCTCCGACTGTACAGGCAGGACATCTCCAAGCATGGCGGCAGCGACCGGATACGCATCACGCGCATCTTCGACAACCTGGTGGGTCAGCTTTCCAAGAAGGAGAAGAAGTTCAACATCACATCGCTGGGAGAGAAAGCGAAAACCCGCGATTACGAGGACGCCTTCTTCTGGCTTTCCGATGCGTTCATTACCAACGACTGTTTCAATTCCACCGATCCGAGCGTGGGCTTGAGCATTAGCGAGGACCATTCGACGGTCAAATGCTACGCCGCCGATACAGGGCTTCTCACTACGCTCGCCCTGGCCGACTCGGAACAGACCGGAAGCAACCTGTACCGGGACATCCTCCTAGAACGCATCGAGATCAACGAGGGCATGCTCGCGGAGAACGTCGTTGCACAGCTTCTCCGGGTCAACGGGCACCGGCTGTTCTTCTATTCGCGCAGCGATCGCGACGACCCGTCGAACCGCATGGAGATCGACTTCCTCATCGTCGAACCGTACGAGAACGCGGCAATGAAGTACAGGGTCAGCCCCATCGAGGTCAAGTCATCGAAACGCTACCGCACGGTCTCGTTAGACAAATTCAAGGCAAAATTCGATAAGAAGGTCGGCACCAGATACGTGCTGCATCCGAAACCGCTGGTTGTGGAAAATGACGTGGTCAAACTGCCGATCTACATGGCGGGACTGCTGTAGAAGGCTTCATGCAGACAGCGCTTTTTGGTGCACTACCAGCGAATGACGCCCAACACTTGCGCGCATATGTTGTCCACCTTGAACACATCTGTTTGCTGCCCGTCACCCAGTTAACCTTCCAGCCACCTTTCAGACATCCGCTAGATACTCGTTCGTCCACAGCTGAACACTAGAATGTATGAAGTGGCCTGTTTTTTGATGCTCCTATACATTGTCAAATGTGTTGGAGTGTTGGCTTTGCCCGAGGATTGAGTCCATCCACTCGATGATTTGTCGTTCGAGTTCGGGCAGATCCCGAACCCCACGTTCGATCTCGCTGACGCGGCTGGACGGCACGCCCAACGCGTCGCCGACCTGTTGCTGGGTTTTGCCGAGCGAGACGCGCACTTCCCTCAGCCTGGCCCCGCGTTCGACGGCGGGTTCGCGTCCGGCTTCGCCGTTGCGGATCGCGATGAGCGCCCGGTAGGCCTCGCGGGCGATGTAGCGCTTGAGACACCGCATGATCTCGAGTTTGCCCTTTCCCTCCTTGGTTTTCCTTACCACGTAGTCCTTGGTGGGTTGGTGGTGGCTCATGCGCACCAGGGCGACGTTATACAGGGCCCGGTTGCCCTGACGGTTACCGGATCTGTTCAACCGGTGCCGGTTGGTCTTGCCGCTGGATGCAGGCAGCGGGCAGGCGCCGCAGAGCTTGGCGAACGCCGCCTCGGAGCGGATTCGTTCCGGGTTGTCGCCGCCGATGACGGCCAGTTGGGCCGCCGACATGGTGCCCATGCAGTACACGTCGAGCAGGGGACGCGCGTTCTCTTCCAGAATCTGGCGCATGCGGCACTCCAGCACATCGGCCCTGTCGTGCAGTTCGCGCCATGACGACGCCAGCGTCTTCAGCGATGAGAGCACGTTCCGCTCGACGATGCCACCGGAGGGACGGCAGGCCGCGAGCTTGCCGATCCGTCTCTTGGACGGCAGCGACCGGTACCTCTCCCTGATTCCTTCCGGAGCGGTGGTGAGCAACCCGGCAAGACAGTTCGATATGGCCGTCATGGAGGTGACGAGCTGCTCGCGTGCAGCGATCAGGTGGCGCAACGCCTCGCACCAACCGTCGGATGCCTTGGGCGTGCTGATCCCATCGCCGGCGAGCACGCTTCTGGCGGCGGCTATGGCGTCGATGGGATCGGACTTGCCGTCGCTGCGGCGCACGCTGCGTTTCGGCCGCAGCACCTCGTGCACGGTGTAGCCGGCTGCGGCGAGCCTGCGCGAGAGCGCGGCACCGTACGAGTTGGTGCCCTCGACGCCCACGCCCAGGCACAGGGCCGGGTCACCTATCATGGCGATCAGCCGTTCGTAGCCCTTCGGGTCCGCATTGAAGGTCTCGGTGTCGGTCACCCGCCCGTGTTCGTCGAGCAGGGCCAGTGTGTGGGTTGTTGAATGCGTATCCACTCCGGCGAGGATCGTTGGTATAGTCGACTTCATCGTCGGTCCTTTCATGCGTTTGTCGCGATGCCGTTGCCGATGGCTTCCGGCACAGACAGAACGTTGACGGGGCACGCTACCATGGTCTTGCTGGGAACCGATGGAGCAACCACGCTCCTATGAGGTCATGTTCCATGGCCATCGGGTCGGTGGACGGCGCGGGACAAATCAAAAACAGGACAGGTTCCAAGGAATCGTCAGTTCCGCCCGGGGTCACCGCACCGTCCATCATCCTTCATTATCGCCGGTCAGCTAAACCGGCATAACCATTATCAACGTTCCGTCCTTATAGTGAGGCGGCTTGTGCCGCTTGATGTTGATAATACTCGGTTTCCACCGCTTCGGGTGTCCTGTAGCCCAGGGACTGGTGCAGGCGCTTCGAGTTCCGCCACGAGACCCACCGGAACGTCGCCAATTCCAGGTCCTTCAGATCCGTGAAGGGTTTGCGCCGCCATACCAGCTCGGTCTTGTACGCGCCGTCGGCGCTTTCGGCCATGGCGTTGTCGTACGGGTCGCCGACGGTGCCGGTCGACGGCAGCATCCCATATTCCATAACCCCGGTGGTGTACACCGTGCTGATGTACTGCGTGCCATGGTCACTGTTAAACCGACATCGGTTTAACTCGGATTAAGCCGGGTTTGTTGTTAAGCCGGGGAACGGTTCGGGGTCTTGGTG
>UQLH01000042.1:0-3286 GCA_900541805.1 uncultured Collinsella sp.
GCTTATCGAGGAACCAATCCATCTTTGAATAGCTGTAGTTGTTCACATAGACGCCCAAGATCGGAGCCTCCGACGTATCGGTTTGGAGAGCGCCCGATATTCCAAGAGCCTTCGCGGCCTTTTCCTCGTCATCATTTCTCGAATACATGAGGATGCGACCCTCGGAAGCGCCCTTTTCGATGGCGGCAGCAATCTTAGTAATATCGCTGGAGCCCAGTTCGTCCACGATCTTGTTAAAAGCTGATCCGGCAACCGCCGCAAAAATGGCGTCCTGTTCCTCTACCGGGTAATTCCAATAAATATCGTGCAGCAGCACCTTTGCGGCGTTACTTCCATCAACGACGGTGCCGTCAGGAAGCTGTGTGCCGCCTACAACGCCGAGCATATACTGCAAAAATACCGGATCGACTGCAAATACGCCGTCGATGTCATCTCCGACAATGGCCTTCTGCATATCGCTGGCAAGCTGAGCCGCACGCGGATAATCGGGCGTCATCGTAACGTCGCCCATCGTGTATCCGAGCGTGTTGAATCCGGTCAGGCCCCATCCGGTCGTGAACAAGTTTGCCTCTTCATCGGTGATGGGAAGCGGGCTCAAAGGCTCTTTCATCATGTCGACTTTGACAAAATCGCCCAGTTCGAGCTTACCGTCAGTCACCGACATCACGCCGCGAGAACCGGGGAAACCGCCGCAGGCGCGGATCTCGACATTGCTCATCGCGAGCACAAGATAATGACGCGTCTGGCCGTTGGCGCCGAGCATCTGGGGAAGGACGGGGGCGACCTTCTCCGCCGCGTCAACCGCGCCGTTGAGGGTGGCAAAGCCGTCCTTGGCCTTATCGACCAGCTCGGTCACCTGGGAAATATGAGTATCGCCAATGCCCTGGACCTTCTCGTTGGCGCTCTTGAACACCTTCGAGCTGCTGGAAAGCGAATCGGCGACCGCCTGCAGCGCGGACACGTTAATCATGCCGTCCTGGAACAGCTTGCCGGGCGTGGCCTGCGAAAGGTTGTCGGCCATGGGAACCAGCGCGTTGCTCGAGACATCGGACAGGGCATCAATCATGGTGCGGGCTGCGTTGATGTCACTGCCATACACCGGGATAAACGAAGCCGCCGTCCACAGCGGGCTCGAAGTCTCCGCCTTCATGCTGTCGCAGAGCTCATCGATCTTCTTCGCGTCGTCAGGCAGCGTCGAAAAATCGCCCGACGTGACCTTGTCCTTAAGGCCACCGACAATCTCGACAGCCTCCTTCGCTTCGCTCTTTACGGTCTTTGCCGAGTTAAGCAGCATAAAGCCGCTTGCGCCAAGCGCAACGAGAAGCACCACGACCACAGCGGCAATAATGGCGCCAGTGTGACGCTTTTTGCGCTCGCCCTTGCGATGGCGATGACGGACCAGACCGTCAGAGGTCGAACTCGACGAAGCGTCGCTACCGTAGTTCAAGCCAAAATCGTAATAATCTTCCTTGGAACCCGAGCCCGCAAACTCGGCACCGCTATCATCCAGGCGGGCGAACGTGCCAGTCTCGGAGGCGCCGGTGTAAATCGTGCCAAGGTTACCCGTAAGCCCCGCGCCACCGGCAGAGGGAGTATTGTTGTCGGCCTTGCCGGCATTAACGTTGCCGGCGGCATTCGCGGCGTTGGCAGCACCTGCGTTGTTCGCAGGTACCGAAGGAGCCCCGCTCGGCTGCGACGCGGAGGTTGCACCGCCCGCAAAGACATTCCCTCTTGCACGGCCGGTCTTTTTTGCCTTTTGAGACTGCTCGTACAGAGCGGTAAACATCGCCGTCTCGCCCGGGGACACGCGCTTACCGGAACCGCCCTGTCCAGCGCCGCCCGGCGTGCCGGCCTTACCAGCCCCGTTCGGACGCGGCGGAACTGCAGGACGGCCGCTATCGCTGCCCTTAAAGTGATTACCAGCCATAAAGAAATCCTCGCAATTGAGTCGCAATGAAAAAGTCCATAACGTTACTAGTTTATGGCATTTTGAGCATCGACAGCTAAACTCCAGACACGGACATCAATTGGCGAAAATGCGGCACAACACCTTTTCTGTCTTGGCGGCGGCGTCAACTACACCGTGAGGAACATCATCACGATGATCATGGCAAAGCCGATAAGGTCGGTCGGCAAAAACACCGTGCCCAGCATAACGGCGCTGGTGATGGTCGCCGAAACCGGCTCCACAGTTCCGATGAGGCTCGCACGCACCGAGCCGATGTCCTTAACGCCCTGCATATAGAGCATGTAAGCAAAAAACGAGCCGATAACCACGAACACCGCGAGCGCCTCGACGCCGGCAGCGTCGAGCGCCGGCATATGCGCCCAGGGCTGCACGAAGACGCACGAGACCACGCCCGCCGTGAGCATTGCCGAACCCGTGACGATGGGGCTGCCGTATTCGGGCAGGATCTTGGCGGGAATCACCGCCATACACGCGGCGCTGACCGCACACATAAGACCTGCTGCCAGGCCAAGCGGCGAAATATTCAGGCTGGTGGGGTCGCCGCCGGTGGCGATTAAAAAGGTTCCACCCAGAGCCAGGCCAATGCCGATGACTTCGCGAGTACGCGGCATGCGGCGATCGATCACGCAGGTGTAGCCCATGATGATAACGAGCTGCAGGCACTGGAGCACCGTCGCGGTTCCGGCGTTCGTCAGGCGCACGGCCGAAAGATAGCAAAACTGGTTGAACAGCAGGCCAAAGGCGGTAAAGAGCAGCAGCTGCTTGCGATCGGCGGGCGTCGTCCAAAGCTTGACCAGGCGCTCGCGGTCGCGCGTAACAACCACGGCCATAAAGAGTAGACCGGCGAGAATCTGACGCACGCTCATAAGCCACAAGGTGTCGACGTGGTAGGTATCGAACAGAAAGCTCGCGCTGGTGCCCGAGAAGCCCCAAAACGAACCGCCCACCAGCGTAGCCAAGACGCCCGTGATCATCTTGCGCGACGACGCATCGTTAAGGCGCTCGCGCCAGGCGCGACGGGTGTTGCGGCTGAGCTCGTCGGTGCCCTCGGGCACATCAATGTTCGATATATCGGTCATCGGCACCGAAGCCCCTGCGCCTTCGACCTGCTCGACACACTCTTTGCTCATTCCACTCCCCCGAAACAGCCTGGAAACAATTCGGCTTACCTTACCACGGCGAAGGCACCAGCTGGAGGCTTGTCCGCTTATCGGTAGGACAATTCCGCAGGTGTCTTTCCATAGCTCGATACCGCAATGGCCTTGCATTATGCGACAGCCAAATCGCGACAGCAGGCTCTTTTAAAATGGATATGAC
>UQLH01000043.1:0-2839 GCA_900541805.1 uncultured Collinsella sp.
GAAAGCACTTAATGTGCTTTCCGTCTTGCGCAGGACTGTAGAGCAGCAAACTTAACCCCCGCCCTCAGCCCCGGAAGCCCTCCCGGATGGCCCCAAAAAATTTTTCAAAAAAGTTGTTGCGCGCCAGACAGACTTCTGTGTATACTAATCCCCGCAGCGCACGCGAGCGGAAACAAACGCGAACGTCTGCCTGGGGAGTTAGCTCAGTTTGGTTAGAGCGCCGGCCTGTCACGTCGGAGGTCGCGGGTTCGAGCCCCGTACTTCCCGCCAACGCAATTAAAGCCACGTCTTCGGACGTGGCTTTTTGCGTTTGATGCACTTTGTTTCGATAGAACGATCGCCCTGGTACATCTTCGCCCAGAATCCCCGCGCCTTCGGGAACGCAAGTAAAATCTAATAAATATATCTGTCTGAACAACAGCTTTGTTGCGCAACACCTGTTCTACGAGACAGGGGGTTAGGTTATACTAAATTGCACTGTGCGCCGCATCTGATGCATTTCGCTCCAAGCGCGGCACTCAGTGGATATCCGATTTACCATTTGGATGTCCTGGCAGTCATTTAGCGTCTCGACACAAGCTCGGCCCCGGAGCTCGTTCGAGCTGTTCGTATTCCTTGAAAGGGGAAAAATGGACATATCGAGGAAGACTGATTACGCCCTTCGTATGCTGGCGATGCTTGCCGAGGATCCGGAGTGCTTGCTTTCTGTTCGCACCGCTGCCGAAGAGGTCAATGTCCCGTATTCGTTTGCCCGCTCGATTCAGCACGGTTTGGTCCAGGCCGGTATTGTGGAGAGCCTGCGTGGCGTCCACGGTGGCATGCGTCTCAAGGTCAGTCCGGACGACGTCACTATCCGCCAGGTCGTCGAGGCCGTTCAGGGTCCTATGGTTATGAACGATTGCACCGCGCCCGATGGTGACTGTGCGCGCATGGGCGCGTGCTGCTATCATCCCCTGTGGGCCGGAGCTCAGGCGTTGATGCGCGACTACCTCGATTCCGTTTCGCTCGGCGACATCGTCGCTCACCGCCAGTTCCCGGCCGTCGATCCCAAGTTCGCCGACCGCGAAGCGTTTCCCGAGTACGCCACCTGCGCGTGCGCTTACCGGGAGGAATAGCGCCGCATAAGGAGCATAGCCATGATTCAGGACCCCTTTCGTTCGATGATTCGTTCGGAAGGGGTCCTGCGTTATCGCGACCTTCCGTGGCGCCGCACACGCGATCCGTACATCATTTGGCTTTCTGAGGTCATGCTGCAGCAAACGCAGGTGCCGCGTGTGGAGGCGCGCATGCCGGTGTGGCTCGATCGTTTTCCGACCGTGCAGGCGCTTGCCCAGGCCGCGCCTTCCGATGTTTTGGACGCTTGGCAGGGGATGGGCTACAACCGACGCGCTCTGGCGCTTCACGGGGCCGCTCAGCGCGTTGTAGAGGACTGGGACGGGGAGTTTCCACACGAGACGCGTGACTTGGTCGCTCTGCCTGGTATTGGCCCGGCAACGGCGCAGGGTATCCGGTCGTTTGCGTTTGATCTTCCGGGCGTGTATCTGGAGACCAATGTGCGCACGGTCTTTCTGCATCACTTCTTTCCCGATGTACCGGCTGTTCCCGATCGCGAACTGGTGCCGCTGATCCAAGCTGCCTGTCCGGCGGTCCCCGGTGCGGCGGCGGACGAGATCGCGCCCTTTGCCGCGCCTCAAGACGATGCCGACACGCCGCGCGCGTGGTATTACGCATTGCTGGATTACGGCGCGTATCTTAAAAAGACACTGCCCAATCCGTCCAGGCGGTCGGCGGGCTATAGTCGTCAGTCCAAGTTTGAGGGCTCGCGCCGCCAAAAGCGCGCGCATATCGTGCGTATGTTGTTGGCAGCGCGCGATGGGCAGCCGGCGGGGATTACGCTTGCTGATGCCGTGGTGGGCGTTAACGAGATGGAAGCGGCAGCCGGTCGCGGGCCGGTCGAGTGCGACTTGATCGCGGGCATTCTAGCTGACCTGGAGCGCGAGGGCTTTTGCCGAGCCGAGGACGATCGTTGGTTGAGTGTGTAGCCCGCTCAAATCTGAAGAACGGGATTGTAAGGTTTAAATTCGCGGCTTGAGGGCATCCTAAAGACAAGGTCGCTCAAAGCCTATGGGCGGCACGTGTTGAAGGGAAGTACACCTATGGATTTTGAGAATTCCCAAACCAAGAAGAACCTCGAGACCGCTTTTGCCGGTGAGTCCCAGGCACACACCAAGTATCGCTACTACGCATCTAAGGCCAAGAAGGATGGCTACGTTCAGATTTCGAATATCTTTGCCGAGACGGCGGGCAACGAGTCCGAGCACGCCAAGCTGTGGTTTAAGTATCTGCACGACGGCGCCGTTCCGGGCACTCTGGACAACCTGCGCGACGCCGCCGCGGGCGAGAACTACGAGTGGACCACGATGTACGACGAGTTCGCCAAGACCGCCGAGGAGGAGGGCTTTGCCGAGATCGCCGAGAAGTTCCGTGGTGTCGCCGCCGTCGAGAAGGCCCACGAGGAGCGCTACAACAAACTCGTCGAGCGCATCGAGTCGGGCGAGGTGTTTGAGCGTGAGGGCGTGAAGGTATGGAAGTGCCTGAACTGCGGGCACCTGCACGTTGGTGCCGAGGCGCCTGAGGTGTGCCCGGTGTGTAACCACCCGAAGGCGTACTTTGAGGAGCAGGTGGTGAACTACTAGCGCGTGGCGCTGGCATGAGCTGGGCCGGGAGGGCGGGATTACCTTCCCTCCCCGCTCACGGCTCCGCAGGGTCGCGTTGAGGGAAGGTAATCCCGCCCTCCCCTGTCTCTTATACACATCTGACGCTGCCGACGACTAGTCGA